>NZ_JBIWPG010000027.1:28657-142274 GCF_044768135.1 Streptomyces sp. NPDC101165 | reverse complement strand
CCCGACTGCACCCCGGTCCGCGAACACCCACCACCCAGCTTGCAGTCCGCCTTGCTCGTCCGGCCGTCCGACCCCATCACCAGAATGTTGATCGGGGTACGGCCGAACGCATCCGCCTTCTCCGAACCACCCTTGCCGTCCAACGACACGCTCTGGATGTTGCCGTTCAGATGCTGGTAGAACCACCAGCCGACACCTGCCGTGCCGAGTACCAGGAGCGACAGGCATACCGCGGCGATCTTCAGCACTCGCTTGCCGCGCCCTGCACCGGCTCGGCGCCGCGACCGATCGCCGACACGTGAGCGGGAGGCAGCCCGGCCGCCCGGTCGCGGTCCGTCGGGCTCGCCCGTACGCGGACCGGGGATCCGGGCACTGCGGTCGCGCGTGGCCTGGCCGCCCGGGCCGTCCCAGGGGTCGCTCATCTACCCACTCCCATGAACGGTCGGGCTCGGCAGGCCGGGCCGTCGGGTGTGCGGCCGGGCAAGCGCGGCGGTACTCGGGCAGGCGGGAAGCGGTGGCTCCGCCTGAATTGCGTGATTGCGCAATCTAACAAACCCGTGGCGCGAACAGCACGAATCCTGTGGGAATTCACAGGTGAGGGATCTCATGGAACCGAGGAACGGGCCCCGGTGCGCTCAGACCTCGACCCCGTGCAGCTGCCGTACGGAGGCGGACGCGTGCTGCGAACGAGCGGTGAGCTGTCCGACCAGCACCCGCACGACGGTCACGATGTCGGGGTCGTCGATGTAGTAGACCTGCCGGCGGCCCTCACGGCGGGAGCTGACGAGCCCGGCGAGCTTCAGTTTGGCGAGGTGCTGGCTGACCGCGGGCAGCGCACCGCCCACCCGGTCGGCGAGGTGCGTCACATCGCTCTCGCCCTGCGCCAGCGCCCACATCAGGTGCAGCCGGGCCGACGAGGCGAGCAGCCCGAAGGTCACGGCCGCCGCCGCCAGCACCTCGGCCGACGGATCCTCGAAGCCGCCGTTCTCCGCCACAGACCTCTCCTGCCCCCGCCCACTCACCGTTCACGCACATGCGGGCACCCAGTGTAGGGGTCCGCCCAGGGTTCCCCCTGGGCGGACGAGGGCTGCGTGTGCGGTTACTTGATGTACACCAGACCGTCCGTGGTGACGGTCGGACGGCCGCTGGTGCCGACCACGACGATCTTGACGGTGTGCTGGGAGCTGCTGGACCAGGTCTTGGTCCAGATGGCCTGGCGGTACTGGGTGGTGGTGGACTTCAGGTCGATCGTGGCCGTCTTCGTGCCGTCCACGTAGACGTCCGCCTGCCCGGAGGTGGAGGCGCGGGAGACCACCCAGGCGGCGGAGCGGCCGGTGAAGGTCCAGGTGAGGGCGGCGCTCTTGGAGCCGCTGGAGTACGACTTGCCGCCGAGGTAGCTGGTGGACGAACGGGCCGTCCAGCTGCCGGACTTGGTGGCGGAGGTCTCCTGCAGGATCACCGGGGTGAAGGAGGGCGAGGAGGTGCGGGAGTTGCCGGCGTAGTCGTAGGCGCGCATCGACCAGGTGGCGGCGGTGCCGGACGCGGCCGTGCGGTTGGAGCTGGTGGTGGTCGGGCCGAAGGTAGCCGTCGTCGGGGACAGCAGGTCCACCCGGCGCAGTGCGGTCTCATCGGCGGCCTTCCAGCCGAGGGTGACCGGGACCGCGCCGGTGCTGACCGTGCCGGTGCGCAGGGAGAGCTTCGGGGCGGTGGTGAAGTTCGGTGCGGTCGTCTCGGCCACGACCTTGAGCGCGGCGCTCGTCGTGGACTTTCCGGACTGGTGGACGGCCCGGACGGCGACGGTGTGCGTGCCCGCGGCCAGTGTGGCGCCGGCCGAGGTGGCGTTACCGGACACGCCGGCGGCGGTCTTGCCGTCGACCAGCAGCTCGAACTTGGAGATGAGCGAGCCCGGCGTGGTGGTCGTCCAGTGCAGCGTGACGGCGCCCTTGGTGTAGTAGGTCGAGCCGGAGAGGCCCGCCTTGTCGACCGAGGTGACCTTCAGGCCCTGCACCGGGCCGGCCGCCCAGGAGCGGATGGTGGGCAGCTGGGCGTAGAGGGAGCTGCCCGGGCACTGGGTGTTGTAGCCGTCGCGGTGCCCGGAGATTCGCTGGAAGGTGTACGTGCTGCCCGCGGTGAACTTCGTGGCGAAGTAGTTGGTCTGGGTGGCACCGGCCGTCAGCTGGGCGGTCCCGTCGGGGGCGAGGCCGTACTGGCCGAGCTTCCACGCGGCCACGCGGGCGATCGAGGCCAGCGCGGCGTCGGTGGCGCCGGTGGTGGTGTAGTCGCCGAGCACCGCGATGCCCGCGGCCTCACGGTTCCAGCCGTAGGTGTGGGCACCGAGCACCGGCAGGTCGACACCGCCCTTGCGGCCCTCGAAGACGGTGCCGCACTTGTCGACGAGGAAGTTGTAGCCGATGTCCTTCCAGCCGTTGACCTGCACGTGGTACGCGTAGATGCTCCGCACGATCGACGCCGAGTCGGTGCAGGAGTAGTCGTTGCTGCCATCCGTGTGGTGGACGAAGACGGCCTTGACGTCTGCGTTGTACTCCGGCGCGTCGGGGCTGATCGACTCGTCGGCGCCCCAGTCGGCCCGGGAGGTGATCGGCGGTTCGGGCACGGTGGACGGCGGCGCCGTCGGCGTGGTGGCCGACGGGCTCGCGGACGGGGATTCGGTCTGGCTCGCCGAGGGCGACTCCGTCGGGCTCTCCGAGGCTGATTCGGTGGGGCTCTGCGAGGGGGAGTCGGTCGGGCTCTCCGAGGGGGACTCGGTCGGGCTCTCCGAGGGCGACGTCGTCTCGGTGGCGAAGGCGGCCGGATGGGCGTCGCCCGCACCGGACTTGGTCTCGGCGTCGGTCACCACGCCCGGATCGACCAGGTTGACCTGCAGGCCCTTCGGCAGCGGGGCGGTGGAGCCGTCCTTGTGGACGACCTGCGCCTGGACGCCGTCGGAGGAGCCGACCCACAGCGGCTCGGAGGCACCGCGGACATCGGCGTCGGGACGCTCCAGCGGGTCGACGTTCACCTCGAGGTCGCGCCAGGCGCTCCAGTCCCCGGTCTCGCGGCTGCGGGTGCGTACCTGGGCCGTGCCGTCGAGCCGCTTGGCGGCGCCGGTCCAGGACACACCGAGCATCGAGAACTGCGCGGTGTCGGTGCGGGGCAGCTCGCGCTTGCCGTTCGCAGTGCCCTTCAGCGCCAGGTCATAGACCTTCACCGGCCGCTTGGCCCGGCCGGCGCCATCCGAGTCGTGGGAGGGGCTGGCCACCGCGTAGGAGACCACTCCCCCGCCGCCCAGGACCACCGCACCAAGTGTCAGCCATGCCCGCCGTTTGAGGTTGAACGGTCTGTACGCATGCGCTGTACGACGACTCACGGAGAGTCCACCCCCACAATCGGCCGGGATCGGCCATAGAAGTAACGTCACGTCAGGCTCACCTGTCACACAGGTGACCCATCTCGAAAGCGCATTCCGATCCGTGATCATCACGGGTGGACGAGGTGATGTGAGCCATGCCACACCTCACTGGCCTCAGCGGGATGATCTTGACCTGAAACGACGCAATTACCCGGAAGTTATGGGCACATGAGCGTCCATGGTGAGGTTTGTCGCCGAGGGCTCAGATGGTGATCGCGCGTTCCTGGTCCGTGAAAGCGCCGTACACCGGGTTGACGTCACTCTCGCCGCCCTGGACATCGGCGCTGTCCTTGACGACGCCGTTGCCGCTGATCGTGGCTCCGGAATTGACCCACGACAGATCCTCGATGCGGACGTTGCCGGTCACGGTCGAGGAGCCGAAGACGGCCGCGCGCGGCCCGACGTACACGGACGCCGCGACATCGGCTCGGTCGTCGCCGTTGGTGTGCCGGTGGCCGCCGGAGGTGCGTCTCGCTCCGCGGCACCCGCGATTCGGGCCGGCCAACGCCCGTTTCCTGCCTGCGGAGAAGGCGGATGCGTCGAAGCGGCAGTCGTCGAGGGGCGGACAGATGCCGACGACAGGGATGGTGTCGAGGTCGGGGATTGCGTCGAGGCCAGTCTGTACGTACCAGTTGATCGGGAGCACACCGGCGTTCGTACCGGTTGAGCCGGTCGAAGCGGTGGTCGCAGGCCTTGTCACCGTGGAGCTTGGCCGCCTTGCGGCGACGGGTCCCACGGCATGAGCGAATGGACAGAAGCGACGCGAGGAGCGGTTCGTGGGCCAGGCTGTCGTGGAGGTTCGCTCCGGAGATGCCGACCGCGAGCGGGAGCTGCCGCCAGCCGCAGCCGGTGCCGGCGACGAACACTGAACGGCTGACTGCCAAGCGAGACGGCTGACCATTGGGTTGGTCAGCAAGTTGATCCCTGTTCGGCGCCGGTACCTGCGGATGTCGTTGCAGAGCGGGCGCATAGGATCGCCGGCATGGCGCTGCGACCTGTGATGGTGAACATCAAGGCTCTTGATCACTCGGCGGTCGGCCGGTTCTGGGCGGAGGCGCTCGGCTGGAGCGCCTACAGCCCCGGCGTGACCACCTACGTCGGACCCCCCGGTGGCCTCGTCTGGCCGGACCCGGTCGCCGTCGGCATCGACGTCGTTCCCGTCCCGGAACCCAGGACAACGACAAAGAACCGTGTGCACCTCGATCTCGCCACCACCTCTGCGGCGCATCAGGCGGAGTTGGTCGCGCGCCTTGAGGCTCTCGGTGCGACGCCCGCCCACGTGGGCCAGGGCGAAGTGCCGTGGACGGTGCTCGCCGACCCCGAGGGCAACGAGTTCTGCGTGCTGGAGCCTCGGGAGATCTACCGGGACACCGGGCCGATCGCCGCGGTGGTGGTCGACTGCGCGGATCCGCGGGCCATGGCCCGGTTCTGGGACGAGGCGACGGACTGGACCCTGCACGAGGTGACCGATGAACAGGCGGTGTTGCGCTCTGCCAAGGGTGTCGGCCCGTATCTCGAGTTCCTCCGCACGCACGACGTGAAGACCGTGCCGGACCGCGTCCATCTCGACCTGCTGCCGTACCCCGGTGACGACAGAGCAGCGGAGGTGGCCCGGCTGCGGGCTCTCGGCGCCACCGACCTCGACCTCGGCCAGGGCGACGTCCCGTGGACGTGCCTGGCCGACCCGGAGGGCCACGAGTTCTGCGTTCTCGCCCCGTCCTGACGCGGAGCCGAACTCCTGGCCCTGTCCCAGGACCGCTGAGAGGTCAGGGGCGGTCCGCGGCGGCCGGGCGCCAGAGCACCGGCAGGTCCGCGGGCCGTACCCGCACCGTCACCGGCAGCGTGGCCTCCACCTCGCCGTCGGCTCCGTAGGGGACGGGACGGGTGGCCTCGATGCGGATCTCCTTTCCGTGCAGGACCCGTACCTCGGGGCGGTGGACGTGGCCGCCGGTCTTCAGCTCGTTCATGAGGGCGAAGAACAACCGGCGCGGCGCCTCGCGGATCATGACGATGTCCAGCAGTCCGTCGTCGACCCGGGCGCCGGGGGCGATGAGCCGACCGGAGCCGTAGTAGGGGGAGTTGGCGGCCACGACGGTGTAGCCGCGGTGGGCGTGCTCCTCGCCGTCGACGGTGACGCGGTAGTCCGCCGGCCGCCAGGTGGTCACCGCGCGCAGGCCGCCCGCGTAGTACGAGGCGGACCCGCGCAGCAGCCGGGCCTCGTTGGCGTGCCGGTTGGCCAGCGCGTCGACCCCGGCGTAGACGCTGCCGAGGACCACGGTGCGATGGTGCACGGCCGACTCCACCTCGATGGTGTCGACAGGGCTGGGCTCGGCGTGCAGGAGGATGTCGGCGAGCCCGGCCGGGTCGGACGGCAGGTTCAGCGCCCGGGCGAAGTCGTTGCCCCGCCCGGCGGGTACGAGGCCCAGGACCGTACCCGTGCCGCTGAGCGCTCCGCCGATGCCGCCGGCCATGCCGTCGCCGCCGACCGCCAGGACCACCCGGCCGCGCTCCCCGGCCTGCCGGGCGATGTCCTGGGCGTGGGCGAGGCTGTGGCTGTACTCCGTCTCCAGCTCGGCCCCGGCCTCGCGGAGCAGTCGGGCCAGTTGGAGCAGCGATGCCGCCCCGGTCGAGTCGCCCGCTGTCGGGTTGACGACGGCGGTGAACTGTCGCATCGGTGGGCCTCCGGGCGATGACGAGAGTGACGGGCTGGGTGGGGCGGATCAGTCGGTGGGCAGCAGGACGCCCGGGTTGAGGAGTCCCTCGGGGTCGAGGCGGCGCTTGACGGCGCGCAGGGCCTCGACGGCCAGGGGTCCGGCCTCCCTGACATACCAGTCGCGGTGGTCGGTGCCCACCCCGTGATGGTGGCTGATGGTGCCCCCGGCGGCGAGCAGGGCGTCGTTGGCGGCGTGCTTGGCGCGCGTCCAGTGCGCGACGGGGTCCTCACCCTGGGCGCTCACGACCGTGAAGTACAGGGAGGCGCCGTTCTCGTACACGTGGGAGATGTGGCACATCACCAGGGGCGGGGTGCCGGCCTCGGTGAGGGTGTCGGTCAGGGCGGAGCGGACCGCGGCGTACAGGTCGGGGATCCGGGACCAGAAGGCGGCGGTCTCCAGCGTCTCGGCGAAGGCTCCCGCATCGAGCAGGGAGTCGCGCAGGTAGGGCGCGGAGTAGCGGCCGTGGGCCCAGCGTTCGCCCGGTTCGGATCCGACCAGGGTGCCGCCGGCGTCCCGGAGGACGGCCGCCGCCTGCTCACGGCGCTGGGCCGTGTCCTCGGCCGTGCCCTCGTAGCCGGTGATCGCCATGCATCCGGCATTGCTGTCCAGGCCGGCGCCGATGGCGTCCGGCTGGGCGAGGCCGATGAGCGTCTCGGTCTCGTCGGACAGGCGCAGCACGGTCGGCCGGGGTCCGTCCTGGGCGAGCCGGCGCAGGGCCGCCGCTCCCTCCTCGAAGGAGGCGAACCGCCAGCCCTCGTAGACACGCACCTCGGGCAGCGGGCGGATCCGTACGAGAACGGAGGTGATGACGCCGAAGGCGCCCTCGGAGCCGAGGATCAGCTGGCGCAGGTCGGGTCCGGCGGCGGAGCGGGGGGCACGGCCCGCCTCCACGGTTCCCTCGGGGGTGGCGAGGGTGAGGCCGAGCACCATCTCGTCGAAGCGGCCGTATCCGGCGGAGGCCTGTCCGCTGGAGCGGGCGGCGGCGAAGCCGCCGATGGTGGCCCACTCGAAGGACTGCGGGAAGTGGCCGAGGGTGAAGCCCTCTTCGTTGAGCAGGGCCTCGGCCTCGGGGGCGCGTAGACCGGGCTGGAGCACGGCGGTGCGGGAGACCCGGTCCAGGAGTTGCAGGCGGTTCATGCGGCGCAGATCCAGGGCGACGAAGGCGCGCCGCTCGGGAGCCAGGCCGCCGACGACGGAGGTGCCGCCGCCGAACGGGACGACGGCCAGGCCGTGCGCGGCGCAGGCCCGCAGTACGGCGAGGACTTCGTCGTGGGTCGCGGGCAGGACCACGGCCTGCGGGACGTCGGAGACGTCGCCGGCGCGCAGCCGCAGCAGGTCGGGGGTGGACTTGCCGCGGGTGTGCCGGATGCGGCTCTCGGCGTCCGTGCGGACGTGCTCCTCGCCGCCGACGGCCTGGGCGAGCCCCTTCAGCGCAGCCGGGTCGGCCGTGGGCGCGGGCAGGTCGATGTCCTCCAGGACGAGCGCCGGCGTGGTGCGCGGTTTGACGCCGAGCAGGTCGCGCAGCAGTCCGGTCACCGAGTCGGGCAGCGGTGCCGCCTTGGCCGGGTCGCCCCAGCCGTTCCACAGCATGTCCATCGAAGGGTCGTCCTCACAGATCGGTGTGCTCGGTTCGCGCGGCGGCGTCTCCGCCAGGCCCCCGGGGCGTTACACTGTGACACATGACGCCTATTCGTCACAACGGTTCGGACAATGATCACGTGCTCGACGCGGTGCGCGACTGTGTGCTGGCCGTCGGGGTCCGCCGCACCACCCTCGCCGACGTGGCCCGCCGCGCCGGCGTCTCGCGGATGACGCTGTACCGGCGCTGGCCCGACCTGCGCACGCTGGTGGGCGATCTGATGACCCGTGAGTGGATCGACGTGGCCACCCGTGCGATACCGGAGCCCACCCCCGGCACCGACACGCGCGGCCGGATCGTGGCGGGTCTGGTGGCGGGGGTGGAGGCGTTCCGCGCCCACCCGCTCTTCCGCAAGATCGTCGACGTCGATCCCGAACTGCTGCTCCCCTACGTGCTCGACCGGCGCGGGGCGAGCCAGGAGGCGCTGCTGGAGCTGCTGGCCGGCGCGCTGCGCGAGGGCCACGCGGACGGATCGGTACGCACCGCTCACGTCGAGCGGCAGGCCCGGGGCCTGCTGCTGATCGTGCAGTCCTTCGCCCTGTCCCTGCGCACGATGACCGACGAGGACGACCCCGACCTCGACTCCGCCGCCCTGCGGGGCGAGCTGCGCACCCTTCTGGAGAGGACCCTGACGCCATGAGCCACAACGAGGCCGTACGAGGCTCGTCCCTCAGCGCGGGCCGGCGGACCCGGGAACTGGCCGAGGCCACCGACGGCAGGGTCGCCGACGTGCTGGTCGTCGGGCTCGGCGCCACGGGGGCCGGAGCCGCCCTGGACGCGGCCGCCCGCGGTCTTGACGTCGTCGCGGTCGACGCGCACGACCTGGCCTTCGGCACCTCCCGCTGGAGTTCCAAGCTCATCCACGGCGGGCTGCGCTATCTGGCCTCCGCACAGTTCGACGTCGCCCATGAAAGCGCCGTCGAGCGCGGTGTTCTGATGACCCGCACCGCCCCGCACCTGGTCGCCGCCCAGCCGTTCGTGCTGCCGCTCACCCCGCTGGTGTCGCGGGCGCAGGCCTCGCTGGCCTGGGCCGGGTTCCGGGCCGGCGACGTACTGCGGCTGGCCGCCCGGACCCCGCGGCAGGTGCTGCCCGCCCCGCGCCGGCTGTCGGCGACGGAGGCCCGGCACCTGGCGCCCTCGGTGCGTCCGGCCGACCTGCGCGGCGGACTGCTGTCCTGGGACGGGAAGGTCACCGACGACGCCCGGCTGGTGACCGCGCTGGCGCGCACCGCCGCCATGCGCGGCGCCCGGGTACTGACCCGGGTCAGGGTGCTGGAGTCGACCGGGACCGGCGCCCGCATCCGCGACGAACTCACCGGCGAGGAGGGCGAGATCCGCGCCCGCGCCGTGATCAACGCCACCGGGGTGTGGGCGGGCGACCTGGTCGAGGGGATACGGATCCGGCCCTCCCGCGGCACCCACCTGGTTCTGCGCTCGGAGCGGCTCGGCGCCCTGCCGGCCGGACTGCACCTCCCGATCCCCGGCGAGACCAGCCGCTTCGTCCTGGTGCTGCCCCAGGGGGACGGCCGGGTCTACGTCGGACTCACCGACGAGCCGGTCGACGGCCCGATCCCCGACGTGCCGGAGGTCCCCGAGACCGACATCGGCTTCCTGCTGGACGTGCTCGGGTCCGTACTGGACACGCCGGTACGCCGGGACGAGGTCGTCGGCGCCTTCGCCGGGCTGCGCCCCCTGCTGGACACCAGCGGTCACGACGGCCCGGGTGACGCACCGGCCCGCACCTCCGACATCTCCCGCCGGCACGCGGTGCTGACCTCGCCCGACGGGGTGACCACCATCGTGGGCGGGAAGCTCACCACCTACCGCCGGATGGCGCAGGACGCCGTGGACGCCGCGGTCGAGGCCCGTGGCCTGCCCGTGCACCCCTCCCCCACCGCCGGCCTGCCGCTGGTCGGCGCCACAGCACCCGACCGGCTGCGCGCCGTGCCCGCACCCCGCCGTCTGGTCCGCCGCTACGGCACCGAGGCCCCGGCCGTCCACGCCCTCATGGAACGGGATCCGGCCCTGGCCGAACCGGTGCTGCCGGGGCATCCGGTCACCCGGGCCGAACTCGTGTGGGCCGCCCGGCACGAGGGCGCACTCGACGCGGCGGACCTGCTGGACCGGCGCACCCGGATCGGCGTCGTCCCCGAGGACCGCGCCGAGGCGCTCGCGATCGCCGGGGAGATCCTGGCGCAGGCCGACACCCTGGCCCGACCGAGGTCAGGTGAGTGAGCCGGTGTTGACCGGATCGCCGTAGCCCGGCCGGGGAACGGTGCCGCTCGGCGGCGGCACCCCGCCCCGCTCCCCCCAGGCCGTCAGCGCGGTGAAGGCGGTGCGGTAGCAGGGCAGGACCGGCAGCAGCCGGTCCGGGAAGGTGTCGTTGCGGCTGTCGCCGTGGGTGCCGCCCTCGATCCGGTAGTACCGGTGCAGCCCGGACCGCCCCTCCTCGGCGATCGTCCGCGCGTGGACGTCGGACTGGACCGCGATGAGCAGCAGCGCGTCCAGGGGTCTGTGCAGTGTGATCACCGGCCGGGTGAGCGGGTGTAAGTAGTTGAGGCACAGATGGTGCCACTGAGATTGATCTTGCTCAGATCCGCCTGCTTCGCAGGCGCTTCGAGCTGACGCGGCAGGGCCCCGGCGCGGAGCTCGCGCAGGTCCGGGACGTGGTTGTAGGACGTGCCCGGGGAGACGCCCAGCAGATTGTCGATCGAGGTTGATCGAGCGGTCCGGGTCGGGCAGCAGGTCACGGGCCGCGCGGACGATCTCCTCAGTGGCGACCGTGGGGCGTCCGCCGACTCGACCCGCGCACGGGCCGCGGCGAGGCCCTCCTTGGTGCCGATGACGATGAGTTCGCGGATGAACTCCGCGAGCGCGGCGAAGACGTGGAAGACGAGCCGTCCGCCGGGCGTGGTGGTGTCCAGGTTCTCGTGCAGCGAGGTGAAGCCGACGCCGCGCTCGCGCAGTTCGGCGACCATGTCGATGAGGTCCTGGAGGCTGCGGCCGTAGCGGCCGAACGAGGTGACCACGAGCGTGTCGCCCGCGTCGAGGAACGCGTGGCACGCCTTCAGCTCGGGACGGAGCGCGTCCTTGCCGGACTTCTCGACAGCTCCCCGGATCGGCACGGGTGGAGGGGGCTCCGGCAGAAGGTCTCGCGCGCCGGACAGCACATTCTGGGAGTCCGCGCGAAATTCCCTTGCTCAATGGTCAAGAATCGTTGACCATTGTGGGCATGCCTACCGATGATCTTCCCGAGACGTTTCACGTCACCACTGACGAGCAGCTACGCGCCGTCTCCAATCTCACGCGTCACCGGATCATGGCCGTGCTCCGCTTCGAGCCCGCCACCATCACGCAGATCGCCGAGCGAGTGGGCCTCGCGAAGGGGAGTTCCAGCTACCACGTACGGCTGCTCGAACGGGCCGGCCTGGTGAAGGTGGTGCGAACGCGGAAGGTCCGGGGGGTCACCGAGCGGTACTACGCGATGGCCGCGCGATCAATCGTGCTGCCGGATCCGGGCGAGGGAGGGCCGGATGTGCTGATGCGGCACGCGGTGGCGGACCTGGAGGCAGCGCCGGCGGACGGCGAGCGGCACGTACGGATGGCGCATCTGCGGCTCACCGAGGAGCAGTTCGCAGAGCTGGGGGCGCGACTGCAGGCCCTGGCGGACGAGTACCGGGAGCTGTCCGATCCGTCGCTGCCGGACGCCTCACTCGTCTTCGCACTGTTCCACCCGGCACGGCGCGAGCAGGCCGAAGGGGACGCCAAGTGACTTCAGACGTTCGGAAGTTGCCGACCGGGTTCGGACGGCTGTGGACTGCGCAGACGGTGTCCTCGCTCGGTGACGGGGTGACTCATGCCGCGCTGCCGCTGCTCGCGTTGACGCTGACGCGGGATCCGATGGCGCTCGCCGTCGTCACGGCCGCCGGAACGCTGCCGTGGGTGCTCTTCGGGGTGCTCGGCGGTGCGCTGGTGGACCGCTGGGACCGTCGGCGCACGATGTGGGTCACGGACGCGGCGCGTGCGGTGCTGCTCGCGATACCGGCGGCAGCGGCCGCGCTCGACGTGCTGAGCATTCCCCTGCTCGCGGCCGTCGCCTTCCTGCTCGGCCTCGGCGGACTCTTCTTCGACACGGCCGCCACGGCCTATCTGCCGGATCTGCTCGGCCGCGCCCCCGCGCTCCTGGAGCGCGCCAACTCCCGCCTGCGCGGCACCCAGACCGCAGCGTCCGGCTTCGCGGGGCCGCCTGCGGGCAGTGCCCTGCTCGCGCTCGGGCGGGCGTTTCCGCTGCTCGCCGACGCGGTGTCGTTCGCGCTCTCCGCACTGCTCGTACGGTCGCTGCCTGCCGCACCCCGGCCCGTACCGCAGGCTCGTGAGTCGCTGCTGCGGCAGGCACGGGCCGGTGCCTCGTACGTATTCCGGGATCAGTTGCTGCTCGGGCTCGCGCTGCGTCCGGCGGTCGGGAACATCGCCTTCCTCGCTGTGGAGACCGTACTCGCCCTCTTCGCGCACGATCGTCTCGGCATCGACACCTTCGGCTTCGGCCTGCTCCTCACGACGGAGGCCACCGGCGGTCTGCTCGGGGCGGGCATCGCCTCCTTCCTCGGCCGACGGCTCGGCACCGGCACCGCACTGACCTGCACGGCCGCAGTCGAGGGACTCGCCATCCTGGGCCTTGCCGTCGCCCCGAACCCGTACGTCGCCGGGCTCGCGCTCGCAGTCTGCGGAGCGGGCATGGGCGCCACGATGGTGCTCGGCCCCTCCCTCCGACAGGCGATCGTCCCCGCCCACCTGATGGGCCGGGTCGCCTCCACCTCCCGCATGCTCGCCATGTGCGCCGCCCCGTTCGGCGCCTTCCTCGGCGGCTGGCTGGCCACCGCCTACGACGTACGCACCCCGCTCTACACCGCCGCCGGCCTCCTCCTCGCCATGACCGCCGTCACGTCGACCATGACCAGCAACCGCCGGGTCGAGGCGGCGTTGCGTGCCGCCACTCCGGCCGGTGATCCAGATCACCCGGAATCCCGGGATCCCGTTCAGGAGGGTGCCATTTAGAGCTCCCCGAGGTCGTTGACCAGTGCCGAGCCCGGCGTTCCTCGCCTTCCTTCAGGAGGGCCGTCCGGACGCCGAGCTCACCACCATGAGAGCCCCTCCAGGATCCCGCGCAGAACATCTTCATCGCCTCCGAGTACCTGGCGCAGCTCAAGGCGGAGAGCGAGTTCGCCAATGTGCCGGCCGCAGAAATGACGCCGGCTCAGTACCGGCGACGCCCAGGCCTACGGGCGTGGCTTCATGAACAACCTGAACGACGCAAGGAGTGCGCTGCGCCGATGAACGATCCTTCCCGCGTGGACGACGACCGGGGCTGCCTCCTCCTGGTTCTCGCCGTGCCCTTGGTCCTTCTCACCCTCATTGCCGCGTACTTCTGCTGGACAGCCCTCGGCATCCGCCCCTCCGGGCCATGGGACGACGACGCATATGCGGGCATCGTTCTGTCGTGCGTCCTGACCATCGGGGCGGCCGCCGCAGCGGTGGCCGTGTGGGCACTGCCGCCGGTGCGTCGGGTCATGCGCTGGTGGTGGGTGGGGCCGGCTCTGCTGCTCGGAGTGGTCGCCGCGGTGCGCTGGGCGACCGGCGCTTGAGCCGGCCACCTCACACCCGCTGAGGACCGCCTCCCTGACGATCTCCACTGCTCGGGCAGCCGGATGACGAACTGGGCATCGTGGTTCCAGCCGTGCGTGGTGTTGAGGCGCGAGGAGCCGGGGAAGTAGCCGTCGGCCGCGGGCGTGACCGCCGATGCCGCCGTCGGCCATGGAGGGAGCCCACACTCCTGTGGCATCCGCAGTAGAGCCGGCGAACATGCTGCGACGGACGTCTCCGGCGTGCGGGCCGTCGGCGCCTGCGGCACGCTACGGGGAGGACAGAGAAGGGGCAGAGGGTGGCAGGCCGCCCCCGCGGGACCTGTTGACGTGCGGCTGCTCATCCAGGGCTCCGCGCCCGGGAAACGGGACATTCAGGAGTGATGCGCCATGACCCTCGAACTGGACCCCGCGTCCGCGTCGCCTCCTCCACAGGTACGGCACTGGGCCGTCGACGACCTTCCTGCCCTGGACCCGGATCCCTTCCTGGACGAGATGCTCCGCGACGAGCCGATCACCCGGATCAGTCTGCCGTACGGCTCCGGGCACGCCTGGCTGGTCACGCGCTACGAGGACGTCCGCTTCATCACGTCCGATCCGCGCTTCTCCCGTGAGGCGGTCGTCGGCAGCTCGGTGACCAGCATGGCGCCGCAGGCCGTGGCCTCGCAGACGGCGGGCCTGCAGTACATCGACCCGCCCCGGCACACCCGGCTGCGCAGGGTCGTGGCCCGGGCGTTCACCGGCAAGGGCATGGCCAGGCTGCGTCCGCTGGCGGAGCGCACCGCCCACCGCATGCTCGACGGGATGGAGCAGACCGGCCCCCCGGGCGATCTGATGGAGCATCTGCACACTCCCTTCCCGATCGCCGTCGTCTGCTGCTTCCTCGGCGCGGACGAGAACGACTGGCACGAGTGGGCAGGGAACTCCGAAGCCCTCCTGTCCAAGGCGCCGAAGGGCGACGAACGCAACCAGGCGGCGCGCCGGACCACGAGGGGCCGCGTGGTCGACCTGCTCGAACGCCGCCGCGCCGAACCCCGCGACGACCTGGCGGGAGTGCTGGCCCACGCCGTCCAGGCCGGTGAGATCACCGACGAGGAGGCGATCTCGCTGGCCATGGCCATCTACGTCAGCGGCGGTCACGCGGTGCGCAACAACAGCGGCTCGATGATGTACGCGCTGCTGACCCGTCCCGAGCAGATCGACCGGCTGCGCAGCACTCCGGAACTGCTGCCCAAAGCCGTGGAGGAGCTGTTCCGCTTCGTCCCCCACCGCAACGGTGTCGGGATTCCCCGCATCGCCACCGAGGACGTGGAGATCGGCGGCCACCTCATCCGCAGGGGCGAGGCCGTGTACAACGCCTACGTCGCCGCGAACCGCGATCCCTCGGTCTTCCCCGAACCGGACGTGCTGGACTTCGACCGGGACGGTGCCGGGCACCTGGCCTTCGGGCACGGCCCCCACTACTGCCTGGCGGCCCTGATGGCCCGTATGGAGGCCGAGGTCATGATCAAGGCCGTGCTCGACCGCTTCCCCGGTGTCCGGCTCGCCGTACCCGCCGACGAGGTCGAGTTCCAGCGTGAGGGACTCATCCGCGGGCCGAGGACCCTGCCGGTCACCTGGTAGCGCGCAGGGGGTCGGGAACGATGCCGAGGTGGTGGCCGAGGATCCCGGCGTGGCTGCGCTCGCGCGACCCGGAGCTGGCCGCCACGCGCAGGGCGGCCCGTACCGCCCTGGTCATGCCGGCGCTGTTCGCGCTGTGCACGCAGGTGTTCCACTCGTCGGCGATGGCGACCTACGCGGCGTTCGGGTCCTTCTCCATGCTGCTGCTGGTCGAGTTCACCGGGCCCATGGTGCAGCGGTTGCGCGCCCATGTGGGCCTCGCGGCGGCCTGGTTGCTGCTCATCTGTCTGGGCACGCTCGCGGCCCGCGAGAGCTGGGTGGCGATCACCGCCACCGTCGTGGTCGGCTTCGTGGTGCTGTTCTCGGGGGTGGTCAGCTCCGTCCTCGCCGGCGCCTCGACCGCGCTGCTCCTCGCCTTCGTACTGCCGGTGAGCACGCCCGCGCCGCTGTCGCAGCTGCCCGAGCGACTCGCCGGCGCGGGACTCGCCTCGGCCGCCGCCCTGCTCGCCGTGCCGCTGCTGTGGCCGCGCCCCACCGCGGACCCGCTCAGCGCGCCCGCGTCCCGGGTGTGCCGGGCGGCCGCCGCACAGCTGCGCACCGACGCGTCCCGCCTGGCGGCCGAGGCCGACGCACCGAGCCTGCGCACGTGCCGGGAGACCGCAGACGAGACCGCCGTCGCCACGGCCGACCTGCGCACCGCATTCGACGGGACCCCCTATCGGCCCACCGGGCTGTCCGTCGGCTCGCGGGCCCTGGTACGACTGGTCGACGAACTGACCTGGCTCAGCACGATCGTGACGGACAGCGCTCCGCCGCCGGGCGGCCACCCGGTCTGCGATCCGCAGGCCCTCGTGGTGCGGCAGGCAGCCGCGTCCGTGCTGGAGCGGACTGCCGATCTGCTGGACGCGCCGAGTGGCTCCCCCGACGCGCTGCGAGCGGAGACGGCACGGCTGCGTGCGGCCATGGACCGGATGGAGCGCAGCGCCACCGCACTGCTGCCGGTGCACCTGCCAGGTCCGAGTACGGAGCCGGGGGTTCGCGCCTTCCTCGAGTCCCTGGACATGTCGTTCCGCGCCCAGGAACTGGGGTTCGCGACCCTGCAGATCGCGAGCAACGTGGATCTGGCGGCCGCGGCGGAACGACGCAGCTGGCCGGAGCGGCTCCTCGGCCTCGAACCCGGCGGCCCGGGCCGGCCGCTGGCCGCGGCGCGTGAGCGGGCCGTCGCCCACCTGCGGCCCAACTCCGTGTGGCTGCACAACAGTCTCCGCGGCGCGGTCGGTCTGGGCATCGCGGTCACCCTGGCGGTGCTGACGGGCGTGCAGCACTCGTTCTGGGTGCTGCTCGGCACCTTGTCGGTGCTGCGCTCGAACGCCCTCAGCACCGGGCAGAACGCGATCCGCGCACTCGGGGGAACGATCGTCGGCTCCGTCCTGGGCGCCGGGCTGCTGCAGCTCATCGGTCATCACGGCACCGTGCTGTGGTTCCTGCTGCCCGTCGCCGTGCTGATCGCCGGCATCGCCCCGGCCGCCGTGTCCTTCGCCGCCGGTCAGGCGGCCTTCACGATCACGCTGGTCATCCTGTTCAACATCGGCCAGAACCCCGACTGGCACATCGTGCTGCTGCGGGTCCAGGACATCGGGATCGGCTGTGCCGTGAGTGTGCTGGTCGGACTGTTCTTCTGGCCGCGCGGTGCCGCGGCCGCCGTGGACCGGGCGCTGGCCGAGGCGTACACCGACAGCGCCCGCTATCTGGCCGGGGCCGTCGAGTACGCCGTGGGCCGGTGCGGTGTCCGGCCCACGGCGGCGGACGCTCCGCTGGAGGAGGGCCTCGAGGCGGCGGCCGCCGCGCGCAGGCTCGACGACGCCTTCCGCAGCTTCCTCGCCGAACGCGGCGCGAAGCCCGTCTCCTTGGCGGACCTGACGACCCTGGTCACCGGCATCGTGGGGCTCCGGCTCGCCGCGGACGCGGTGCTCGGGCTGTGGCAGCGCGCGAGCGAGCTGCACGCCGGCACGGACCGCGCCGAGGCGCGCGTGGTGCTGCTGGATACCGCGGGCCGGGTGGCCGGCTGGTACCGGGATCTGGCCGTGAGCCTGGCCGGTCACTCCGCCGTCCGGGATCCGCTGCCACGCAACCCTGCGGCCGAGGCGAGCCTGGTCGACTCGGTCCGCCGCGATCTGCGGGACGACGACGGGCGGGCCTCCGACACGGCCGTACGTGTCATCTGGACCGCCGACCACCTCAACGCGGCCCACCGCCTCCAGCCGGGCCTGGCCGCGGCGGCCCGGCCCGGTGAGACGGCCTGACCCCCGCTCAGGCGGCCGGGAGGGTGCGCACCGCTCGGTCGAAGGCGGAGTCGCGGCCCTGGTCGAACTCCTCCTTCGTGAAGACCGGTTCGGACAGCTGCGGCGGGATGCCCGTGCCGTCGAAGGTGCGGCCGGTGCGGGTCAGATACTCCTCGTTCGGCAGGACGAAGAGCATGCCGTCGGGGAGCCGGCGCAGCATCACGTCCGAGAAGACGCCCTGCGTGGCCTGCCCGATGCGCACGGTCCGGCCGGGCCGGTCCAGGAGTGCCTGGGTGAAGGTCTCGCCCGCGCTCACCGTCGAACCGCCGGTGAGTACGGCGACGGGGCCGGTGTAGCGGGGCGCGTCGGCCGGGACGACGGGAACGGGTTCCGGGCGGGTGTGCCGGGTCGGGTCGGCCGGGTCGTTGCGGGCCCGCTTGGAGTACGCGAGGTAGGGGGTGTCGGTCAGGCGCTCGGCGATGCGGATGCCCAGGGTGTCGGCACCGCCGCCGTTGATGCGCAGGTCGATGATCAGCCCCCTCAGGCGTTGCACCCGTCCGGGGGTCAGGATCGTGTTCAGCGCCCGGTCGAGTTCCGCCTGCTCCGCGCTGTACGGGGCGCCCTCGCCGGCGTATCCACCGAAGCCGGAGATCCGCAGGTAGCCCTGGCCGCCGGGCAGGTCGGCGTAGGTGATACGGCCGTTGCCGAAGTCCTGCCGGTACGAGGCGTGCTCGAGGTCGCGGGCGACGATGAACTTCTTCACCTTGGCGTCCAGTTCCTCGCTCGGCACCTCGGTGCCCGGCCGGACCTCGTAGAAGACGCGGTCACCGTCCTTGACCGCGACATGGGCGTCGTGCAGCGGCCGCACCATCCGGCTGAAGATGTCGAAGAGTTCCGTCCTGGTGGTGTCCTTGTGCACCTGCGGCCGGTACCGGTCCCGAACGGTGTGCCAGTCGACGCCCTTCGCGGCGAAGAACGGGTAGTTCTCCTCGAAGGTCTGCCAGAAGACGTCGAACGCGGTGCGGGGATCGTTCGGCAGGGCGCGGGTGCAGTCGGCCGGCAGCGCGGCGATCCGGCGCAGCCCCCGGTGGCCCACCGAGCTGTCCGCGGAGTACACGGCATGGTCCCGGTCGTACCCGGTCCGTACGGTCAGGACGCTGCCGTCCGTCGTCGTGTAGGTACCGGGTCCCGTCTGCCGTGAGGCGTCACCCTTCACGCAGCCGGCGGAGGTGGTCTGGTACTCCTGGAGGGATCCCCCGCCGAGGGCGAGGACGGTGCCGTAGCCGTCCATGCGCCACACACCGTCGGTGCTCGGCGGCGCAGCGCCCACGGCGGCCGGGGCGGCAGCCGCGGTGAGGGTGAGGGCGACGACGGTGGCCGTGACGATGCGCACGATGTGTCCTTCCGGTGTGTGCCTTTGGGCTCCTCCACCGTGGCCGACGGCGCGGCACCCGCTCCATCCGGCGAGCCGGTGCATCGAGGGTCGGGACAACCCCCGTGCCCCGGTGCCGGATCAGGCGGAGCGCCGGGCCAGACTCTCCAGGACGGCCACCGCCTGGTGAGCGTGCTCGTACGGCACGAAGAGGTGGTCGTGGTGGAACCCGGCGACCACGTTGCAGCTCAGCCCGGCGTCGGCGAGTTCCCGCGCGACCGCTGCGGTCAGCCCCACCGCCTCCAGTGCCGAGTGGACGCGCAAGGTGATCCAGGCGGCCACGTAGTCGTACCCCAGCCCCGCCGCGTCCGCCTCGTCGAGCCGCGCCACCAGGGTCAGGCCCTCGTGCTCGGCGACCGTGACCACAGGGGTGATGCCGGAGGGCACATTGCCCTCGACGGTGGTGAACACGTAGCGGCCCGGGTTCAGCTCCGGACGCATTCCGCTCAGCAGCTTCTGCAGATCTCTCTCGCCGGTCATGATCCCCACGTTACGGAACGTGCGATCGGTGCTGCTCGAAATGGCTCGGTCTGTCGTCGTGGTCGACCAGACGGCCCAGCCGGGCGGCCCGCTCACGGGGCATCAGGGTCCAGGTGCCGTCGGTGCGGCGGAGGGCGGCCGAGTGCCACGGGGTGGTCCAGGCGTCCGGGGCGTCGAGCAGGCGGATGCCGAACTTGGCATCGCCGACGGGCTGGGGGTGGATGGACAGCCGGACGGCACGGGGGTGGTGCTCGGCGATCAGGGCGCCCCAGGCGCGGCTGCGCCGGATGACGCCGTAGGCCCGCTGACGGCACTCCCGTTGGAGGGCGGAGCGCGTGCCGGGGAAGTCGGCGGTGTCCTCGACAAGGAAGCGGGTGATGCCGCGGTAGAGGGCGCGGGTGGCGTCGTCGGACCGGACCAGGGCGCGTAGGGCCTCGGCCGTCGGGGCGTACCGGTCCTGCACGTGGGCGCGTTTCGCGTCGTACGCAAGAGGGCCGTAGACGTCCCGGAGGTCGAAGACCGACAGTCTGACGGGGGCCAAGTCGCCGATGAGGATGCGCAGTTCGTCGGCGTAGGCGTCGATGTGCCGGTCGGGCACCCGGACGAGATCGCCGAAGACATGGCCGTCGGAGCAGATGACCACCCGGGCGCCGGGCGGGTGGATCCGTTCGATCTCGGCGCACAGGGCGTTCAGGAACCGCAGGGACAGCCGCTCCGCCTGGTCGGGCAGGTGGCCGAGGACCTTGGCCGGGTTGGGTGACTTGCAGGGGAAGCCGGGCAGGGTGAACTCCACCGGTGCGCCGTCGCGTACGAAGCCGGCGATCCGGCGCCGCTGGTGCGCGAACGCCGCGGCGGGGGCGGGGGCGCGGTCGGTGGTGCGGTGGTAGGGCAGCAGCAGGTTCAGGATGTCGGTGCTGATGCGCGTGGGCGAGGCGGTCGTCAGCAGCATGTCGCTCCTTGCGAGGGCGGGTCTCGGTCAGCGGCGTCGGTCGTAGCCGACGGGCAGGTGGTGGGTGCCGCGGCCGAGGACGGCCGGGATCCAGTCGAGGTCCTCGTCGGCGACGGCGAGGTGCAGGCCGGGCAGCCGGGCGAGCAGTGCGCCGAGGGCGATCTGAAGTTCGGCGCGGGCGAGGGCGGCGCCGGGGCAGAAGTGGATGCCGTGGCCGAAGGCGAGGTGGGGGTTGGGGCTGCGGTCGAGGTCGAGGGTGTCGGGGGCGGGGAAGCGGCGCGGGTCGCGGTTGGCGGCGCACAGGGAGACGATCACGGAGTCGCCGGCCGGGATGGTGGTGCCGTGCAGGTCGCTGTCCTCGTCGAAGAAGCGCCAGGTGGTCAGCTCGAAGGCGCTGTCGTGGCGCAGGAGTTCCTCGACCGCGCGGGGCAGCAGGTCCGGGGTGTCGCGCAGGCGGGCGAGCTGGTCCGGGCGGCGGAGGAGGGCGATGAGGGCGGTGGTGATCTGGTTGGTGACCGGTTCCTGGCCGGCCACGAGGAGCTGGAAGATCATGGAGTCCAGCTCCTCCTGGGACAGTTCGCCCCGGTCCCGGGCCACGACGAGGCGGCTGAGCAGGTCGTCGTCCTGGTGGTCGCGCTTGTGGGCCACGACGTCGGCGATATAGCTCTGCAGGCCGTGCAGCCGGGCCTCGTACGCGGGCCGCCCGGGGTCGGTGGGTCCGACCGGCTGGACGACCTTGCCCCAGTCGCGGTCGAAGCGGTCGGCCAACTCGGCCGGTAGACCGATGACTTCGGCGAGGACCTGGAAGGCGAAGGACGCGGCGAATCCGCTGACGAGGTCGGCGGGGCCGGTCTCGGGCAGCGCGTCCACGAGTGCGTCGGCCAGTTCCTGGAGCCGGGGGCGCAGGCTCTCGATGCGGCGCGGAGTGAAGGCGTCGGTGACGAGGCGCCGCATGCGGGTGTGCTCGGGCGGGTCCTGGTGAAGGAGATGGACCTGGAGCCGAGAGTGCTGCGGCTCGGGCATGATCGAGGCGCGGGCGCGCCAGCGGTCGTTGCCCCGGTCGTGGTTCTTGCCGAGCCGGTCGTCGGCGAGGGCGGAGTGGGCGGCGTCGTAGCCGGTCACCAGCCAGGCCTGTACGCCGCTGGGGAAGAGGACGCGGTGGACCGGGCCGGCCTCGCGCATCTGCTCGTAGAGGGGGTAGGGGTTGCTCTTGTAGGGGCAGCCCATCAGCGGGACCGGGCCGGGCAGTGTCGTCATGGGCGTTCCTCAGAGGGCGAGTTCGGGGCGGTGGTGGTCCAGCCAGAGGGCGAGGTCGACGACGCGTTCCAGGCGCAGTCGGTGGCCCCACTCCAGGCGGTCGGGCGGTGTGTCCAGGCACGGCTCGAGGCGGGTCTCGTCGGTGAGGGCGCGGACCTGCTCGGCGGCGAGGGCGTCGCGGGCCAGCTGCTGCAGGCCGCGGTTGTAGTCGGGGTGGTGGGTGGCCGGATAGTGGTTCTTGGGGCGGTGGAGCACCGAGTCCGGGGCGAGGCCGGCTCCCGCTGCGCGCAGCAGGCTCTTCTCCCTGCCGTCGTGGCTCTTCAGGGCCCACGGTGTGGTGAAGGCGTACTCGACGAGCCGGTGGTCGCAGTACGGCACCCGCACCTCCAGGCCCTGGGCCATGCTCAACCGGTCCTTGCGGTACAGGAGTTGGCGCAGCCAGCGGGTCAGGGACAGGTGCTGCAGCTCGCGCTGCCGGTGTTCGGCGGGGGTCTCCTCGTCCAGGTGGGGTACGGCGGCCAGCGCGGTGCGGTAGGTGTCGTCACGGAACTCGGCGATGCGCAGGTCGAGTTCGGGGTTGAGCGGCATCGCGGCCTCGTCGCCCGTCACCAGCAGCCAGGGGAAGGTGCCGGCGGCCAGCGCCCTGGGACTGTGGAACCAGGGGTAGCCGCCGAAGACCTCGTCGGCGGCCTCTCCGGACAGGGCGACGGTGGAGTGCTGCCGAATCTCGCCGAACAGCAGATACAGCGAGGTGTCCATGTCGCCGACGCCGATCGGCGAGTCCCGGGCGGCGACGACCGCCGTCCGGTGCCCTAGGTCGAGGAGGGAGCGCGGGTCGAGGACGACCGTGCTGTGGTCGGTGCCGATGAAGGCACCCGCTTCGACGGCGTACGGGGTGTCGTGGCCGGTGCGCAGGACGTCGCCGGTGAACTCGACGGCCTGGTCGCTGTAGTCGACCGCATAGGAGCGGATCCGGGCTTCGGGCCCCTGCCGCGACCGGAGTTCGTCTGCGAGCAGGGCGGTCAGGACGGTGGAGTCGAGCCCTCCGGAGAGCAGGCTGCACAGCGGGACGTCGGACTCCAACTGGCTGCGCGCGGCGGCGCCGACCAGCCCGCCTATCCGCTCGACGGTCGTGTCGAGGTCGTCGGTGTGGGGCGCGGCCTCCAGCTGCCAGTACCGGCGCTCGCGGATGCCGTCCCGGTCCAGGACGAGCAGCCCGCCGGGCTGGACCTCCCGGACCCCGGACCACACTGTCGGCCCGGTGTTGAACAGCAGGCTGTACGCCTCCCGCAGCCCGTCCGCGTCGACCCGGGGCCGTATCTCCGGGTGGGCGAAGAGCGCCTTCGGCTCGGAGGCGAAGGCCAGGCCACCGTCGACGGCGGCCCAGTGGAGGGGCTTGACGCCGAGCCGGTCCCGCACCAGCAGCAGCCGCTGCTCGCGCTCGTCCCACACGGCGAACGCGAACATGCCCTCCAGGTGCTCGGCCGCCGCCTCGCCCCATTCGGCGTAGGCGCGCAGCACCACCTCGGTGTCACTGCGGGTGCGGAAGACATGTCCTCTGCTGCGCAACTCGGCCCGCAGGGGGTGGTGGTTGTAGATCTCGCCGCTGTGACTCAGCACGACCGTCGGCTCGTCGGGCCGGTCGGTCATCGGCTGCACGCCGCCTTCGAGGTCGATCACGGCCAGCCGCCGGTGGCCGATCGCGGCCCGCTCACCGAGCCAGACGCCTCCGGCGTCGGGCCCGCGCGGGGCGAGAGTGGCGGTCATGGCCTCGATGACCGGGGTCTGCGTACGGGCGTCGCTGTGGAAGGACACCCAGCCGGTGATTCCGCACATGGGGACGGCTCCTGGGTCAGGGGGAGATGGGGGCGGTGGTCTTCTCGGGGACGGTGGCGGGGCACCGGCCGGGCAGGGCGAGCATGGAGCGGCTCCTCGTCAGGAAGAGGCGCGGCCGAGCCTCCTCAAGGACGGTGGCCAGGCCCCGGCCGGGCAGGACGAGCATGGAGCGGCTCCTCGTCAGGGAGAGGCAGGGTCAGTGGTCTTCTCGGGGACGGGCAGCAGGCATGGGAACGGCTCCCGGTCAGGGGGAAACGGAATCGGCGGACTTCTCGGAGAGGGCGGCGGGTCGTCGGCCGGGCACGGCCAGCAGCGGTACGGCGAGGCAGGCGGCTACGGCGGCCAGGTACAGCCCGGCCCGGGTGCCTGCCAGGGACCAGGCGGTGGTGGCCAGCGCGGGGCCGAGGGTGAAGCCGAGGCTGCGGGCGAGCTGCACCGTGGATCCGACGGTGGCCGTCCGCTCCGGTGGGGCGGCGCCCATGACCAGGGCCTGGACCGGTCCGCCGTTCAGGCCCATGCCGACGCCGGCCAGCGCCAGCCGCCAGGCCACGTCCACCGGCGACCAGCCGTCACCCAACGGCACGCACGACAGCAGGCCGGACGCGGTGAGAACGGCTCCGGTGACGGCCACCGGCCGGGCACCGTACCGATCCGCCAGGCGCCCGCCGAAGGGTCCGGCCAGGCCCATGGCGAGCGGGAAGGCGAGGACCGTGAGACCGGTGGCCGTGGCGCTGACACCGTCGTCGCGCTGCAGGTGCAGGGCGACGACATAGTGCAGGGCGGCGAAGCCGGTCGCGAGGGCCAGCACGGCGCCGTGCGGCCGCAGCAGCGCCGAGGCACGCAGCACGCCGGCCACCGGACGGCCGCCGGGGCCGCGCAGCCACCACCACACCGGCGGTACGGCGGCGAGCCCGAGCAGCAGCCACGCCGGGGTGTCCGCAGCCAGGGTCAGCGCCAGCAGGAGCACGGCCACACCGCCCGCGACCAGGAGCGCGTCCGCCGACTCGCGCCGGCCGGGCAGGCGCAGCCGCCCGTCCCGCGGCAGCGCGCGCCACGCCATCACCAGTGCGAGCGCGCAGAACGGGAGCTTCACCAGGAACACGGAGTGCCAGCCGAAGTGGTCCAGCAGCAGACCGCCCACGGCCGGTCCGGTGACCGCGCCCAGCGGGCCGAGGGTCGCGGGCACGCTCATCGCAAGGCCGCGCGCCTCGGGCCGTACGGAACGGATCGCGAGGACCGGCATCAGGACGAACAGCGCGGCGGCGAACGCGCCCTGGGCGAGGCGGGCGGCGATCAGCCAGACCGCCCAGGGTGCGAGGGCCGCGAACGCGCTGCACAGGCCGAAGCCCGCGGTGGCGGCCAGCACGGCCGGGCGCAGGCCCACCCCGTCCAGCCATCGCCCGGCGGGCAACAGCAGGGCCACCACCGGGAGTTGGTAACCCAGGACTGCCCACTGGGCGGTCGCCGACGACACCCGCAGGCCGTCGGCGATGTCCGCGAGGGCCACGTTGACGATGTTCATGTCGAGCATCGCCACGAACGACAGCAGGCCCGCCAGCCCCACCAGCGGCCAGCGGTCCGCGCCGCCGGGTATGTCACCGGGTTGTTCCGAGCCGGGCCCCTGGTGTCTCACCGTTGCGCCCCTCACCTTCGCACATGGACCGCCGGTCGGCCGCCTCGTCCCACAAGTCGGGGGGAACGGCCTGCGAGTTCCCGGCGCGGTGGTCGAAAGCGATCAGCGGGTCGCCGGTGAGGGGGTGGTCGACCACAGCCGCCCGTACGCCGAACACCTCGGCCATCAGTGCCGGGGTCAGGACGTCGCGCGGCGGCCCCGAGGCGACCACGGCTCCGGCGTGCAGCACATGCAGCCGGTCGCACACGGAGGCGGCCGCGTTGAGGTCGTGCAACGACACCAGGGTCGTACGGCGCCGGGCGCGGAGCAGAGCGAGCAGTTCGACCTGGTGCCGGATGTCGAGATGGTTGGTCGGCTCGTCCAGGACCAGCACGTCCGGGTCCTGGGCGAACGCGCGGGCCAGCAGCACCCGTTGGCGTTCGCCGCCGGACAGGGCCGTGAACCGGCGTCCGGCGTGCTCCGCCATGCCGACGTCGGCCAGCGCCCGCAGGACGATGTCCCGGTCGGCGGCGTCCTCCCCGGCGAAGGCGCGCTTGTAGGGCGTACGGCCCATCGCGACGACCTCGCGCACGCTCAGCTCGAAGTCGCTGCCGCGCTCCTGCGGCAGGGCCGCGATGTGCCGGGCCGACTCCACGGGGGTCAGGTCGTGCAGGTCGGTGCCGGCCAGCAGCACGCGCCCGGCGACGGGTCGCAGGTGCCGGTAGACGGTGCGCAGGAGCGTCGACTTGCCGCTGCCGTTCGGGCCGATCAGGCCGGTGATCTCGCCCTGGCCGGCGATGAGCCGGGCGCCCGCCACGACCGTGCGCCCGGCGTAGGCGACGTGCAGGTCCTCGATGTCGATCCTCAACTGCCGCTCCCCAGGCGCCGGTCCAGCAGGTACAAGAGGGCGGGAGCCCCGAGCAGCGACGTCACCACGCCGACCGGCAGCTCCTGCGTGTCCATGGCCGTCCGGCACACGACGTCGACCACGACCAGCAGCAGGGCACCGCACAGCGCGGAGACGGGCAGCAGGCGCCGGTGGTCGCCGCCGACGAGCAGGCGGCACACGTGCGGCACCATCAGCGCGACGAAGGCGATCGCACCGGAGACCGCGACCAGGACACCGGTCAGCACGCTGGTCACCGTGAACAGCTCGCGGCGCAGGCGGCCGACGTCGATGCCGAGTCCGGCGGCCGTCTCGTCGCCCATCAGCAGGGCGTTCAGCCCCCGGGCGCGGGCCTGCAGCCACAGCAGGGCGATCGGCACGGTCACCGCGGGCACGACGAGCAGCTGCCAACTCGCTCCGCCGAGGCTGCCCATGAGCCAGAACAGGACGCTGTGCGTCTGCTGCTCGTCCCCGGCCCGCAGCACCAGGTAGCTGGTGAAGCCGGACAGGAACTGGCCGACCGCCACGCCGGCCAGCACCAGCCTGAGCGGTGCGAAGCCGCCGCCGCGCCGGGCCACCGCCCAGACCAGGGCGAAGGTGGCCAGCGCTCCGGCGAAGGCCGCGCCGGACAGACCGAGGCCCAGAGCGCCGCCCGCGCCCAGTCCGAGGACGAGCGCGGCGACCGCGCCGAGCGAGGCGCCGTTGGAGATGCCCAGCAGGTACGGGTCGGCCAGCGGGTTGCGCACCAACGCCTGCACCGCCGTGCCGACGAGACCGAGGCCGGCGCCGACGAGTGCCGCCAACAGGGCGCGCGGGACGCGCAGTTGCCACACGATGAGGTCGTCGGTACCCGGCCGCGGCGCCTCGCCGGACAGCCGGTGCCACACCACGGTCCACACCTCGCCCGGCGCGATGGAGGTCGAACCCCAGGCGACGGCCGCGGTCAGCGCGGCGAGCAGCACCCCGCCCAGGACCAGGGCGAGCGGCACCACGGAAAGAGTCCGCGTCTCCGTCCTCGTACGGCGGGACGTGGTCGGTGTGGACAGCACCGTCAGCGGACCTTCCCGGGGTGGAGGGCCCGGGCGATCGCCTCGACCGTGTCGGCGTTCTCGACCCCGGCGATGGTGGTCTGCTCCGAGCCGACGCGCACGAAGTGACCCTCCTTCACCGCCTTCAGCCCCTTGGTGGCCGGGTTGGACCTCAGCCACCCCTCCGCCTCGTCGAACGCCTTCTCGTCGGCCGCTTCGCTGCCCCGGTCGCGCACCCCGAGCTGGATCCAGTCCGGGTTCCGGGCGATCACGTCCTCCCAGCCGACCTGCTTGAAGTCGCCGTCGCAGTCGGCGAAGACGTTGCGGGCACCGGCCAGGGTGATCACCGCGTTGGCGATCTGGCGGTTGCAGGTGACGGTGGGCTGCTTGGTGCCTGCGTCGTAGTCGAAGAAGAAGTACGTCGGCCGCGCGCTCCGCGCCGTACCGTGGACCGCCTTCCGGACGACGGCCACCTTCCGCCGCATCCCGGCGACGAGTTCCTCGGCCTCGGCACGCGTGCCGGTGACCGCGCCGAGGTTGGTGATGTCGGCCTCGACCGCCGACAGGTCGGTGACCGGGCCCTTGCTCCGGGCCGCGCAGGCCGTGGACTTCAGGTGGATGTGCTTGATCCCGGCCGCCTGGAACTCCTCCTCGGTCGGCGCGTCACCCATGCCCCCGCCGCCCATGCCCCCCATGGAGGCGAAGGTGTCCAGGTACAGGTCGGCGCCGGAGCCGAGGAGCTTCTCCTTGGGGATGACGCTCTCACTGAGCACCTCGACCTTCCGCGCCTTCGCGTCGAGGTCGCGGGGCAGGGTGCCCTTGCCGGGCGGGAAGCCGGTGCCGATCACGCGGTCCCCCGCGCCGAGGCGGAGCAGCAGCTCCAGGGCGGAGGCGTTGCTGGTGACGATCCGCTTCGGTGCGGCGGAGAACGTCGTCCTGGCGCCCGTGCAGTCGGTGACCGACACCGGATAGCCACCTGAGACGGCCTTCTCCGCGCTCTCGTCCGCCGTGCCCTTCCCGCCGCCGCAGCCCGCCGTCAGCAGGCCGCCGAGCACGAGGGCCGCGGTTCCGCCCCACACACGCACACGCATCGAATGTCTCCAGGTCCACTTGGTACTCGGGCGAACGTCCGTCGCCCGGTCCAGTAGTCGGGGCGAACGTGCCTGGAGTTCCCGCCCGATGGAGACCGACGAAGCCGAGGGTGCCGGCAGGCGCCGGCACCCTCACGGCGGTCTCAGGCCGCCACGGCGGCGGGCGCGTCCTCCCCCACTGCCTCAAGGGCGTGGGAGGTGCCCCCCTCGTCCAGCAGCTCCATCAGGGTGGCGCGGGCCCGCGCCACGCGGGAGCGGACCGTCCCGATCGGACAGCCGCTCACCGCGGCCGCCTCCGCGTACGGCAGCCCGGCCAACTGGGTGAGGACGAACGCCTCGCGGCGCTCGTCCGGCAGGGCGGCCAGCAGATCCAGCAGGGCGACGCCCTCGTCGAAGCCGGGCAGGTCGCGCGGCTGGGCCAGCTCCACGGCCGTCTGCCAGTCCGGGACGTCGGACAGCCTGGGCCGGGCGGCCGCGTACCGGTAGCTGTCGATGACGGCCCGGCGGGCGATGGACAGCAACCAGGCGCGTGCCGAGGAACGGCCCTCGAAGCGGTGCAGGCTGCCGAGCGCCCGCAGGAACGTGTCCTGTGCCAGGTCGTCCACGGCCTGGGGGTCGGCGCACAGATGGGCGACGTAGCGCAGGACGTCGCGGTGCAACGCGCACACGAAACGCTCGACGGCACGGGGGTCGCCGCCCCGGGCCGCAAGGGCCCACGCGGTGATCGACTCGTCGGTCGAGACCGGTTTGTCGCCGGCGGCGCTGTCTTCGCGCGAGGTGGGCAGGGCAGGAGTGATCACCTGGTGTCCTTCTCGGGTCATCCGGGATCCGGGCCGCGGGCACGATCGGATGCCGGCGGTCCGGTGAGAGGGGAACCGGCCCTACGGGCGCTCACGCGGGGGTACGGCGTGTGCGCGGGCGTACGGCCGAGGCCCGAGGCGCACGGGGCGGCCTCGGGAAACCGGCTGTCGTCAGGCGACAGCGACCCCGGCGGGCGGACCCCGCGAGATGATCGAGTGGACGAGGAGGAGCAGCCGCGGCGCACGCCGCGAGCGACGCCGGCGGACGCGCAGCCGCGGCCGGACCGGTGTGTCGGGCAGGGCGAGCAGCAGCCGCAGCGGTGCTACGAGCCGCGCGGCCACGGCCCGCAGGATGCGGAACGCGGCCCGCTCGCCGTACGCCAGCCACATACCGCACAGCAGGGCGGCGAACAGGTGGGCGGCGAGCATCCCGAACGACGACGAGCCGCCGCCCATCGAGTGCCCCATGTGCCCCATGTGATCCATGCCGCTCATGTCCATGTGCCCCATGGAGCCCATGTCCATGGAGTCCATCGGCATCGACGCCATGTCCGTGGAGGCCGTGTCGGCGGAGGCCGACTGGGCGACCGAGAACGACTCGTGCAGCGCCGCCTGCGCGGCGACCACGACGGTCACGATCAGCGGGAGCCCGCGCTCACGGCCCGCCAGCGACCAGCCGGCGGCACCGGTCACGGCCAGGCCTGCGGCGAGTGCCCAGCCGGGCACGTGCTGACCCGACATCATGACGTGGCCCAGGGCGGCGAGCAGCACACAGACGGCCGCGAACACCGCGGCCCGTACTGTGCGAGAACACCACCCTGCAGTCATGGCGTCTCATCCTCGCATCTGGCGGTCCGTCATCATCCGTCGGTACGGAATTTGCCCTGCCGTGTCACTCAACCGGCGCGATGTGATCCAGAACACGTCATATGGCGGGAACGGTCGAGGCGTTCGGTCCGACATCTGTGGGGTGGCCGGTACCGCCCTCAGCCGGGGCGGATCACCACCGCGAGCGCCTCGATCGCCCCGCTGTGCTCGAAGTGCAGCGTGAACGGGACGAGGTCACCGGTCCGCCACCCGGACCCGGCCCGCAGGTTCACGTCCAGACCGTGCGGTGACATGGACAGGGTGCGGCCCGCGGGGACGACCGCCGAGTCCGTGTCGGTCTTGGTGGCGGCTCCTGAGCCGGTGCCGCGATGCCGGCTGAGTGTGATGCCGCCGCCGGCGCGGGAGGACGTGACCTTGACCAGCCGGTCGTCGGCGCCGCCGGCGTTGGAGAGGTCGAAGAAGGCGGCCGTCTCCTTCGTGTCGCCGTACGGCAGGAGGACCCGCGCCTTCGAGACGGTGACGCGGGCCGGGCTGCCCGCCTTCCCTGCACCGACCCACGTGGTCAGGCCGCCCAGGGCGAGGCTGCACGCCGTGACGGGCGCGAGGGCCGCGAGGAGGGTGTCGGTCAGCCGGCGCCGGGTGGGACGCCACGGGCTCTGCTCGGTCATCGGGTACGCCTCCCGGCAGAAGACGGCTGCCAGGTGCGCAGCCGAAGGCTGTTGCCGACCACCAGCAGCGAACTGACCGACATCGCCGCCGCGGCGACCATCGGGGTGAGCAGGCCCACCAGGGCGAGCGGCACGGTCACGAGGTTGTATCCGAACGCCCAGGCGAGGTTGGCGCGGATCGTGCCCAGGGTGCGCCGGGCCAGACGGACCGCGTCCGCGAGGGCCTCGATGTCCCCGCGCACCAGGGTCACGTCGGCGGCACCGATGGCGGCATCCGTGCCGCCGCCCATGGCGATGCCCAGGTCGGCGGCGGCCAGCGCGGCCGCGTCGTTCACGCCGTCCCCGATGACGGCGACCCGACGGCCCCGCTGCTGGAGGTCTCGTACGAGGGACGCCTTGTCGCCGGGTGTGCAGCGGGCGTGCACCTCCTCGATGCCCAACTCCGTGGCGACGGCCTGCGCGGGTGCCTCGCGGTCGCCGGTGGCGAGCACCGGCCGTACGTCGAGGCGCCGCAGCCGGTCCACCGCCCGGTAGGCCCCGGGCCGTACGACGTCGCCGACCTCGATCAGCGCCTCGGCGATCCCGTCCACGCGGACCAGGACCGGTGTGTGCGCGGCGGCCTCCGCCACCGGGAGCGCCTCGGCCAGCGCCGTGGGCAAGTCGTCGTCGGGGGACAGAACTTCGACCAGGCGGCCCTCGACCCGGCCCCGCACGCCCCGGCCGGCCTCCGCACGGAAGTCGCTCACGGCCGGAAGCGACCCGGGCGCATGAGCGGTGACGGCCCGGCCCAGGGGATGCTCCGAGCCCTGTTCGACCGAAGCGGCCAGCCGCAGCGCCGCGTCCCTCCCGAGCCCGCCGGGTACCGCGGTGACCCTGGCAACGCTCATCCGGCCGGTGGTGAGGGTGCCGGTCTTGTCCAGGACGACCGTGTCGACGTGCCGTAGACCCTCCAAGGCCTGCGGGCCGCCGACGAGGACGCCCAGTCGGGCCCCGCGACCGGTGGCCGCCATCAGCGCGGTCGGGGTCGCCAGGCCCAGCGCACACGGACACGCCACCACCAGGACGGCCATCGCGGCGGTGACGGCGGCCTGTGCATCGGCGCCCGCACCGAGCCAGAACCCGAGCGCCGTGACGGCCAGTGCGAGCACGACCGGTACGAAGACACCGGCGACCGAGTCGGCCAGTCGCTGCGCCCGCGCCTTGCCCGCCTGCGCCTCCGTCACCAGGTCGGTGATTCGGGCGAGTCGGGTGTCGGCGCCGACCGCCGTGGCGCGTACGAGCAGCAGCCCACCGGCATTGAGGGCCCCGCCGGTCACCGCGGAGCCCGGCCCGGCCTCGACGGGCTCGCTCTCCCCGGTGACCAGGGAAAGATCCACCGTGGAGCGGCCCTCCACCACCTCACCGTCGGTGGCGACCCGCTCCCCCGGCCGCACGACGAAGATCTGCCCGACCGTCAGCTCCTCGATGGGCAGAAGTCGTTCGGTGCCGTCCTCGCGCACCGCCACCTCCTTGGCGGCGAGTTCCGCGAGCGACCGCAGTGCGGACCCGGTTCCGCGCCGGGCCCGTGCCTCCAGGAACCGGCCCGCCAGCACGAACAGCGGTACGCCGACGGCCGCTTCGAGGTAGAGATGCGCGGCACCGCCAGAGGCGGAGGGCAGCAGGCTGAACGGCATCCGCATGCCGGGATCCCCGGCACCGCCGAGGAACAGTGCGTACGACGACCAGGAGAAGGAGGCCAGCACGCCGAGGGAGACGAGGGTGTCCATGGTGGCCGCCGAGTGCCGCAGCCCGCGTACCGCCCGCTCGTGGAAGGGCCAGGCACCCCACACGGCCACCGGGGCGGCCAGCACGAAGCACAGCCACTGCCAGTTGCGGAACTGCAGGCCGGGCACCATCGACAGCGCGAGGACGGGCAGCGCGAGCAGCGCGGTGACCAGGAGCCGGTCACGCTCCTGCCCTACCTCCTGCCCTGCCTCCTGCCGCACTTCATCCGCCGGACCCGCTCCTCCGCCGCGCTCGCGCAGCCGCTTCTCGGGTCGCTGCGCGATCTCGGCCGTGTACCCGGCCTGCTCGACGGTCGCGACGAGCTCCTCGGGGCTGATCCGGGCCGGGTGGCTCACGCGGGCCCGTCCGGTCGCCAGGTTGACGACCGCCGTGACCCCGTCGAGTCGGCCGAGCTTCTTCTCGACGCGCTTCACACAGGCCGCGCAGGTCATCCCGCCCACGGTCAGGTCGGTGGTCGTCAGGTCGGCGGTTGTCGGGTCGCTGGTCGTCGGGTCGGTGGCCGTCGGGTCGGTGGCCGTCGGGTCCGCGATCACGGGTTCCGTGGCCATCAGTGGGTTCCCCCGTGCATCCGCCCCATGTCGCCGCCGTCGTCCGCGCCCGCGCCCCCGCCTCCGCCGTCACCGCCGCCACGGCCGGTGCCGGTGCCGTGCATGCCGGGGGCGACGGGTCCGGCCGCGGCGCCGACGGCGTACGACAGCGTGAACAGCAGGGCCAGCAACAGAAGGAACCCGCAGAGGGCGGGCGGGGGCACCGCTGTGCGCAGCACCGCGCCCGCGCCGGAGGGGGACTGACCGGACTCGTCCATCAAGCGCGTCTCCAGATCACGTCGTACGGCATCACCTGGTCGAAGCCGTAGCGCTTCAGGAGTCGGGCCGTCGAGGGGCCGAGTTCCGGAGTCCGGGTATGGCACGCGTCACGCGGCGGCAGGCGCGCCGCCGAGCCGCCTCGGTGCGGGGCCGGTCCGTCCTACAGGCCGGCCATGCTGTTCTCGGCGTCCCGGTCGCCGGTCGCCTCGCTCTCCAGCACCCGGGCGAGGTCCGGTCCGGGCACGGTCGCCAGCCGCGGCAGCAGACAGGTCCAGAACTCCACCATGCGGTCCTTCGACAGCCAGTCCCGGTCCCCGCTGCCGAGGACCTCGAAGCCGACCGTCGCGGCCACCACGGCCCCGGCCACACATTCGGGCGAGAGGTCGTTCGTCAGCTCTCCCGCCGTCTGCGCCTGGCCGATCACGTCACGCACCCAGCCGTGCCACGAGTCCACCACCGCGGTCCCGCCGTTGCGTGCGGGGTCGCCGCTGAGCGCCAATCCGGCCCGCATGACCGGGTCGGCCGCTAACGCGACCACCAGTTGGCGGATCGCGGCCACCAGCGCCCCGAGCGCGCTGCCGCCCGTGGCCCGGCAGTGCGCGGTCATCTCCTCCACCGTGCGTGCCGCCGCGCACTCGATCTCGCTCGCCAGAGCGTCCTTGCTCGGGAAGTGGAAGTGCAGCGCGCCGGCGCTCACCCCGGCCCGCCTGCTGATCGCAGGCAGGGACGCGCGTGCGTACCCGTCGTGGGCGAAGGCTTCCGCCGCCGCGCGGACGAGGGCCTGCCGTGTGCGAACCGCCCGTACCTGCTTGACCATGACGCCCTCCTCTAATAACCGCATGTTCAGTATGTTTATGTGGATGCGGTGCGGCAAGACCTGACGGGATGCCAGGGTAAAAACATCGAGGACCAGGCAAACTCGCCCGTCGGAGTGATTTGACGCCCCCGTCAGTCACGAAGCAAACCGCGTGCTTGGTTTGGCTTACGGAAGCGAGAAGGCCGGATGAAGGACGTGACGTCGCTTCCTTGGCGCACAAGGAAGTCCGCCGCCCGCGACGGGCGGCGGACTTCCGGCGGGCGCATCCGCCCGCGCGCTCAGGACGCCGACGGACGCAGCAGCACGGGCAGCGACCGGAATCCGTTGAGCATGAAGGTCGGCAGCGGGGCCAACTCCTCGGGAGCGCAGGCCAGCTGAACGTCCGGGAAGAGATCGAAGAGCTTGGCGAGGGCGGAGGCGGCCTCGATCTCCCCGAGCGGTGCGCCGAGGCAGCGGTGGGTTCCGTGGCCGAAGCCGAGGACGTCCCGGTCGCCGCCGCGCAGCAGATCGAAGCGGTCCGCGTCCGAACCGTGCCGGTCGGTCTCGTGGCCGCCCGCCGCGAAGTTGACGAGGATGCAGTCGCCCTTGCGGATCCGCACCCCGTCGAGGTCGATGTCCTCGACCGCGAACCGCATCGGCGCGTAGGCCCCGGGCGTGTGCACCCGCATGGTCTCGGAGACCACGTCCGCCCAGGTCGCCCGGCCCGCGCGCAGGTGCGCCAGCTGCTCGGGGTGGGTCAGCAGGGCGCCGGCCGCGTTGGTGATGAGGGTGGCCGTGGTGTCCTGTCCCGCCGCGATGAACATGAAGAGGGATCCGAGCAGTTCGTCCTCGGTGAGCCGGTCGCCCTGGTCCCGGGCCGCGATCAGCGAGCTGGTGAGGTCGTCACCGGGCCGCTCCCGCTTGGCCTTGACCAGTGCGGCGAGCCGCCCGAAGGCCTCCAGCCGGGCGGCCTCCATCTCCTGGCCGCTGACGGTGGAGCTGAACACCGTGCTCAACGCCGCGGACAGCGCATCCGTCTCGGCGCCCTGCGGCACGCCGAACAGCTCGCAGATGACCTGCAGCGGCAACACCTCCGCGTACGAGGTGCGCAGGTCGACCGGGGTGCCGGGCGGGAGAGCGGCCAGTGTGCCGAGCAGCTCGGCCGACAGCTCCTGCACCCGGGGGCGCAGCGCCTCGGAGCGCCGCGCGGTGAACGCGCCGGCGACGAGCCGGCGCAGCCTGGTGTGGTGCTCCCCGTAGGCGAACAGCATGTTCTCGTTCGCCACCCATGGGTAGAGGGGCCACTCCTCCGTTATCTTCCCCTCGATGAACGGCGGCCAGTGCAGGCGGGCGCTGCGCGAGACGCGCGGGTCGGTCAGCAGCTGCTCCACGTACCTCTGCCGGACGACGGCCCAGGCGAGCACGCCGCCGGGCAGCTCCACCTGGACCGCGGGGCCCTGGGCGCGCAGCATCGCGGCCTCCCCCAGGTGGTCCTGGCCGGTGAGGTCGAGGGCGTAAGGGCAGGCGGTCTCTTCCATCGATGTGCTCCCTGGGTCGGTTCTGCATCACGTTGTGGCGTTGCGACGTGCCCATGGCAGCGATGTCCGCTCCCCCGGCTCCCGGCGGCGCCGGTGTCCGTGGTCCGCGGAGAGACCCCGTTCAGCCGGCGGCCGGCGCCTCCTGCGGTTCCCGGCTCAGCTCCATGGCCTCTTCGTAGACACGCCGGCCCCGTTCGAGTGACATGTCCAGGCGTACCAGTACCGCGGGGACCGCGATGCTGGTCATCAGGTGCCGGTAGAGGTCGACCACGCGTTCCATCAGGTCGGCATGGTTGTTCATGATCTTGGACAGCACCTGTGCCCCGGTGAACGCGGCCACGAAAGCCTTCGCCGCGGCGTCCACGTCGACCTGGGGCAGCACCTCTCCGTTCGCCTTCGCCCGTTCGAGCAGCGCGGCGTTGTAGTCGACCCAGGAGGCCATCGGCACCCGCCGGTCCAGCCCGTCGTGCGGTGACCCCTGGTCCACGGTGAGGCGGATGCTGCCGCGCACCATGGGGTCGCCCGAGCCGAGCAGATGAGCGAGGAGGAAACCGGCGTCCAGCCCCTCCTGGAGCACCAGCTCCCGCGGCGGCGATTCCGGCACCGACTTCAGCTGGTCGGTCAGGACCGCCTGGGCGAGCTGCTCCTTGGAGGAGAAGTGGAAGTACAGGGCGCCCTTGGTGACGTTCGCCCGCTGGAGGATCTCCGAGATGGTCGCCGCCTCGTAGCCGACGTCGGCGAACACGTCGGCGGCTGCCACCAGGATGTTGCGCCTCGTCCTGATCGCTCGTTCCTGCAGGGCCACGGCACATCCTCCGCACTGGCTTCACGGACCGGTCGGCCACAAAAAGAAACCGACAGGTACGTATCCTGCCACCTCGGAAGATGGCCTTTCAACCATGTGAACGCCACCCTCCTCACCAGATACGCGGGAACCCGTCGAGCCGTCGCTGACCGCCACAATAAAACCTGTCGCCCGGTATCTCAACGTTCCCGCAGCATCTGCCGATGCAGGGAAGTCCGCCGGACCGGACCGGAGTTGAGCATCGCGCTCACTTCTGGGGCCGGGGAGTGTCCCCAAGGCACCGAAGTTCGGCCACCGTTGGCAGAAATTTGGCTTGATAAGCAAACCGGGAGGTCCGTATCTTCTGACTCTGCGCATCCCCACCCTTCCGGTTCTGCGACGACGGGAGAGGGCCATGACCCTTCTGACACCCCAGGTACATCTCCCTTCTCTGCCGGAGATCGAGCACTACGGCACGGATCCGGTGCTTGGTCCGGACACGTTCCGCGCCGACGGTCCGCACACCGGGCCCGGCGGAGCGTTCCCCGGCACCGTGTCCGGCGAGTTGGCCCGACTCCTGTTCGACGGCGAGGACCGGGAGCACATCCACGGGATGTGGCGCGACCTCATCTCGAAGGACACGTTCCGCCACCGTCCCGGGCTGGACCCCGCCGAGCGCGCCGCCCTCTCCTACGAGTGGCTGCGGCTGGTGAACGACACGGCCGGCGGGGCCGAGCCACTGGCGGACGACCCGCAGCTGCTGGCGGGGCTGCACGAGTGGGCTGCGATCGTGGACGGCGGCGGGGGCCTGTGCACGGTGGCGAGCATCCACTACAACCTCTTCCTCGGCAGCCTGCTCGACCACGAGGGTGCCGAGCGCCGGGACCTGTCCGACTTCGCGACCCTGCGGCGCACCGGCACGTTCCTGTGCACCGAACTGGACCACGGCAACGACGCCTCGGCCCTGGCCACCACCGCCGAACTGGACCCGGACACCGGCGGGTTCGTGCTGAACACACCGCACGTCGGCGCCCAGAAGTTCATGCCCAACACCAGCATGACCGGCGGACCCAAGAGTGCCGTGGTGGCCGCCCGCCTCATCGTCGAGGGCCGGGACGAAGGCGTCTTCCTGTTCCTGACCCCGCTGAGCGACGAGCGGGGCCTGCTGCCGGGAGTGCGGGTTCGCCGACTGCCCCTGCGCACCGGAGCCCCGGTGGACCACTGCCTGACCGCGTTCGACCGGGTGCTGCTGCCGCGTGACGCCCTGCTGGAGTCCGAGCACGGCCGCCTGGACGCCGACGGCCGTTTCCACAGCAGCCTCGGCAACCGGCGCAAGCGGTTCCTGCAGTCCATCGGCCGGGTCACGATGGGCAAGCTCTGCATGAGCGGCGCCGCCGTCGGCGCGACCCGGGCCGCGCTCGCCATAGCCGTCCGTTACGGCGACCAGCGACAGGTCAGCGGGCCCCGCGTGGGCGAGCGCATCCCGGTCAACGCCCACCGCTCGCACCACGGGCGGCTGTTGAAGGGCCTGGCCTCGGGCTACGCCATGACCTTCCTGCACCGCTCGGTGCTCGCCCGCTGGGCCGCCGTGCACGCCGGCCACGACGCCGGACAGCAGGCGGAGGCGGAGCGGCTGGTCGCGATCGCCAAGAGCTGGATCACCTGGCAGGCACGGGACATCACCATCGAGTGCCGGGAACGCTGTGGCGCGCAGGGCCTGTTCGCCGCCAACGGTCTGTCCGAGTTCCCGCAGTACGTCGAGGGCACGATCACCGCCGAGGGCGACAACCTGGTGATCTGGGTGAAGGCCGCCGCCGAGATGCTCTTCGAGTACCAGCCGCCCCGGGAGGCGCCCGAACGCCCGGGTGGCGTGGAGCGGCTGACGGACCCCCGGCATCTGCGCGGGCTGCTGGCCCGGGTCGAGGCCGGCTGGCAGGACCGGGCCCGGACCGCACTGCGCCGTGGGCCGTCCGGGGATCCGGTCGAGCGCTGGAACGGCGCTTCCTCCGCGGCCCTGGAGATGGTCTCGGTGCACGCCCGGCTGCGGGCGGCCGACGCCTTCCTGGACGCGGTCGCCCGGGCGGCCGACCCCGAGGCCCGCGAACTGCTGGAGCGGCTCTGCGTGTTGTTCCTGCTGCAGCAGCTCGGCGAGCACACCGGCGATCTGCTGGCCGACGGCCATCTGTCCGCCGAGCAGGTCCGCGCCCTGCCCCAGCTGCTGGACGACGTGCTGCGCGACCTCGCCCCGCACATGACCGAGCTGGTCGAGGGCTTCGACCTGCCCGCCGCCTACCTGGAGGGAATCCCGCTGGCCAACTCGGGCCACATCTCCCTCGCGGACTACGCGACGGCGGCCGAGTAGGGGGTCCGAGCCTGGATCAGGGCTGTGCGAAGCCGTCGATCCAGGCTTGGAGGCGTTCGCCCTGGGTGGCCATCAGTGCCGGGTCGCGCAGGGTGTTGGTGAGCACCGACATGCCCTGGTAGGCGGCGACCAGCTCGACGGCGAGGGCGCGGGCGTCGGGTCGGCCCAGTTCGGTGAACTGGCCCTCGACCCAGTCGAGCAGGGCCCGCATGACCTCGGCGGCGGCCAGGTCCAGGCCGTCGTCGCGCTTGTCGAGCTCGGTGGCCAGGGTGCCGAAGGGGCAGCCGAAGCGGGCCGCCGTCTCGCGCCCCTCGACCCAGCCGGCGACCAGGGCCTTCAGCCGGGTGGCCGGGTCGGGAAGCTCCTCGAGTCGGGCCGTGAGCCGGGTGAGCTGGTCGCAGTGCGCCTCCACCGCGGCCTCGACCAGCTGGTCCTTGGTCTTGAAGTAGTAGTAGACGTTCCCGAGGGGCACATCGGCGGCACGGGCGATGTCCGCCAGGGTGGTCTTCTCCACGCCCTGCTGGTGGAAGACCTGGACGGCCGCTTCGACCAGGCGTTCACGCTTGCCGCCCCGCCGGGAGGTGGCGGCTCCGGCCGCCGTACCGGATTTTGAGTCAGTCACCTGACTAAGGATAGACAGCGCCAGGCGGACCGGCTAGCGTGGCGACTTAGTTAGTCAACTGACTCAATCGAGGAGCTGTCATGATCGTCGTAACGGGTGGTACGGGGAACGTCGGGCGGGCCCTGGTCGCGAGGCTGGCCGGGGAAGGGGTGGCCGGGACCGCGGTGGCCCGGCACATCACCCCCGAGGACGTCCCGGCGGGGGTGCGGGCCGTGGCCGCCGATCTCGGACAGCCGGCCGGTCTCGGTCCCGCGCTGGAGGGGGCCACGGCTCTGTTCCTGCTCGTCGCCGGGGACGATCCGGAAGGGATCCTGAAGCAGGCGGCCGCGGCCGGCGTCACCAAGGTGGTCCTGCTGTCCTCGCAGGGCGCGGGCACCCGGCCGCACAGCTACGCGCACGCCGCCGGCTTCGAGGCGGCCCTGGCCGGATCCGGACTGGCTTTCACCGTGCTGCGCTCGGGCGGGCTGGCCTCCAACGCGTTCGCCTGGGCCGAGCCCGTCCGGCACCATCGCACCGCGGCGGCACCGTTCGCCGACGTGGCGCTGCCGTTCGTCGACCCGGACGACGTCGCCGCGGTCGCCGCCGTGGTGCTGCGCGAGGACGGGCACGACGGCATCACCTACACGCTGACCGGCCCCGAGGCCACCACTCCCCGGCAGCGGGCCGCCGCCCTCGCACGGGCCATCGCCGAGCCGGTCACCTTCGTGGAACAGAGCCGCGAGGAAGCCCGCGCGCAGATGGCGCAGTTCATGCCGAGCGCCGTGGTCGAGGGAACCCTGTCCGTCCTCGGCGAGCCGACCCCCGAGGAGCTGGCGGTCAGCGGGGACGTCGAGCGGATCCTGGGGCGCCCCGCGTCCCCCTTCGCGGCGTGGGCGGCACGCAACGCCGCGGCGTTCCGCTGAGACTCACCCAGAACAGGCCCACCGGGGCCGTGCAGGCCTCAGGAGATGTCCTGCTCGGCCCAGATGATCTTCCCTTCGGCCGTGTACCGGGCGCCCCAGCGGAGGGCGAGCTGGGCCACCAGGAACAGTCCGCGGCCGCCCTCGTCCGTGCTGCGGGCGTGCCTCAAACGGGGGGCGGTGCTGCTGCCGTCGGCGACCTCACAGGTCAGGCGGGCGTCGCGGAGCAGCCGCAGGCGGATGGGCGAGTCGGCGTAGCGGATCGCGTTGGTGACGAGTTCGCTGACGATGAGTTCCGTCGTCAGGGCCTGTTCCGCGAAGCCCCAGTCCGTCATCTGGCGGGTCGCCGCGGCCCGTACGTGTCCGACGGCGGCCGGGTCGGGGGGTACGTCCCACGACGCCACCTGGTCCGCGGCGAGGGTGTGGGAGCGGGCCAGCAGGAGGGCGATGTCGTCGGGCTGCGGTGCAGACACCAGCTGCTGCACCGTGGAGGTGCACAGCGTGCCGAGGTCCGTCCCGGTCCTGACCAGCACCTCGCCGAGCCGTGCCATGCCCGACTCCACGTCCCCGTCGTTTCCTTCGATGAGGCCGTCGGTGTAGAGACCGAGGAGGCTGTTCTCGGCCAGCTCGATCTCGGTGGCCTCGAAGGCCATGCCGCCCAGCCCGAGCGGTGGCCCGGCCGGGATGTCTGGGAAGTAGGCGCGTCCGTCCGGAGTGACGACCACGGGCGGCGGGTGGCCGGCCCGGGCCATCGTGCACCGCCTGGAGACCGGGTCGTAGACGGCGTAGAGGCAGGTCGCGCCGATGAAGGTCGCCGTGCTCCGGTCGGCCGGGGCGCGATCGGCCTCCTCGTCGCTCAGCCGCAGCACCAGGTCGTCGAGGTGGGCGAGCAGTTCGTCGGGAGGCATCTCCATGTCGGCGAGGGTCTGCACCGCCGTACGCAGCCGCCCCATGCTCGCCGCCGCGGGGATGCCGTGGCCCACCACGTCCCCGATGACGAGGCCGACGCGCGCGCCGGACAGGGGGATCACGTCGAACCAGTCACCGCCGACGCCGCCCGTGGGGTCCGCCGGAAGGTAGGAGGAGGCGACCTCCACCGCCGTTCCGCCGGTCAGGACGTGGGGCAGCAGGCTGCGCTGCAGGGTGACCGCCGCGGTGTGCTCCCGGGTGTATCGGCGGGCGTTGTCGACGCACACCGCCGCCCGTGCCACCAGTTCCTGGGCCAGCAGGACGTCGTCCTGCCCGAACGGGACCGTGTTGAGCGAGCGGGCGAACGTGGTCAGGCCCAGCACCGTGTTCCGCGCCCGCATCGGTACGGAGATGAGGGAGTGCAGGCCGAACTCGCGGATGCGGGCCACTCGCTCGGGCTGTTCGGCGACCCACAGGGGGTCGTTCGGGTCGAGGACCGGGATGAGGCACGGCTCGCCTCTGATCAGGAGGTTGATGTCGTTGGGCGGTGGCAGGAAGTCGACCTCCTCACCGATCCCCACCACGGCCTCGGGGCAGCCCTCCCGCACCGACTGCAGTCCCGCGCGGCGCATCACCGGCCGGACGGGCGCCGGTCCGGCATCGGTCAGCCAGGCTCCGTGGCCCTCGGTGCTGAGAACGGGCTCCAGGAGGTCGACGGTGACGAAGTCGGCGAACCGGGGCACCGCGAGGTCGGCCAGTTCCTGGGCCGTCCGCAACACGTCGAGGGTCGTGCCGATGCTGGTGCCGGCCTCGTTGACCAGGGACAGGAGCCGGCGGGCGGTCCAGCGCTCGGTGACGTCGAGGACCATGTAGCAGACCCCGGTGACGGTGGCTCCGGCGTTCACCAGGGGGAAGAAGGAGGTGGAGTAGGCGTGCTGGCGGTGCGGATCGGCCCAGCTCCAGCCGAGATACTCGTAGTCGGTGACCGGCTCCCCCGTCGCCAGCACCTTGCGCATCAGGCCTTCCAGGGTGTCCGCCTGCAGACCGGGCAGCAGCTCGCTCAGCCGGCGTCCCAGCCGCTGGTCCCGGGGCACCCCGCCGAAGCGTTCCAGCGTGTCGTTCAGCCAGATGTAGCGCAGCTCCAGGTCCATCACGGCCATGCCGACCGGTGAGCGGGTCAGGAATCCGTCCAGGACGGACTGGCCGACCGTCCACTGCGGCCGCTGCTCCCGTGCCGAGAGCAGAAAGCACTCCTGCCCGCCCATGCGGAAGGCCGCCGAGACCCGGAGATCGAGCTCGACGCGACGACCGTCCCGGTGCCGTACGGGGACGAGGCCGTTCCATCCCATTCCGCTGCGGCACCGCTCCGCGATGCCTGCGGCGCGGGCCGGGTCCGCGGGCACCGCCAGCAGGCCTGCGGCGGGGTGGCCCACGACCCCGGACGCAGGGTGGCCGAGCAGCGCTTCCGCGCCCCTGGTCCAGCCGACCACGACGCCGTCCGCCGAGAGCACCGCCGCAGCATCGGTGGAGGCGTCCAGGAGATCACGCGGTGCCACGGATGCGGATGCGTCGAAACCCTTTCGCGGTGGTTCCATCTGCTCCATCCTCTTTCTTCACCATGGTCCTGCTTGTCCGCTGGATACGCACGGGCCGGTGCTGCGGTTGGGGTGGGCGGATCCCTGGAGGCAGCATGGAGGTGACGGCCATGAGCGCTCGGGCGTGACGCCGTACCGGCACGTACGGGTGACCGGCCGCTGGAGGTGGTTCTGGCATGGCAGTGGAATCCTTGCGCGCCGGCGACGACGAGCACAGCCCCGAGCCGCCCCGGCCGACCGGCCTGCTGGACATGCTGAGCGTGGCCGCGGTCGCGCTGGACACCCGTGGGCGCATCGTCTTCTGGACCCCGCAGGCCGAGGACCTGTTCGGCTACACGGCGGAGGACGTCCTCGGGAAGTACGCGGCGCGGCGGCTGATCCCTCCCGAGCACCTGCAGGCCGTGGTGAGCCTGTTCACGGAGGTGCTGGAGACCGGCCGGGGGTGGGCCGGCGCCTTCCCCGTGCGACACAAGGACGGCAGCAGCCGCCTGACGGAGTTCCGCACCATGCGGCTCCTGGACGACCTCGGGGACGTGTACGCGCTGGGCATCGCGGCCGACCACACCCTGCTGCAGCGCGTCGAGACCGACCTCGCGCTGTGCGAGCGCCTGATCAACCAGTCCCCGATCGGGCTCGCCCTCATGGACCCCGATCTGAAGTACCTGCTGGTCAACCCGGCGCTGGAGCGGATCGACGGGATCCCGGCCGAGGACCACATCGGCCGTCATCTGCGGGAGACCCTGCCCTTCCCCGACGTGAACACCGTCGAGTCCGCGCTGCGCCAGGTGCTCACCACCGGCACGCCCCTCCTCGACCAGTACCACGTGGGCCGTCCCCCGGCCGATCCCGAGCACGAGCACGCCTGGTCGCTGTCCTTCTACCGGCTGGAGGACCCGGGCGGGCGGGTGCTGGGCGCGGCCGCGTCGGTCGTCGACGTCACCGAGCGGCACCACGCGGCCGCCGAGGCCGACCGGGCCCGGCGTCGCCTGGCGCTGATCGCGGACGCCTCCGCCCGCGTGGGCACCACGCTGGAGGTGGAAGAGACCGCCCGCGAGCTGGCCGACATCTGCACGCCCGTGCTCGCGGACGTGGTCGCCGTGGACGTCCTCGACTCCGCGCTGGCTCTGCGCCGCTCCCGCCGGCCGGACAACGGCCCGGAGCTGTTCCGTGCCCTCGCCCTCAAGGCGGCCCACCCCACCGTGGCGCTGAGCGCCGCCGACGCGCCCGGCAACGTTGCCTCGTACGACGGCGACCGCTTGGTCACCCTGTGCGTCCACACCGGCCGGGCGGTCATGGTGCGCCACGTCGGCGCCCGAGATCTGCGGCAGATAGCCCGGGACTCCGAGGCCGGCGCGCTCCTGGCCCAGGCCGGCGTGCACTCGTATCTGGCCGTGCCGCTGATCGCGCACGGCGAGGTGCTCGGCGCCCTCGATCTCAAGCGCACCAGCAACCCGCTGCCCTTCGACGAGGACGACGTCGTCCTGGCGGGCGAGCTGGCCAGCCGTGCCGCCGTCGCCATCGACAACGCCCGCTGGTTCCAGAGCGTGCGCAACACCGCCCTCACGCTCCAGCGCAGTCTGCTGCCGGACCACTCGCCGCACCACACGGGCCTGGAACTCGCCTCCCGCTACCAGCCCGCGCAGGCCACCAGCGAGGTCGGCGGCGACTGGTACGACGTCATCCCGCTGGCCGACGAGAAGACCGCCCTGGTGGTGGGCGACGTCATGGGCAACGGCATCGACGCGGCCGCCACCATGGGCCGGCTGCGCACCGCCACCTGTGCCTACGCGGACCTGGACCTCGCTCCCGGCGCGGTGCTCCAGCACCTGGACAAGATCACCTGCGATCTGGAGCACTACATCGTCACGTGCCTGTACATCGTCTACGACCCCCGCACCAGGCAGTGCACGATCGCCAACGCGGGACACATGCCGCCCGCCCTGGCGCGGCCCGGTCAGGCGCCCGTGTACCTCGACCTGCCCTCCGCGGCTCCGCTCGGTGTCGGCGGCATCCCGTTCGAGACCACGACGACCGAACTGACCCCCGGCGACCTGCTGGTGCTGTACACCGACGGCCTCGTGGAGACCCGGCAGCACCCCATCGACGACCGCCTCTCCGTCCTCCTCGGCTTCCTCGACGAGCCCCGCCGGCCGCTGGAGGAGACCTGCGACCGGCTGTTGTACGGTCTGCGCCATCCCGACGACCACGACGACGTGGCCCTGCTCGTCGCACGCGCCCTGTAGGCCGTGGCGCCGCTCCATCCGCTTGGTGGGGTTCGCCCGTCGGTGGGACTCTGGTGGGAGAGGTGTCCGAGGAGCGGAACCCTGGAGGGCCGATGGGACGGGACGTCCCGGCGCTCGTCTTCACCCGCGAGGACCGCCGCCGGTACCGGATCAAGATGCAGGAGTGCCTCGACGCGTTCGCGCAGATGCTCCGCGACGCTCGCTTCGAGTCCGAGCGACCTCAGGTCGGACTGGAGATCGAGCTGAACCTGGTCGACGACCGGGCCGAGCCCGCGATGCGCAACACCGATGTGCTGGAGGCGATCGCGGACCCCGCCTGGTCGACCGAACTGGGCCGGTTCAACCTCGAGATCAACGTTCCGCCCCGTGGGCTGACGGCGGGCGGCCCGGACGCCTGGGAGTCCGAGATCCGCGCCGCGCTGAACCACGCCGACGAGCGGTCCCGATCGGTCGGTGCCCGGCTGGTCATGGTCGGCATCCTGCCCACCCTGCGCCAGGACGACATCGGCGAGGAGTCCCTGTCGGAGAACCCGCGCTACCGGCTGATCAACGACCAGATCTTCGCGGCCCGGGGCGAGGACCTGCGCATCGAGGTGGACGGCGTCGACCGGCTGCGGACCTACGCGGACACGATCACTCCGGAAGCCGCGTGCACCAGCACGCAGTTCCATCTGCAGGTGTCCCCGGAGACCTTCGCCGGCTACTGGAACGCGGCGCAGGCCATCGCCGGGGTCCAGATAGCACTGTCGGCCAACTCGCCGTTCCTGTTCGGCAAGGAGCTGTGGCACGAGACCCGTATCCCGCTGTTCGAGCAGGCGACCGACACCCGCCCGGAGGAGATCAAGATCCAGGGGGTACGGCCGCGGGTGTGGTTCGGGGAGCGGTGGATCAACAGCGTCTTCGACCTCTTCGAGGAGAACCTGCGCTACTTCCCGGCCCTGCTGCCTCTGACCGACGAGCAGGATCCCGGGGAGACGCTGGACCGCGGGGACATCCCCGAACTGTCCGAACTCACCCTGCACAACGGCACGATCTACCGCTGGAACCGGCCCGTCTACGCCGTCGCCCACGACAAGCCGCACGTCCGGGTGGAGAACCGGGTGCTGCCCGCCGGGCCGACCGTTGCCGACACGCTCGCCAACGGCGCCTTCTACTACGGGCTGACCCGCGCCCTGGTGGAGGAGGACCGCCCGGTGTGGTCGCGGATGTCGTTCTCCGCGGCCGAGGAGAACCTCCACACGGCGGCCCGGCACGGCATCGAGGCGCTGCTGTACTGGCCGGGCATGGGTGAACTGCCGGTGCCCGAACTGGTCCTGCGGCGGCTGCTGCCGCTGGCGCACCGCGGGCTGGAGCTGTCCGGCATGGACGCGGCCTGGCGGGAGCCGCTGCTCGGCATCATCGAGCAGCGCTGTGTCACGGCCCGCAACGGGGCCGTGTGGCAGAAGGAGATGCTCCACCGCATCGACGCCACCACGCACGCCGGCCGCCACGAGGCCCTGCGCCGGATGACCGAGCTGTACATCGACTTCATGCACCTCAACGCGCCGGTGCACACCTGGCCGGTCGACTGACGGAGCCCGCGAAATCGGGGATGCCACCGAAGACGATCACCGGTTAGGCTCCACCAGCGTTTGTCGGGGGAACGACTGAGGTGGGGGAACATGGTTGACGTCGACGATCCCGCGTCCGAGAGGGACCGGAGACCCTGGGTCCAGGCGCTCGTGGCGGTGCTGGTCTTCGGGGGGATAGCGGGAGTCCTGTGGGGGCAGGGGAAATTGGCGGACTCCACCGAGGAGGGACCGGCCACCTGCTCCAGTGACGATCACAAGCCCGGCAGGCATGTGTCGGCGGCCCGGTTGTGCACGGCGCTGAACCGATCGGACCTGCCCACGCTCCTCGGGACACCCCAGGAACAGGCCGAGACCGCCTACGGTTCCGAGAGCTCCTTCAAGGACGCCGACGGCAAGAAGACTTCCTCACCCCAGGCGGAGGTCTCGCTGAAGACGTACTCCGTGAAGCTGTGGGCGTCGGACGATCTGCGGGTCGGCGAATTCTCCGGACTCTTCAGCAGCGACGAGGAGTCGAAGACGATCCTCGGTCACCCCGCCGTCCTGTACTCGGGCCAGACCATCGGCCTCGAGATCAACCTCGGCGACAACAAGATCGGCACCGGCCCGGGTGGCATCGCCCGTCATCTGCTGGTCGCCCGTGACGCCAAGGACGGGGGCGGCTCGTTCGAGGTCGCCGTCTGGCGCCAGGACGACGTTCCGCCCGACGACACGGCGCTGCTCCGCGTCGCCGAGCGGGTGCTGCCGACGGTCCCCGGTTGGACATAGATAGCGTGCTGTCATGCGCGTCGACTACTCACCCCGGTCCCTGGACCCGAGAGGGTTCTACCAGTTGCTCACCGCGGTGGTCGTGCCCCGGCCGATCGCATGGGTCTCGACCCTGACCGCGGACGGCAGGACGGCGAACCTGGCCCCGCACTCGTTCTTCACCGTGGCGTGCACGGATCCGCCGATCGTGCAGTTCACCTCCGTGGGCCGGAAGGACTCGCTGCGCAACGCCGAGGAGACCGGGGAGTTCGTCGTCAACTTCGCGCCCGAGCAGCTCTTCGAGCAGATCAACGCAACCGCGACCGACTTTCCCCGGCACGAGGGCGAGTTCGACGCGGTGGGCATCCGGCCCGAGCCGTCGCTGCGGGTGAAGCCGCCGCGGGTGGCCGCCTCCCCGGTGGCGCTCGAGTGCACGCTGCACTCGACGCTGCGGCTCGGCAACTCGACGGTGGTGTTCGGCCAGGTCGTGCACGCGGCCGTCAGCGACGACGTCCTGGTGGACGGCCGGCCGGACATCGGACTGCTGCGCCCGCTGGCCCGGTTGGGCGGGAACGAGTGGAGCACGGTCGGAGAGGTGCGCGAGGCGGCGCGCGTACCGTACCGGGAGTGGACGGCCGACTGAGCACGGGTGCGTCCGTCCGCGCCCTGCCGTACAGGTCCTAGGCCAGTACGAGGACGAGCGGGATGCCGTGGCAGGGCACCAGTCGCAGGCCCTCGTACTCGGCGGGCGTGGCCTCGGTGAGCAGGTCGCCGAAGTCGGGGCCCTTGGTGAGGGAGCCGGCCAGGTGTGCGGGGTCGGCGGAGGCGGCGACCCGGCCGCGGGCGTTGACCAGGTGGGCGGGCCGGGGCAGCCGCCGCAGCAGCGGGAGTACGGCCGCCTCGAAGTGCCGTAGGTACACATCGGCCGCGGCGACCCCGGCGAAGCGTCCCTCGGTCTCGACCGGTGCGGACAGGGTGAGGCTGTACTCGTCGGAGCAGAGGTAGTCGACGTACGGGCCGGCCACAGCGCGGCGCCCGGTGTCGCGGGGCAGGGCGAACCAGTCCCAGTGCGTGTAGTCGGAGTACGCCGAGTGCCCGGGGTCGAGGTCGAGCAGCAGGGGTCGTACGTCGCCGTCGGCGCCCGTCTGCCACCACTCGAGCCATGCGGGTACGTCGGTCAGCAGGCCGGGGGCGGCCACGAAGCCGACGCCGGAGACCAGTTCCTGGCGGGTCAGCCGCTGGTGCAGGCCGGGGCGGAGGGCGGCGAGGTCCACGCTCGCGGGGCGACGGCCCTGTGCGGTCGCCTTGGCGAGCAGGGCCGCGGTGTCGGCCCGGGTGGCGGCGACGGCCTCGAACACCGCCTCCAGCGCACCGCCCACCTGCGAGGCCACCCACGCCTCGGCGTCCGTGTCGAGCGTCGCGGCAGCCGAGTGGGCCTGCCCGGTGCTCCAGCCCATGGTGTCCTCCAGCGGGACGAGAACCGGACGCGGCGCGTTCAGAGGGTGAGGCGTACGGCGACGAGTCGCGCCGTCGACTCCCTGACGCACCGCTCGGCCAGCGTGCCGGCCGATTCGTGGGCCCCATCTTGCACGGCCGAGATCACGGAGCGGTGACGGTCCGCCACTTCTTCACGATATTCGCCGTTCCCCAGGACCAGGCACAGCAGCGCGCCCACCTCGCTCTGCAGGGCGACCTGCTCACGGGTGAGCCGGGCGGACTGGGCGGCCGCGGCGAGTTCCACGTGGAAGCGGCCGTACAGGCGGCTGCGGGCCGCCGTCTCCTCCGCGTGGGCCAGCTCCTCGGCGGTACGGCGCAGGGGGTGGAGGTCCTCGGGTTCGGTGCGCTGGGCGGCGAGGCGGGCGGCGGCGCCGGACAGGGCGGCCCAGTGGTCGCCCAGGTCGCGCAGTTCCTCGGTGCTCCAGCCGCGCAGCCGGGCCTTGAGCCGGTCGTCGGCGGGGACCTCGGGCAGCGACACGAAGCTGCCGCCGCCGCGGCCCCTGCGGGTGGTGACCAGGCCCTGCTGCCTGAGTGCCATCAGCGCCTCACGCAGGGTCACCGTCGACACGCCGAGCTGTGCGGCGAGTTCACTCTCGCCCGGAAGCTGCTCGCCGTCGGCGAGAAGTCCCAGTTCTATGGCGTCGCCGATGCGGCGGACGACCGTGTCCACGCGGGCCCGGTTGTCCACCGGCGTGAAGACGGCCCGACGGGCGCCGCCGCCCGTTCCCCGGGCGCCGCCGTCGATCTCGTGTTGCCTCACGGCCACCACCTTGTGCGTTGACTCAAGCTTTACCCTAAGGGGACCTTGAGCTTAGAACTATGACTTCATATGTTTGCGGTCAACGTAGAGCGCGCCAGAAAGGTTCCCGCATGGAGGGAATTGCTATCCGGCTGCAGGACCTGCGGAAGTCGTTCGGGGAGACGACCGCCGTGGCCGGTGTGGACCTGGAGATCCGGGACGGAGAGTTCTTCTCCATGCTCGGCCCCTCCGGCTCGGGGAAGACCACGGTCCTCAGGCTCATCGCCGGGTTCGAGGCGCCCACCGCGGGCCGGATCGAACTGGCCGGGCAGGAGGTCACCGGCCTCGCCCCGTTCGAACGGGACGTGCACACGGTCTTCCAGGACTACGCCCTGTTCCCGCACATGACGGTCGAGCAGAACGTCGCCTACGGGCTCAAGGTCCGCAAGGTGCCCAAGCCCGAACGCCTCGTCCGCGCCCGCAAGGCGCTCGCCGAGGTCCGTCTCGAGGGCTACGGCCAGCGGCGCCCCGCCCAGCTGTCCGGCGGACAGCGCCAGCGCGTCGCCCTGGCCCGCGCCCTCGTCGGCCGCCCCCGGGTCCTGCTGCTCGACGAGCCCCTCGGCGCCCTCGACCTGAAGCTGCGCGAACAGATGCAGGTCGAACTCAAGGCACTCCAGCGGGAGGTGGGCATCACCTTCGTCTTCGTCACCCACGACCAGGAGGAGGCCCTGACGATGAGCGACCGCATCGCCGTCTTCGACCAGGGCCGCATCGCCCAGGTCGGCACACCCGCCGAGATATACGAGCGCCCGGCGACCCCCTTCGTCGCCTCCTTCGTCGGCACGTCGAACCTGCTGGAGGGCGAGGCGGCCCACCGGATCGTCGGCGCTCCCGGCACGTACAACATCCGCCCGGAGAAGATCCGTGTCCTGAAGGAGTCCGCCGAGGCGGACGAGCCCGGACGCGCGACCGTCACCGGCACGGTCGCCGAGGTCGTCTACCTCGGCGACGCCACCCGCTTCCTCGTCGACCTCGACGGCGGCGGCCGCCTCACCGCCCTCCAGCAGAACCTCGAGACCTCCTCCGAGGACGTCGCCGCCTACCGCGGCGCCCGGGTGCGCCTCCAGTGGCACCGCGGACACGCCGTCCGGATCCCTTCCTGACCCCCCTGCTCCCCCGAACCCTCCGCTCCGCGCAAGGCTCCCTCACTCATGGAGAACGTCGTGCGTCTCACCCGAACCCTCGTGGCCGCGGCCGGCACCGCGGCCCTGCTGCTCACCGCCGCCTGCGGCTCCTCCGGCAACGGCTCCTCGGCCACCGGCCTCAATCCGCCCGACCTCAAGGCCCCGACGAAGCTCGGCAAGACCGAGGGCCAGGTCAACCTGATCGCCTGGGCGGGCTATGTCGAGGACGGTTCCAACGACCCCAAGGTGAACTGGGTCAGCGACTTCGAGAAGCAGACAGGATGCCAGGTCAACTCCAAGGTCGCCGCCAGCTCGGACGAGATGGTCAAGCTGATGAAGACCGGGGAGTACGACGCCGTCTCCGCCTCCGGGGACGCCTCCCTGCGCCTGATCGCCTCCGGCGACGCGGCCCCCGTCAACACCGACCTCGTCCCCAACTACAAGGACGTCTTCAGCGGCCTGAAGAACGGCTCCTGGAACTCGGTCAAGGGGCAGATGTACGGCATCCCGCACGGCCGGGGCGCCAACCTGCTGATGTACAACACCGAGAAGGTGAACCCGGCGCCCACCTCCTGGTCGGCGGTCTTCGACGACGCCCCGAAGCACAAGGGCCACGTCACCGCGTACGACTCGCCGATCTACATCGCCGACGCGGCCCTGTACCTCAAGGCCACCAGGCCCGAACTGAAGATCAAGAACCCGTACGCGCTCGACCAGAAGCAGTTCGACGCCGCCGTGGCCCTGCTGAAGCAGCAGAACGCGAACATCGGCGAGTACTGGAGCGACTATCTCAAGGAGATCTCCGCCTTCAAGAGCGGGGACTCGGTCGTCGGCACCACCTGGCAGGTCATCGCCAGCCTGACCGCCGGTGAGGGCGCCAAGGTCAAGGCGTTCGTCCCGAAGGAGGGCTCGACCGGCTGGTCGGACACCTGGATGGTGTACGCCAAGGCCAAGCACCCCAACTGCGCCTACAAGTGGCTCGACTGGATCGTCTCCCCCAAGGTCAACGCCCAGGTCGCCGAGTACTTCGGCGAGGCCCCGGCCAACTCCAAGGCCTGCGCCGAGACCAGCGACAAGAACTTCTGCACGACCTACCACGCCGCCGACGAGGGCTACTGGAAGAACATCGCCTTCTGGAACACACCCATCGAGCAGTGCCTCGACGGCCGGACGGACGTCAAGTGCGTGCCGTACGCGAAGTGGGTGCAGGCCTGGACCGAGATCAAGGGCTGAGCCGTGACCAGTGAAGTGACGCCCGCCGCCGGACGGGGCACCGTCCGGCGGCTCGCCGGAGCGCTGCACACCAGACCCCGGCTCCGCCTCGCCCTGCTGCTCACCGCGCCGCTGCTGTGGCTGACGGTCCTGTACCTGGGCTCGCTGACGGTCCTGTTCGTCTCCGCGTTCTGGACGACCAACTCCTTCACCTCCCAGGTGGTGAAGGTCTGGTCGACGGACAACTTCCACGCCCTGTTCACGACCCCGGTCTTCCGCCAGGTGATCCTGCGCAGCGTCGGAGTGGCGCTCGCGGTGACCGTGCTGTGCGTCGTGATCGCCTTTCCGGTCGCCTTCTACACCGCGCGGGTGGCCCGCCCCACGTGGCGCCCGCTGCTCGTGGTGGCGATCCTCACCCCGCTGTGGGCGAGCTACCTGGTGAAGGTGTACGCCTGGCGGCTGATCCTCTCCGAGGGCGGCCTCGCCGACTGGATGCTCAAGCCCTTCGGCCTGAGCGGACCGGGCTTCGGGCTGCCCGCCACCGTGCTCACGCTGACGTACCTGTGGCTGCCGTACATGATCCTGCCGATCCACACCGCCCTCGAACAGCTGCCGGGCAACCTGCTCGACGCCTCGGCGGACCTCGGGGCGAAGGCCGGCCGCACCTTCCGTTCGGTGGTGCTGCCGATGGTGCTGCCGTCCGTGGCCGCCGGCTCCGTGTTCACCTTCTCGCTCAGCCTCGGCGACTACATCACCGTGCAGATCGTCGGCGGCAAGACCCAGCTCGTCGGCAACCTCGTGTACTCCAACATCGAACTCAACCTGCCCATGGCGGCCGCGCTCGGCACCGTCCCCGTGCTCGTGATCGTCCTGTACCTGCTGGCGATCCGCCGCACGGGCGCCCTGACCAGCCTGTAGGAGAAGAGCGCCATGCATCTCAGCCGCACCGCGCGCACCGCCCTGCGCATAGGCGCCGCACTCGGCTTCGCGGTGATCTACGTCCCGCTCCTGCTCGTCCTCGTCAACTCCCTGAACCCCGACCGCAGTGCGAGCTGGCCACCGCCCGGGTTCACACTGCGCTGGTGGTCCGTGGCCCTCGACAACTCCGGTGCGCGCGAGGCGCTGTGGGTGTCCGTGAAGGCGGGCCTGGGCGCCACCGCGATCGCGCTGGTCCTCGGCACGCTCATCGCGTTCGCGGTCGCCCGGCACCGGTTCTTCGGCCGCGACACGGTGTCGTTCATCGTGGTCCTGCCGATCGCGCTGCCCGGCATCGTCACGGGCATCGCGCTCAACTCGGCCTTCGGCACGGTGCTCGCGCCGCTCGGTGTGGGCCTCGGGCTGTTCACCGTGATCGTCGGCCACGCCACCTTCTGCATCGTGGTGGTCTTCAACAACGTGGTGGCGCGGCTGCGCCGTACGGCCGCCTCGTACGAGGAGGCGGCGATGGACCTGGGGGCGACGACCTTCCGCGCCTTCGCCGACGTCACCTTCCCGCTGGTCCGCTCCGCGCTGCTGGCCGGCGGTCTGCTCGCCTTCGCCCTGTCCTTCGACGAGATCGTCGTCACGACCTTCACGGCAGGACCCGGTATCGAGACCCTGCCCATCTGGATCTTCGACAACATGACCCGGCCCCAGCAGGCGCCCGTGGTGAACGTCGTGGCTGCCGTGCTCGTCCTGCTGTCGGTCGTCCCGATCTATGTCGCCCAGCGGCTGTCCTCGGACACGGCGACATCGAGCCGGGTGTGAGGGGGACCCGACCCGCACACCACAGCGACCCCAAAAGTTCATCCAAGTCCCTGGCAACCCTTGCCACTTGCCGGGTTTCTCCTGATCGCCGCCGCACCCCGAACGCGTGAACGACCGCGTGCGGCACGCTCATTCGACCCTGGAGACCCCTTGCGCGAGCGCACCACTCTCCTGGCCGGGGCCTGGGAGGGCTTTCGTAGGCTGAGCGTGCCCGAAGCTCCTCCGGGAGGTGCGCCCGCAGGCGGGAGACGGTCGTGATCGAAGTGGCCGCGGCGTTCGCCGTCGTGGGCGCGGCGAGCAATGCCGTCGGCACGGCGTTCCAGCGCAAGGCCGCGTCCACCAGCCGTCGCGGCGGGGTACGGCTGCCGGCGGAGCTGCTGCGCCGGCCGGCCTGGCTGATCGGCATGGCCGGGGTGGTCGGCGCCGCGCTGTTCCAGAGCCTGGCCCTCGTCAACGGCCCGCTCGCGCTGGTCCAGCCTTTGTTCATCCTGGAGTTTCCCTTCGCCCTGCTCATCGCGGGGCTGTTGATGCACCGCCGGCTGCCCCGTTCGGGCTGGTGGGGTGTCGGCGGCGTGGTGACGGGCCTGGCCGTCCTGCTGGCGGCCGCCTCGGCCACGGGCAACGCGCCCTGGGTATCGCCCTGTTCGACGAACGCATCCGCACGGGCTGGTGGCTGGTGCCCGAAATATGCGGTGCCGTACTGATCGTCATGGGAGTGGTGGTCCTGAGCCGGGCCGTTCAGCACCTCGCCGTCCGTTAAGTCCATGAAAGGGCAATCAGTCCTTCATGGTGCCGAATAAATACCCCACACCCTCACGACTTGGCCGCACTGCCGTTGACTGTCGTTCAATCAATAACCTCTGCGGCGAACATGCTTCGGTTACCGGACGACTCCGCGTTGTGAAACTTCCCCTATCTCAGTGATAGCATCCCCGCGTCTGCGACCTTGGTCCACTCGGCTCAGGCGCTGTTTTGAGATCGGGCCGGTTCTCATCACGACGGCGACCGAGTCGTGCCAAGCGGTTGTGCCACGGATTCCCCCGATCCGTCCGCCGACGACTGCAGGCTACATATAGGAAAGGTTTCCATGAATCGAGACGCACTCGTGTGGTGCCTGGTTGCGGCGACGACCATCGCCGTCGCCGCGGCCCTGGTGCTCAGTCGTCGCAACAAGGCCATAGCGGCGAAGAAGCAGCAGGCCGAGGCCGCGCTCACGCAGAGGCTGAGCGAGGCCGACGTGCAACTGGCCGCTTTAAGAGCGGAGTTGCAGCAGCACCAGGACGAGCACGACAAGACCATCCAAGAAGCCGAAGAGGCGGCCGAGGAGAGCACCAAGGCTGTTCTCAAGGGTTCCGCGCGCTTTTTGCAGAGCCTTGCCGCGGAACAGCTCGCGCTTCTTGAGGAAATCCAGCGCAAGTACGGCGGCCATTCCGTCCTGAGTGATTTGCTGGAAGTCAGTCACGCCAATGCGCAGATGGCCCGCAAGTCACAGGGTATTGCGGTTATGTGTGGTGCTCCGCTGGGTCGCCGCAATAGGCCCGCCAGCGTTTATGACGTGGTGCGCAGTGCGCAGGGTCAGATTCGTAACTTCCGGCGTGTCGAAATCATGCAGCAGACCGGTTTCGCATTGAAGGCGTCCGCCGTTTCTCCGGTCGCGCTCGCCGTCGCCGAACTTCTCGACAACGCTGCCAGTTTTTCTCAGCAGGGTTCGCCGATCGAGGTCACTTTCCAGCGGGTGCAGAAGAACCTGTGCATCGTCATCGACGACGCCGGTGTCGGTATGAACGACGAGGACCGGCAGAAGGCCTCCGCGCTGCTCTCCGGTGGCTTCCGCCCCCGTCTCTCGCATCTCGGCAACCAGCCGAAGTTCGGTTTCCCCGTCATCGGTCTGCTCGCGCAGCAGTACGGATTCCGGGTGGACGTGACCGGTGTCTCCCGCTACGGCGGCGTGCGCGCCGTCGTGCTGCTGCCCGAGGAGCTGTGGACCGAGGAAGAGGCGGCCCCGGCCGAGGACTCCCAGGTCAGCGGTATCCGTGGCACCGTCGGCCGGCCGGAGCCCGTCAGCCGTACCGCGCACGGCCTGCCGCGGCGTGGCGCCCGCCAGGTGCCCATCGCCAGCGTTCCCGACCGGAACAGCTCGGAGCCGCCCGCCGCGGCGCCGGAGGACGCCGGCCGTGCCGCGGGCCGGAGCCTCGGAGCCTTCCAGCGCGGCACGCTCTCGGGCCGCAATCTCGCCTCGGCGCCGTCCGAAGGGTCCGATGACGCATGACCACAGACCTGTCGTGGATGCTCGAGGACATCGTGCACAACGTGCCGAAGGCGCGTCACGCCGTCCTGCTGTCCGCGGACGGCCTTCCCCGGGGCGCGACCGACGGCATGGCCCAGAAGGACGTGCGGACGATCTCCGCCGCCATGGCCGGCATGCAGTCGCTCAGCCGCGCGACCTCCCACTTCGCCGGGCCGGGGGAAGACAGGCAGTGGAACCAGACGATCATCGAGTTCTCACACGGCTGGATCTTCCTGATCGGTGCCGGGCAGGGCGCCTACCTGGCGGCGGCCGCGGCGCCGGACGTCGACATGCAGCAGATCTCCTTCCGCATGCACCGGCTGGTCGCCCGGCTCGGCAACAACCTCACCTCGCCGCCCCGGGTGAACACGGACGGCCTCGCCGGGCAGTCCGGCGGAGCCCGGGCGCAGCATGGGGCGGGCGGCCAGGGGATCCCGATCGTGGACCTCGACGAGGTGGTCGCCGAGGTGCAAGGTGCGCGCCACGCCGTCCTGTTGGGCTCCGACGGCCTGCCCCGCGGCGCCACCACGGGTATGAGCCAGGACCTGGCGGACACGATCTCCGCGGCCATGACGGGGATTCACGCCTACAGCCGGGCCACCTCGCAGTTCGCCGGTGTGGGCCAGGACGCGAAGTGGCGGCAGACGGTGATCGAGTTTCAGCACGGCTGGATCTTCCTGATCTCGGCCGGCCGCGGGGCGTTCCTGGCCGCGGCCGCCGAACACGATGCCGATATCGAGGAGTTCACCACCCGGCTGCATCAGGTGGTGCCCCGGCTGAGCGCATATATGGCACCACTCGGGGAGGCGAGCCGTACGTGAATGACGGGCCGGATCAGGAACTTGAGCTGACCTCAGCATTAGTCCCGCTCTTCGTGATCACGAACGGGCGAGCCCTGCCCCCGGACAATGCCTACGAGCGCACCACCCTGGTGTCCGCGCTAGAGGGTGCCACTGCTTCGGCTCGCACGCTTTCTCCGGAGGCGAGGCAGGTTCTGGAGCTGGTGACGGAAGGTTTTCTCTCCGTCGCCGAAGTGGCCGCCCACACGCATCTGCCGCTGGGGATCGTGCGGATTCTCCTGGCACAGATGGAGGAGAGCGGTCTCATCATCGCGCGGAAGCCCGTGCCCCGCGCCGAACGTGTCGACCGAGAAGTGCTCAACGCCGTACTCGACGGCCTCAAAGCCCGATTCGGAGCGTGATTCGTGTACCTGGATTCAGGTGTCCTCACCGCGGTGAAGATCCTCGTGGTGGGGCACTTCGGGGTCGGGAAGACCACGTGCATCGGCAGCATCTCCGAGATCGAGCCCCTGCGGACCGAAGAGGAGATCACCGAAGCCAGCGTAGGCTTTGACGATCTGTCAGGAACTCCGGACAAGACCACCACGACGGTCGCCATGGACTTCGGCCGCCTGACCATCAGCGACGAGGTGGTGCTGTACCTCTTCGGCACGCCGGGTCAGGAGCGCTTCAAGGAGATGTGGGAGGAGCTGTCCCGGGGGGCGCTGGGCGCGCTCGTCCTCGTCGACCCGGAGCGGCTGTCGGAGTCCTTCGCGGTCCTGGACCTGGTCGAGCGGTTCGGCCTGACGTACGCCATAGGCGTCAACCACTTCGACGACACGACCAACTACCCGCTCGCGGAGATCCGCGAGGCGCTGAACCTGTCCGACCGGACACCCGTCGTCTCCTGCGACGTACGGGACCAGCAGTCGTCGGCGCAGGCGCTCATCACCCTCGTCCACCACCTACTGTCCCTTCTCGACTAGGAGCCTCCCCCACATGCAGCAGCGTCCCGGCATACAAGGGCCACCGCCCGGCTGCCCCGCGCACGGCAATGTCCCCCTCTACGGCCCCCAGTTCGGCTCCGATCCCGACGCCACCTACGCGTACCTGCGCAGCCTCGGCCCGAGTGCGCCGGTCGACATCGCCCCGGGCGTGGAGGTCGAGCTGGTCACCAGCTACGACGCCGCCCTGTACATCCTGCAGAACCCCGCTTCGTTCGTCCGGGACTCGCGGCGCTGGCGGGCGCTGAACGAGGGTCGGGTGCCCGAGGACAGCCCGGCGCTGCCCATGATGGGGTACCGGCCCAACGCACTGTTCAGCGACGGAGCGGCACACGCCCGCCTCCGCCAGGCCGTCACCGACAGTCTGGCCAACGTCAACGAGATCCAGCTGGTGCGGCAGACCCAGCAGTCCGCCGACTACCTGGTGAGCCGGTTCAGCTCCGACCGGCTCGGGCAGGCCGAGCTGATGGCCGAGTACGCGCAGCCGCTGCCGCTGCTGGTCTTCAGCGAGTTGTTCGGGTGCCCGCCCGAGATCGGTGACCGGGTGATCGTCGGGATCAGCGGCATCTTCGACGGTACGGCCGGTGCGGACCAGGTGCTGGGCGAGGCGCTCGGCGAGCTGATCGCGCTCAAGCGGCGCAGGCCCGGCAACGACCTGACGACCCGTCTGATGGAGCACTCCGCGGCACTGACCGACGAGGAGGTGCTGCACCAGCTCGTGACGCTGCTCTCGGGCGGCACCGCGCCCCTGTCGGCGACGATCGGCACCAGCAGCGCGCTGATCCTCGGCGAGGACTGGCAGACCGGCCTGCCGGTCGAGGACGCGGTCGGCCAGGCCCTGTGGAACTACGCGCCGATCGCCAACTACGCGGCCCACTACCCCACCCACGACGTGGAGTTGGGCGGCCGGATGCTCCGCGCGAACGACCCGGTGGTGATCTCCTTCGCGGCCGCCAACACCGATCCCCGGCTGGCGGAGCACCGCGAGCAGCTCAGCGCCAAGGCCCATCTGTCCTTCGGTGCCGGGCCGCACGCCTGCCCGGCCAAGGACCCGGCGTTCGTGATCGCCGTCACCGCCGTCGAGTCCCTCCTCAACCGGCTGCCCGACATCGAAGTCCGGGTGCCGTTCAAGGACTTGAGCTGGGTGCCCGCTCCCTGGAGCCGGTCCCTGGTGGCGCTGCCGGTCCGGTTCACGCCGCGCACCGTGGCGCCGACGCCCGCTCAGGCACCGCAGCAGCCTGCCGCGACCACCGCGCACCACGGCCCGAGCCTCGTGCCGCAGCCTGCGGCGCCGGCCTCGTCCAAGCCCAAACCGGGCCTCTTCAGTCGGTTCCTGGCATGGACCAGGGGAGAGTGACGTAGGCAACCCTTCGCACGAATAGTCATCTTGTATGTATCGGCAAACGGGGGGGTATGCATGGCGGCTGATACGTGAGAGCAAGAAGGGGACATCGTGGAGATTGCGATAACTCCGCCCGTCGACAGACGATTTGCCGTTTCGCTCTTCTCCCGCTTAAGGACGGCGAAGGGCCAGGCGAATCCCTTCCCGATCTACGGGGAGCTGCGGTCGAGGGGCGGAGTCGTCGCAGCCCCCTGGGGCGGACATCTGGTCACCGCCTTCGACGTGTGCGACCAGGTGCTGCGCAGCCGTGACTGGCTGGAGCCCGACGCACGCTGGCGGGAGCAGCAGGGAGACGGCACGCGCTGGACGGCTCCGTCCTCGCGCCAGATGAGCCGGACACTGCCCGCACTCAACCCTCCGGAGCACACCTGGGTGCGCCGGTCGGCGGGCATGTTCGACCGCACCACCCTGGAGCAGCTGCGCGGGACGGTGGGCCACAGCACGACCCGGCTCCTCGACTCGCTCGCCGAGCGGCTGCACGACGGCGAGGCGGACTTCAACACCTTGGTCGGCGAGGAGTTGCCCGTCGCCACCATCGGGCACTGGCTCGGGCTGCCTGCCGCCGACTTCCCCCGGCTGCGGGAGCTGACCCACGACCAGGTCTTCACCCAGGAACTGCTGCCGTCGGCCAGCCAGCTGGCGAAGTCGGACGCGGCCACGGCGGAGCTGCGGACCTACTTCATGGACCTGGTGCGCGGGCGGCGGGCCCGTCCCGGTGACGACCCCGTCTCTCGGTGGATCACGGTGTGGGACGCCATGGAGAACGACCAGGACAAGGCGGACGAAGCGGTCTACTTCCTGGCGTTGTTCGTGCTCCTTGCGGCGCTGGAGACCACGGCCACGCTGCTGTCGACGATGACGCTCCTGCTGCTGGAGCATCCCCGTCAGTGGGACTGGCTCTCCGTCCACCCCGAACTCGTGCCCGCCGCCGTTGAAGAATCGTTGCGCTACGACCCGCCCACGCACGTCATCACCCGCGTCTCCTCCCGGGACGGCGTTCTCGGCGGCGTCGAGGTCCGCAAGGACGAGATGGTCCACCTCATGGTGGGCGCGGCCAACCGGGACCCGGCCAAGCACGAGGATCCCGAACTGTTCAACCTGCACCGCAAACCGGCGCACCTCGCCTTCAGCGGTGGCATCCACTACTGCCTCGGGGCTCCCCTGGCCCGTATGGAGGCACAGACCCTGCTCCACCAGCTGGTCAGGCGCTTCCCCCGCCTCACCCTCGTACGCAGGCCGACCTGGGCACCACGCGTGGCCTTCCGGCGCCTGCTGAACCTGGACGTCGCCCTCTCATGACCGACATGATCAACACCTCCCCCCACTTCCCCTACAAGGCGCTGCACGTCGAACAGGACGGGCCGGTCCTCCGGGCCCGCCTCAACCCCCTGGCACAGGACGGCACACTGACCGTCGCCGCCCTCGACGACCTCGCCACCCTCCTCCACAGCCTCCACGACCGGCCCGACATCCGGGTGCTGATCCTCTCTGCCGCAGGTGCGGACTTCTGTCTCGGCGCCGACCGGGTCGAGTACCAGGCGGCGCTGGCCGAGGACCCGACCGGAGCCGCCATGCGCCGGATCACGGACAAGGCCTACCGCGTGTGCGACGCACTGGAGAACACGCACGCGGTCACCGTCGCCAGGCTCCACGGCAAGGTGGTGGGCGCCGGTCTCGCGCTCGCCTCCTTCTGCGACCTGCGCGCCGGAGCCGACAGCTGCCGGTTCCGGATGCCCGAGATCGGGCTCGGTCTGCCGCCCGCCTGGGGAGGCGCCATGGGCCGTCTGATCGTCGAGGGCGGAGCCGCCAGGATCCGCGAACTCATGCTCACCTGTGAGACCTTCGACGCGACCACCGCCCACCGGCTCGGCCTCCTGCACAAGGTCGCCCCGCTCGACGAACTGGACGCGGCCGTCGACGCCTGGGTACGCCCGCTCGTCCGGCGCTCACCCGAAGCACTCACCCTCACCAAGCGCATGTTCGCGGGATACTCGCGCGCCAATCGCACGGCCGATGTCGCCCTGCTGGACGCGCACCTCCTCACCGCACAGCTCAACCAGGCGCGCCCCCAGCGCGTGGCCGAGCACTCCTAGGGAATCAGCGCCCGGTCGACGGCGACCGGGCGGCACCCCTACCCAACTGCTGCTCCCTTGGCGGGCCTTCGGGTGCGTGGTAGCTTCGCACGGTGTCCAAGATCGAGATCGACGCGGTGACGGCCGAGTTCCTCGGCGCCTTCGACAACCGCGGCGGCAGACCGGCCGACGTGGCACGCATCCGCCGGCTCGTCCTCCCCTCCGGGGTCATCGTCATGACCGGCCCGGACTTCACCGTCTACACCGTGGACCAATTCATCGAGCCCCGTCGGCAGTTGCTCTCCGACGGCCGGCTCGTCGAGTTCTCGGAGTGGGAGACCTCCGAACACACGGAGATCGTGGGCGACATCGCGTCCCGCGTGAGTGAGTACCGCAAGTCCGGGATCATGAACGGTGAGCCGTTCGAGGGCGGCGGTGCCAAGACCCTGCAGTTCGTGCGCACTCCGGACGGCTGGCGCATCGCGGCACTCGCCTGGTTCGACCGGCCGTGAGGAACGAGCGTCGCCTCCGTCGCCTCGTCGTGGGTGAGACGGTCTGGTACTGGACCGTCCGGCAGCACATCAGGCCCGCTTACGACGACTGCCGCCTCACCCTCTCCTTCTTCACCGGCGGAACCGCCAAGAATGCCGGCCGCCGGCTTTCCCTGCTCTTCGCTCCCAGCGCGAACCGGGTCGTCTCGAACACGTACTTCGAGTCGGGCACCGTGGTGCGCCTGCCGGACCGCGGCCACCTCAACCTCTACGAACCCGGGACGGCACGCCGCCTCCTGGACGCCGCGGCACCCGCCCTGGAGGCACAACCGGCGGTGCGGAACGTGGTGGTGGACGGCTGGCCGTACTTCGCCTTGGTCCTCGACCGCGCGGACCGGGCGGCAGGCGGCCACGTAGGCGCGTGAGACGGGCCGCACCCGGGTGGCACGGCCCGCCTCCGGTCGCAGGCGGATGGTTCTCGGACGGTCGGCGCGCCTTGTCGTGGGGTCGGTTCAGCGCGCCTTGTCGCGGGTCAGTGCACCTTGTTCAGCTTGCCGAGCGCCTTGGCGAGGCCGTTGGCCCACAACTGGTTGACGCGGGCGCGCTCGGCCGCGTTCGGGTAGCGGTTGGTGCAGGAGGTACCCGGGCCGCCGCCCGACATCAGTTCGCTGCACGGGCCGCTGTAGTGGTCCGGCAGCCCCAGCACGTGACCGGTCTCGTGCGCGGCGACGCGGATCGAGTCGTACTGCCGGTTCTGCGCGTAGTCGAGGAAGATGTAGCCGCTGCCGTGGCCGTCCGTGGAGGCGTAGGACCCCTCGGGGTCGTTGCCCTCGTAGTAGGCGAAGTCGGCGCCGCCCGAGGTCGCCTGCAGCTTGACGTTCGAGACGGAGCTGTTCCATATCGACGCGGCGCTCGATATCTGCGAACGGAAACTCGGCGCCTGGGAGGCGTCGTAGTAGACGGTCACCGACCGCAGGCTCGGGTGAGCCGCCTGCTTCTTGGCGACCGAGGCCAGCACGGCCTCGAAGAACGCCTTGTTGTTGCCCGTCGCACCGGCCGGGCCCGTGTAGCGGGCGTGCGGCGTGGCGGTGGAGCCGGTGGTCTGGGCGCTCGCCGGGATCGCGGTGCCCAGTGCAGCGAACGCCAGGCCCAGGCCGAGCGCCAGCGCTCTCCTGGAGGCCTTCGCGGCAGGGGAGGACGTACGGGTCGACGTCATGTGGGGGGTGCTCCTACTCGTTCGTGTGGGGTGGTGAACGATGGGTCGACCCTGAGTTTCCGTCAGCCCGGCGGTCGGCGGATGATGGCAACCGGGGATAGCCGCCGGCTATCACGCCCAACTCCAGCCGTTCCGTTGGCTTTTGAACATCTGGCGTCTCATCAGCCCCTGCCCTTACGCTCCGTACATGGAGCTCGAGGTGAGGCACTTGCGCGTTCTGTGCGCCATCGCCGACGCCGGCAGTCTGCACCAGGCCGCTCGCGAACTGGGCATGGCCCAGCCCTCGTTGAGCACCCAGCTGAGCCGCATCGAGCAGACGCTCGGCGGCCGGCTCTTCACCCGTGACCGTACCGGCAGCCGCCTCACCCCGCTGGGCCACCTCGTGGTCAGCCGCGCCCGGCCGCTCGTCGCCGAACTCGCCGCGATCGTGGCCGAGACGAGGGCAGCGGCCGCTCGTGCCGCGGGCGGTCCGCGACTGCGCATCGGCGCCACGGCCAGCCGGGCACTGCCGGGCTGGCTCCGCCGGTTGCGCGCCCGGGTCCCGCCGGTCGAGCCCAGCCTCCAGATGGACGTGTCCGCCAACTCCCTGCTGCGGATGGTCGCCGAGGGCAGGCTCGACCTGGCCTTCGTGCACGAGGTCGAGGGCAGCCCGCTGCGTGTCCCGGCCGGGCTGCGCCTGCGGGTCCTGGTGGAGCGCGAACCCCAGTTCGTCACCCTGGCCGCCGACCACCCCGCGGCGGCGCAGCGCGAGATACCCCTGACCGACCTCGCCCGCGAGCGCTGGATGATCGACTCCACGGTCGACGGCGAATGGGACGGTCTGTGCCGGGTGCTGCGCAAGGCCGGGATCGAACCCGACCTGCTGCACGGTGACTATCTCAGCGCCTACTCCCTGGCCGCCATCGGCGAGGTCGTCACGGTCAGCCAGCCGACCGCACGCCCCCGTCCCGACCTCGCCATCCGGCCACTGCGGGGCGACCCGATAGGGGTACGGCTGCTGCTCGCGGCCCGGACAGCAGCCGAACTGGACAACGGTGTCGCGGAGTTGGAGGAGGCCTATGGGGAGGCGGCCCAGCAGGCCCCGGCGTATCAGGAATGGCTTGAGCGCAGAAGACCCGGACGACCGGCCCGGCCGCTCCGCTCGGTGGGGACCTGAGAGTGTCGGACCTACGGACTGTCGCCCGACCGGCCGAGCGATGAGTTCCGGAAGTCCGCGGGGTCAGTTACGCAGCCATGAACCCGGCACCCGCCCGGAAGGACCCGCGCTGTGACGAACATCCACGTGACCGAATCCGACCTGGAACTGCCCGACGGGCGCAGACTGCACGTCTACGACACCGGCGTCGGCGGATCCGGCGCTCTCCCCGTCTTCTGGCATCACGGCACACCCAACGTGGGCCTGCCGCCCCGGCCGCTCTTCCCCGCCTCCGCCCGGCTCGGGGTCCGCTGGGTGTCGTACGACCGTCCCGGATACGGCGGTTCGACCCCGCTCGACGGCCGCGGCATCGCCTCGGCCGCCACCGACGTCGCCCACATCGCCGATGCGCTCGGCATCGACCGGTTCGCCGTCATGGGTCACTCCGGGGGTGCCTCGCACGCCCTGGCGTGTGCCGCCGTACTGCCGGAGCGGGTGCTCGGCGTGGTCGAGGTGTCGGGTCCGGCCCCGTTCGACGCCGAGGGGCTCGACTGGTTCGCGGGCATGGCCACGTCCTGCCGGGCGTCACTGACCGCGGCCGCGGCGGGCCGCGAGACCAAAGAGCGGTACGAGGCGGAGGCGGTGTACGACCCCGAGATGTTCACCCCGGCCGACCACGCGGCCCTGGCCGGTGACTGGTCCTGGTTCGAGGAAGTCGTCAAGCCGGCCGTGGCCGCCGGTCCGGGCGGGCTCGTCGACGACGACCTGGCCTACGTCCACGCGTGGGGCTGCGACCCCGGGTCGGTCACCGCGCCGGTCCTCGTCCTGCACGGGGGTCGGGACAGGATCGTGCCGAGCACCCACGGCGAGTGGCTGGCGAACCGCTGCCCGCGCTCGGAACTCCGGCTTCGACCGGACGACGGCCACCTCTCCGTCCTGAGCGAGGCGGCCGCGGCCCTGGAGTGGCTGGTTCGCCGCGCGTGGCAGTGACCTCCGGTCGGGCGCTGTACAACCATCGGGCGGCGACGGAGGTCTCCTGTGCGGGAACGCGCGTTCCCGCACAGTTCAGCTCTCCGTAGCAGCCGATTCATACAGAGGAATTCATGCCCGCCACGTTCTCCGGCCCTCGTGTACTCCGCCGGACCGCCGGTGCCGTCGGCGCCGTCGCCCTGATCGCGCTCGGGGCCGCGCCCGCCGGCGCCGCGGACGCGAGACCCGGTCTGGTGCTGGGCAAGATCGCCCCGACCGACGGAGTGCGCCCCGGCAGCGAGTTCAAGGTCCCGGCCTCCTTCACCAACACCGGCACCGCGGCTCTCGACAAGGTCTGGATGTCGTACTCCGTCACCCGCGGGCTCAGCCACACCGAGGTGCCCTCCAACTGCCTGCGCTACGAGATCCCTTCCTTCGACGAGGCACCCAGCTCCTCGGACGTGGTCTGCGAGTTCGACCAGCAGGTGAAGCCCGGCGTCGTCTACGCACCCGACCGGACACCGACGCTGAAGGCACTCGACCGCGCCCTCTACGACGAGTTGCGGGTGACGGTCGCCACGTACGACCCCGCGTTCACGGACGCCGGGCCGCCGCCCGTGCGAGGTACGGGCCCGGCGGTGAAGCTGGTCGAGCGGCCCGACGAGACCCCGGCCGCACCCGGCTCCGCCCAGCACGAGGAGTGGGACGCGGCGACCGTGAAGGTGACCGCGAAGAACACGGCCGACTTCCAGGTGACCGGCGCCCGGCTGAAGGGCAAGGTCGGGGACACGGTCCCGCTGGTGGTGAAGTTCACCAACGCCGGGCCCGGCTGGGTACTGCGGGAGATCGGCGCGGGGGCGACCCGCGTGCGCATCAAGGTGCCGGCCGGTACGTCGGTCGCCAAGACCGACGGGTTCTGCAACAGCGTGGGGTCGCGGACGTACGAGTGCGGCACCAGCGAGGCGTGGGTCGACGAGAACAGCGGCGAGACGTACGAGTTCCGGCTGAAGATCGACAAGGTGGTGTCCGGGGCCAAGGGCTCGGTGGCGCTCGCGGGAGAGCCCCGGCCGTTCGACACCGACAAGTCCAACGACACCGCGGACATCCTGCTCGACGTCTCCGGTGACGGCTCCACGGGTGGCAGCGGCTCGACGGGCTCCACCGGGGGCTCCGCCTCGGGGTCCACCGCCGGTTCCGGTTCCAGCACCGGCTCCGGGTCGGGCTCCGGTTCCGGGTCGGGCTCCGGTTCCGGGTCGGCTTCCGGCTCCTCCTCCAGCACCACGGGCGGCACCGCCACCACCGGCACCTCGGATCCCTCCGGCACGGGCGGCAACCTGGCGAGCACCGGCACCGGCTCGGTGCTGCCGCTCACGGCGGCCGCGGCCGGCGCCGTGGTCCTCGGCACGGGCACCGTCCTGGTGGTACGCCGTCGCGCCGGTCGACGGCGCTGACGAGCTGCGGGGCGGGCCTCGGCCCGCCCCGCACGGTCAGTAGCTGGAGCCCAACGTCTGTGTCGTGTAGGCGCATTCCGTGTAGATGTATCCGGGCCGGAGCTTGGCCGTGTCCGAGGCCGGTGTGGCGGTGCTGTCGCCGTGCGGCTTGTGCACGAAGTACGTGGTGCCGACGGGGAGAGTGAGCGTCCGCTGCGGGTAGTTCTTGCCACCGTTGCAGGGCTTGAAGCCGATCCTCAGCGTGTCGGCCAAGCCGTACGACTTGCAACTGCCGCACCCCTTGAGCGTGAAGCTGCCGGTGACCGGTCCGGTGTAGAGGACGGTGACGTCGTCGGGGCTGTCGTTCTTGACCGTGACGGTGATGCTGCCGCCGGACGCGGTGGTGGGCAGCTTCTTCCCGGCGGCCGGCAGGGTCTGGGCCACCTCGGCTCCGATGGCGATCTTCTTGGCCCGGTCCCGGTTCTTGCCGCTCTTGTTGTCGGAGGCGTACTCCTCCATGGTCTTCTGGGCCGCGTCGAAGTCGCCGTCCTTGTACTGGTCGACGCCGCAGGAGTACTCCCCCGCGTCACCGCTCCGGCCGGCCCGGTCGGCGGACTTCGTGAGACCGTCGGCCGCGTTCCCCACCGACCCGGAGAGGTCCGTGATCCGGGTGTTCAGGTCGTGCAGCTTCGCGACGGCGGTGCAGGGGGCGCCGCCGTCGACGTCCTTCTCGGCCTTCTTCACCGCCGCGTCCAGTGCGGGTGCGACCTTGGTCGCCGACTCGGACCGCGGGAAGGTGGTCAGCAGGTCGTCGAAGCGTGCGACCCAGTCGGCCTGACCCCCCGTCAGGCCCGCCCGTCCGCACTCGTACAACGAGGTGGCGAGTCGGTCGTCGGGCCACTGGCTGAGCGAGCCGAGTTCCTTCCTCGGCATGAAGCGGGGGACCGTACGCAGGTACTTCAGCGGCTCGATCGCGTCGCAGTACTCCTGGTGTCCGTAGGCCGCGCCGACCGTGGTGTAGAAGCTCCGCATGCGGTCGGGTACCTGGTCGGCGGCGCGGGTGCCGGAGTGCTCGGCCGCCAGGTCCCGGTAGATCTCCAGGGCCGCGCCGTAGTCGCCCCGGGCGGTGGCGAACCTGTGCCGGCCGGCCTTGGTCACCAGATGGTCGGCCCGGTCCAGGCGGTCGAGGAGCGCCTGCTGCACGGCTTCCTCGTGCGCGTCGTCGTACCACACCACGCCACCTGCCGGTACGGCGAGCAGCAGCACGCCGAGCAGCAGCGCGAGGTGTGCTCGGCCCGGCCAGGTGAGCCGGGTGCGCAGTCCGGCGACCACTCCGTGGACGGCGGCGGCCAGCAGGAGCAGGACGTAGACGGTGAGTGCGGCCCCCGGGACGCCGTCGGCGTCGGCGGGCAGGGCCACGAACAGCAGGACGACGGTCGCCGCCAGGCAGGCGGCCGTCAGGACCCATCTTCGAAGGAGCGCGTACCCGAGGCCGAGTCCGCTCAGGTTGAGCACTGCCACGGCGGCCGCCCGCCGGCCGTCCGGCGGCGCGGGCGGCGGAGCCGAGGGCATCGGTGGTACGGCGAACCCCTGGTACGGACCGTACGGATCGGACATGCTGGTCTCCCCCCGTCAACTGCCCCCGAAATACTGCGGATCGGCAGTGTAAGGCTGGGGCCGAGGACCTGACAGAGGGTGTCCGGACAATGGGCCGGCCGGGGCGGAGGGCCTGGTGACGGCGTGGCAGGGCCCTCCGCCCGCGCCTGCCGTCAGCCGCGCAGGGCGGCCATGTTGCGGTAGCCGATACTTTTGCCACTCTCAGGACAAAGGGAGAAGGCCCGACCCTCCGGCCCTGCAGGTCACCCGGGCGGGCGCGGGGCCGTCCGTTCGTGGACGGCGCCGCCGGGAAGGAACCAGCCCGCCTTCTTCCGGACGGCCGGGCTCGGGTCCTCTGCGTGCGACCTGTCGAGGGCTGCGCGTGCGCGGGCGTCGGTGTGCACGAACTTGCCGACGAGTTCGACGGCCATCGCCCGGACGTGCGGATCGGGGTCGGCGGCCAGGCGCCGCAACCCGGGACCGAGCACCCGGTCCACGCCGGGGGCGCAGGTGTCGCCCTTGCACCGGTCGCACGCCAGTGAGTGGAGCGCGGCGCCCCTGACCCGGGCGTCGACGTCGTCGGCCATGGCGATCAGCTGCCCCATGGACTCGCCGTCGACCAGATGGTCCAGGAGCCGGCAGCAGCCCGCGCGGACGGCCGGGTCGTGGTGGCCCAGGCCGGCACGGACGGCGTCCACGGCGGCGGAGGCGCGGCGCAGCGGCTCACGGTGGGCCGCCACGGCACGCTGCGGGTCGCCCAGGCAGGAGACGAGAGGGTCGTTGTCGGTCCTGACGAATCCGAGCATGACGTCAGTCTCGGGGCGGGTGAAGGAGCCCGCAAAGGAGTTTCCCGCCCGTTGCCGTCCCGTCCACCCCGTTGTCCGGGCACCTGGACCGCGGCCACGTGACACTTGAGGGAAGCGACGGACGAACGGGGCCGGGAGGCGAGGGCGGTGATCGCGGTCAATCCGACCGACAGCGCCTCGCTGCTCGCTGCCTTCGGCGCGCTGGGCGTCCTGGTGGTGATCTTCGCCGAGTCGGCTCTGCTGGTCGTCGGCTTCTTCCTGCCGGGCGACACACTGCTGTTCCCGGCCGGTGTGCTGTGCGCGGCGAGCGCTCAGCACGCGCCGCGGCTGGTGCTGTGGCAGGTGCTGCTGTGCGCGGCCGTCGGCGCCGTGGCGGGCGGCCAGGTGGGCTATCTGCTCGGGCGGCACGGCGGGCGGCCCCTGCTGGCCCGCACCTCGCGGCCGCGGGTGAAGGAGGTCACGGCCCGGGCGGAACGGATGCTGGCCCGCTACGGATACCGCAAGGCGCTGGTGATCGGCCGCTTCGTCCCGATGCTGCGCTCCGTCCTGCACCCGGCGGCCGGCGCACTCGGCGTTCCCGTGCGGACGTTCACCGTCTGGCAGACCATCGGCGGCCTGCTCTGGTCCCAGAGCCTGGTGCTCGCCGGATATCTCCTGGGTTCCTCGGTGTCCCACGTCGACGAGTACCTGTTGCCGCTGGTCGCGCTCATCGTCGCCGCCTCCCTGCTGCCCCTGCTGGCGGAGGCCCGCCGAACGCGGCGCGAACGGCGGGACCGCTCCGGTCAGGCCGGGAGTTGACCGTGGTCAGCCGAGGCCCCAGGCGAGGCCGAGCCGGTAGGCGGCGCACAGGTGGACGTCGAGGACGTACGGGGCCGTGGTCCCGCACCCGGTCGCCGGGTCGACGGGCTGCCCGTGCCCCATTCCGGTGATGCCGTAGGTCTCCACCACGGCCTGTCCCGAGGGGGTCCGGTAGACCTGGTGCGGGTACCCCGCCACGGTGTCGGAGACGTCGGCGCTCTGATCGGCGCCCTGGACGTCGGTCCACTGCCTGACCAGGTCCGTCATGTTCGACGGCTTCACCGTGCCGTCCGCCGAACCCTGGAAGACGGTGACCGTGGGCCAGGGGCCGGTGTATCCGGGGCGGGCCCCGCGGACGCGGTCGCCCCACTGGGCCGGTGTCTGGTTCGCCCACCCGTACATGCACGGGTAGGGTCCACCGGCCGCCGCGGAGCAGCCGTACGGCAGCCCGGCCACGATGCCGGCCGCCCGGAACTTCTCCGGGTACGTCGCCGTCATCACCGCCGTCATACCGCCGCCGGCGGACAGGCCGGTGACGAACACCCGCGAGGGATCGCCCCGGACGTCGGCGAGTTGGCGGTCCACCATCTGCGCGATGGAGGCGGCCTCGCCGTCCCCGCGCTCGATGTCCCCGGCCTGGAACCAGTCGAAGCACTTGCTGATGTTGTTGCTCGTGGACTGCTGCGGGACCACGACGGAGAAGTGCCAGCGGTCCGCGAGCGTGGTCCAGCCGCTGTCGACGGCGTACCCGGCGTCCTGAGTGCAGCCGTGCAGGGCGACGACGACGGGGGCGTGCGCCGGCAGGTCCGGGGGGTCGTAGCGGAACATGCGCAGCGCACCGGGATTGGGACCGAACCCGGTGACTTCGCCGAGGGAGGCGGCAGCGGCCGCCGTGCGGGGGGTGAGGAGTCCGGCGGCCAAGGCGGCCACGAGGGCCACCAGGGCGGTTGTCAGGCGTGCGGCTCTGGTCTGCATGCCCGGAGATGCTAGGAGCCCGGCACGGCTGCGCTTATGGGGCCGGACCCCATAGTGCGGTCGCCGCAAGTGGGCACGGCAGGGGGCTCGGCACGTCAGCAAGACGTCACCGTCGCGTCAGCGGGGCCTGGCACCGTAGTTGATGTGAACGGCACGGGAAACCGGAAGCCGGACACGGGGAGAGGTGCCCGGAGCGGCTGATCGGGGACCTACGAGCACGCCTCGAGGTCGGGCCCCACGGGGCCCACGCAGGTTCGAATCCTGCCCTCTCCGCCGACCACAAGCCTGATGCGCTCCTCATTTGCCAGATGCCCCATTTGTCCGATTACCCTGGGGGGCTGTTGCCTCGAACCCGTCCAGGCGGGCTCGGGACGTCCGGCAGCGGGAAGGAGCACGAAAGGCATGCGCAGCGCACGGATATCCGCCCTCGCTATGCCCTTCGGACGAGCCAACTGTGCCGACGCCGCTCGGGCGACGGTGGCGGCAGGGCTGACCTGGCAGGTGTGCGTGAACCTGCTGCATACGCCCCACCCCTATGTGGGCGCCGTGGCAGCACTGCTCATCGTCGAGGCGACGGTGGTGCGCACGATTGCCGCGGCGACCCGGTACGCCGCGGGATGCCTGCTCGGCGTGGTCGTCGCCGTACCCGCCGCCCTGTACGTCGAGCCGGGCATGGCGGGTCTGGGACTCGTCGTCTTCGCCTCCGTCCTGCTGGCCCGGCACGAGCTGCTGGGCCACCAGGGACTGCATCTGCCGACGACGGCCCTGATCACCTTCGCCCTGGTCCGGGGCCGGCATCCCGCCGAGGTCGGCTCCCACCTCGCGGAGATCATGCTGGGCATCGCGTTCGGCCTGGCGTGCAGCGCGTTGCTGTTCCCGGCGGTACGGGTGCGGTCCGCGGAGCACGCCGTGGAGAAGCTGCGCACCTTGCTCGCCTACCACCTCGACGGTCTGGCCGACGCGGTCGCCCGGCGGGAGCGGCCGCGGAGCGTCCTGGGCTCCGGCTGGGAGCGCGAACTCGACGTCGCGGTGGCGGAGGCCCGTACCGCCGTGGACGAAGCGCACGAGAGCGTGCGCTGGAATGTACGGCCCACGGCTCGGCGCCGCCGCTGGCACCTGGACCGTCGCGTCATGCGGACGCTGGCCGACGTGGAACAGCAGGTGTGCGCGGCCGGACGACTCCTCGACACGCGACCCGAGGTGAGCCGGCCCGGCTCACGGGGCGAGGGCACTCCCGCCGCCGACGGATTCGCCGGGCCGTACGCACGGTTGCTGCGCACGACGGCCCTGTGCGTCTACGGCTGCCGGGGCGGGCGGCCCCACCCCGCACTGCCGGCGGCCCGTCACGCCCTCGCCCGCCTCGACAGACCCGACCGTGCTTCACCGGTCGACCGCGAGGCGGACCGCCATCTCGTCCATCACCTGGACGCGGTCCTGTCCTGCCTGACCACGTCCGTACCCACCCCGACCCGGCAGCACCGGGTGCTCAGCCCGCTGCGGCCCTCACAGCGACGATGACCTCTCACCCCACGGATCACCCGCACGACGACACCGCACCCACCGACATCACCGGCCGTACCCGGCCCGCCTGGAACCGGCTGCCTCTCACCCTGGCCCCCGTCCTGCTCCTGGCGGTCGTCGCCCTCACCGACCTGCTGACGCCGGACTGGCTGCACGTCTCGCCGGTGATGGCAGCGGTGCCGGTCCTGGCCGCCGCCCTGCTCCCCGTGTGGGCGACGGCGGCCCTCGCCTGCGCGGCGCTCTGCGTGACAGCCCTGCTGCAGATGGTCGCGGGTCAGCTCGGCCGCCCGGACTCGGACGTCATCCTGGGGACCCTGGCCGTGGTCGGGCTCGCCTCCCTCGCCACCTGCTCGCTGCGCCGGCACCGGGAACGGCAGCTGCGCCAGGTCCGCTCCGTCGCGGAGACCGCACAGCGTGCGCTGATGCACCCGCTGCCGGGCCGGATCCGCTCACTGGCCCTGTGCGGTGTGTATCTGCCGGCCGAGTCGGAGGCCCGGATCGGCGGCGACTTCTACGAGGCGCTGCAGACGCCGTACGGCACCCGGATCCTCATCGGCGACGTGCGGGGCAAGGGACTGACGGCCGTCGGGGCCTCCGCGAACCTGCTGGGCGCGTTCCGGGAACTGGCCGACCGTGAGGCGTCCCTGGCCAAGGTGGCCCAGGGCCTGGACGAGCGCGCCCGACGGCAGATCGCGGCGCGGGACGGCCAGGGCACGCAGGCGCTGTTCACGGAGCGGTTCGCGACCGCCCTGCTGGTCGAGTTCCCGCCCGGCGAGGCAGTGGCCCGCATCGTCCACTGCGGTCATCCCGAGCCGCTCGTCGTGCGCGCGGGCCGGGTCCAGGCCCACCCGCCCGACCGGCCCGGGCCACCGCTCGGACTCGGCGACCTCCTGGCCGCGGAACCGGTCGCGACGACGGTGCCGTTCGCTCCGGGCGACCGGCTCCTGCTGTACACGGACGGATTCATCGAGGCCCGGGACCGCCGGGGCCGGTTCTACGACCTCCCCGCGCACGCCCGTACCCACGCGGACCGCCCGCTGCCCGCCCTGGTCTCCGCCCTGCGCCGAGCCCTCCTGCACCACGTCGACGGGGACCTCGGCGACGACGCGGCGCTGGTGGCGCTGGAGCGGCTGCCGTGAGAGCGCCTTCAGGCGTCGAGGGGCGAGCTGCGAACGTCAGGGGCCGAGCCGCCGGCCCTCCTCGATCGCCGTCGCGGCGAACTCGATCGTGTCCCGCAGGCGCGCGATGGGCTCCCCCTCGTACGCGGAGGCGGCGGCGCCTTCACGGATCCGCAGCGCTTCGTGGACGATCGGCTGACGGCGCTCGCCGAAGGCGGTCAGGGCATGGTGCCCGGCGCCGGTCTTGGAGGTCAGCCGGTCGGTGGCCAGCAGATGGTGCAGTCGCGCGACACCGAGGACGAACCACTCGGTGACCCACTCGCCCCGCCCGGCCGGGCCGTCGTGGACCCACTCCTGACCCGCACGGAGTTCATCGAGTTTCGGCTTCCAGTACTCGTCGAGGTTGGCGTGACTGTACGTGCGGAGCGCGGTCCGGTCCCTCCACACGTCGTCCGCTGTCAGCCGGGGGCCGCGCACGGTGACGGCTCGCTCGGCGAGCTCGTGCCAGGTCACCGGGTTGCGACCGAAGTGACCTGCGGGCCGGAAGTCCCATTCCTGGACGCACGGCACGTCCGGGCAGTCGTAGGGCGAGCCGGCCAGATCAGCGTGCGTGACGTGCAACCCGTCGAAGTACGGCCGTGGGTGACGACTCCTCAGCTCCGCGAAGACCTCGCGGAGCGCGTCCACCGCCTTCCCCGAAGGCCGCTCGCTCAGCACCGCCAGGAAGTCGATGTCGCTGCGTCCGGGACGGAAGTCGCCGTACGCGAGCGACCCGTGCAGATACAGGCCCTTGACGAGTCCGGGGACGGCCTCGTCGGTCAACTGCAGGTAACTCTGGCCGGATTGGCGTACCTCGTCGGGCAGCGACAGTGGCGTCATGGCGCCACGCTAGACGATCACGGCCATCGTCAGCGCTCCCGAGGCCAGTACGAGGAACAGGCCCGGGAAGGCGATGTTGTGGAGCACGCGTGCCCGTACGTGGACGGCCAGGGCTCCGATGTAGAACAGCACCAGGCCGAGACCGGCGGCGACGCCCAGGGGGCGAAGGCCCAGCAGTCCCAGCAGGAGTCCCGCGGCCCCGGCCGCCTTCAGCAGGGCCAGGGGCGGGAGCCAGGCCGCCGGCACGCCGACCTCACTCGAGTTGGCGAGGACGAACGGCGCCCCGGCGAAGTCGGCCGCCGCGATGCCGGCGTTGGCCAGGACGGCCGCACAGGTGACGAGGACGTAGGCGAGTTCCATGCCCCCACCCTCTGCGGGAAGCCGACACACCGTCCAATACCTGTGTCTATAACCTGATGGAATGGATGTCGACACCCGCCTCCTGCGCTCCTTCCTGGCCGTCGCCGAGGACGGCAGCCTCACCCGGGCCGCCGAGCGCGTGTACGTGTCCCAGCCGGCCCTGACGAAACAGATCCGGCAGCTGGAAACCCAGCTCGGTGTACGGCTGTTCGACCGCTCGCGGGCCGGGATGGCGCTGACCGGACCCGGCCGGGAGCTGGCGCGCCTCGCCCCGAAGGTGCTCGCGGCGTGGGACGACGCCCTGCGCGCCACCCGGGCCGCCGACCGGCAGGCCTCCCGGGTACTGCGGGTCGGGTTCCTGGCGAGCGCGGCCAACGAGGCCACGCAGGAGATCGTCGCCGCGTTCGCCCGACGCCGGTCCGGGTGGCGCGCCGAGCTGCGCCAGGCGGCCTGGACGAACCCGAGCGCCGGTCTGGCCACCGGGGACGTGGACGTCGCACTGTTGCGGCTGCCCTTCCCCGGCCAGGAAACCCTGCGCGTCGAGCCGCTGTTCAGCGAGGCGCGCTGGGTCGCCCTGCCCACCGCGCACCCGCTGGCCGCGCGCGACACCATCGCCTTCCGCGAGCTGTGGGACGAGCCGTTCGTCGCCGCCCCGCAGGAGACCGGCGCGTGGCGCGACCACTGGCTGGCCGCCGACGAGCGGGAGGGCCGGCCCGTCCGCGTCGGCGCGGTCACCGAGCAGCCCGACGACTGGCTGAACGCCATCGCCAACGGGTACGGGATCGCCCTCGCCCCCCGGTCCGCCGCACGGTTCTACGCCCGGCCCGGCGTCGTGTACCGACCGGTCACCGGGGTGAGCCCGACGCACGTCGGCGTCGCGTGGGCACCCGACGACGACCGCAATCCGGTCGTGCAGGACTTCGTCCGCTGCTGCCTCGACCTGGCAGGACAGGTGTGAGCGCCGGCCCGGACCGGTGACCCGCTCGGGCCTCCCGCACACTCCGAGCCAGCCGAGCCCGCACCTCGCACGTGACCTTGTCCCCCGCCCGGCCCAATCCCGGTCCGCCGGAAGGGCGAGCACCCGTGAGGGGTGTGACCGTGGTGGAAGGGATCGGCGGGTGCACCTGTGGCGAGGAGGCGGAATGGCCGAGACGGGCGGCGTGAGTGGCGTGGCGTGTACCGCCGTGGCGGGAGACGACCCGTCCGGCGACGCCTTCGCGCAGGTGACCGCGGTCGCCGATGCCGTCCTCTACGAGGGCTATCTGCTCTACCCGTACCGCCGCTCCTCGGCCAAGAACCGCGTCCGCTGGCAGTTCGGGGTGCTGTTGCCCCGGGAGTGGGTGGAGGCGGACGGGCCCGTGACCCCGGGCCTCTCCGGTTCCGCGGACTCCTGGTACCAGCAGACCGAGTGCCTGGTGCGGGTGCGGCAGCCCGGAGCGGTCGTACGGGTGCGGGTGCGGTACCTGCAGATGCAGCACAAGCAGGTGCAGGCGGCCGGTGCGGACGGGCAGTACCGCCCGGTCGAGTCGCTGCGGACCGACGACGGGACGGCCCATCTCACCTTCGACGAGGCGGTGCCGCACGAGATCGGTTTCGAGTGGCCGCTCGCCGATCTGCTGCGCGGCGAGTGCCGCGCCGAGGCCGGGGCGCCGCCCGGTGAGCGGACGGAGCCGCTGCCCGGGGGTGCCGGGCGCGTGGTGCGGCGACGCGAACAGGTCCGGGCGCGGACCACGGTCGTGGCCGAGCGGATCACCGACGACGTGTGCCGGCTGCGGGTGCGCACCGAGAACACCGGGCGCGCACCGGATGCCCGGGCAGCTCGGAGCGACGCCCTGCGGCATGCGCTGCTCGCCGCGCACACCCTGCTCGGCGGCGCGGGCGTGGAGTTCGTCTCGCTGATCGATCCGCCCGCGGAACTGCAGGCCCCCGTGGGCGACTGCCGTAACGCGTTCACCTTTCCTGTCCTGGGCGGCGAGCCGCAGGAGACGGGACCGGTCGGTCGGGTCGTCCTGTCCTCCCCGATCATCCTCCCGGACCGTCCGCAGGTGGCGCCGGAGAGCCCGGGCGACCTGCACGACGCGGCGGAGATCGACGAGATCCTGACGCTGCGCACGATGCTCCTGACGGACGAGGAGAAGGCCGAGGCGCGGGCCACCGACCCGCGGGCCGCGCAGATCCTGGACCGCGTCGACAGCATGCCCCAGGAGGTCTTCGCCCGGCTGCACGGCGCCATCCGCTCCCTGCGTCCCGTCACGCCCGCCGCCGTCGCCGAGGACCCGGTCGAACGGCCCGCGTGGTGGCAGGAGGGCGCCGACGAAGGGCTGTCCCCGACGACCGACACGGTGCTCGTGGACGGCGTACCCGTCGGCGGCGGCAGCCGGGTGCGGCTGCGGCCGCGCGGCCGGGGTGCCGACGCCCAGGACATGTTCCTGGCCGGCCGGACCGCGCAGGTGGCGGCCGTGTTCCACGACGTGGACGGCAGCGTGCACCTCGCGGTGACCGTCGACGACGACCCCGCGGCCGAACTGCACGGCTGGTACGGCCGTTTCCACTACTTCCGGCCCGACGAGGTCGAACCGCTCGCCGACGCGCACGCGCCGGGTCCCGCCGACCCGGTCCACCCACCCCGGCCGCAGTCCCCGCGGCCCCGATGTCCGGCCGACGGGCCGGAGGAGGGACGGCTCGATGGACGCCCCTGACCTGCCCGCGCACGCCACCCACCGACTCCCTGACCGACCGCAGCAAAGGCGGACGACATGACCACCCAGACCAGTGCCACCCAGGAGCGCGACGCGATCGACGAGATCCACATCCTCTGGATCTCCGAGGGCATGAGCTGCGACGGCGACACCGTCTCCCTGACGGCCGCCGACCAGCCTTCCCTCGAGGACGTGGTGCTCGGTCTCATCCCGGGCCTGCCGAAGGTCAACCTGGTCAACAAGGTGCTCTCGCCGAGCCTGGGCGGCGAGGACTTCCTCGCCCCGTACCGGGCGGCGGCGCGCGGCGAACTGGGCCCGTTCATCCTCGTCATCGAGGGTTCGATCCCGAACCAGAACATCATCGAGGGCGACGGCTACTGGACGTCCTTCGGCAACGACCCGGAGACCGGCCAGCCACTGCCGCTGAACTGGTGGATCGACCGCCTGGCGCCCAAGGCCTGGGCGGTGGTGGCCGCCGGCACCTGTGCCGCCTTCGGCGGCATCCACGCCATGGCCGGCAACCCCACCGGCTGCATGGGCCTCGCGGACTACCTGGGCTGGGAGTACAAGTCGCAGGCCGGGCTTCCGGTCGTCAACGTGCCCGGCTGTCCCATCCAGCCCGAGAACTTCATGGAGACCCTGATCTGGGTGCTCCAGCACGCGGCCGGTGCCGCTCCCCCGCCCCCGCTGGACCACATGCTGCGTCCGCAGTGGCTGTTCGGGAAGACCGTGCACGAGGGCTGCGACCGGGGCTCGTACTACGAGCAGGGCGACTTCGGCCTCGACTACAACTCGCCCAAGTGCCTGGTGAAAACGGGCTGTTGGGGGCCGGTGGTCAACTGCAACGTGCCCAAGCGGGGCTGGATGGCCGGGATCGGCGGCTGTCCGAACGTCGGCGGGATCTGCATCGGGTGCACGATGCCCGGCTTCCCGGACGCGTTCATGCCGTTCATGGACGAGCCCCCAGGGGGCACCCTGTCCTCCCTCGTCATCAAGCCCTACGGCGCCGTCATCCGCCGCCTGCGCGGCCTGACCAACGACATGGTGAACCACGAGCCCAAGTGGCGCCACAACAAGCACAAGCTGACCAGCGGTTACGACCCGCGCTACCGCCCGTGACGCTGGCCCCGACGCCGCCCGTCCCGCATCCCGCCATCGACCCGCCGTACCCGAACAGCAAGGGGCAGTACCGCAGATGACGACCACCCAGTCCCGGTCCACCAAACGCAAGCCCGCGCAGATCGTGGACATGTCCTGGGATCCGATCACCCGGATCATCGGCAACCTGGGCATCTACACGAAGATCGACTTCGCCAACCGGGAAGTCGTGGAATGCCACAGCACCTCGTCGCTGTTCCGCGGCTACTCGGTGTTCATGAAGGGCAAGGACCCGCGCGACGCGGGCTTCATCACCTCACGCATCTGCGGCATCTGCGGCGACAACCACACCACGTGCTCCAACTACGCCCAGCAGATGGCCTACGGCGTCAAACCCCCGAAGCTGGCCGAGCACATCACCAACCTCGGCGAAGCGGCCGAGTACATGTTCGACCACACGATCTTCCAGGACAACCTGGTGTTCGTGGACTTCTGCGAGGCGATGGTCAAGGCCACCAACCCCGCTGTCCTGGCCCGCGCCGAGCGCACGAACGCGCCCCGCGGGGACGTCCACGGCTTCAGGACCATCGCCGACATCATGAGGGCCTTCAACCCCTTCGAGGGCGAGGTCTACAAGGAGGCGCTGAAGGTCAGCCGGGTCACCCGGGAGATGTTCTGTCTGATGGAGGGACGGCACGTCCACCCGTCGACGCTGTACCCGGGCGGCGTCGGCACGATGCCGCAGCCCAACACCTTCACCGACTACCTCAGCCGGCTCATGCGCGTCATCGACTTCGTCAAGAAGGCCGTGGCGATGAACGACGACGTCTTCGACTTCTTCTACGAGGCGCTGCCCGGCTACGAGGAGGTCGGCAAGCGCCGCATCCTGCTCGGCTGCTGGGGCGCCTGGCAGAACCCGGACGTCGTCGACTACCGCTACGCGACGATGAACGAGTGGGGCAAGGCGATGTACGTCACCCCCGGCATCGTCGTCGACGGCGAACTGGTCACCAACAACCTGGTCGACATCAACCTCGGCCTGCGGATCATGCTCGGCAGCTCCTTCTACGAGGACTGGGTCAACGAGCAGCCGTTCGTCACCCACGACCCGCTCGGCAACCCCGTCGACATGCGTCACCCGTGGAACCAGACCACCGTGCCGGTGCCGCAGAAGCGGGACTTCGACGGCAAGTACAGCTGGGTGATGAGCCCGCGCTGGCACCACTCGGGGACCGGCGAGCACCTGGCCCTCGACACCGGCGGCGGGCCCCTCGCCCGGCTGTGGACGACCGCGCTGAGCGGCCTGGTCGACACGCCGTACGTGAAGGCCACCGGCAGCAGCGTGCGCATCTCGCTACCCAAGGGCGAGACGCTGCCGGAGACCACGCTCGAGTGGCACATCCCCAAGTGGAGCAACACCATCGAGAGGGACCGTGCCCGGCCGTACTTCGTCGCCTACGCCGCCGCCATGGCCCTGCAGTTCCTGGAGGAGGCGATGGGCATGCTCCGCGACGGCGACTCCAAGGTGTTCGAGAACTTCGAGGTGCCCGACGAGGCGATCGGCTGCGGCTTCCACGAGGCCGTGCGCGGTGTCCTCTCCCACCACCTGGTGATCCGCGACAAGAAGATCGCCAACTACCACCCGTACCCGCCGACCCCGTGGAACGCCAGCCCGCGCGACATGTACGGCACCCCGGGTCCGTACGAGGACGCCGTCCAGGGCCAGCCGATCTTCGAGGAGAACGGGCCCGACGACTTCAAGGGTGTCGACATCATGCGCACCGTGCGCAGCTTCGACCCCTGTCTGCCCTGCGGGGTGCACATGTACATGGGCAAGGGCAAGACGCTGTCGACCGTGCACTCGCCCACGTACGGGGCCGGCCATGCCTGATCCCGCCGTACGGCTCCCGGATCCGGCGGTGGAGGCGCGGCTCGCCCGGCTCGACGAGGTGCTGGCCGGACTGGAGTCCGCGCCCGGTCCGGCCGCCCGTGAGGCGCTGGAGTCGGTGACGCTGCTGACCGAGGTCTACGGCGAGGCGCTCGCCCGGGTTCTGGACCACGCGGACGAGCGGCTGTGCGAGCGCCTGGCCGACGACGAGCTGCTCGGGCACCTGCTGGTGCTGCACGCCATCCACCCCGAGTCCGCCGAAGCGCGGGCCGCCCGCGCCGTCGAGCGGCTGCGACCCGCGGTCCGCGAGCGCGGCGGCGACCTGGAGTGGTCCGGTGTCGAGGGGCGGGTGGCCCGGGTCCGGGTGAGCACCGGCGGCGGCTGCGGTTCCGGGTGCGGCAGCGGGTCGGCCGACGTCACCGCGGCCGTCCGCGCTGCGGTGCTGGCCGCCGCCCCGGAACTGGAGACGGTGGAGCCCGTCGCCGAAGAGCGGCGGGCGGCCCCGGCCTTCGTACCCCTGACGACGCTGACGCGCCGGACCGCGCAGCAGCCCCCGGAGTCACGGTGATCACGGACGGGGCACTGGCCCGCGTCATCCGCTCGGCGGCCGACCGCACGGCGACCGGCGAGCCCGAAGTGTGCGAGCTGTGCGCCGCCCCGGTGGCCGACGCGCACCCCCACCTGTACGACACCGAGGCCACCGAGGTGCGGTGCGTGTGCGGCCCGTGTTCGGTGCTGTTCGCCGAGGACGGGGCGGGCGAGGGGCACTACCGGCTCGTGCCCCGGCGCCGGCTGCGGCTGCCGCCGATCGACACGGCGGTGCTGGGCGTGCCCGTGGGCCTGGTGTTCTTCGTGCCGCGCTCCGACGGCACGGTCACCGCTCAGGGGCCGAGCCCGGCCGGTGCCATGCGCTGGGAAGTGGACGCGGCGGCCTGGCAGCGGCTGACCGCCACGTTTCCGCAGCTCGCTTCCATGGCACCCGACGTGGAGGCACTGCTGATGAACACCGTGCGGGGCCTCGACGAGCACTGGATCGTGCCGGTCGACGACTGCTTCCGGATGGTCGCCCTCGTCCGCCGCGAGTGGCGGGGCCTGTCCGGTGGCGACGGGGTCTGGCCGGCCGTGGAGCGGTTCTTCGCGGAGCTCACCGAGCGTTCGTGAGGACCTGGAAGGAGAACAGACATGGGCAGCATCAGAGTGGGCCGCCCCCAGGCGAAGCCCGACACGCCCAGCCATGTGCCGGGCCTGCACCAGGGCAACCGGGGCCCCTACCAGCACCAGAGCGGACACCACGAGGACGGCACCGCCGACGCGCGCCGCTCCACCGGGATCCACTGGAAGCGGCATGACGCCCTGCTGGACGTGATGCCGAACATCTCACCGGGATGAGAGAGCAGGGAGTGAGCGTGAACCAACGCTGCCGAACAGCGAAGAGAGCGAGGTCGGCGATGTCCGGACGTCAGGTGCTGCTCGCACAGGCCGCTCTGGTGGGCGGTCTGGCACTGGCCCTGTTCCTGAAGGAGCTGCCCGGTGTGGTGCGCGAGCTGCGGATCTACCGGATGACCGGTGGCGTCCGCGCGAACCGCCGCTACCCCTGATCCGGCCGTGCACGAGCTGTCGATCGCCACGGCGATCGTGGAGCAGGCCGAGGAGATCGCCCGCGCGGACGGCGCCGACGACGTCTCGTCGGTGACCGTCCGGGTCGGCGAGCTGGCCGGTGTGGTGCCGGACGCGCTGCACTTCGCCTTCGAGGTGGCCCGCGACGGTACGGCCCTCGCCGCGGCCCGGCTCGTGGTCGAGCAGGTGACGGCGCGGGCCTGGTGCGGCGGGTGCGCGGAGGAGTTCGCGGTCGGCATGCCGCCGTTCTTCTGGTGCCCGCGCTGCGACCGGCCCTCGCAGGACCTGCGCAGCGGCAGGGAACTGGAGATCACGGACGTCGAGGCGGCCGCGGTCCGGCCCTGACGGCAGTCGGCCCCGCCGGAGCTCGGGCTCCGGCGGGGCCGACTGCTGTCCGGGCCGCTCAGCAGATACGGGGCAACTGCTCCCCCAGTGGCAGGTCCACCACCCGGGTGCCGCCGAGTCCGGTGGCCACGACGACCATGCCGGGATGCTCCTCGACGCAACTGCCGATCAGGGTCGCGCCGGTGCCCTGCGGATGGGCGCGCATCGCCGCGAGCACGGCCTCGGCCTCGTCCCGGGGCACGAAGGCGACGAGCCGGCCCTCGTTGGCGACGTACAGCGGGTCCAGGCCGAGGAAGCCGCAGGCGTTGGCGACCTCGTCCGGGACCGGGATAGCCCGCTCCCGCAGCCGTACGCCGGTGCCGGAGGCGCGGGCGATCTCGTTGAGCGAGGCGCCGAGCCCGCCCCGGGTGGGGTCGCGCAGCACGTGGATGTCCCGGGTGACCGCCAGCATGGCCTCCACCAGGCCGGCCAGCGGCGCGGTGTCGGAGGCGATCTCGACCCCGAACTCCAGCCCCTCCCGCACGCTCATGATGGCGACGCCGTGCAGGCCGATCGGTCCGCTGACGATGACGGCGTCGCCGGGCCGGGCGCGCTGCGGGCGGATGTCGACGCCGTCGGGGACGAGGCCGACGCCGGCGGTGGTGACGTAGACGCCGTCGCCGTGCCCGGACTCGACCACCTTGGTGTCGCCGGTGGCGACGGTGACACCCGCCGCCTCGGCCGCCGCCCCGATGGCGCGGGCGATCCGCCCGACGACGGCCAGTTCCACGCCCTCCTCCAGGACGAAGGCCGTGGAGAGGTAGGCGGGGCGGGCGCCGCTCATCGCCAGGTCGTTGACGGTGCCGTTGACCGCGAGGTCGCCCAGGCAGCCGCCCGGGAAGAACAGCGGCCGTACGACGTAGGAGTCGGTGGAGAAGGCCAGCCGGACGCCGCCCAGCTCGAGGACGGCCGAGTCGGTGAGGGCGGCCAGGGTGGGGTTGCCGTACGCGGGCGCGAAGACCTGCTCGATCAGCTCGGCGGACAGCGCGCCGCCTCCGCCGTGCCCCATGACCACGACCGGCTGGTCGCGCAGGGACGCCGGGCAGGTCCAGTTCGCGGGGTCGACGGCCGCTTCCGTCGCTTCGGCCGCGTCGGCCGCTTCGGTGGCGAGGTCAGCCAACGGGGTTCATCTCCTCCTGCGGGATGCGGGATCCCTGCCGTGCCGGGGTGTCCGTCATCCGGCGGTACAGGTAGTAGGCGGCACAGGCGCCCTCGCTGGAGACCATGGTGGCGCCCAGTGGGGTGCGCGGGGTGCAGGTCGTGCCGAACGCGGCGCACTCGGTCGGCTTGATCAGGCCCTGCAGCACCTCGCCGGCCCGGCACGCGGCGGGCTCCTCGGTGCGGATGCCGGCGACGTCGAAGCGGTGCTCGGCGTCGTAGGCGCGGAAGGCGTCGGTCAGGCGCCAGCCGCTCACCGGGATCCGGCCGATGCCGCGCCAGTTGCGGTCGGTGACCTCGAACACCTCCTCGATCATGCGCAGGGCCGCCGGGTTGCCCTGCTCGCGCACGGCCCGGGGGTAGGCGTTCTCCACCCGGTGCTCACCGCGCTCCAGTTGGTGGACGGCGCGGCGGATGCCCTCGAGGATGTCCAGCGGTTCGAAGCCGGTGACGACGAGCGGGACCCGGTGCTTCTCGGCCAGGTCCGGGTACTCGGCGGTGCCCATCACGCTGCACACGTGCCCGGCGGCGAGGAAGCCCTGCACCCGGCAGGCGGGCGCCGACATGATGGCGTCGATCGCCGGGGGGACCCGGACGTGGGACACCAGCAGGCTGAAGTTGTCCACGCCGAGACGGCGGGCCTGGTGCACGGCCATGGCGTTGGCGGGGGCGGTGGTCTCGAAGCCGATGGCGAAGAAGACGACCTGCCGGTCCGGGTTCTTGCGGGCGAGGTCCAGGGCGTCGAGCGGCGAGTAGACCACCCGTACGTCACCGCCCTCGCCCTTGACCCGGAACAGGTCCCGGCCGGTGCCGGGCACCCGCAGCATGTCGCCGAAGGAGCAGAAGATCACGTCCCGGCGGGCGGCGATCTCCAGCGCCTTGTCGATCACGTCGAGGGGCGTGACGCACACCGGGCAGCCCGGACCGTGGATCAACTCCACTTCGTCCGGCAGGAGTTGGTCGATGCCATGTCGGATGATGGAGTGGGTCTGGCCGCCGCACACCTCCATCAGCGCCCAGGGGCGGGTGACGGTGGCGCGGATCTCGTCGAGCAACCGGCGTGCCAGATCCGGGTCGTTGAACTCGTCGATGTACTTCACTGGACCTCGCTCCCGTTCTCCTGCCGGGCAGCCTGCTGCCAGGCGTCGCCGAACTCCTCCTCCAGCAGACCGAGTTGCTCGAACAGCTCCAGGGACGCCCGGGCCGACTCCTCGTCCAGGCGCTGCAGGGCGAACCCGACGTGGACGATCACGTACTCCCCCACCCGCACATCGGGCAGGTACTCGAGGCACGCCTGCTTCCGCACTCCGCCGAAGTCGATCAGACCGGTGAGCGGGTCGGCGCCGTCGTCGATGGCCACGACCTTGCCGGGCACTGCCAGACACATGGGTCACTCCGTCTCGTGGTTGGTTGCTGTTCCCGCGACCATGAGCTGACCGAGCGCCAACCCGCCGTCGTTCGGGGGTACTTCGCGGTGCCGCAGGACCGTGAACCGGTCCGCGGCCAGCAGGGCGGCACACTCCTCCTCCAGCAGGGCGTTGGCGAAGACGCCTCCGGTGAGGGCGACCGTGGTCAGGCCGGTCGTTCCGCGGGCCCGCCGGCAGATCTCCGTGACGGCCCGGGCCACACCCCGGTGGAAGCGGGCCGCGAGCACGGGGGTGGGGGTGCCGCGCCGCAGGTCGGTGAGGAGAGCCTGCAGCGGGGGTGCGATCTCCCACCTGCCCGCCCGGTTCAGTCGGCCGAGAGACTCACCGGCCGGGGCTGCGTGGGGTGGCGGGAGGGTCCGGAACCCGAAGCGGTACGCCCTGGTGTCCGCATGCCATGCCTCCGTCGCCGCGGCCTCCAGTTCCAGCGCCGCCTGCGCCTCGTACCCCGCGCGGTGGCACACGCCGACCAGAGACGACACGGCATCGAAGAGGCGGCCCATGCCGGACGTCGGGACACATGCCACCTGACGTTCCAACTGTCGCCGCAGTACGGCGAGTTCGGACTCGGAGCACGCGGCGGCACTCGGCAGGTCCCGCTCCCACGGCAGCCCCGCCGCCCACAGTCGGGCCAGCGCCAGCCGGCAGGGGTTGGCGACGCCCGCGTCCCCGCCGGGCAACGGGGCCGGGGTCAGGTGGGCGAAGCGCAGGTAGCCGGTGTAGTCGGCGAGCAGCACCTCGCCGCCCCACACGGTGCCGTCGTCGCCGTACCCGGTGCCGTCGAAGGCGACGCCGATGACGGGTGCGGTGCCGTCGAGGCCGTGTTCGGCCATCGCCGAGGCGATGTGGGCGTGGTGATGCTGGACCAGCGTCGGCGGCTGAAGCCCGAGTCGGGACGATCGTGTCCGTGCCCAACCCGTCGAGTGATAACCGGGGTGCCGGTCGGCGGCCACCAGCCGCGGGGTGACTCCCGTGAGGCGGCCGAGGTGCCGTTCGGCTCTCTCGGCCGCTTCGAGGGTGGCCAGGTCACCCATGTCGCCGATGTGCGGCCCGAACCAGGCGAGGTCTCCCTCGCCCAGGCAGGGCGCGTTCTTCAGGTCGCCGCCGACCGCGAGCGTGGGACGGACCGGGAGCGGGAGGCGCAGCGGGCGGGGGACGTAACCGCGGGAACGTCGGAGCACCTGTTCGGTGCCGTCGGGGCGGATCCGCAGGAGGGAGTCGTCGCACGGGGAGGCGATGGGCCGGTCGTGGGCGAGCCAGGCGTCGGCGAGTCCGGCCAGTCGGGTCAGCGCCTCGGCGTCGTCGGTGACGATGGGCTCGCCGGAGCGGTTGCCGCTGGTCATGACCAGTACCCGGGGGCCGGGAGGATCGCCGGGCAGCCCGAACAGCAGGGTGTGCACGGGGGTGTAGGGCAGCATCACGCCCACGTGCGGGCTGCCGGGGCAGACCTGGTCGGCGAGGCGGAGCCCGTCCGCGGGGGTGCGTCTGCGCAGCAGGACGATGGGGCGCCGGGCGCCGGTGAGCGCGGCCCGTTCGGCGTCGGAGAGGGCCGCGACGCGCTCCGCCGTGTCGAGGTCGGCGCACATCACGGCGAAGGCCTTGCCGCCGCGCTCCTTGCGGGTGCGCAGCGTGGCGACGGCGCTCGAGTCGGTGGCGTCGCAGGCCAGGTGGTAGCCGCCGACCCCCTTCACGGCGACGATCCGGCCCGCGGCCAGCAGCGCCCGCGCCGTGGCCAGGGCGTCCGCGTCCCGGGCCGGGCGCACACCGGTTCCGTCGGCTGGGATCAGGCGGAGCCGCGGGCCGCAGTCGGGGCAGGCGACGGGCTGGGCGTGGAAGCGCCGGTCCTCGGGGGCGCTGTACTCCCGGGCGCAGGCGGGGCACATCGGGAAGCCGGCCATGGTGGTGGCCGCTCGGTCGTACGGCATCCCCGTGGCGATGGTGAAGCGGGGGCCGCAGTGGGTGCAGGTGATGAAGGGGTGACGGTGGCGGCGGTCGGCCGGGTCGGCCAGCTCGCGCAGGCAGTCGGCGCAGGTCGCGGTGTCCGGCGGGAGCAGGGTCCGGCCCGCCGACCGCTCGGTGGGCCGGATGGTGAACGGGCCGCTGGTGCCGGTGGCGGGGACGTCCTCGCTGCCGACGCCCGTCACCGCCGCCAGCGGGGGTGGCTGCTCCGTCAACCGGTCGAAGAACCGGCCCACTTCGCCCGCCGGGCCCTCGACCTCGATGAGCACGCCGTTCGCGGTGTTGCTGACGAACCCGGCCAGCTCCAGGTCGGCGGCCAGCCGGTGCACGTACGGCCGGAAGCCGACCCCCTGCACCGTGCCGCGCACGGTGATCCGGCGGCGGACCGGGCCGGTGACGGGAGCGGTCACGAGACGGGGGCGGAGGCGGGGTGGTGGTGCCCGTGGGGATGCGGGGCGAGCGGCGGCCGGTGCGGCGGGGCTCCGTGCCGGGCGGCGAGGGCGTGGGCCAGGAGGGTGTCGACGCCGTCGCCGGTGCGCGCGCACGACCGTACGATCTCCACCCCCGGGTTGACCCGCTGGACGTTCGCCCGGAAGGTCATCTCGTCGAAGCCGGCCGGCTCGGCCAGGTCGGTCTTGGTGACGACGACCAGGTGGGCCGAGCCGAACGCGGTCGGGTACTTCAGGGGTTTGTCCTCGCCCTCGGTCACCGCCATCAGGACGATCCGCAGGGTCTCGCCGAGGTCGTACGAGGCCGGGCAGACGAGGTTGCCGACGTTCTCCACGAAGAGCACCGCGGTGTCCGCCGGCAGCCAGCCTTCCAGGCGCCCGCGTACCTGCCGGGCCTCCAGATGGCACAGTCCGTCGGTGAGCAGCTGCTGGACGGGGGCGCCCGAACGCGCCAGCCGGACGGCATCGTTCTCGGTCGCGAGATCCGCGGTGAGCGCGGCGACCGGAACGCCGCGCTCCACCGCTCGGGCCAGGATCCGCCCGAGGATCTCGGTCTTGCCGCTGCCCGGGCTGGACAGCAGGTTGACCACCGTGACGCCCTGTCGCGTCAGATCGTCGCGCAGGCTCGCGGCCAGGTCGTCGTTCTTCGCCAGGACGGCCTGCTTGACGTCGGACCGGCACATGGGCGCAGCTCCTCGGAGTCGTGCGGCGGAGCCCCGGCCGTGTCACGTACGGCCCGGGGTCTCACCGATCTTCGGCTCCGTCGGCCGCGAGGCCGGGCAGCGCAGCCGCGTGCGGGGGCCCGGATTCCATCGGGCGGCCCAACGGCGGTGCGGGTGCGGCGGGGTCGGCCAGCAGTACGGGGACCAGGGTGTGCAGCGCGTCCACGGCCCGGTCGACCGCCTCCCGCACCGGTGGACTGATCCCCGGCATGATGTCCTCGTCGCCGCTCGGCAGGACGGCGGGCTCGCAGGCCAGGACGAGGACCCGGGGCAGCGGCTCGTCGCCCAGGTGTGCGGCCAGGGCCAGCACCTTCTGCGGATCCATGCCGTGCGCCTCGGGCACGGCGGTGCCGTCGGGCGGTGCCGCCTCGATCAGGGTGAGTGTGCCGGGGCGGTGTCCGCGCGGGGCCGCGTCGACCAGGACCGCGGTGGCGCAACCGTCCAGCAGCGCATAGGCGAGGTCCAGGCCGCGGATGCCGAAGTCCCGCACCCCCACCTCGGGCGGCAGCGGGCGCCGGTCGAGGGCACGGATCACCTCGGGGCCGAACGCGTCGTCGCCGAGGAAGATGTTGCCGACGCCCGCCACGAGCAGCGGGGAGTGTGCGGGGTTCACCGGAGGGCTCCGACGGCCGGTGCCAGGGGGCGGGCGTCGCCGGTGGGCATCTTCCGGACGAAGGCCGACCGCAGGGCGTGGTACGGGGCCGTGGGGTCGAAGAAGAGGGCGTACATGCGGGCGAGTTCGTCCCGCCGGTAGTCCGCGAGCGGCCGTGCCTGCTCGTCCATGTGGCGTGCCGCGGCCTTGGCTGCGATGCGTCGCCCGAGGTCCGGGGCGGCGGCGAGGCCGGCGGCCAGTCGCTCGACCTCGGCGGCGAAGTCCCCCGGTCCGGTGGGCACGAGCCGGTCCACCAGCCCGAGCCCCTCGGCCGATGCGGCGCTCAGCGGCAGCGCCTCCTCCGTCAGCCGGTGGGCGGTGTCGGCCCCGACGCGGCGCGGCAGCGAGTACGTCCAGAACTCGGATCCGTACAGGCCCATCCGCCGGTAGTGCGGGTTGAGGACGGCTCCGGTACGGCACCAGACGTGGTCGGCGGCGAGGGCGAGCATGGCGCCGCCCGCGGCCGCGTTGCCGGCGAGCGCGGTCACCACCAGCCGGTCGGTGGTGCGCAGCACGGCCTCGACGAGGTCGTCCATGGCGGTGAGGTTGGTCCAGGACTCCTCGGCCGGGTCGGCGGCGGCCTCGATGACGTTCAGGTGGATGCCGTTGGAGAAGAAGTCGCGGGCGCCGCCGAGCACCAGGACGGAGGTGGGGCGGGCGAGCGCGTACCGGTAGGCGGCGAGCAGCCTGCGGCACTGGTCGGTGCTCATCGCTCCGCCCGGGAAGGAGAAGCCGAGGAAGCCGACGTCGCCGCGCCGCCGGTAGCGGATGTCGGTCCAGGTGCGGCGGCGCGGGGATAGTTCGAGCGGGACGGCGGCTTCCGGGAGTTCGAGCGTGCCGGCGAGCGAGGCGAGCACGGAGGCTGCGGGGCGGCGGAAGGGCGCCGGGTCCCCGGAGTTCTTGCGCGGGCGCAGTTCCGGGATCCACACGGCGCCGTCCCGGGTGGCCCGGCAGACCGCGCCCGCCCTGGTCGCGAGGAGTTCGCCGGGGCGGCCGCGCAGCCGGTCCTCGGGGTGCCCGCCGTGCAGGAACACCTCGTGGCCGAGGAGTTCGTCCAGGACACCGGGCTGCGAGTCGGCGCCGCGGAGCTTGCGCAGCACGGTCTCGGTGGTGTCGTGCGCCCAGTCGATGCGCCGTCGCTCCTGCCGGAAGAAGTCGCGCCACACGACGGGGACGGGGGCCTGGGACGCGTCGGGGTCACCGGTCTGCGGGCGCGGTTTGAACGAGGCGTCGGCGAACCGGCGTACGGCGAGCAGGACGGCGGCCACGGCGGCGTCGGAGGCCTCGTTGCGGTACAGGTCGCTCTTGCCGACGGGCGGCACGGGGAACGACTCCGCGGCCCAGATGTCCCCGGCGTCCATGGCCGCCTCGGCCTGGAGCACCGTCACGCCCCAGCGCGGCGCCTGGTCGGCGATGGCCCAGTCCAGCGCGGACGGGCCCCGGTCGCCGGGCGGCCCCGGATGCACGATGAGGCAGGTCTGCTCCCGCCAGACGTCCTCCGGCAGGGCCGTCTTCAGCATCGGCGCGACGATCAGGTCCGGGCGCAGGTCGTGTACGGCGGCACGGACCGGGTCCGCGCCGTGCGTGGCGAGTACGACCTCCACGCGGTGTCCCAGGTCGGAGAGTTCGGCGTACAGCCGCTGGGAGAGGCTGTTGAACGCGCTGGCCACGAGCAAAATGTCCATGACATGGCATGTTCGTCCCTCTCGGGGGAGCCGTGAAGAACCCCTGCGGCGTTTCGTTGGTGTCGGCGGGGTCTCTTCCTCCATCCGGATCGCGTTCCGGGCGGCCCCTCGGGGCTCGCGGGCGCGGATGCGCGGGCCGTGTCCCGGCGGCACGATGGAAGGACGGGCCGGGCCCCCGACGGGCCCGCCCCCGCGCTGGAAGTGATCCCATGGCTCAGCAATCGGCGACCAGGGACCGGACGGCCGCACCGGTCGGGTACGGCAGCGTCTTCCTCTCCTTCGCGCCATGGATCGTCTTCACGGCCCTCGTCTTCTTCGCCGTGATCTGCGCGCCGGTGCGGGCCGTCACCTTCACCCGCCGCTCCCCGGAGTCCCAGCGCGGCCCCGCCCTGGCATCGTGAGGAAGGAGCCGGCCTCATGCATCACGACGAGATCATCGGAAAGGTGCAGGCACTCGCCCGGCTGCCCGACCGGGGAACGGCCGAGCGGGCGACGCACGCCGTGGTGAGCACGCTCTCGGAACGGCTGCCGTCCGGGCTCGCCCGCCATGTGGCCGCTCAGTTGCCGCCGGACCTGGCGGCCGACATGCGGCTGGCGGCGGACACGTCGGGCGGCGCCGACTCGGGCACCGCGGGCGAGCGGTTCGGGCTGACCGTCTTCGCCGGACGGATCGCCGACCGGGCCGGCACCGACGAGGACACGGCCCTGCGCGACGCCGCGGCGGTACTGGAGGTGCTGGACGCCGCTCTGGCTCCGGAGCTGACCGAGCGGATCGCCGGGGCGCTGCCGTCGGACATCCGGGAGCTGCTGCCCGTGGAGCGCACCCACGGGTTGTGAAGTTCTTGTTACCGCGCGTTGCGCCACCTCCTCCTTCAGCTTGCCTTTACCGTTCTCAGGATGTGACGGACGGTCAGGGTGCGGGCACAGCGAGGAGGCGGAAGACCTGGTGGGTGGTGCGGGTCGACGGATGAGCGGAGGGCGCCGGGCGGGCCGGGCGGTGCTGGGGAGTCGGCCGGCGTACTCGGTACGGCTCTCGGCGGTCACCCGCGCGGAGCCCGACGCCCCGGTGGCCGGGCGCCCGGTGCCGTGGCTGCGGGTCGCCGCGGCCTATTCCTGGCGCCTCATCCTCGTCGGCATCGTCGTCTACGGCGTCTTCAGCATCCTCGGCCGCTTCCAGCTCATCGCCGTCGCGCTGTTCCTCGCCCTCGTCGTCACCTCGGTCCTGCGCCCCCTCGTCGATTTCCTCAACCGCGTCTTTTCGAGGCCGCTGAGCGTCGCCCTCGCACTCGTCGGCAGCCTGCTGATCCTGCTCGGCCTGCTGGCGCTCGTGGGCAACGCGGTGGCGGGCGAGTCGGCGAGGCTGGCCGGCGAGTTCCGGGGCGGCATCCACCGCATCGAGCTGTGGCTGCAGCGTCCGCCGTTCCGGCTCAGCCCCGGCGGGCTCTCCGGTCTGCAGCGCCAGGTGACCGACTACATCTCCGCGCACCGGGCCAGCCTGCTCAGCAGCGCCCTGTCGGGACTGGGCAGAGTCGTCGAGGTGATCACGGGCGGCGCGCTCGCACTGTTCGCCTCCGCCTTCTTCATGCACTCCGGCGAGCGCATGTGGCGCTGGGCGCGCGACCAGCTGCTGCCGGGCCCGGCCCGGCCGGCCTGGGACCGGGCCGGGAGCGCCGCCTGGCGGACGTTCGCCGGGTACACGCGCGGCATCATCATCGTGGCGGCCACCAACGCCGTGCTCGTCGGCATCGCGCTGCTCGTGCTGCGGGTGCCGCTCGCGCTGCCCTTGACGCTGCTGGAGTTCTTCGCCACGTTCGTGCCCCTGGTGGGCTCACCGGTCGCGCTCGGTGTGGCCACGATCGTCGCCCTGGCCGGGCGCGGGCCGCTGACGGCCGCGGCGGTGCTGGTGCTCATCGTCGTCATCGGCCAGCTCGAAGGACATGTGCTGCACCCGCTGGTGATGAGCTGGGCGGTCCGGCTGCACCCGCTCGTCGTCGCCGTGTCCGTCATCGCGGGCAGCATCGTCGCGGGCGTGATCGGCGCGGTGGTCGCGGTCCCGCTCATCTCGGTCGTCTGGGCGGTGACGCGCGCGGTGCGGGCGGTGCCGCCGTGACCGCGGTCGCGACAACTTGCCTTTGTTCCCGAGGGAGACCGCTACTCCTGAGGGAGACGGCTGCTTCTGAGGGAGACCGTGCCGTTGTCGTCGTACGGCTCAGCGCAGCGCCGCCGCCACGAGGCCGCGGATCTCCGGTCCGGTCACGCTCCCGCCGTTCACCAGCCGGTCGAAGACCAGCCCGTCCACGCAGGTCAGCAGGGTGACCGTACGTTCTTCGGCATCCTCCACGCCCTGCGCGGCCAGGAAGTCCTGCAGGGCCTGGCGCGCCAGGTTCTCGCGGGGCACGAGGATCTCGCGCAGCTCGGGCTGGTGCACGCTCTCGATGGCGCACGCGTACCGCGCGAGGGACCGCCGCCGCCCCTCCCCGGCGAGTCGGAGCGCGGTGAAGGCCATGAGGCCCGCCGTCACTTCGTCGGCGTGCCGGATCGCCGGTGTCCTGCTCCCGATCTCCTGCAGCTCCGCCTGGTCGAGTGCCACCAGGCGGCGCACCAGTGCGGTGAGCAGCGCCTGGCGGGTGCGGTAGTAGGCGGAGGTGGTGCCGGGCGGCAGGTTCGCCGCGCGGTCCACGGCGCGGTGCGTCAGTCCGCGCATGCCGGCGTCGGCGAGCACGCCGATGGCCGCGTCGGCGAGGAGGGTACGTCGATCGGTGGACACCCCCTCTTTCTACACCCCCGCTTCTACAGCCGTAGAGGGCCCGAGTACGCTCCTTCTACATCTGTAGAAGATCTGCGCACGGGAGGGGACCGACATGGGCGGTACCGCGGTGGTGGTCGGTGGCGGGATCGGGGGACTGTCCGCGGCGATCGGTCTGCAGCGGATCGGCTGGGAGGTGACGGTCCTCGAACGAGCCGCCGCCCTGGCCGACGCGGGTGCGGGCATCTCCCTGCACGCCAACGGGCTGCGCGCACTGGACGTCCTCGGCGTCGGCGCGGCGGTGCGCGCGGCGGGCCGGCCGCAGTACAGCGGGGGCACCCGCACTCCCTCGGGCGGCCTGCTGGCACGCATGGACGGAGCCGCGCTCGCGCGTGAGCTGGGCACGCCGATCGTCGGCATCCCGCGCGCCACGCTGCACGGCCTGCTGCGCGCGGCGCTGCCCCCGGAGTGCCTGCGCACGGGCGTCACCGTGCCGTCGGTCGACCGCCCGGCGCCCGACCGGATCGAGGTGCCGACCGGAGCGGGTGTCCTGGAAGCGGACCTGGTCGTCGCGGCGGACGGCGTGGGCAGCCGGCTGCGCGGCCAGGTGTTCCCGGACCATCCCGGCCCCGTGCACAGCGGGTCGACGGTCCTCCGTGCCATCACCGCGCGCCCGGTGGAGTTGGGCAGCGACTTCGAGCTGACCTGGGGACAGGGAGCGGAGTTCGGCCACATCGCCTTCGCCGACGGGCGCGCCGAGTGGCACGCGGTGCTCAACTCCCCGCCCGGAGTGCGTCATACGGACCCCCTCGGCATGCTGCGCGACCGCTTCCGCAGCTGGCACGAACCGATCCCGGCGCTCCTGGAGGCGACCCGGCCCGAGGCCGTACTGCACCACGACATCCACGAGTTGGTGACACCGCTGCCGACCTTCGTCGCGGACCGGATCGCGTTCCTCGGCGACGCGGCCCACGCCATGACCCCGCATCTCGGCCAGGGTGCCTGCCAGGCCCTGGAGGACGCCGCCACGCTGGCCGCGGCGCTGGCGAACGCGCCCACGGTCGCAGCGGCGCTGGCCCGGTACGACGCCGAGCGCCGGCCCCGCACGCAGTCGGTCGCCCGCGCGGCCCGGCAGGCGGGCCGGATGGGCCAGCAGCTGTCCCATCCCGCGGCCGTCGCCCTGCGCAACACGGCCCTGCGACTCGCCCCGTCCCGGGCGACGGTCCGAGGCATCCTGCGCCACGCCGACTGGGCGCCGCCGAGCCTGGGGTGAGGCCTCCGCGCCGCAGGACACCAGGTCACACCGGGCCGGCGTCCGGCGCACACCCGCAGTGCGATCAACCCGCCGGGCGGTCCGTGTCCGGGGTGTCGGGCAGGCCGAGCTGGGACCTCGCGGCCACCCTGCCGCTGCCGCTCGGTGTCCTCGGCCACGAGGGCTCGACGGTCGTCGTCGGGCGCAACGGCCTGCGGCTGCTTCGTGAGGCGGCGCGGGTGAAGGCCGGTGCCGGCTCGGGGCAGTCGGTCGCCCATGGTTCCTGATCCTGGTGACCGGTGCAGTCAGGAGACAGTGGCGTCGGTGACGACCGCGTGGATGTCCGCCGTGGTCTGTGTGTCGGCCTCGTCCGTGGTGACTCCGAGGAGGAAGGCGGTGCGTGCGCCGTCGACGGTCACCAGGGTCATCTCCAGGCGGGCCGTGCCGTCGTCGCCGTTCCGGATCCGCAGGACGGCCGTGTGGGCGGGCCGGCCGTCCACCTCGGTGGCGTGCGACTCCTCCAGGGTGGCCGGCCGGTCGGGGTAGAAGAACTCGGCGTTGGAGCGGGCGGCGTTCTCGGTCGCCCGGCGCAGCTCCGCGCGCGGCACGGCCCGCGCGGCACGGCCGGCCAGTACGGTGCCGCCGCCCGAGGAGGCCGCGCCGGAGGTCCTGCTCATCGTCGAGGAGAAGGCGTCGATCAGGTCCTTGTCCTTGGCCGCGTCGTGCTTCCAGCCTTCCGGCACGGCGTAGGAGAGTCCGGCGCGTGTGTCGGTGACCCGGGGACGTCCCGCCAGTGGGTCGTCCTCCCCGCCCTTGCTCCACCAGACGGCGGCCACCGCGCACGCGGCGACGAGGATCAGCGCCACCGCGCCCACGAGCAGCCGACGGCGCGGACGGGGCGGCACGGGCTGCGGCGCCTGGGCGGGGTACGGGAACGGGGCGATCGGCGAGGGGCTGGGCGAGGGGCTTGTCATGCCCTCAGGCTTCATGATCTCCGGAGCGCATCGCCTGAGTCGCCGTACTCATCTGCCGTGCCTGGTTCGCCTACGTCTCCTGTGCTTCCCGCACCCCGAACACGGCGGGTCCCACGGTCAGGATCCCGTCGGTCAGCGGCCGACAGCGCACTCCCCCGCCGCCGCGCAGCGCCCGCTGCGCTCCGGGTCCCAGCGTGGTGTCCATCCAGGCGCAGGGCCGGGCAGCGCTCCGTACCTCCAGGTCCACGGGCCCGGTGCCGCAGTCGAGGAAGACCGTCGAGCCGATGTACGCGTCGATGTCCACGCCGCGCAGCAGGACGTTACGACGTGTGCGCAGCAGGTCGGACTCGTCCGGGCCCTGCCCCGGCAGGCGTTCGACGGCCATGAGGGTGATCGACGCGTTGCGGTGGGCGGGGTGGTTGAAGTACCGGTCCCCGATGATGCCCAGTCCCGCGCGGATCTCGGCGGTCGTCACCAGGTCGTCGGGCGGCAGTTCGGGCAGTCCGTCTCCCGGACGGCCCTCGAACCGGTGCACGGGCGAGACCAGCAGCTGAAGGATTTCCACATGGGGCACGCACTGAGCCTAACCAGCGCTCCGCATCGCCCCGCCGTCGGCGGCACCGCCCTTCAGCAGGAGGCGGCCGCCGGCCCCGGCGGTCAGCAGTCCGGCCACCATGACGACCAGGCCCAGGGCGGGTCCGGAGGACCAGTCGACGTGCGGGGCGCGGGCCGCCAGGACGACCGTGATGGCGAGGGCCGTGTCGGGCAGGGACAGCAGGGCGGGGCGGGTGCGGTCGAAGTCGTCCTCGGCGAGAGCGCCCAGCACCCCCACGCCGAGCGCGAGGGCCCAGAGGCCGAGGGCCTGGGCGTCCGCCCGGTCGGTGTGCCAGGGGACGAAGTCCGCCCAGAAGCCGGGGCGGAGGAGCAGTCCGGTCCCGATGCCCAGCCAGGACGAGCCGAGCACGGCGAGGGGCGGCTTGGACCAGCCGGGCAGCGGGGCGGTGCGCGGGACCGGCGGCCCGGACCGGCGGAGGAGTTGCCCGGCGAGGCAGATCGCCGCGCCCACGCAGAGCAGCCCCAGCACGAACAGCCGGCCCAGGCTGAACAGCACGGAGACGATCGGGCCGCCACGGGCGAGGTACATCCGGCCGGCGTTGAGCAGGCTGACCGCGAACAGACCGGCCAGGACCACGGCGAGCGGCAGGACGAGGGTGCGGGCCTGCTCCCAGGCACGGGTGCGGGCGAGTCCGAACAAGGCCGGGGCGGTGCCCAGCATGCCCGCGCCGATCAGGCCGGGGCTCAGCGGGTCCGGTGAGGGCCAGGCGCCGAGGACGTGCCCGGTGAGGGCGACAGCGGTCAGGGCGCCGCCGACGAGCAGGTTGATGACCGCGACCGAGGTGGCGAGGATGGCGACCCCGGCGGACAGGCTCCGGGTGGAGTGCCCGAACACGTCGTCGTCGGCGATACGGCGGGGGCCGCTGACCGCAGGGGGTGACCACCGGTGGCAGAATCCCGCCCAGTCGATGATCACACCGGAGGACGCACGTGACCGTGGACCTGGCCGAGTTCGCCGAGCCGGACGCCGAACACCCGCCCGCACCCGTCCCCGTCGACTGGGCGGCCGTGGAGGAATGGCTGGGGACGCGGCTGCCCACCGACTACAAGCTGCTGGCCGACCGGTACGGGCCGGTGGACTTCGGGGAGTTCCTCTGGATCCATGTGCCGTGCGTGCAGCCGGGCAGGTTCGACTACGGCCAGTGGCTGCGGGCCACGCAGCGGGAGGCCCGGATCGAGGCGCGTGAACTCCCTGCGGGCGAGCGACCGTTGCTGCACCCTGAACCGGGCGGGCTGCTCGCCTGGGGCTGCAGCCGGGGCAGCGACACACTGTTCTGGGACACCTCGGTCTCCGACGATCCCGACGAGTGGACGGTGGTCGTCACCCACCAGGGGCCCGTGCCCGGCAGCGGTCTGCTCCCCTGGCACCGTTACGACCTCACGCTCACCGGATATCTCCGACGCACCGTCCGCGACACCTGGGAACTCCCCTCCCCGCCGGGCCCGTTGATGGGCCCCCTGCCCGGCGCCTTCGCGCGCACCGCCTTCCTCCACACCGCCGAGCCGTGGACCGCCCCAACCCCCGTCCCGCCCCGGCTGAGCGAGGCGGAGCGCCGGGTCGCCCTGGAGACCGGCACGGGGCTGGAGGCGCTGCGCCTGCTGACTCCGCCGCCGGCCGAGCCACGGCTCGGCGACGGCACCTGGGAGGGGCTGTTCGAGCAGTTGGGCACGCCGTTGCCCGGGGAGTACGTGCGGCTGATGGAGACGTACGGCAGCGGCTGCTGGAGCGGCTGGCTGCGGTTCCCGGAGCCGCTGCGCACCACGGCACCGCGCTTCACCGCCTTCGTGGACGAGACGCTGGAGGCCTACGAGTCGCTGAAGTCCGGCCACCCTCAGTGGTATCCCCTCGCCACCTTCCCGGCGCCCGGCGGTTTCCTGCCCTTCGCCGACTCCATCGACGGCGACTACCTGGGCTGGCTCACCGAGGGCGACCGGCCCGACGATTGGCCGCTCGTGTTCTGGCCCCGGCACGCGGACCAGGGGCCGCCGCTGGAGCAGGGTCTGATCGACACGCTGCTGGCCTGGCAGCGCGGGCGGCTCGGCACGGCCGGCCTGTGCGTCCTGGACGAGGACGACGACCCGGTCGAGTTCGCGGACTTCGAGGCCTTCGGCGAGGAGGAGGACGACTGAGCCCCGGCCGTCGGCGAAGTGTCCGCACCCGGCATGATGATCACCATGACTCCGATCACCGGCCTGGATCTGACCGGCTTCACCGAGCGTGAGCCCGGCGTGTGGACGGATGCGGCGGGACTCGTCCTGTCGGTCCACTTCTTTCCCCTCGTTCCCGATCTGCCCACCCCGCTGCACGAGTTGGAACACCTGCGGACCGGGCTCGCGGCGGGCGTGGCCCGGGCCGGCGGCGGGCTGATCGAGGCGGTCCCCGGCACCGTGCACGGCGTCCCGGCGGTCCGTCAACTGGTGAAGGTGCCCAGGCCCGGCGGACCGCACGGGCAGGTGTTCCTCGGCTCGTGGACCGTGCCGAAGGCCGGGTGCAGCACGGTCCTGAAGGTGCAGGCCGCGGAGGGCGGGATGACCGGGATGCGCGAGGCCACGGTGATGGCCCAGGTGGGACACGAGGCCTACTTCCGTCCCCACCCGTACGCCGTCGGAGGGCAGTTCGGCGGACTCCCGTGCCACGTGGCCGACGACGAGCAGTGGGACGCGCTCTTCCCCGACCATCCGCTCACCCTGGTCCGGGCAGCGCTGCATCGCATCACGCCGACGGTCACCCTGGACGAGCGTTTTCGGCACATGCCCCCGTTCACGGGCCCCGTACCGCCCTCGCAGCACGGGTAGCCGGCTCCGGCTCAGCCCTCGTTCGGACGCCAGGTCTTCCAGATCAGGTCGAGGCGGTCGTACGCCTCGTCGAACCAGGCGTCGGTCAACGGGACGGTCACGGTCACTGTCGTCAGGGACATCGAGTGGTCCCTGATCGTGACTCGGCACCGGTCGTCGTCCTCGACTCGCTCGATGAACAGCCATGGGGCGCGGGAGCCTTCACGCCATGCGATGTCCTGTCCCGCGTCGAGCATGTCCAGGGCCTGCTGCCACTGTCGCAGATCCTCCGGGAAGAGCCAGGTCTTGAGGCTGCCCCGCACGAAGCTTGTGTCGACCTGGAACTCCCCGGCCAGGACGTCCGTCTCGTCGGGACGCTTCCCCGCCTCCTTCCCGGTGATCCGGAGGGTGACGCTGTTGCCCCCGCCCTCCAGACGGATCAGGTCGATCGGCTCCTCGGCCATGAAGGCACCTCCCGGCTCGCGCATGTGGTCGAACACTACGGCCTGGGATCGGTGTCGAAGGCGACGAACCTCAGCTCCGAGGTGTAGCGCCGACCCTCGTCGTCGGTGAGCCAGGTCTGTTCCGGGGTGGGCAGCATCTCGGTGATCGTGACGGCGCCCTCCGGGTCCTTGCGGGCGAGGCGGCGCAGGGCCTTGGCGAGGATGGTGACGTAGACGGGGCTGTCGAAGTCGACGTAGAACGGCCGGGACTCGGTCGGGGAGACGACGAACACGAAGCGGGGCAGGCCGAGTTCGGTCCGCCAGTGGCGGGCGCGGACGAAGCGGCGGGCCTCGTCCTTGTCGTCGGCGAACTCCGCCCGGGCGGCGGCCACCCGCCAGGTCTCGCGGGCGATCACCAGGCGGTCCACGCTCACCCGGGGCGAGTGGTCCGTCTCCGGGAGGAGCCGGAACAGGTCCATCGCCAGGGTCGTCAGGACGTGGGAGAAGACGTCCGTCGCGGGGAACGCGGAGCCGTCCGGGAGCCGGACGAGCAGTCGGCCGTCACGCTCCTCGACTGTGGCGTCGGCGCTGCGGACGGTGCGGGGGCGGGCCGGGTCCGCCGTGAAGTCGGCCAGGGCCACCTGATGGTCCACGGGTCGTACGAGGGTGTGGCGGATCCTGGCCGAGAGACGGGCGCGGTGCTCCTTCGGAATCAGGGGCATGAGGCGCGGGCCGGGGTGGTCGCGATCGGTGAGGCGGAGCAGCTCGTCCGGGTCGGGATGCTGGTGGGTGAAGAGCGAGGCGCCCAACGTGTTGGCGGCGACGTGGAGTTCACCGAGGACGAGGGTGAAGTCGCCGCCCGCGACCGACTCCGCGCCGTCGGCGGCCAGCATCACGTCCGGGCTGAGATAGCGGGCGGCCGTCCAGCCGCCGCCGGTCGTCCCGAACTCCTCCCTGACCTGAGCCTCGATGTCGGCCAGTCGTACCTTCACGCGGCGGGCCCCGGCCGGCACGGCGAGGACGCGCTGCCAGCGCTCGGCGAACTCCCGTTGGAGTTCGGTGGCCGCGGTGCGCGCCGGGCCGTGCAGTACGGGCAGGCACGCGAACCAGAAGGACGCCAGGTCGACCGGGCCCTCGGCGGCCAGACGCGCGTACACCTGCTGTGCCTCGGCCGTCACCGTCTCGGCGAGGCGAGAGGTGAGCCAGCCTGCGCTGTCCATGAGGGGCCGCAGCGGGCGCAGGGCGTCGAGCACGGCCGGACCGACGCGGGCGGTGGCGGCCCGGCGTGTGTCGGAGTACACCAGCGCCCGGCACGGGGCGGTCGACGCGGACTTCTCGCGCACGGCGGGCATGTCGGTCAACTCCACGAACGTGCGCTCCAGGCCGGTCATCGCCTCGACCAGCTCGTCGACGTCACGGGCCGCCGCGACACGGGCGCGGCCCACCTCCAGCCGGTCCAGGGCCGCGAGGCCACGGCGGCGCGGCTCGGGCGCCCCGACGGACTCGAGCCAGGAGCGCAGGGCGCGGTCCGGGTGGGTGTCGGCGGGGACCTCCAGCCGCCACACCACCCAGCGGCGGGCGACCAGGTCGTCCAGGACGGCGGGCACGTCGGTGTCCGGCAGTTCGGCGGCGATCTGCCGGGCCGCGCGGATGCCGTCGCAGCGGGCGAGGACGGCCGCGGCCGCGGCCGGCAGCGTCACCGGGCGCCGCCCCGGTACCCGGACCCGGTCCCCGTCCAGGGCGACGAAGGGCACGCGCCGGGGTGCGATCCACTCGCGCAGGGCGGGGTCCGCGTCCAGGGTCTTCGCCAGCGCGTCGATGCCCCAACTGGCCCAGTAGACGGTCGAGTCGGCGATCAGACCGTGCCCGGTGTCGAGCGCGACGCCCGGCGCGGCCGGGTCCCAGTGGCCCCAGCCGACCGGGCCGAAGAAGCCGATGGTGTCGTTCTTCACGCAGAACCGCTGCCAGTAGTGGGCAACCAGCTCCTCGCGCTGCCGGGGCATGCTGCTACGGCTCTCCGCCGTGGGCGTCCAGCGCAGGAACGGGGCGATACCGGTACGCAGCACGGTCGGGTTCTGCCAGGCGACCGCCTCCCGGAAGGCGGGGATGCGGGCGATGTTCTGCAGGGTGTGGGCGGTCTCCACGGCGCCCTCGGCGAAGAGGTGGGCGAAGTCCGCCCAGTGGGCGCCGTCCAGGGCGTCACCTGCGGCGAACTTGTCGGCCGCCTGGGCCAGTCCCTCCGGTGCGAGGTGCAGCACGCCGTCGGCGGGGAAGCCCGGCCCGCGCAGGGCGAACTGCTCCCACAGCCGCCAGCGGCCGAGGGACGGCACGAGGTCTTCGGTCATGGCAGGGCTCTCCTTGGCGAACGCGGGTGGGCTGTCCTTGCCTTCCTTGCTTCGAGGGGTGCGACCTGGCGACCGCACCCCGGGGGCGTCAGGCGACGCCGTAGTCCGTGTCCACGACCTCGGCCAGGTCGCGGGGCGTGGGGTAGGCGAAGACCAGGGAGACCGGGAGGTCCACGCCCAGTGCCTCCTGGAGCCGGCCGGTGATCTGGAAGGCGGTGAGCGAGTCGCCGCCCGCCTCGTAGAAGTCGGTGTCGGCGGTGAGGTCGGCGAGGGCCAGGACGTCCTGGAAGATGCCGACGAGCAGGTCGAGGGTGCTGGCGGCGGTGGCGGTGTTCGTGGTCATGACGTGTGCTCCTTCGGGTGAGGGTGGGTGAGGTGGTGATCGTGCAGGCGGGTGGGCGTGTTGCCGCCGGAGACGACGGCCACGGCTCGTTCGCGGCGGCCGGCGCGCAGGGCACCGGCCAGGGCCACGGCCCCGCTGGGCTCGGCGTCGATGCCGTACCGGCGCAGCAGGGCCGCGGCGGCGAGGATCTCGGCGTCGCCGACGGCGATCAGGTCGTCGACGCGGTCGCGGATGATCGGGTAGGGAACGGATCCGGGGCGCTGGCCGCGCAGCCCGTCCGCCACGGTGGTGCTGGGCGGCAGCTGGACCGGACGGCCCGCGGCCAGGGACCGGGCGTAGCGTGGGGTGGCCGCGGGCTCGACGCCGACCACGCGCACCGGGTGGCCGTCGGCGGCGAGACATACGCCGGCGAGGAGTCCGCCGCCGCCTGTCGGGACGTAGACCGTCCGGGTGTCGGGGGCGTCGGCGAGCACTTCGGCGCCGACCGTGCCCTGTCCGGCGACGACCAGCGGGTGGTCGGAGGAGGGGATGAGGACGGCGTCTTGTTCGCTCGCCAGGGCGCGGGCGCGTTCCTCCCGCTCGGCCACTCCGCCGCCCACCCGCACGGTCCGGGCGCCGAGGGCCTGGATGGCGGCGGCCTTCGCGGGAGCCGCTCCCGCCGCCAGGACCACCGTCAGCCGGATGCCGAGCGTACGGGCGAGCCGGGCCAGCGCGATGCCGTGGTTGCCGGAGGATCCGGTGACGACCCGGTCGGCACCCAGCGTGAGGACGGCGTTGGCGGCACCGCGCACCTTGAACGAGCCGGCCGGCTGGAGGTGTTCGGCCTTCAGCAGCAGACGCGGACCGTCCACCGCCGTCGCCGGGCCGGACAGAAGCGGGGTGTGCAGAACGTACGGGGCGATGCGCTCGGCGGCGGCACACAGGTCGGCAGGGCCGGGGCGCGGGTCGGCGAGGTCGGGGCGCATCTGGACGGGGCCGGGGCCCGCCTCTGCGGCCCCCGGGCGGCAGACCGTCGCACCCGTGCGCACGTCGGTGGCGGTCATCCGGCGCTCCCGACTTCCCCGGCTCCCCCGACTCTCCCAACTCGCCCGGCGCCCCCTACTCTCCCGGCCCTCCCCGCATCGGCAAGGAGCCTGCGGTCCGCCTTGCCGCCTCGGGTGGTGGGGAGCGTGTCGAGTCGTTCGAAGCGGCGGGGCATCAGGTGAGGCGGCAGCAGGCGGGCGAGATGGGCGCGCAGCGCGGTGTCGGTGGTGCCGGCCGGCTCGCCCGTGACATGGGCGAGGAGATACCCGCGTCCCCGGTCGTCGGTGTGGGGCGTGACCACGGCTCCGGTGACCGTCGGGTGGGCGAGCAGCGCACCCTCGATCTCCGCCGGGTCGACGCGGTAGCCACGTATCTTCACCTGCCGGTCGGTGCGCCCGGCGTAGTGCAGGCCCTCGGGTCCCCACCGGCCGAGGTCGCCGGTGCGGTAGAGGCGGGCGCCGGGCGGACCGTAGGGGTCGGGTACGAAGCACGCTGCGGTTCGGGCCGGTCGCCCGCCGTAGCCGCGGGCCAGGCCGGCGCCACCGATGTACACCTCGCCCACGGTTCCGTCGGCCACGGGCGCCTGGTCGGCGTCGAGGATCCGGATCACGGCTCCGGCGCGGGGCGTGCCCACCGGGTCGGCCGCCGGGTCGGGGCGGGCGGGGACGGCGTACCGGGTGGTCGTCATCGTGCACTCGGTCGGGCCGTACTGGTTGACCAGCGTGCCGGGTACGAGGGAGCGGCCGCCCGCGGCGAGGAAGGGCCGCAGTGACTCCCCGCTGGACGCCACCAGGCCGACGCCCGCCAGCGGTTCGCCCGGCCCCTGCTGCCCGAGCAGGTGGGACAGGAAGGAGGGGGTGGCGCTCAGCACGGCGGTGATGTCGTGCTCGCGGACCGTGCGGACGAACTCCTCGGGGCGCAGCAGTCGGGCCCGGTCCACGATCACCAGGCGGGCGCCGGCGAGCAGCGGGACGAAGGTGTCCCGGATCGAGGCGTCGTACCCGAGGGGTGCCGTCTGCAGGGCCACGGTGGACGGGCCGAGGCCGAACGCGGCGGCCGTGTCGCGCACGTACGCGTCGAGGCTGCGGTGTTCGACCAGGACGGCACTCGGCTCCCCGGTGCTGCCGGAGGTGTGGCTGACGTAGGCGAGGGCACGGGGGTCGACCGGGCCGGGCGGTGCGTCGTCCGGGGTCACCGGGTGCGGCTGGTCGAGGAGGACGGACGGCATCCGCAGGCCCAGTGCGGGTGCCAGGTCGGAGGTGGTCAGCAGCAGGGTGGCGCCCGCGCTGCGGGTGAACGCGGCCAGCCGGTCACGCGGTTGCCCCACGTCGAGCGTCAGGAAGGCAGCTCCGCAGCGCAGGACCGCCGCCATGGCCGCCACCGCCCGGGTGCCGTGCTCGACGGCCACGGCGCACACCGTCTCCGGGCCGACGCCGTGGGCCCGCAGGATCCGGGCCGTCTCCTCGATGTGCTGGGCGAGTCGGGCGTAGGGCACGTCACCGGACGGCGTGGTGAGCGCGATCCGGCGCGGGTGACGCCGGGCATGGGCGTCGATGTCGTCGGCTACGGTCCGCATCACGCCTCCCCGGTGCCGACGACGGTCTGGTCGACGGCCACGAAACGGAGTTCGGAGGTGTAGCGGCGGCCCTCGTCGTCGGTGAGCCAGGCCTGTTCCGGGGTGGGCAGCATCTCGCTGACCTTCAGCCGGGCCTCGGGGTCCTTGCGGGCGAGCCTGCGGGCCGCCTTGGCGAGGATGGTGACGTACACGGGGCTGTCGAAGTCGACGTAGAACGGCCGGGGTTCGGTCGGGGAGACGACGAACACGAACCGGGGCAGCTCATGGCGGCGCTGCCAGTGCCGAGCGCGGACGAAGCGGGCGGCCTCCGCCTTCTCGTCGGCGAAGTCCACCTCGGCGACAGGGAGTTGCCAGGTCTCGCGGGCCACCGTCATGCGGTCGACGGTGATGCGCGGCGTGTGCTCGCCCTCCGGGCGCAGGGTGAAGCGGTCCATGACGCGCTGGGTGAGCGTGTTGGCGTACACGTCGAGGAGGTCGTACGCCGTGCCGTCCGGCAGGACGGCGGTGAGCCGGCCGGCGCGGTCCTCGACGGTGACGTCCGCGCCGAGCACGGTGCGGGGCCGGTGCGGGTCGCCGGTCTGGTCGACGAGGGCGACGTAGTGGTCCTCGGGCCGGTCCAGGGCGGGGCGGCTGCGCGAGGACCACTTCAGGGGCAGTTCCTTCGGCAGCATGGGCAGCAGGCGCGGGCCGGGGAAGTCGCGGGTGGTCTCGGCGAGGAGCACGTCCCGGTCGGGGTGCTGGTACACGAACAGGGAGGCGCCCATCGTGTTCAGCGCGCAGTGCATCTCCCCCAGGACCAGTTCGACGTCGCCGCGCGCGAGGGCCGCGTCGTCCTCGGCCGTCACCAGGACGTCGGGGCTGATGTACCGGGCCAGGGACCAGCCGTCGCCCGGTTCGTCGAACTCCCGCCGCACCCGCTCGGCCAGCTCCGCCGTGGACAGCCGGACCCGGCGCGCCCCCGGCGGCAGGTCGAGGATCCTCGACCACTTGGCGCGCAGTTCGGCCTGGGCGGTGTCGATGAGGTCGGCGGCGTCCGGGTGCGGGGACGGCAGGGTGTGCAGCCACAGGGTGGCGAGGTCCACGGGCGCGCCGTCGGCGTGCAGCCGGTCGTGGACGGCGCGCAGGCGGGTCCGGATGGCGTCGGCGAAGCGGTTGGTCATCCAGCGGGCGGCGGTCAGGCACAGCTGGAGCGGCTCCAGATGGGCGAGGAGTCCGGTGCCGGCGGTGGCGGTCGCCGCCCGGCGGGCGTCGGAGTACACCAACCCCCGGCAGGGCGCGGTGCGTTCGCCCTTGGCACGCTGGGCCTCACTGTCGGTGAGCACGGCGAAGTCGGCCTCCAGGGCGCCGATCGCGGCGGTCAGCGCGGTGGCGTCGGCACCGGCGTCCCGTACGGCGTCGCGGCCGCGTTCCAGCACGGCGAGCCTGGCGAGCGCCCGGTCGCGGGCCGCCTCGTCGGGTACGCGCTCCAGGATGCGGCGCAGGGCGCGGTCGGGACGGGTGGCGGCGGGGACCTCCAGTTTCCAGTGCACCCAGCGGCGGGAGACCAGTTCGCCCACGATCCGGGCCGCCTCGCCCGGTTCGATGCCCAGGGCGTCGGCGATCGCGTCCGGGTGGCGGGTGCCGTCGCACAGCTCCAGCACGGCCAGCTCGGTGGCGCCGATCTGCTGGGCCGGCCGCCCCGGTACCCGCACCGCGCCGTCCGCGCCGCGTACGAAGGACACCCGGCGGGGCGGTATCCAGCGCATCAGGTCCCGGTCCTCGGCCAGCACCTTTGCGAGGGCGTCGATCGCCCAGGCGGAGAAGTACACCTCCGACGCCGCGAGGAAGCCCTGCCCGGGGTCGACGGCGACGGCCTCCGGCGCAGCCGGGTCCCACTGGCCCCAGCCGACCGGGCCGAAGAAGCCGATGGTGTCGTTCTTCACGCAGAACCGCTGCCAGTAGTGGGCAACCAGCTCCTCGCGCTGCCGGGGCATGCTGCTACGGCTCTCCGCCGTGGGCGTCCAGCGCAGGAACGGGGCGATGCCGGTGCGCAGGACGGCCGGGTTCTGCCAGGCCAGGGCCGCCTGGAAGCGGGCCTGGGCGGCGATCTCCTGCAGGTGGTGGGCGGTGCGTACGGCGGCCTCGGAGACGTCCTCGGTGAAGGCCTGCCACTCGGTGCCGGACAGGTCGGTGTCCGGGCCGAACTTGTCGGCGGCCTCGGCCAGTCCGGGCGGGGCGAGGCGCAGGACGCCGTCGGCGGGGAAGCCGGGGCCGCGCAGCGCGAACTGTTCCCACAGCCGCCAGCCTCCGCCCGGCAGCAGGACAGGTGCGTGCTCGTCCGACATCGCGTGGCTCCTTCCGGAAAGGGGGTGCGCGGGAATCGCGTGGCTCGGCCGGGCGGCAGGCGCCGCCGGGGGTGTTCCGGGTGCCGGGCTCCCCGCGACCGGTCAGCACCGTCCCGCGGTACGGCCACCCGCCACCAGAGAAGATCCGGCAGCAACGCGCGCCACCGGATCGGCGCGTTCGTCCCTGCCCGGGGTGCGCGGCCGCGGGCACGCTGACCTCGTCGGCCCCTGACCTGCGGCCGGCCCATCATCTGCGGGAGGTTCACCGTGACGCACGACAACCTGGCGACCGGTACGGGCGGCGAGGAGGCCGGCCCGGACAGCGACGAGGTGTACCTCGTGGTGCGCAACGAGGAGGAGCAGTACTCGATCTGGCGCGCGGACCGCGAGCTGCCCGCGGGCTGGTACCCGGAGGGCCGGCGGGGCGGCCGGCAGGAGTGCCTGGACCACATCGACGTGATCTGGACGGACATGCGCCCGCTCAGCCTGCGCCGCCGGCTGGCCGGGGCTGATGTCTGAGCGCCACCCGGGCCGGCTCCTGACCCGCCCTGCCAACGCCCCGCCGCCGGGCCGGCTCTGCCCCGCCGTGCTGGACCTGTCGGGTCTGCGGCGCCAGGCGTACGTCCCTCGGCCCCGGACGCTGGACGGGCCGTTGGAGCTGTACCAGGCCCAGGTCGGCGCCCTGGACGAACACGCGCTGCGCTGTGCGCAGGAGCTGCTGGACGCGGAGGAGCGGGCGCGTGCCCGTGCGTTCCGGCACGCCCGGGACCGGGACGCCTATGTCGTGGCGCACGCGGCACTGCGCAACGTGCTGAGCGTGTTGCTGGGCATGCGGGCCGACGCGCTGCCGCTGGTGCGCGAACCGTGCGCGGGCTGCGGCGGACCGCACGGCCGGCCGGCGCTGACGACACCGGGGGTGCACTTCTCCCTGTCGCACAGCGGGGGCCTGGTGCTGGTGGCGCTCGCCGCCGCTCCGGTCGGCGTCGACGTGGAGGGGCTGGCCACGGCGCAGGCAGTGCTGAGCGCCCAGTCCGCGCTGCACGTGGCCGAGCGGGATCAGCTGGCCCTGCTGCCCGCGCACGAGCGTCCGGCGGCGTTCACCAGGGCCTGGGTCCGCAAGGAGGCCTACCTCAAGGGTCTGGGCACGGGACTGGTGCGCGATCCCGCGCTGGACTACGTCGGCACCGGACCGCTGCCGGTCGCACCGGCGGCGCACTGGACCCTGCGGGACGTCCTCGTGCCGGCCGGGTACGCGGCCGCCGTGGCGCTGCGCAGTCCATAGGGGGAGCTCACCGGAGGGGAGCAGTGGGGGCCGGTCCAACGTCCGGCCCCCACTGGGCTGTTCGGCTGCGCCACCCGAGGCTCGTGGTGTTCGCCTCCACGATTCCTCCCTGTCTCCCCCGGAGTCACCGCGATACGATCACGCGCGTGACGGCACCCGAACCGACCATCCTCGCCACCTCGGGAGGGCACCGCGTCGGCGGGCGCACCCGGGTGCTCTTCGATGCCCTGGTCCACCACGCGGTCGAACTCTCCGGCGTGCACGGCAGGCGCCCGCGGATCCTGTACGTCGGCACGGCCACGGGGGACGCGGAACACGTCACGGCGCGGGTGTCCGAGGCGGCCCGGGTGGCGGGCTTCGACCTCACCCCGCTGCAGCTGTTCCCCATGCCGAACGTCGACGACGTCGAGGGCACCGTCCTCGGCCATGACGTGGTCTGGGTGATGGGCGGCTCGGTGGCCAACCTGCTCGCCGTGTGGCGGGTGCACGGCCTGGACGCCGTGATGCGCCGCGCCTGGCAGGCGGGCGTGGTGCTCGCCGGGGTGAGCGCGGGCTCCATCTGCTGGTTCCGGGGCGGCGCGACGGACTCCTACGGGCCCGAGCTGCGCCCGGTCACCGACGCCCTCGGCCTGCTGCCGTACGGCAACGGTGTGCACTACGACTCCGACGAGGGCCGGCGCCCGCTGATCCACCGCCTCGTCGCGGACGGCACCCTGCCGAGCTCCCACTGCACCGACGACGGGGTGGGCCTGGTCTACCGGGGCACCGAGTTGGTCGAGGCCGTGACGGAACTGCCGGGCAAGGGCGCCTACCTGGTCTCCCGGCAGGGCGATCGGGCGGTCGAGGAGCGCATCGAGCCGCGGCTGCTGCCGACACCGTCGTTCTGAGGCGCCTTCAGGGCGTCGGCAGGCCTGCGGCACGGCGTCAGATGAGGCCGTGGCGTACCGCGTGGGCCACCGCGTGGGCGCGGTTGCGGGCCTGGAGGCGGGACATGACCTCGTAGATGACGTTCTTGACGGTGTGTTCGGAGCAGGACAGCAGCCGGGCGATGTCCGCGTTGGCGTTCCCTTCGGCCATCAGGCGCAGCACGGAGGTCTGGCGGGCCGTCAGGGCGGCGTGCACCCCGGTCGGCGCCGGTGCGCCGTGCTGCGAGCCGCTGGTGAGGACGTGGGACAGCACCGGGTAGGGGATGCTCCGGTACGGATGGCCGGTGTTGCGGAAGGCTGCCGTCAGGGTGTCCTCGGTGAGGTCCGCGGCCCTGAGGACGACCGCTCCGGCGCGGAGGGCCAGCATCAGGCCCCTGCGCGTGACGTTGTCGCACACGAGCAGCAGCGGGCCGGGGTCACGGACGCCCCGCAGCGCCTGCTCGGCATCGTCGGCGACGATCACCGTGGGGGTGGGGGAATCATGGCCGGGCGTCTGGTGCAGACCGGCGCGGCGAGCGAGGGTGCGGACACGATCCGCGTGCCGGGGCGACAGGACGCGCATCCGGAGCGCACCGCCGGTGGTGGGTGCGCTCAATGTGGTCGTCACAGCAGGCCCGCCCTCAATGCGTAGGCGACCGCGTGGGCGCGGTTGCGCAGCCGGAAACGCTGGGTGATGTCGTGGACGACCGTGGTCACCGTGCGCGGGGAGTAGGCGAGGCGCTGGGCGATCTCCGCCGTCTCGTGCCCGTCGGCGACCAGTTGCAGGACCGAACGCTCGCGCTCCGACAGGGCGCTGCCGGCCCAGCCGCCCGTCGTGTGCCGGGCCGAGCCCGGCCGGTCGAGGACCTGTTCGAGCAGATCGGGAGGCAGGGTGCAGTCGTCCCGTGCGGCGGCCAGCACCGCGTGGGCGAGGCGTGCGGAGTCGGCCTCCCGGCGCAGCAGCAGGCCGCGGGCGCCGGCGGCGAGGGCGTGCAGGGCGTCACCGGAGGCGAGGGCGCCGGCCACCAGAACAACGGCCGGGCGGTTCGGGTGGGCGCGGGTCGTGCGCACCATGTCGAGTTCGGCGGGGCCGAGCCGGTCCACGGTGAGGACCGCGACCCGTGCGTCGCCGGGCTCGCACACGGCCAGCCCCGGGCACGCGAGCAGGGTACTGCGGGTGCCGGCCTCCAGCACCGGGTCGAGGGCGACCACACCGACGGGTACGGGTGCTCCCATCTGCTCTCCTTGGAAGGTCGTCCGCCCGGTCGTCAGAGTGGCGGGCGGTCTGGGGTACTGCACAACACACTGCTGCGTCGTCAGGTGCGGAGCATCGGTAGTAGTCCCCCACCTTTCCCGCCCGGTGGGTGTCGGCCCCCGGCGATGGGCGGGAGGGAGCCGGTCATGGCGCCGTGGAGCGGGTCCGGGGAGGTTGTGTGAAGGCCGGGTGGGGGTGGGGAGTGCGGGGGCATGGGGGTCGCATGCCGTCCGGAGGGCGGGTGCGAGGGCCGTACCGGCGGGTGAGCCTGGTTGTCGCGAACCGGGAGCGAACTCGCCGCCCCTACCCGGGGGTTGCGGGAACACCCCAGCCGACCTGTGGTTTCTTCCGCCGTGGGTGAGGCCGGGCCCCAGTGGGGTGGGGGCCCCGGGAGAATATGGGGGTCACTTCCCCATGTGGGGGACGTACCGGTTCTGCGACCTTCGTCTCGTGACTGAGACCGCCAGCCTCCCGACTCCCCGGAGCGCCGGCCTGCCGCTCGACTGGTGGGCCCCGGCGCTGTCCCTCGCGGAACGGCTCGCCGCCCCGGACCTTCCCGCTGCGCCGACCGGCACCGCCGCCGTCCGCGCCCCCTGGGCCGCCGGGGACGCGGAGGGCTTCGCCGCGCGGCTGGCCCACCTCGGAGTGGACGCGGGTACGGTGGCGGCGCTCGCGCTGGAGCCCGCCGAGCGGCTGGCGGCCCGTGCGGACAGGCCCCGTTGGGCGTGGTACGTCGAACAGGCCCTGGACGCGGCCACCGAGGAAACGGTGGAGGGGAGCACCGGCGGCGGCGCGGGACCCGACGCGTTCGCTCCCGTCGTACGACCCCTCGTCGCCCCGGCCGCCGCGCGGCTGGACAGCCTGCTGGAGGGGCTGCCGGAGGCCGAACGGGCGGTCTGGCGAGGCGCGTTCGAGGAGCGGCTGACGCACCAGCTGGTCCGGCAGGCCGCACGCACCCTGGTCCACGAACTCACCTCGGCGCGACGGGCCGGCCGGCTGGCCGGAGCCGGACCGCGCGAGCGGTTCACCTCCTTCCTCTCCAAGACACGCACCCGGCAGGGTCTGGGCGGGCTGTTCGCCGCCTACCCGGTGCTCGCCCGCATGCTCGGGCAGACCGCGCTGGACGCCGCCGAGGCCGCCGCCGAACTCGTACGACGGTTCCAGGCCGACCGGGACGACCTGACCGCCGGTCTCCTCGACGGCCGGATCCCCGGCGCGCTCACCCGCGCCGACCTCGGCCTGGGTGACGCGCACCAGGGCAACCGGGCGGTCGCGATCCTGCACTTCTCGAGCGGCGACCGGATCGTGTACAAGCCCCGGCCGCTGGAGCAGCACGCTCTCCTGGACGACCTGGTGGGCTGGCTGAACGCCAAGGTGCCCGGGCTCGGGCTGCGCAGCCCGCGCGGTCTTCGCCGGGACGGATACGGCTGGCTGGAGTTCGTGGAACACCGCTGGTGCCGGTCGGTGACCGAGACCGACGCCTTCTACCGGCGGCAGGGCGCGCTGCTGGCCCTGCTGTACGCGGTGGACGGCGCGGACATGCACTACGAGAACGTCATCGCCTGCGGCGACCAGCCGGTCCTGGTGGACGCCGAGACGCTGCTGCACACCGGGCTCCCGCAGGCCATGACGGCCGGCGCCGACCCGGCCGCGGACGCCCTGCACGCTTCCGTGCACCGCACCTGCCTGCTGCCCCACCTGCTGATCGGCGAGCACGGGGCGCTCGACATCTCCGCGCTCGGCCGGTCCACCGACGGCACCTACCCGAGCGAGGGGCTGCGCTGGGAGGACAGCGGCACGGACACCATGCGGGCCGTGCGCGCCCCCGTGCTCAGCCCGGCCGCGCAGAACCACCCCCTGCCCGACGGCCGTCCGCTGGACGGCGCCGACCACCGGGCGGCCCTGCTGGAGGGCTTCCGCACCGCCTACGCGACCATCGCCGCACACGGCCGTGAACTGGACGGTGCCGACGGCCCGTTGGCCGCCCGGGGCGACAGTCCGGCGCGCCTCATCGTCCGCTCGACCCGGCTGTACGCGACGCTGCTGGAGGAGTCCACCCATCCGTCGCTGCTCGGTGACGCGCTGGCCCGGGAGGGTGTGTTCGCCGTCCTGTGGACCGAGTCCGAGCAGGACGAGACGCGCCGCCGGCTCGTCGAGCACGAGACGGCGGACCTGTGGCGCGGTGACGTACCCCTGTTCGCCCATCGGCCGTCCGGGACCGGGGTCCGGACGGCCGATGGGACCTGGCTGCCCGGTCTGCTCCCGGTGGCGAGTCTGACCGCGGTCCGGGAGAAGATCGCCCGGATGGACGAGGTCGACTGCCACGACCAGGAGTGGATCGTCGCCGCCACGCTAGCGGCCCGCGGCGCCCATGCTCCGCAGGACCGGCCCAGGTCCGAGCTGACCGTGGCACCGGTGCCCGCCGTCGTGCCGGAGCCGTCCCGGCTGCTCGCCGCGGCCTGCGGGATCGCCGACGAGATCGCCGCCCGCGCGGTGCGCTCGGAGGGCCGGACCAACTGGCTGGGTCTGGAACGGGTTTCGGGCCCGCACTGGGCGGTGCTGCCCATGGGCGCCGGACTCGCGCAGGGCTACTGCGGGGTCGCGCTGTTCCTGGCCCAGGCGGACGCGCTGGCCGGGGGCGACAGGTACGCGCCGCTGGCCCGGGAGGCCGTGACACCCCTGCCGGCCCTGCTGAAGGGGCTGGCCGCCGATCCCGAGTCGAGTGCGGCGGCCGGTCCCGGGGCGTACGACGGGCTCGGTGGCATCGTGTACGCCCTGGTGCGGCTGTCGGCCCTGCTGGACGAGAACCTGACGGACTGTCTGCCGGACGCGCTGACCGCGCTCGGCCACGCCGTGGCGGCCTGCCCGGATCCGGGGCTGGCCGGCGGTACGGCCGGAGCGCTGGCCGCCGCGGTCGCGGTGCACGAGGCGACCGGGGCGCCCGCCGCCCTGCGGCTCGCGGACGCGGTCGCGGACCGGCTGCTGGCCATGACGGCCGACGCCGACGGAGTCCCTGGATTCGCGGACGGCGGCGCGGGCGTCGGCTGGGCGCTGCTGCGGTACGCGGCCGGTCGGCCCGGACGCGCCGCCGCGCACGCGGCCACCGCCCACGCCATGCTCCGTGCCGCGCTCCAGGACGCCCCCGCCACGGCACAGGACCCGTCCTGGTGCTCCGGACTCGCCGGGGTGGCGGCCGCCGCCGTGGGACACGACGCGCCCTCGGTCCGGAACCGACTGACGGAGACCGAGGTGTACCCCGGCCTGAGCCTCGGGCACGGCACCCTCGGCACGCTGGAGGCCCTGGCCGTGCTCGCCGAACATGGTGACGCGACCGCGGCCGAGACCCTCACCCGGCGCACCGGGCAGGTGCTCGCCCTCGTCGAGGCTCAGGGCCACCGATGTGCCACTCCCGACCACGTGCCCTCCCCCGGGCTGCTGACCGGACTGTCCGGCATCGGCTACGGCCTGCTCCGCCTGGCCCGCCCCGAGACCGTCCCCTCCGCTCTGCTCCTGGGACATCCTGACCACCGACCGATCCACTGACCGACCCACGCACCTTCGCCCGACCGCTCGTCAGCACCACGGCCTTCCTCCGCCTCCCACCCCGTGCTCGCCCGCACGGGTCATCCGAAGGGGATCACCGTCATGGACCAGCAGTTCACCACCGCCACCTCCGCCGACGCCGACGCCGACGTCACCGAGGCCGCCACCGTCGAGCAGGACGCGGCGGGCGGGATCGCCCTCAAGGGCCGCAACCGCGCCTGCGCCCGCGCCCGTGTACTGGCCGGGATGGTGTTGACCAGCGGGATCGTCATCACGCTGAGCACGCTGGACACCTCGGTCTCCGCCCCGCGGTGACGCCTCGTCGGCAGTGACACCCAGCGGTGGGGGGGGGGGGGCCGGGGGGGGGGGCCCCCCCCCCGCGGCCCCCCCCCCCCCCCCCCCCGCCGGCGCCCCCCCCCCCCCCACCCCGAAAAACAAAAA
>NZ_JBIWPG010000027.1:0-28647 GCF_044768135.1 Streptomyces sp. NPDC101165 | reverse complement strand
GGGGCGCCCCCCCGGGGCACCCCGGGGGGGAACCCCCTCCCCCCCCCCCCCCCCCACCACCGCTTTCGCACGGGAACCGGAACGTGTGCGGGCGACCTGCCACACGTCCCGAAATTCCGATTATCATCTGCGTCCATGCGTTCCCATGCGCCATCCTTGGTCGGGCGGGATCCCCAACTGGGCTTGCTTGAGCGTGCCTTGTCCGACGCCCGGCAGGGTCGTGGTGGTGTCGTCTTCCTGGTCGGCGAGGCCGGGGTCGGCAAGTCACGGCTGGCGGCGGAGGCCGTGGGCGGTGCGCTCGGGTCCGGGATGCGGGTGCTGCGCGGCCGCAGCAGCACGACGGGGCCGGCCGTGCCGTTCCGGCCGCTCACCGAGGCGCTGATGTCGCTGTTCCGCAGCGGCGAACCCCTCGACGACCTCGTCCTCGGGCCCTATCGGCCGGTCCTCGGGCGGCTGATTCCCGACTGGGACACCGGGGAGCGGGAGAGCAGCTCGATGGTGATCCTGGGCGAGGCGGTCCTGCGCCTGCTCATCGCCGCCGCCCGCGGCCAGGGCCAGCTCCTGCTGCTGGAGGACCTGCACGACGCGGACCCGGAGACGCTCGGCGTCCTCGAGTACCTGGTGGACAACCTGGAGTACACGCCGGTCCTGCTGCTGGCCACCGTGCGGACGGACTTCAGCGACGCACTGGACCTGGCGCAGTCGGCCCGCCGGCGCGGTGCCGCCACCCTGGTCGAACTGCCGTCGCTGACCCGCCCCCAGGTCCACGACATGATCGCGGCCCAGCTCGGCGTGTCCGCCCCCGACGAGGTGCCCGCACCGGTCCTGCGGCGGCTGTGGGAGGACAGCGCGGGCAGCCCGTACCTGGTCGAGGAGCTGCTCCAGTCCATGATCGGGGCCGGCACGCTGGTGCAGGGCCCGGACGGCTGGCGGGCGGTCGGGGATCTACGCAGTGACGTTTCCTCCGCGCTGGCCCGCGGCATCCTCCGTCGTATCGACCGGCTCGGCGCACAGGGCCTCACCCTGCTGTCGGCCGCCGCCGTCCTCGGCCGGCGCTTCCCGCTGACCGTGCTGCAACGCATGACCGGCATCGACGACCGTGCCCTGCTCAGCCACCTGCACGCGGGCGTGGCCGCCCGGCTGGTGCTGCCCGACGAGCCCGCCCCGGACTGGTACTCCTTCCGCCACTCCCTCACCGTGGAGGCCCTGTTCACCCAGATGACGCCCGGCCGGCGGGCCGAGCTGGCCCGGCGGGGCGCCGAGGCGGTCGAGGAGTTGCACCCCGAACTCGCCGGTGACTGGTGCGCGTTGGCCGCGGGACTGCGCTGCGAGGCCGGTGACACCGCCGAGGCGGGGCGGCTGTTCGCCGAGGCCGGTGGGCGGGCGCTGGCGGCGGGCGCGCTGGGTTCGGCGGTGACCCTGCTCAGCCGGGCCGAGGACCTGCTGGCGTCCGGCAGCGATCCGCAGGCCCGGGCCGGAGTGCTCGAACACCTGCTGCCGGCGCTGGCCGAGGCCGGTGACTTCGCCCGCGCCTTCGACCTGGCCGAGGACCTCCATGTGCTCGACGGCTCCGGCCTGAGCGCGGCCCGGCTGGCGACCCTGCACACCCGGCTGGCCAAGGTCGCCCACACGGCGGGCCGTTGGAGCGACGGCAACCGGCAGATAGCCCGGGCCCGGGAGGTGCTGGCGGCGGCTCCGGACGACGCGACCGCGGCGGCCGTCGACGTCACCGCCGCCTACCTCGCCCTGGACACACCCGGTTCCGACCGCACCCAGCACGCCGAGAAGCTGGCCCGCTCGGCCGCCGACACCGCCGAGCGGTACGGGCTGCCCGTCGTCGCCTGCCAGGCCCGGGAGTTGCTCGCCACCGTGGCCCGCGAACGGGACCCGGAGGAGTCGCAGGCGATGCTGGAGCAGGCCCTCGTCACGGCCGAGCGGCACCGGCTGCCGTTGCAGCGCATGTACGCGGCCACCCGCATGGGCGGCAACGTCTGGCTGGCCGAGGGCGACACCTCGGGCCTGCTGGCGGCCCGTGCGGAGGCCCTGCGGCTCGGCTCGGTCAGCATCGTGCACACGGTGGACGGCATCCTCGTCCTCGACGGTGTGCTGCGCGGCAGCTACGACACCGCGCGCGCGGCCGCCGCCGAGTGCCTGGCGGTCGTACGCCGGCTGCGGCTCGCCCCCGCGGTGCGCTACGTCCTCATGGCCCAGGCCACGCTGGAGGCGCACCTCGGCGACCGTACGGCGATGGAGGCGGCGCTGGCCGCGTTCGCCGAGTGGGACGGGTCCGGTTCGCAGGAGGAGCCGCTGTGCTTCGGCCTGGCCCGCGCCTTCTGCGCGCTGATGGAGGAGGACCGCGAGCTGGGCCGGGCGGAGCTGCGCGAGGTGCTGGCCCTGGAGGCCGGCAACCCGTCCACCTACCACCTCAGCGGCACCCACGGCCTCGTCCTGCTGCTGGACCTGCTCGCCGGGGAGGCGGACCGGGCCCGGCACGAGGAGATCACCGCCACCGCGGTCGCCCGGATGCGCTGGAACCGTCAGTTCGTGATGCTCGCCGACGCGGTGCTGCTGGGCCGCGAGGGCGAGGGCGCACGGGCCGCCGCCACGGTCGAGGCGGCGCTGGCGGTGGCGGAGACGTATCCGATGGCCCAGCATCTCGGGCTGCGGCTGATCGCGGACGCGGCGCACCAGGACGGCTGGGGCGATCCGGTGGGGTGGCTGCGGCGGGCGGAGCACCACTTCCACGAACGGGACGTGGCGGCCGTCGCGGGCGCCTGCCGGGCCGGGCTGCGCCGGCTCGGCGCGCCCGTGCACCAGCACCGCTCGGGCACCAGCGGCATCCCCGAGCACCTGCGCGCGCAGGGCGTCACCGTCCGGGAGTTCGAGGTCTTCCGGCTGCTGGCGGAGCGGCTCAGCAACAAGGACATCGCGGACCGGCTGTTCATCTCGCCGCGTACGGCCGAGAAGCACATCGCGAGCCTCATGACGAAGACGGGGGCGGTCAACCGCGCGGACCTGTGCGCCCGGTCGGCCGCGCTGCGAACCGCCTGAGGCCGTCCGGCGTCCCTATTTCTCGTCCGGCCTCTGTCCCGATCCCGGGCGGACCACTCATCCCATGCGAGGACACATGCTCATACGCTCTGCCGTCACCGCCCTGTCGGGCGCGCTGGTCCTGTCCGCCCTCGCCGTGACGACGGCCGACGCCGACTCCGGCCAGGGGGACACCCACATCGTCAAGGTCGTCGTCAACGGCGGAAAGCCGGTCGTGGTCGGCGCCACCGGCTACAAGACCTTCACGCTGAGCATCACCGCCGCCGACAACTCGGGGATCCAGGAAGCCCACACGCTGGTCTACCACGGCTCGTTCGACAACCCCGACGGCAACGCGGGGCCCGGTTCCGACACCCCGATGACCTGCTCCCCCGACCCCGGCAGCGAGACCACCTCCACCTGCACCACCGACATCACCATCGGCCCGCGCACGGCCCACGACAACTCCACCGCCGGCATCTGGCACGTGTGGGCCTCTGTCGACGCCTACGACCACGACTACATCAACCTGGACAGCGCGGGCACCTTCCCGATGAAACGTTCCGCCAGGCTGACCGCCGATGCCTCCCCCGAGCCGGTGGCCGCGGGCAAGGCCCTCACCGTGAAGGGCACGCTGACCCGCGCCAACTGGGACCACCAAACCTACGACGGCTACGCGGGCCAGAAGGTGAAGCTGCAGTTCCGCAAGTCCGGGACGGCCACCTACACCACCGTGAAGACGGTGACCAGCGGAACCGGCGGCGCCCTGAAGACGACGGCGACGGCCACCGCGGACGGCTACTGGCGCTGGAGCTTCGCCGGAACCGGCACGACCGGGTCGGCCAATGCCCCCGGTGACTACGTGGACGTCACCTGAGGCTTGCGCGGCACCCGAGCAGCAGCGCGGTGGGCCGTGATCGGATCGCCGGCCGTGCTGCTCACGGGTGCCGTCATGACTCGGGGCGCCCTCCGCCTCACCACCCGGGGCACGGCCAGGTCCGCCGCGTCAGGATGGCGCTCGTCACCTGACCCGGTACGAAGTCCTGGGCGTCGCACGGGGCCGCGGCCGTGCGGTCGGCACGAAAGGCGCTCGGGGTGCGGCCCGTCATCGCCTTGAACGTGCGGTCGAAGTGCGGCTGGTCGTGGTAGCCGGCCTGCGCGGCCGCGTCGGCCCAGCTCGCGCCGGCCTCCTTCAGCCGCAGGGCCGCCTGCAGCCGCATCACCTGCGCCGCGCCCTTCGGGGTCAACCCGGTCTGGGAGCGGAAGCGCCGTTCCAGGTGGCGGCGGCTCCAGCCGGTCCGGGCGGCCAGTTCCTCCACCCGTACGCGCCCGGCCGCGCCCTGAAGGGTGCGCCAGGCCCAGGCCACCTCGGGGCTGACGTCGGGGCCCGATTCCAGTGCCGCCCGCAGCACCCGGTCCAGCAGCGCGAACCGGTCGCGCCAGCCAGGGACTTCCGCCAGCCGGGCGGGGAGTTCGGACCAGGGTGAGCGACAGAGGTCGTCCGGACGCACACACCGCTGAGCCCACTCGGACATGGGCACCCCGAACAGCCGGTAGGCGGCGAGCGGGGTGAGCAGCACGGTCACCCCGTGGATGCCGCCGGTGTGCTCGCCGATCGCGGCGGTGGTCCGGACGCCGTTGGCGAGGGAGGCGGCGCAGTAGGAGCGGGTCGGGTCGGACGGGTCCAGCACGCGCAGCGTGTCGCCGAAGCCCAGCATCACCTTCACGACCCCGTCGGGTACCAGGAGTCTGCGCCGCGCTCCGATCGCGTCGAAGCGGAAGCCCCGATAGCCGAGGACCTGGTCGCGCAGGCCCATCTCCGCCGGGCACGCGAGGAATTCGTGCATGAGCCGATCCCCCCTCGATCGACGCGGACACGGCAGCGAGCCTAGGGGGTTCGGGGGACGAGCGGGTCAATCGGCAAGGAGTTGGCCGATATCCGGCGTCAGGGACGCACGGGTCGCATTCGTACAAGCCGCGCTCCCGCCGCCCCGGCAACGCTGGCCGGGCACGGCCCAGCCGACGACGGCGGCCGTACCGGGCGCCCACCAAGGGCAGCCCGGCGAACCGGACCCGATGAGAGAGGACGCCTGCATGCGTCTGCGAGGGATACGAAAGAAGGCCGGCCTGGTGGCCGCCATGGCGCTGGTGGGGGTCGGAGCGGCCGTCGCGCCGGCCTCGGCCACCGGCTGGAACGTCGACAGCTGGTCCGACCACTGCAACTACACCGACGCGTACGGCTGTCTCTACTACAGCCCGAACGGCGCAGGGGGAATCTTCAAGGGCTACGGCTACTACCGCGATCTGTCCGGCTACAAGTTCAGCGACGGCCACGCCGTCCGCAACAACGCCGCCTCGATCGGGAGCAACACGACCAACTGCGGCGCCACGACGTGGGTGTCCGCCGGCTCCGTGGGCAACTACAACTGGGTGCACGCCGGCCGCGGGGGCAACCTGAACTCCGCCCTGCGCAACAACGAGAACTCCTTCGACGCCACCGCCAACTGCACCTGACACGGATCGCGCGAGAACCGTGAACGGCTCGGCCGGGCGGCTGAGGCCGCCCGGCCGGGCCCGTTCCTCCGGGCGGACTCCGGCTCGACCTCGTTGGGAGACGGCTTGTGTTTTCCTCTTGCGCACGCGGGACTTCGGCGGCACTGCTGGTGCTGGCGACCACGGCGGCATGTTCCTCGGGCGGCGGCGGGACCGCGACGGCTGGTGCGCCGGTGGCCACCCCCACGCCGAAGAGCATGGCTGAGCTGCGTCTGCCGCTGGAGACCTATCTTCTCGACTACGAGCACGCGGGAAAGCTGGAGGTGCTGCTGCTCGGGCTGCGCGACGCCTGTGTGCGCGAGAAGGGGTTCACTCCCCCGTCGACGACCGTCGCCGGGCAGCAGGCGGCGGCTGGATACGTGCGGCTCTGGCATTACTACGACACCCGGCGGTACGCGATCAGCGACAGGGCCACGGCACGCCGGTACGGCTATCACCTCCCACCGTTCACGCAGGGAACCATCCCGCCCGTCTCCCTCGGTTCGCTGTCGAATCCGCTGCGGGAGGCGATGACGACGTGTGGGGAGCAAGCGGCCGAGGAGCAGCGGGACAAGGGACTTTCGCCCGGGCAGGAGCAGAGCGACTTCGCCGCGGATCTCAAGGCCAGGGACTTCAAGGCCTCGCAGTCGGATCCCCGGGTGCTCGGAGTGTTCAGGAAGTGGTCGGCATGCATGGGACGGAAGGGCTATCCCTACGCGACACCACTGGACGCGGCCTCGGACGGACAGTGGAAGCTGTCCGGGCGGCGCACCGCAGCGGCCCTGCGGGCCGAGGTCACCCCGCAGGAGGCCGGGACGGCGGCGGCCGAGGTCGACTGTGCCTACGAGACCAACGTGCTCGGTGTCTCGTACGCGGTCGAGGCGGAGTACGAGAACAGGGACATCGAGAAGAACGCCGAAGCGCTCGACAGGCTGAAGACGGACAACGAACGGGCGGCCCGGAACATCGATCAGCTGTGGGCTCGCGGTGAGTGAGCGAGGGAGCGGGGACCGGACGAACCGACGCCAGCGGACCCTGTTGTGGGGCGCCACCCTGGCGGCCGTGCAGTCGACGGGCGGTCTGGGCGCCTCCGCCTGGGTACGGTCACCGGCCGAGGCGGCAGCCGACACCGGGCCGCCGACGCCGACCGTCCTCACCGCACGCGTGGTCCACCAGCGAATCACGTCCGCCACCGTCTTCCGGGGCACGTTCACGGCGAGCGGGACGGTGAGTTTCACCCCCCGAGGGCTCCGCTCGCGCCGGACGGCACCGCGGCCGCCGGGAGCGCCGGCGACACCGCTGTGGTGACCATCGGGGCCGGTGCCGGTCTCCTCGCCGGTCTGTACCCGTCGGTCCACACGGCCCGTATCGAACCTCAGGAAGCACTGCGCCGCTGATGCCGGGCACACCGCGGGCGAGCCCCTCACGACAGCGCACCGGCCCGGGCATCGCCTCCTTCCTGGGGCGGCCACACGCGGCCGCCCCGGAATCCGGCGGACAGTCCCTAGCGCATCTCACGCACCGCACGCGACCCGAGCACCGCCACACCGGTCGCGGCGAGCACGCAGGCCACCACCCCGAACAGGGCGAGCGTGCCGACGCGGGCCAGCGCGCCGCACACGATGAGCGACAGGGGAGCGGCCGCGTAGCCGAGGACCATGTCGACGGAGACGACCCGGCTCAGCACGTTCTGCGGGATGTTCCGCTGGATCCAGCTCAGCCCGAACACGCCCTGGAAGCCGATGGCGAAGCCCATGGCGAGTACGGTCGCCACCACGGCCGGCGTGCTGTGCACCAGCCCGAGCACGGCCATCCCGGCCCCGAGCCAGCCCGCGAGACCGGCCACCAGCAGGCCGACCCGGGGCCGGCCGCCGAGCGCGCCCCCGGCCAGGGTGCCGAGCATCGCGCCCCCGGCGAGGGAGCCGTTGAGCACGCCCAGCGTGGCCGAGCCGCCGCGCAGCACCTGGTCGGCGAGGGTGGCGAAGCCGACCGTGAAGGGCCCGGCGTAACAGAAGTTGACGGCGGTGTCGAGGACGACGACGGTGCGCAGCCGGGGGTCGCGCAAGGTGTACGTCACGCCCTCGCGGATGCGGGCTCCCAGGGACTTGGGCGCGTCACCGGCCGTGTCGGCCTCCGGGCCGGCCGCTCGCGGCCGGGTGCGGATGCTCGCGACGCACCAGCCGCACAGTGCGAAGCAGACGGCGTCGACGAGGAAGGCGACCGGCGCCCGGGTCAGGGCGACGACCACACCGCCGACGGCCGGGCCGACGACGGCGGCCGTCCGTGATCCGGCGCCCAGCAGCGCGTTGGCCGGCGTGAGGAGCTTTTCGTCGACCACCGACGGCAGGATGGACACGCGGGCGGGCTGGAAGAAGGCGTCGACCGCGCCGAAGGCGGCGGCCGCCGCGCACAGCATCCACACCGTCAGATGGCCGGTCAGCCCGGCCAGGCCGACGCCCGCCATCAGTGCGGCACGGGTCCAGCTGGAGGCGACCATCAGGGTGCGGGTGGACCAGGAGTCGCTGAGGGTGCCGCCGACCAGGGTGAGCAGGGCGCGGGGTACGGCCTGGAAGGCGAGGACGTAGCCGAGGGTGAGGGTGGAGCCGGTCAGGCCGAGGGTGATCCAGGAGAAGGCGACGACACTGAAGCCGTCGCCGAGCAGGGACAACGACTGTCCCAGCCACAGGAGTTGGAAGGGGCGGTGCCGGGCGGGTGCCCACAGCCGCGGACCTGCACCGGCGAGGGTGGTGGCCATGGTGGAGCCTTTCGTGGTCGGCGATGCGCGGCACCCGGGGGGAACGGCCGGGTGCCGCGGCGCGGGTCGGCGGTCAGTAGCGGACGGGCAGGGCGGTGAGGCTGCGGTTGAGCAGGGAGGGCTGCCAGGTGAGCCGGTCGGGATCCGTCAGGGTGAGGTCGGGGTGGTCGCGGACCAGCGTTCCCACGGCGGCCACGGCCACGAGCCGGGCCAGGGCGGCACCGATGCAGAAGTGGGCGCCGAAGCCGAAGCCGAGGTGGGTGGCGCCGGTGCGGCGGACGTCGAACCGGTCGGGGTCCGCGAAGCGGGCCGGGTCGCGGTTGGCGGCGGCGGTGACCAGGAAGATCCGGTCTCCGGCGCGCAGGGGGTGGCCGTCGAGGTCGAGGTCGCGGGCGGCCGTGCGGATGGACATCTTGGACGGGCCGTCCAGCCGTAGCGCTTCTTCGACAGCGCCTGGCACCAGCCCCGAGTCCTCCCGGACGGCGGCCAGTCGGGCCGGATCGGCGTGCAGGGCCAGGACGGTGTTGGCGATGAGGTTGCTGGTCGTCTCCCCGCCGGCGAACGCCATCTGGGTGAGCATCCCGACGAACTCCTCCTCGGTGACCGAGTCCCCCACCCTGCCTTCCTTCAGCACCTGGCTGATCAGGTCGTCGGCCGGTTCGGCTCGGCGCCGGGCGACCAGGCCGGCGAGATAGTCCTCCAGGCTCACCAGCGCCTGCAGGGAGGCCCGGTACTCGCTCTCCTCCTGGGCGGTGCCGAGGACGAGGTCGGCGACGCGTGCGTTCCAGTACCAGAAGGAGGGGGCGTCGGTGCGAGGGATGCCGAGCCAGCGGGCGAAGACCAGAGCGGGCAGCGGCTTGGCGACGTCGGCCATCAGGTCGCCGGAGCGGCCGGGGGCGGCCCGGCGGGCGAGGACGGCCGCCGTGGCCTTCTCGGTGAAGGCGCGATAGCGGGCCACCGCCCGGGCGGCGAACGCCTCCTGGAACACCTGGCGCAGTCTGCGGTGCTGCGGCGGGTCGTTGAAGACCATCCAGCGGGACAGGATCCCGAAGGCCCGTTCGGCGTCCGCGCGGGCGCCCTGCGGGACCGCGTCCATCAGGGGCCGTACCCGGTCGGCCGAGACGGCCGGGTCGCGCAGGCAGCGCATGACCTGGTCGTAGCCCGTGACGAACCAGGCGTGGTGCATCGGGCTCCAGTGGACCGGCGCGTGCTCGCGGAGCCCGTTCAGGTAGCCGTAGGGCTCGGCGACCATGTCCGGGGAGAGGAGGTAGCGCTCGGTGAAGGCGGGGGCGACGGTGGTCATCGGGCGTCCTCCGCCTCGATCTCGACGAGCAGTTCGGCGATGCCGGCCACCCTGGGCTCGGCCATCATCGACATGTGGTCGCCGTCGCTCATGTGCAGGGTGAGGCCGCCCTCGGCCACCTCCCGCCAGCGTGCGACGTAGGTGTCGTAGTCGACGTCGAGGCCGGGCATCGTACGGCCGCGGGGCAGTGCGGCGGCCTCGCTGCCCACCACCAGGTGCACATGTCCGGGGTAGGGCCGGACCTCGTAGGCGGCGAGCGCGGCGAGCAGGGAGTGCCAGACCTCGATCGGCGCGTCCTCGACCAGGGCGGCCTCGGCCGGGCTCATGCCGGCGCCGAGCAGGGTGGCGGTGAGTTCGGCCGTGGCCCGGTCGCGCCGCGGTGAGGGCGGCAGTTCGCGCAGCCGGTCCCGCAGCCGCAGCGCCTCGCGCAGGTCCTTGGTGACGCCGGTGAGGCGGGCGCGGGCCGCTGCGTTCGGCAGGTACGGCTCGACGAGGACCAGCGGCGCGGCACGGTGTCCGGCCCGGTGCAGCTGGGTGGCCATCTCCAGGGCGATGTTGGCGCCCATGGACCAGCCCAGCAGGGCGTGCCGGCCCGCGCCGCCCCGGTCGGTCATCTCGGCGACATAGTTGGCCGCGACACCGGTCACGGTGCTCGGGTCCACTCCGCCGAGCAGGCCGCGCGCCTGGAAGGCGTGCACGGGGCGGCCGGACGGCAGGGCGCGGGCGAGCGGCACGAACCAGGCGGCGCTGCCGCCGGTGGGGTGCACGCACCACAGGGGTTCTCCCGCACCCTCGCGCAGCCGGACCTCGGAGGTGACGGCTGCGGGCACGCCGGCCGTGGCGGTGCGGGCGGCGTGGGCGGCGAGCTGGGCGATCGTCGGGTGCTCGATCAGGTCGCCGACCGACACGGTCAGTCCGCGGCCGGCCGCCATCAGGGAGACCCGGACCGTGGACAGTGAACTGCCGCCGATCCGGAAGAAGTCGTCGTGGACGCCGATGCGGGACAGTCCGAGGACTTCCCGCCACACCTCGGCGAGGATCTTCTCGGCGGGCGTGGCGGGGGCGACGTACAAGGTGTCGCTCCCGGCCTGCTCCGCCGTGGGCAGCGGCAGCGCCCGTTTGTCGATCTTGCCGCTGCGGTTGACGGGCATCTCGTTGAGGAAGACGAACCGGGCGGGCAGCATGTAGGCGGGCAGCGAGGCGCGCAGGGCACGGCGCAGCTCCTCGGGGGCGGGCTGTTCCGGGCCGCGTACGACGAGGTAGGCGACGAGGGCCGGTTCACCCGGCAGGTCGGTGCGGTGCAGCACTACGGCCTGGCGGACCTCGGGCAGCGCGCGCAACGCGTGCTCGATCTCGCCGAGTTCGATGCGGAAGCCGCGCAGCTTCACCTGGGAGTCGCGGCGGCCGAGCCACTCCACCGAGCCGTCGGGCCGGTGGGTGCCGAGGTCGCCGGTGCGGCACAGGCGCTCGCCGGGGGCGCCGTACGGGTCGGGGACGTAGGTGGCGGCGGTGAGGGCCGGGCGGCCGAGGTAGCCGCGGCCGACCGCCCGGCCGCCGAGGTAGATCTCGCCGGGGACGCCGGCCGGGACCGGCTGGAGGTCCTCGTCCAGGACGTGGATGCGGGTGTTGCGGATGGGGCTGCCGATGGGCGGGCGGCCCTGCCCGGGCGTCAGTTCCGCGGCCACGGACCACACGGAGGTCTCGGTGAGCCCGTAGACGTTGTGGAAGCGGCGACCCCGGGCCCAGATGTCGGCGAGTTCGGCCGGGCAGGCCTCGCCGGCGACCTGGAGCACGCGCAACTCGGGGAAGTCGTCCTCGCCGAGGACCGCGAGGGCGCTGGGCGGCAGCATGGCGCCGGTGACGTGGTGCTCGCGCAGGGTGCGGGCCAGGTCGGGTCCGGGGCGCAGCGCGTCTTTCGGGGCGGTGACCAGGCGGCCGCCGTTGGCGAGAGACCAGGTGAGTTCCAGGATCGAGGCGTCGAAGCCGAAGGAGGCGAACTGCAGCACCCGGTCCTCGGGGGTGGGCCGCACCAGGTCACGCTGACCTTCGAGCATGTTGGACAGGCCGCGGTGCGGGATGGCGACACCCTTGGGAATGCCGGTGGAGCCGGAGGTGTAGATGATGTAGGCGAGGGTGTCGGCGTCGGGTTCTCCGATGGCCGACTCTGCGGCGCCGGGTTCTCCGGTGGCGGATTCTCCGGTGCCAGGGGCGCAGGCCGGTTCGGTGGGCGTGTCGGCGTCGAGGAGCAGCACCGGACCGTCGAAGGGCACCGTTCCGTCGAGCGCCTGCTGTGTCAGCAGCACGCGCATGCCGCTGTCCTCGGCCATGAACGCCAGCCGTTCGGTGGGGTGTTGCGGATCGAGCGGCAGGAAGGCGCCGCCCGAGCGCAGCACGGCGACCGCGGCACGCACCAGGTCGGGTCCGCGCTCGACGCAGATGCCGACCACCGTCTCGGGGCCCACCCCGAGCCGGCGCAGCCGTCGCGCCAGCACCTCGGCCTGTGCCTGCAGTGCGGAGTACGTCAGCCGGTGCCCGCCGTGTTCGACGGCGACCGCGTCCGGGGTGCGGGCGGCGTGCGCGGCGATGTGCTCGTGGAACAGCAGCGGCGAGGAGGGGGTGTCGAGTCCCCGGGCCCAGACGTCGAGGGCGACGGCGCGGGCGGCCCCGGTGAGCGCGGGCCGGGTCACCCGGGCGTGCGGGTCCTCGGTCATCGCCTCCAGCTGGGCGCAGAACACGTCGGCCAGCTGCTCGGCGGTGGCGGGTGCGACGAACTCCGGGTCCGCGTCCAGTGTGAAGGCGTTGACGCTCGCGTTCACCAGCAGCGGGAACATGGTCCGGGCGATCTCCAGGGAGTCGTCCCAGGACTCGTGCGAAAGCCGGTGGAAGTTGACGTAGTTGAAGACCGTGTCGGTCCAGCTCGGCTCGGTCGGCCGCAGTTGGGCGATGCGCACCAGCGGGACCCTGCGATGCGGCAGCATCTCCTGCTCGGCGGTGAACACGTCCCGCAGATAGGCGAGCCAGCTGCCGCGCGGGCGGGACACACCGAACGGCACGGTGTTCAGGAAGAGTCCGCGCATCCGGTCTGCGCCCGGAACCTCGGGCCGCCCGTTGGTGACCAGGCCGATGCTGTGGCCGAGCGCGCTGTCGTCGCGCTCCGCGAACAGGCTCATCGTGTGGTGGAAAGCCGTCATCAGAACCGTACGGCGGGGTACTCCGGCTTCCTTGGCCAGCGTGCCGATGCGCTCGGCGAGGTGGGCGTAGGAGCGGCGCACCTCGTGCACCGGCGGCTGCCCGGCGTCCGGCCCGGCCGGGCGCCGGCCCAGGCGGACCGGCCGCAGGTCGGCCAGCTGCCCACGCCAGTACTCCAGCGACTCTTCGCCGTCGAGCGCGGCCCGCTCCAGGGCGACGTACTCGGCGAAGGCCGGGGCGCTCGGCGGCCTTGGTGCGGTGCGGTGGGCGACGGCCTCCCGGTGCAGGGACAGCAGGTCGGCGACGAGCGAGGTCAGGCTCCAGCCGTCCAGGACGACATGGCAGTCGGTGAGGACGAGTCGCAGGTCCTGATCGGTCACGTGGTGGAGGTGGATTCGGACCAGGGGCGCGGCGGCGAGGTCGAAGCGGCGCCCGAACTCCTCGTCCACGAACCGGCCGAGCCGTACCCGCTGCTCCTCCCGGGGCAGCCCGCGCAGATCGGTGTAGCCGACCGGGAGGTGGGCGCTGCGGTGCACGAGCTGGAGCGGTTCGCGGTACGAGACGAGGTCGACGGAGGTGCGCAGGATGGGGTGTCCGGCCACCACCGCGTCCACGGCGGCCTGGAAGGCGTCCAGGTCGAAGCCCTCGGGGACGCTGATCTTCAGGTCGGTGACGTTGTGGTAGGCGCCGCGCCGCGGGTCGGCGAGCATCTCGTGCAGCATGCCGGCCTGGAGCATGGTGAGCGGGTAGGCGTCGGCGAGCCCGTCCGGCAGGCGGTCGGCGTCTGCGGGGTCGAGCTGGGAGAACGGGGCGACGGGGGCCGGGGTGTCGACGTCGTCGGTGACGAGCGTGGCGAGGTCGGCGAGGGTGCGGGCGCGGAAGACGTCGGCGACGGTGAGGCCGAGACCGGCCTGCCGGGCCAGACCGACCAGGCGCAGGGCGAGGATGGAGTCGCCGCCCAGGTCGAAGAAGTTGTCGGTGCGGCTGACGTGTTCGGCGCCCAGCACCTGGGTCCACACACCGGCCAGAGCCTGCTCCACGGGCCCCTCGGCCGGCACGTGCGTGGTGCCCTGCCCGGTCGTGGTGGGGACGACGGCGGTCAGCGCGGCGCGGTCGACCTTGCCGTTGCCGGTCAGCGGCAGCCGCTCGTGGCGGACGAACAGCGCCGGGACCATGTAGTCCGGCAGGGTCAGCCGCAGCCCCTCCCGCAGGGCGGGCGCGTCGAGGGGCCGGGCCTCGGGGGTGACCACGTGGGCGACCAGCCGGGCTGCGTCGCCGTCACGTCGGGCGACCACGGCGACGTCGGCGACGCCGGGAAGGGTGCGCAGGGCGGTCTCGATCTCGCCGGGCTCGATGCGGTAGCCGCGGATCTTCACCTGGTGGTCGGCGCGGCCGACATGGGCGAGTTGGCCGTCCGGCAGGACCCGTACCAGGTCGCCGGTGCGGTACATGCGGGCTCCGGGCCCGCCGAAGGGGTCGTCGAGGAAACGTTCGGCGGTCAGCTCCGGCCGGTTGCGGTAGCCGCGGGCGACCCCGCCACCGGAGACGTACAGCTCGCCGACGCTGCCCGCCGGGACCAGCCGGCCCGAGGCGTCGAGGACGTAGCCGTGCTGGCCGGACAGCGGACGCCCGATCGGCGAGCGGACCACCCCCGTCACGTCCTCCTCGGTGACGGTGCGGGCGGTGACGTGCACGGTGGTCTCGGTGATGCCGTACATGTTCACCAGGGCGGGACGCGGTCCCGGGGTGGTGAACCAGTCGCGGTAGTCACGCACGTCGAAGGCGTCGCCGCCGAAGATCACGGTGTGCAGGGCGAGTTCGGAGAAGTCCGCGCCGGCGTTCCCGAGGTGGGCGCGCAGGCCCTTGAAGGCGGCCGGGGTCTGGTTGAGGACGGTGACGCCCTCGTCCCGCAGCACGCGGTGCACGGCCGCCGGGTCACGCACCTCGTCCGCGCCGAGCACCACGACGCGCCCGCCGCTGGTGAGCGGGCCCCACAGCTCCCACACGGAGAAGTCGAACGCCGGGGAGTGCAGAAGCGTCCACACGTCGGCGGGTCCGAAGTCGAAGTGCCGGTCGGCGGCGCCGAGCAGCCAGGCGAGGTTGCCGTGGGTGACCTCGACGCCCTTGGGGCGACCTGTGGAGCCGGAGGTGTAGATGACGTAGGCGAGCTCCTGCGGGCCGGGACGGACGTCCTCGCCGTCGGTCCCGGTCCCGGTCCCGGTCTCGGTCTCGGTGCCCAGCTCGACGAGGTTCACCGGCAGCCCCTCGACCGCGGGGCGGGTGGCCGCGTCGGTGACGACCCAGTCGATGCCGGAGTCGGTGACGGTGAACTCGCGCCGGGCCCTGGGGTGGGAGGGGTCGAGCGGCAGATAGGCGGCTCCGGCGCGCCAGACGGCGAGCAGGGCGACGGCCAGGTCGGGCGTGCGGTCGAGGCAGACACCGACGAGGGAACCGCGGGTGACGCCCGACGCGCGGAGCCGGGCGGCCAACGCCGATGCGCGGGCATCGAGTTCGGCGTAGGTGAGGGAGCACCCGGAGCCCGTCGCGGCCACCGCGTGCGGGGTGCGGGCGATGTGCTCGGCGAGACGGTCCGGCGCGGTGCGCGGGGCCGGGAGGAGGTCGCCGCCGGAGTGGGCGGGGCCCTCGGGTCCGAGCAGGTGGGCGCGTTCGGCGGGGCTGAGCGGGTCGATGGCGCCGAGCGGGCTGTCGGGTGCCGCGCAGAAGGCCTCCAGCAGGGCCACCGTGTGCCGGGCGAGGGCGGCGACGGAGGCCTCCTCGAACAGGTCGGGCCGGTAGACGAACACCAGGTCGGTACGGCCGTCCCCGTCCCGCAGGTCCAGGGTGAGGTCGAACTTGGCGGTGGTGAGGGAGATCCGGTACGGCGTGCCGCTCGCACCGCCCAGGGCGAACCCGGCCTGGGTGCCGTCGGTGTGCGTGTAGAGGACCTGGACGAGCGGATTGCGGGCGAGGTCGCGTTCCGGGCTGAGCGCGTCGACGACCTGCTCGAACGGCAGCGACTGATGGGAGAACGCCTCCAGGACGCGGTCGCGGGTCCGCTCCAGCAGGGCCGCCGGGGTCGGGTCGTCGGAGAGGTCGCCGCGCAGCACGAGGGTGTTGACGAAGAAGCCGACCAGCTGTTCCGTCTCGGCCTGCTCCCGGTTGGCGACCACCGTGCCGACGGCGATGTCGCTCTGCCCGCTGTGGAAGGCCAGCGCGGCCTGGAACGCGGCCAGCACCGTCATGTACGGAGTCGTACCGACACGGCCGCCCAGCGCGGCGAGCCCGTCGGTGAGCGCGGGCGGCAGGGTGACGGTGTGGGCGGCTCCGCGTCCGCCGGGCGTGTCCGGGCGTGGGTGGTCCGTGGGCAGGTCCAGCGGGGTCAGGCCGGCGAGCCGGGATCGCCAGTGGTCCAGGGCTGCGGACTGGTCGCTCTCGCGCTGCCACAGCGCGTAGTCGGTGTAGTCGAGGGGCAGTTCGGGCAGGCGTGCGGCACGGCCCTCGGTCCTGGCCCGGTGCAGCTCGACCAGGTCGCGGACGATCAGGTCGAGGGACCAGCCGTCGGAGACGATGTGGTGCATGCCGAGGACCAGCACGTGGTCGTCGTCGGCGGCCCGTACGAGGGTGGCGCGGAAGGCCGGTTCGCGGGCGAGATCGAAGGGGCGTACCGCAGCCGCGTGCACGGCGGCCGCGAGGCGCCGTTCGCGGTCGGCACCGGCCGGGCCGGTCACGTCCGTCACGTCCAGCACCGTGCCGTCGGCAGGCAGCACACGCTGGTACGGGACGCCCTCCTGCTCGGGGAAGACCACCCGCAGCTGCTCGTGCCGGGCGACCAGGTCGGCCACGGCGGCCCGCAGCGCCGGCACGTCCAGCGGGCCGGTGAACCGCCAGGCCGCGGGCAGCAGATAGGTCGGCGCGCCGGGGTCGAGGCGGTCCAGGAAGTACAGGCGCTGCTGGGCGGCGGACAGCGGGATCCGGTCCGGGCGCGGTCGGATCCGCCGCGGGCCGTCGGCCCGGGCTGCGGCCCCGCGCAGCCGCTGCTCCAGCAGGCGGCGCGCCGCCGGTGACAGGCCGCTGCCGGGGGCGAGGGGGCCGGGACGCACGTCCGAAGTGGTCATGAGGGCACTCCGTTCTCACTCTTGGAAGGAAGCTGGCGAGGGGTGGGGCCGGGCCCCGGCGCTCGGCAGGCGGGCCTCGACGCCCGGAAGGCGGGCCTCGCCGCGAGGGCGGGCTTCGGCGCCCGGAAGGCGACCGTGGCGCTCAGAAGTCGGCCGTCAGGGAGAGATCGATCTCGTCGTCGCTCATCTGTGAGATCAGCTCCAGCAGGCGGCGCTCCACCTCGGCGGCGAGCCGTTCGACCGTGGGGTGCTCGAAGAGGTCCCGGACCTGCAGCGGGCAGTCGAAGGCGGTCCGCAGGCGCGAGGTGACGGACACCGCGCGCAGGGAATGCCCGCCCAGGGCGAAGAAGTCGTCGTGGACGCCGACCCGGGGCAGGTCGAGCACCTCGCACCAGATCTGTGCGACGACCGTCTCCGCGGGGGTGCGCGGCGCCACGAAGGCGTGCGGTGCGGGTGCCGCGGGGTCGGGCAGGGCGGCGGTGTCCAGCTTGCCCTGCACGGTCAGCGGCAGCCGGTCGAGCAGCACGAAGGCCGACGGGACGAGGTAGTGGGGCAGATGCGCCCGGCTGTGGGTCTCCAGGGACTCTGCGGACAGGCCGGTCCCGGCGGCGTAGCCGACGAGGGCCGGTTCGCCGTGCAGGGTGCGGACCACGACGGCAGCGGCCCGGACACCGGGATGGCGGCGCAGCACCGCCTCGGCCTCTCCCGGCTCGACGCGGAACCCGCGGATCTTGACCTGATTGTCGTTGCGGCCGAGGAACTCCAGTTCCCCGGAGGGCAGCCGGCGTACCACGTCGCCCGTCCGGTAGAGCCGGCCGCCCGGCGCGCCGAACGGATCGGGTACGAAGCGCTCGGCGGTCGGGGCGGGGCGATCGAGGTAGCCCCGCGCCAACTCGGGTCCACCGACCAGGAGTTCACCGGGCACGCCGTCCGGGACGAGGTCACCGAGGGCGTCCGCCACGTAGGTGCGCCGGCTGCCCAGGGCGCGCCCGATGGGCACCCGGCCGTGCGGGACCTGGTCGACACGGTGTGCGGTCGCGGAGATCACCGCCTCGGTGGGGCCGTAGGTGTTGGCCACGGGCACACCGGGCAGGTGCGCGAACCACCGCTGCAGGGGGTCGGCGGGCAGCGCCTCTCCCCCGGTCACCAGCAGCCGCAGCGAGGCGAGTCGAGGAGCCAGGGTGTCCAGGCGGGCCACCAGCTCCGCCCAGTAGGACGGCGTGAGTTCCATGACGGTCACCCGCTCGGCGGCGACGCGGGCGGCGAGTTCCTCCGGGGACCAGATCTCGTCCGGGCGGACGATCACCGTCGCCCCGGTGCTCAGCGCGGGCAGGATCTGCTCCAGGGAGGCGTCGAACGAGGTCGACGCGAAGGTGAGCACCCGGTCGGCGGAGGTCAGCCCGAACTCCTCGCGGGCGGCGGCCACATGGGCGTCCAGGGCGTGGTGCTCGACACCGACGGCCTTGGGACGGCCGGTGGACCCCGAGGTGAAGATGACGTAGGCGAGGTCGCCCGGGTCGGGGACGTGCCGGGGGCCGTCGGACGCCGGTCGCACCCGGTCGACGTCGACCGCCACGACCCCGAGCCCGGTGAGCGTCACCCGGGTTGCCGCGTCCACGACCGCGTGCCGCACTCCCGCCTCCTGGAGCATGAACCGCAGTCGCTCCGCCGGGAGTCGGGCGTCGAGCGGGACGTACACCCCGCCCGCCCGCCACACGGCGAGCATCGCGGCCACCGACCACACACCCCGGCCCACGCACACGCCCACGGCAGCACCCGGCGCGAACCCGGCGACGGCCAGTTCGGCGGCCAACCCGCCGGTCAGCTCATCCAGTTGGCCGTAGTCGACGGTCCGTCCCTCGCATCCGACCGCGGGGGCGTCCGGCCGCCCCGCAACCCGGAAGGCCGGCGCCGGCCGCGCGTCCCGGCCCGCACCGGCCACCAGCCGCTGCCGCTCCCGCGCGGTGAGCAGCGGTGCCTCGTCCGCCCGGGTTCCGGGGTCGGCGAGGACGGCCCGGAGCAGCCGGCCGACGTGGTGGGCGAACCGGGTGGCCGTCTCCGGGTCGAAGAGGTCGGCGGCGTACTCGACGTTGAGCGCGAACCGGCCGGGCCGGACCAGGAAGGTGGCCGTCAGGTCGAACTTGGCCGAGGACCAGGGCAGTTCGAAGCTGGTGGCGTCCGTCCCGGGCAGTCCCGAGCCACCCGTGCTCGCGTCCTGCACGTCCACCATGACCTGGAACAGCGGGTTGCGGGACAGGTCGCGCTCCGGGCGCAGCCGCTCCACGACCCGCTCGAACGGCACCTCCTGGTGGTCGAAGGCACCCAGGACGACGTCCCGCACCCGGTCCACGAGCCCGGCGAAGGCGGGCCGCCCGGACAGGTCGGTGCGCAGCACCACCGTGTTGACGAAGAAGCCGACCAGCGGCTCCAGTTCGAGCCGGCCGCGGCCGGCGACGGGGGTGCCGACCGACACGTCGGTCTGGCCGGACCAGCGGGCGAGGACGGCCTGGGCGGCCGCCAGCAGCACCATGAAGCGGGTGGCGCCGCGCTCGCGGGCGTACGCGTCCACCCGGTCGGCCAGGTCGGCGGGCAGCTCGACCTCGACGGCGCCGCCGCGGCCGGTGAACACCGAAGGCCGCGGTCGGTCGGTGGGCAGCTCCAGGGCGGGCTCGGCCTCCAGGGTGCGCTCCCAGTAGGCGAGTTGGGGCTCCAGCGCTCCGCTGTCGGCGCGGTCGCGCTGCCAGACGGCGAAGTCGCCGTACTGCACCGGCAGCGGCGGCAGCGGGGCACGCTCTCCCGTCCGCCGGGCCCGGTAGTGCAGGGCGAGTTCGTCGAGGAGGACGCCCTTGGACCAGCCGTCGGTGACCGCGTGGTGCAGAGCCAGGACGACGACATGGTCGTCCGCGGCCAGCTCCCACACGCCGGCCCGCAACAGCGGCGGCCGGGCGAGGTCGAACCGGCGGGTGGCGAGGGCCGCGGCTTGCCGGCGCACGGCCGCCAGCCTGGCCGGCTCGTCCGGGGCCGCCGGTGCCTGTTCCCAGTGGAGCGGGACCCGTACGGGGTCGCAGACCTCCTGCACGGGGCGGCCGTCGGACTCGATCAGCGCCGTGCGCAGCACCTCGTGCCGCTCGACCAGGTCGTCCAGGGCCTGCTGCCAGGCGCCGCGGTCGAGGCCGCCGCGGACCCGCCAGCAGTACCACAGGAGGTAGGAGTCGCCCCGGTCCGAGGTGCGGTCCAGGAACCAGAGCCGCTCCTGCGCGAAGGACAGCGGCAGCGGGCGGGTCCGGTCGACGGGGACCACCTCGGTGGTGCCGGCCGCGCGGGCGGCGGCGACGCGCGGGGCGAAGCCCCGGACGGTGGGGTGCTCGAAGACCGTGCGCAGCTCGATCTCGCGGCCCAGGCGCTGGGCGATCCGGGAGACGGCCATGGTGGCGAGCAGGGAGTGTCCGCCGAGGTCGAAGAAGCTGTCGTCGATGCCGATCCGGTCCAGGCCGAGCACGTCCGCCCACACCTCGGCGACGATCCGCTCGGTCTCGTCGCGGGGTGCCACGAAGGCGGCTTCGGCGGACCGGGCGTGGGCGGGGTCCGGCAGGGCGGAGCGGTCGAGTTTGCCGGAGACACCGACCGGCAGGGCCTCCAGGACGACGAACTCCGAGGGTACGGCGTAGTGCGGCAGGTAGCGGGCGCACCAGGCGCGCAGCTCCGCCCGGTCCACGGCGCCCCGGGCGTCCCCGGCCGGTACGACGTAGCCGACGAGGCTGCGTCCCGTGGCCCGGTCGGGACGGGCGGATGCCGCGGCGACCAGTGGGCAGGCGCGCAGCACCGCCTCGATCTCACCGAGTTCGATCCTGAAGCCCCGGATCTTGACCTGGTCGTCGCTGCGGCCGAGGAACTCCAGGTCCCCGGTGGCCTGCCAGCGCACCAGGTCGCCGGTGCGGTACCGGCGGCTGCCGGGCGGTCCGTACGGGTCGGGCACGAAGCGCTCGGCGGTGAGGGCGGGGCGGCGCAGGTAGCCACGGGCCACTTCCGTGCCGCCGATGAGGAGTTCGCCGGACACGCCGACCGGGACCGGCTCGCCGTCGGCGTCGACGACGTACACCCGGCGGTCGCCGAGCGGGCGGCCGATGGGCACGCTGCCGGCGGGCGGGTCGGCGGGCTCGTAGGTGGTGGCGGTGACGGTGGTCTCGGTGGGCCCGTAGGCGTTGCACACGCGCACCCACGGGACGGCGGCCCGCCACACGGCGAGGGTGTCGGCCGGGACGGCCTCGCCGCCGAGGACCAGCAGGCGCAGGGAGGCGAGCGCCGCGGCCAGGCGCCGGTCGAGGGAGAGGGTCAGCTCCGCCCAGTACGTCGGGGGCACGTTGACGACGGTCAGGGCGTGCCGCTGGACGACCTCGGGGACCTGGGTGGGCAGCCAGGGCTCGTCGGGGCGCAGGACGACGGTCGCGCCGCAGGTGAGCGCGGGCAGCACCTGGTCCAGGGAGGCGTCGAAGGAGAAGGAGGCGAAGGCCAGCACCCGGTCGGCGGCGGTGATGGCGAGCCGCTCGCGGGCGGCGGTCACATGGGAGGCGAGGGCGGCGTGTTCGACACCGACCGCCCTGGGGCGTCCGGTGGAGCCGGAGGTGAAGATGACGTGGGCCAGTTCGCGGGGGTCGGGGCGGTGCCGGGGTCCGTCCGCGGCAGAGGTTACGGCTGTGACGTCGACGGTGACCGGAACCAGGGCCGCGGCCGCGCCGACGGTCGCGGGATCGGCGACGACGCACGCCAGTTGCGCCTCCTCGGCCATGAACCGCAGCCGCTCCGCCGGGAGTTCGGGGTCCAGGGGGACGTACGCCCCGCCCGCCCGCCAGACTCCCTCGATCGCGGCGACCGACCACGGGCTGCGGCGCAGCAGCACGCCCACCGGGCTGCCGGAGCCGACCCCGACGGCCTTGAGCGCGGCGGCGAGCCCACCCGTCATGCCGTCCAGGCCGGCATAGGTGACACGCTCGTCACCGCAGATCAGGGCCGTCGCATCGGACGGCCCGGAGAAGGTGACCGGGGGCCGCGGGCCGGCGGGCCGGTCGGGGGCGTGCTGCCACTCGGGGCGCGGGCGGGCCGGGCCCGCCGTGGGCAGGGTGCGCGCCAACTCCTGTACAGGGGTGTCCGGTTCCGTCAGGACGGCCCGCAGCAGGGCCACGTAGAGGTCGGCGAACGCCCGCACGGTGGCCGCGTCGAAAAGGGCGGTGGCGTACTGCAGGACGGCGGCGATGCTGCCGTCCGTGCGCAGGGTGAGATCGAGGAACACGTCCAGCGGGGTCTCGGTCAGCGGCGGCTCGACCAGCTCCACGGCCAGGTCCGGCATACGCACCGGGCGGATCGGGCTGTTGAGCAGGGTGAACGACGCCTGGGCCAACGGGTGCCGGGACAGGTCCCGCCCGCCGCCCAACGCGCCGACCACGTGGTCGAACGGGGCCTCGGCGTGCGAGAGGTCCGCCAGCACCCGTCCGCGCACGCGGTCCAGCAACGCGGCGAAGCCCGGCCGGCCGGACAGGTCCGTGCGCAGCACCACCGTGTTGACGAGCGGGCCGATGACACCGGTGGCACCGCGCTGGGCGCGGTCGGCGAGCGTGCTGCACACGGCGACGTCGGTGCGGCCCGACCAGTGGCCGAGAAGCGCCTGGTAGACGGTGAGCAGCAGCATGTAGCGGGTGGCGCGCCGGGAGCGGGCCAGGGCGTCGACGTCGGCGACCAGATCGGCCGGCAGGTCGAAGCGGACGACGTCGCCGGAGCCGTCCCAGACCTGGGGGCGCGGCCGGTCGGTGGGCAGGTCGAGCGGGGTCAGACCGGCGAGGCGGTCGCGCCAGTGTCCGAGCAGCCGCTCCATCCGGTCCCCGGAGAGCCGCAGGGCCTGGGAGCGGGCGAGGTCGGCGTACCGCACGGCGGGCGGGGCGACGGGCTCGCCGCGGTATCCGGCGGCGAGTTCGTCCAGCAGGACGCCCCAGGACCAGCCGTCCACGGCGATGTGATGCACCTCGACCAGCAACAGGTGCTCGTCGGGCGCGACCCGGGCGAGCGTGGCCCGGACCGGGTGCTGCGCGGACAGGTTCACGGGGCGGCCCAGGTACCGGGCGAAGAGGTCGTCGGTGCCGTTGGCCCGGGTCCGTTCCAGGACGATCCCGCCGGGGGTGTCCACGACCGGCACCGGCTCCCCGCCGACGGAGGTGAACCGGGTGCGCAGCACCTCGTGCCGCTCCACGATCCCGGACAGGGCCCGCTCCAGGCGCGGCGCGTCGAGGCTCCCGCGCAGCCTGAGGACCAGCGGAAGCATCGACCCGGTCGAATGTCCGGCCAACTGGTCCAGGAACCACAGCCGGCGCTGCGCGAAGGATGCCGTGAGGGTGTCGCCGTCGGTCGGTGCCCCCGCGGGGGCCGGGCCTGCTGTCACTGTGCGCCTCCCTGCCGTGTTTTCCAGCAGACTGCCGCCGCCGCACGAGGGCCCATAGGGAAGAAGACGCAGCACCGGACGCAGACCGGACTGCCCGGGTGTCCTTCCGGCCGGTCCGGGGATCCCTTGCCGCGAATCCTCCTCAGACATTAGTTACACGTGTAACATCCTCGCCAGCACGAGACACCGAGCAGTCGATCGAGAACCTGAGCAGCCGCTCCGGCTGATGACGGAAGGCCCCGGACATGACCTCAACCGCACCCGCCCCGCTCGACACGGGCTGGCCTCCGCCCCCGTTCCTGACTCCCGCCCCGCCCGTCCTCGACGCCGACGGCGTACGGCGCTTCCAGGGACTGACCTACGCCCGTACACCCGGCTACCGCCCGCGCCTGCTGGACGTGCACGTGCCGACCGCAGAAGGTGCCGTGGCGGCGGTCGTCTGGATCCACGGTGGCGGCTGGCTGGAGGGCGACCGCCGCTATCCGCCGCCGACCGTGCCGGTGGAGCTGCTGCACGGGGCGGTGCTCGGTGCCGGCCTGGCCCTGGTGAGCGTCGACTACCGGCACAGCCTGGAGGCCCCCTTCCCGGCCCAGCTGCACGACGTGAAGGCGGCCATCCGGTACGTACGGCGGCACGCCGATCTCCTCGGCATCGACCCGGAGCGGATCGGCGTCTGGGGCGAGTCGGCCGGCGGCCATCTGGCCGCCCTCGCCGGCCTGGTCCGCGCGGACGCCGCCGGATCCGCCCTCGAAGGGCAGGACGGCGTACCCGACGAGGACAGCGGCGTGCGCGCGGTGGTCGACTGGTACGGCGTCTCGGAGATCGAGTCACTGCTCGCGCAGCCCACCCTGCCGCCCGTTCCGGACGGGCCCCCGTACCCCGACCCCCTCGCGACCCTGCTCGGCGGAGGCGAGGAGGGCCGGCACGAGCGGGCCCGCGTCGCGAGCCCGGTGACCTACGCGGGAACGGCGGCCGCGCCCCCGTTCCTGCTGATCCACGGACGGGAGGACCGGGTCGTCCCGTTCAGCCAGAGCGAGGTGCTCGCCGAGGCGCTCACGAGGGGCGGCACGGAGGTGGCGCTGCGCCCCGTGGAAGGGGCCGACCACATCTTCCTCGGCTCCGACGAGGTGCCCGCGATCGTCGCGGAGAGCGTCGACTTCCTGCGGCGTCATCTGACCGCCTGACCCGTCCGGAGCGTCCTGACTCGTCACCGCCTCGCTGCCGGGCTCGCTCCGTCACCGCGCCGCGGCGTCAGGCGGACTCGCGGCGCACGAGGACGGGTTCGATGCCGGGCAGGGGTGCGGCGTTGCCGTTCTCGATCAGCGCGTGCACCGCGGCGGCGACCTGTGCGGCGGAGGGCTGGTCCAGCCGGATGGTGGTCAGGGACGGCCGCTGCAGGACCGCCGCCACCAGGTCGTCACAACCGACCACGGCGACCTCTCCCGGGACGTCGATCCCCTCGTCCTGCAGGGCACGCAACAGCAGGGCCGCGTACTCGTCGTTGTAGGCGAAGACGCCGTCCAGCTCCAACTCCGCCCAGGTACGTGCGAGTTCGACGGCGGATTCGTACCTGTACTCCATCTCCACCGGGGTCACGGTCGCCACGGTCCGGGCGGCCACGCTCCGGGCGCCGGCCAGTCGGGGTGCGGCGAACGCGGACAGGCCACGTTCCCGCGGCATGACCACGCCGAGGCGCCGTCGGCCGCTCTCCACGAGATGCCCGGCGGCCAGCGCGCCGATGCGCTGATCGTCGTAGGCGACCGTGTACACGCCCTCGACGGGCTGGGGCGCGAACGCCATCACGGCGCGGACACCGGCCCGCCTGAGGACGTCCACGCTGCCCGCGGTGAGACTGGAGCCGTCCAGCGCCAGTACGGCGCCCGGGCGCAGCTCGGCCCAGGCGCGGGCCGCGGTGACGGGGTCGGCGAACCGGCCCGCGTGCAGCACGGTGGTGTAGCCGTACTGCTCCAGTTCCGTGTGGAGGTCGTCGATCCAGCCGCTGACCAGGCGGCCGATGGCGGACACGGCGGCCGGCATCAGCACCAGGTTGTTGCGGCCCGCCCGCAGCGAACGGGCCGCCGCGTGCGGCACGTACCCGAGCGTGTCCGCCGCGGCGAGGACCTTCGTGCGCGTCGCCTCGCCGACCCGGTGGGTCTGGGTGTTGTTGAGCACGAAGGAAACGGTGGCCCGTGAGACGCCCGCCAGCCGTGCCACGTCGGCGCTGGTGACGGCAGCCGCCGGTCTCCTCGCCATGCTTCCCTTCCGCCCGCGGCAACCGATTCCGCGGCAACCGGTTTCCCCGAGGTCTCCAGGTTACATGCGCGGCCGGCAACACGAGTAAGCAACGACCGGGCCTCATCGACGCAAGCCTCTGTTCATCCCCGCACCCGGGGTGCTACACAAGGACCACCGCCGAGGTTACTCGTGTAATCAACCATCCGACACCCGCGGATTCCCCTCGCAGAGCCGCCCCTTCCCACCGGCTCGGCCCTGCTCTGAACCCCTCTTCTCCCCTTTTCCTGGAGTCGACATGACCCCGTTCTCCGCGACCGAAGACGTCCGGCCGACCGCCGCCGGGACCCCCGGACCCCGGCGGCGCGGCCTGATGACGCTGCTGCTGGTCGCCAACGCCTCGATGTACGCCGTCTACATGGGTGTCGGGTCCGTCCTGCTGCCCACGCAGGTCGAGGCGATCGACCCCGATCACAAGGTCGCGCTGCTCGGCCTGATCGGCGGCGTCAGCTCGGTCTTCGCCACCGCGTGCAACCCCGTCGCCGGTGCTCTGTCGGACCGTTCCGGGCGGCGCAACCCCTGGGTGCTGGGCGGGGCCCTGGCCTCACTGGCCGGTCTCACCCTGCTGGGCAGTGTGCGCACGGCCCTGCTGGTCGGGATCGCCTGGTGCCTCGTCCAGGCGACCATGAACGTCTACCAGGCCGCCGTCACCGCCATCGTGCCGGACCGCATCCCGGCCGACCGCCGTGGCACGGCCTCCGCCCTGGTGGGGCTGGCCCTGCCCGTGGGCGGCACGCTCGGCGTGCTGATCGCGTCGCAGACCGCCGACCGACTCTCCGCGGGCTACCTCACGCTGGGGCTGGTCGCCGCCGGGGCCGCGGTCCTGCTGACGGCGCTGTGCCGGGACGTCCCGCGCGAGCCGAGCGCCGCACCCGCGCCGTCGGTGCCCTGGAGACGCCGTGCCTCGGTCTTCCTGTCCGCCCTGAGCAGCAGCGACTTCCGCTGGGCCTTCATCGGCCGGGCCCTCATGGTGCTGGGCTACTTCTCCGTCGTCGGCTACCAGCTCTACATCCTCGACGACCACATCGAACTGCCGAAGGGCCTGAAGCCGGACGAGGCGATGGCCGTCCTCACTCCGGTGTCGATGGCGGCGATGGCCGTCTCCACGGTGGTCGGTGGTCTGTTGTCGGACCGCTGGAACCGGCGCAAGGTCTTCGTCGGCGTGTCCGCGGCGCTCGCCGGTCTCGTCATGGTCGTCCCCGTGGTGGCGCCCACCTGGCCGGGGATGCTCGTCTTCAGCGCCCTCAACGGACTCGCGTTCGGCTGCTTCATGGCCGTGGACACCGCCGTGGTCACGCTGGTCCTGCCCCGCGCGGAGGACGCCGCCCGCGACATGGGCGTGCTCAACATCGCCAACGCCGGCCCGCAGATCGTCGCACCGTTCGTCGCCTCCGCGGTCGTCACCGCGCTCGGCGGCTACACCCCGCTGTTCCTCTTCGGCGGCGCCCTGTCGCTGCTCGGCGCGCTGGCCATCCTCCCCATCCGCGGCGTGCGCTGAGCCCACCGCCCGCTTCCCCCTCCCTCGGCGCCACCCTCTCCAAGGAGTCACACGTGCATCGCAGACACGCCCTGCCGCTGGCCGCCCTGCTGCTGAGCGGCACCGCCCTCTCCACGACCGCCTCGGCCGCACCGCGCGAGACCGCACCGCCCCGCCCGCTGCACATCCTCCTGACCAACGACGACGGTTACGACGCCCCCGGCATCCGCATGTTGTACGACCGCCTCACGGCCGCGGGCCACGACGTGACGATCGTGGCCCCGCTGACCAACCAGAGCGGCGCCGGAACGAGGATCTCCAGCGCCGCGGCCATCGGGGTGAGGCATCCGCAGCCGCGCGTCTGGGCCGTCGACGGCAGCCCGTCGGACACGGTGGCCTTCGGACTCTGCGCCGTGTTCGGTACCCACGCGCCCGACCTGGTCGTCTCGGGGACGAACTTCGGCCCCAACCTCGGCGCCATGGCGACCCATTCGGGCACGGTGGGCGCGGCGATGACGGCCGTCGAGGAGGGGGTGCCCGCGATCGCGGTCAGCACGGGTGGGCTCGAACCGCCCGAGCCCACCCGGATCCTCAACGCCATGCGCCCGACCGACGAGTTCGCGGTCGAGCTCATCGACCGGCTGCGTGGCCGGGCACACGGTGGACGCCTCCTGCCGGAGGGCATGGGCCTCAACGTCGACCACCCGGTGGTGGGCACGGACGGCACGGGCACCGCACGCGGCACCGACCTCACCCCGCAGGATCCGCACCCCGTACTGAAGTCCGCCTACGCCGACAACGGCGACGGCACCTGGAAGGTGACCGTGAGCGTGGCGGACTCCCCCGCCCGGCCGGGAAGCGACATCGACTCGGTCGAGGCCGGCCGGATCTCCGTCTCCCCCATCACCCCCGGCTGGAACGCCGGCCCCACCGACTACGCGCGCACAACGGCCCTGCTCAACGGCCTGCACCCCTAGGGTTCCGCGCCAAGGAGCAGCCGGCCGGCCGCGACCTCGACGACGCACCCTCGCACCGGCCGGCCCGGCTCCCCTACGGCCGGGCGCGCACCTTGCTGGACGAGCGCACCGCCGTTCGGGGGCCGGGCACAGGCTGGGATCTGCAACAACCACTCAGAGGTCGTTTTCATCTGCTTCGGCAGCTTACGGGCTGATTCTGTGAGGGAGGAGTGGCGGTGCGCAAGAGGCATTGGGTGTGGTGGAGCTTGGTGGGGCTGGAGGGGGGACAGGTGGGGCGGGGTGCTGCTCGTTCCTGTCTCATTCCAGGATGTCCGGCTTTCAGGGCTCCGTGCTTCCGTCGTCATCGCTGTGCGCCTGGGCGCACTCGATCCGCGGCGATACATCACGCGCATGGCGAAGCGGCGTCCGTATCCCAGTGATCTGTCCGATGCCCGCTGGGACTTGATCGAGCCTGTGCTCTCGGCCTGGCGCTTCGAACGCCGTGGCAGGGCCCTGGACTTCGGCCGACCGCCCGAGCACGACCTGCGCGACATCATGGACGCGATCTTGT
>NZ_JBIWPG010000026.1:0-154244 GCF_044768135.1 Streptomyces sp. NPDC101165 | reverse complement strand
ACCTCGCCGGCCTCCACCTGCGTGCCTCGATGATCTGGATCAACGACCTCCTCCTGAAGGCAACTGGCTGATCACAACATCACACAGCCCCTAGTGCCACAAGCCACCTTCCCGTCTCTTCCGGATGCACCCCGCGAGCGACAGCGCCGCTCGGGTCATCTGAACCACCATGACTGCTCCATCAGCCTGTCGTGTCTGCCTTCACCTCACGAAGACCTGAGACCGCGAAGTGGTTCACACGAACTTCCAGGAATCCTGAACCCGTTTCCGGCAGACCAGCTCTGATGAAGGGCCAACTGATCGCTCGCGACCTTGGCCGCGGCGCAGCAGGCCATGGTCTCCGACTGAACCACCGCGCTCAGCCGGGTCGGTCTCACCTGACCTTGCCGGAGCACACCGCGGTGTGCAGCTTCGTCTCCACCGGGTCCTTCTTGTTGTTGACCCCGCTGCCCGGCTGGTGGCCCGGGTCGGCCGGCTCGACCCAGAGGTTGCGGGCGTCGTTCGGGTCACCGCCAAGCTGAAGAGAGATGAGATGGTCGTACTCGGCACCCCCGAAGCTGTCTTTGTAGCCGTACGAGGCGGCATTCAGCTGCTTCTCCTTGCGGGTGACCGACTCCGACGGCCGCACGTTCTTGGTGTAACCGCCCTTGCGGCAGATCGTCGCCTCCAGGTTCGCCTGCGTCACGGCCGACGAGGTCGCACCCGGTGTGCACGCAGGATCCACGAATGGCTCACCCTTCTCGTACCGGTAATGGCAGTGGCCCGCAGGCGGCTGCTGCTGCACCGTGTACGTCGTCTGTGGTCCGGCACCCACCGGGGATCTGCGCTGTTCCTGCAGGTACAGCCGTGCCTGACGCCTCCGTCGCCGACGCTCCGCCCTTGCCCGAGACGCCCACCCCGGAGTGCGAACCGGATGAACAGCCCGCCAGCAACAGGCAGACGAGCAGCACCGGTGGCGCGGCGCGGCGGATGGAACCCATGACGACCCCTCATGAACAAGCGACACCTGGGCAGATACTCCCCCACCCAGACGCCCGTCGACCACCCGACTTGAGGCGAGAAGACGCGTGGCGCCAAGGTTCGTTGCGCTTGCCCGTGCTGACCTCAACCGTCGGTGCCGGCAGACGCTGCTGACGCCGTGGGCAGCCGCTGGTGGCTATCCCGGCTGTGACGGGCTATCGGACGAGCACAAAGGCGACGGACCAGGCGGCCGACTGGAGCGACGACCACGCGTGCCGCAGAGACGAGACGTACGGGGCGGCGGTAGAGCCCGTCAGGATTCATCGCGGCATGGTCGCCCACCCAGATCACTCCGGGGAAGCAACGCGCCGCCGAGGCATCACACGAAGTCGGCAGCCGACTCCATCCTCAGCAGGACGTCCCTCCATTCCGCCCCGGAAAGCTGCAGGGCCGCCCGACGCAGGTCAAGGGGGTGACCCGCGGCAAGCGATGCGGCGATCTCCAGCACGGTCAGATGGGGGCCCATGGTGCCGGGCTCTCGGCGATTGTCGTCCAGCAGCTCGGGCGTCCGCAGCAGCTTCAGAACACCCGCCCAGTTCACCGAGGTCGGGCGGTCGGGCGGCTCCACGGCGGCGCCCAGCGCGGGCTCCTCGATGAACCGGCGCAGCCAGTAGCCGCCGCGGAAGGAGGCGAGGACTACCGTCGCCCTCCTCATCTGGTGATTGCTCACCGACTCCACAAGCTGCCGTGCCAGGACCGCCGCTTGGGGGACGTGCAGAATGGATAGCTCGTCAGCCTGATCGATAGTCATGCCGCCACTATGCGGCGGCTAGAGACAGCAGTTCCGTGCGGCGCCAGCCCCTGTCACACGAACAGACCATGCCGCTTTGGCCGGGGGCTCACGGACTCTCACGGCCGGTGGGAAAGCCATGGCCGCAAGCGCGCCCACGTTCTCCGAGATCCTCCCCCGCCTCGCAGAGGTCCTGGCCGGGCGCTGAATCGTGATCTACAACCGGACCTACGACACCGGCCGGCTGCTGTGGGAGCTCCACCTGCACCACCTCGCCCCGGGCACGGTCGACCTGAGCAAGCACCCCTGCAGGCCTAGCTGGATGCGCAGGCGTCCGAATCACCCGCCGAAGCTCCCGCAGGAGCGGGCAGCCGGCCTCCCACGACGCCGAACGGGACTGATAGTTCTCAAGGACACAGTCGTCACGTTGGCGTGCACTGGCCCGCGGCCCAGGCACCGCTCTCCCACCCGCCGTCGACACCTGCTGGTTGACCACAGCGCTCACAATCCAAGGCCCTGTTATGCCCACCTGTCCGGCTCACCCGGCCGCCAGCCTGGGAACAGCATCTGGGTCTCCCGCACCGTCATCCGTGCATCCAACCAGGCGTTATACACAGCCGCCAGGCGCGGCCCGTGGCTGCCCTCCATGACTCGGTCGCGGTACACGTGCAGTTCGGAGTCAGGCATCCTGCAGACCCAGCCGACGTACTCGAGCAGCGTCATGCCCCGGCCATCAGCGTCCTCTGCGAGGATGGCTCGCTGGTAGTCCTCGAGCCAGCCGACCCGCTCCAGGTCGACCCTGAAGCGGGTGAGGGTGCCGTCGGGCGACTCCTCGATGGTCCAGCCATCGTTGTCGTTGCGTCGCGTGGTCATGGTCAGAATTATGCGTTTACGCGCAGCACGCAGCCACCCCTTCAACGTGGAATCTCACCGCCGGACACCTCCCAACAAGCGCCCAAGTCAGCGTTGTTCGGCTCCTGAGCCGGGCAAAGGCGAAGCTCAGGATCGAAAGCAGGCTCTCAGGCGAAAGCCTCCGCGCCCGACTCGAGCAACACCGCGCCATGCTCTCGCTCTCAAGGCAGGCAAACGCCGACCGGTGCACGCCGGCGCACACGATCAGCCCACAGCAGTGAGCCCTACCGGAATGCGATCCCATGTCTACCGGACCCGACCATCAAGCCCTCCCGAACGCCATCACACCCCCACCACCCGCGTAAGCTCAATTCGACCACCAACCGCACAGGATGCGGCCAAACGGGATGCAGTCGGGATCCGCCCCGTAGCCGGCGAGGACGCGGATGGCGCACTGCTCGCTCCAGATCACCGACTCCAGTCGACACCACACAGCATGCGGTGGCCACAACTATCCAGCTGCAGTGACCGGAACCCCACGAGCAGCCCGGTAGGCGGCGATGAGAGCCGTAAGCTGCGGATTAAACCCCTCAGCCTCCTGCAGAGCCGCCTCCGGCATCGGATCGTCCCCGCCATAGCCGAGAGCCGGGCGGCCGGAAAGGTGCCCACACAGAGCCTCCAGGCGGTCAAGGAGAGCGGCACGGCGCGCCTGCTCAGGGCTCAGCGACCGCAACCAGGCAAAGCGTTCCACAGCCGTCCCCGGACACGCGGGCAGAAAGCGGCGGATACCATCGGCCCGCTCGGCAAGCGTGTTCCACACGGGCACGCGCAACATCGCGACCAACACGTCGGGGACAGCTTCCACAGTGGCGGGCGTCATGCCCCCACCGTCGCAGGAGGCACCGACAACACAGCGCAGCCAGGACACCAGATCAGCCATCCGGGCAACGCACTGTAATGCAGACGGGCCAGCCCATACCGTTACCGACCCCACCAGGCCCAAGGACACCGTCTTCACGGTCTTGAGCGGCATGGGGGGCCAAATCTGCCGGAACTCGTGGTGAGAGCCACACGGAAGTAGAGGGCAAGATGGGACCATGACCGAGATCCACACTCCCCGTCTTCTCCTGCGCCGCTGGCTGGATGACGACCTCGTCCCCCTGTCCGAGATCCACTCCGACCCTGACGTGATGCGGTGGATCGGCGACGGTGCGCCGCGCTCCTTTGAGGAGACCTCCCAGGACATCGAGGCCTGGGAGGAGGAGTGGGACGAAGAGGGTTTCGGGATCTTCGCCGTCGAACTCCTCGGATCCGGCGAGCTGGCCGGAGCGGTCGGCCTGTACCTCGCCGACTCCCCGCCCGCCGTCGCGGACCAAGTGGCGATCAGCTGGCGGCTCGGGCGCCAGTACTGGGGACAGGGCTACGCGTCGGAGGCGGCCCAGGCAACGCTCGAGTTCGCCCTCCAAGACCGCGGTCTGGAACGGGTCGTCGCCGTGTGCCGCACCAGCGACACCGCGTCCGCGAACGTGCTGGACAAACTCGGCATGCGGGCGACGGTCACGGCGCAAGACCCGGACACGGGCCACGACCTGCGGGTGTACGGGATCGATCTCACAGAGTACGAGGCCTAACTACAGCCAGCGGTGGTCACCGTAGCCGTCGCCCCATGAGGCAACCCGACGCACGCGGCAGCCGCGTCGCAACGCCATCTCGGGCGGTGCACGGCGAGCCCACTGCCCTCCTGCACGGCAACCGATCCGTGACCGAAAGGCCGGCCGGGCGCCAATCTGCAGGAGTGGCGGGCTGCCTCCTCGACCACGGCAAGCTGCTGTTCCCGCTGCATGTCGGTGCCTCCTGCGCTGGGGGTGGTGTCTTCGGTGTCGGTGCGGGGCGACTGCCACGGCACGCACGCTGCGCTTCCCTGTGGGAGTAACTGCCCAGACCTCTCCTGGACGCCGCAGTCGAACCCCTGCACCTGTACCAGTACGCCGCCATGTTCGCCCGGGACATCCGCACCAGTGCGCTCGGCCGCATCATCGACGCATTCCCCCGCCCAGGCCCGCGCCGTTCTGCACCACGGCCTGAACGCCCCAGATCATCTGGCCTCGCTCTGTCCGCACCTTCAACCTGACGACCGCACCGCCACCGTGCTGCGCCTGCTCACCCGGGTAGGTGACCGCTCCTCCCCCCTGCTCACCGCCTACCCCGGCGAAAACCGACGCCGGGGCGGACGGGACGCCCCCAGCAGTGATGTCACGTTCGCTGTCGCTGACCTCGGCTCCGGTGACAAACGCATGCACCAGCACCACCGACCGATACCAGCCGACTGCCCGGCGAGATCGACACGCACCCCATCCATGGCAGCACTCAGCAGCGACAGCATGCGCCCGCGCGGCTGTGCGGCGCATGCACGTCCGCCGTGGTCTCAGAGCTGTGTCTGGGACCCGCATGACAATGCGAACGCGCTTCCGATGGGCCATCTATGCTGGTCCGCAGCAGCACAGGGGGAGGGGACAGCGGATGGACTGGTTCTGGTGGGTTCTCATCGTCTTTTGGACGGGTGGCTTCGCGTGGGCAGCGGACAACGTCCGCACCGCACTGCGTAATCGACATGAGCGCAAGTTGCAGTTGCTGGAGGCGGCGAAACAGGAACGTTTGGCCGTCGAAGCAGCGAACAAGTCCCCGGAGCCAGTGTGCGGATGCACGCACCATCTCGCCAAACACGACAAGCAGGGCCAGTGCCACGAGCGTGTCGAGGTGCCAGTGGCCTGGGACGAGAACAAGAAGCCGCTGCGTTACGAGGCTGGTCAGTGCAACTGCCAGCAGTATGTGGGACCGCAGCCTCTGTCGCAGGTGTTCGCGGAGGACCTGACAGATCTCGCCTGACCAGGATGGCGAGGCCACTCTCCGTACATGACGCCGGGGACAGTTGATCGCCAGTGCGACGGGGGATTCCTGACGGCTCCCTTCGTTTCCTACGGTGGCCGGGTGGGCCGGGACGGTGTTCCCCGGCTGCGGCTGATCGCCCTTGTGGACGACGACGCGGGGCCGTGGGTGTGGTGGTCCGCTGATGCCATCGGCGAAGGCGATGGCGGCGTTCTGCGCGTCCGCCTGCCGGTCGTGGCACTGGCGGCGGTCGCGGGCGAGGACCGAGGCGGTGCAGGCTGGCATGACGGCCGGCTGCCCGGAGTGCGGGCGGTCGTGGACGGTCGGTTTCGAACTCCTGCCTCGGCAACGTACCGCTCTCCCGCCCGCCGCAAACAGTCCTGGCACAGGCACGCAGCCGGCCCCTCCTGGTCAGGCCGCGAGCTACTGCGCGCTGAGGCTTGCTACTCCTTGGGCAGCCCGGATGGGTGCTGTGATGGTCGGCCGGGCACCGGTCGCAGTAGTGTGCCCGTGTGGCGGGCCATCAGGGCCGCCGACGAGGCTGGTGTGGGCGGCAATCCGCTCACCGTGGTCGGCTCTCCAGTCCCTGGCGGCGCGACTCGCAGACCTCGCGGATCCCGGCAAGGAAGCGCTGCGCCGGCTGCATGACGCCCTGGGCAGCCAGGCGCCGGTGTCGGTCCGGGAGAATGCCACCGTACTGCCGGAAGGCTCCACGCCACGGTGGTCCCGCAAGCCCGTGCTCTTCGACTTCGGCGACGACATCATCGCCGCCGCGAAGGGTGACGAGCTGCCCCGGGCCCTGATCGCCAAAGGCATGGTGCCGGGGTGCTCCCCCGTCGGCTGGTGCAGCTTCGGCGGAGATGAATTCGCGCAGACTGTCCCGGCGGGCTGGGTTCTCGGAGCCTTCAGGTCGCTTCCTGCCACCTTGCCGACAAGTCTGCGCCGCGAGGCCGACGCCGAGACCCGCCCGGTGGGGAAGAAACTCAAAGCCCTGCCGCGGGCCAAGCAGCTCTCATGGATCAACGCGATGCGCGCCGCCGCACTCTCCTGCAAAGGCGACGCGTTCGACGCCTGAAAGGCGGTGCGTCCCGGTGAGATGGCTGACGCTGTACGCGCGCTCGCGTCACGTTCCCGCGTCGCTCGCCGCGGTGGTGATCAGCGCGGTGGCGGTGTGGGCACTCGCCCGGGACGGCAGCAGGGGCCCAGTGACTCGCGACTGCCCGTGCTCGCCCTCGCTATCGGGGCGATGGCAGCCTCGATCGGGCTCAGCGGGCAAGACCTCGCGCGGGACCGGACGGCCGCGATCCGCTGGGTTCCCCGCAGAGCGGCACACGTGCTGCTCTGCGGAGCGGTCGTCGGCATGGTGCTACTGACAGTACAGGCGATGGGCGAGGACATGGCCACCACCGCGTTCGTCGTCCGGGACAGCACTGGCTTGATGGGACTGGTCGCGCTGGGCGCGACGATCCCGGGCGGCCAGTACGCCTGGACGCCGCCCTTCGCCTGGCTCTCGTTCTCGTTCTTGGCCCCGCCCCCGACGAGTGCGCCGATGCAGGTGGCGAGCTGGATACAGCTGCCGCCGGGCACGGCAGCGGGCACATGGACGGCCCAGGTACTCACGGTTGCCGGCACCACGGCGGCCCACGCGGTCGCGGGACCGACACGGTGACGACCGCAGCGCGGCCACGTGCATGGGGCGTTCTACCGTGCGTTCCCCACGGTTACTGCGCCTGTCGAGGCGGCGCGGGCAGACGGTGGACCTCAACAGCAGTGAGCACGAAGTCCTCCTGCTTCGAGTGATCCTGATGCACGGCGATCCCGTGGTGGAGACGCTCCTGTACGTGCCCGACGGCACGCGTGACGCGCTGTGGAGCCCCGGCCCGTGTCCGGGTAATGCCTGGCGCATGACGTAGGCTGTGCGGACCGACGCGGGGTGGAGCAGCTCGGTAGCTCGCTGGGCTCATAACCCAGAGGTCGCAGGTTCAAATCCTGTCCCCGCTACCAACGCACCGGCCCCCCTCGACACCAACGTCGAGGGGGGCCGGAAGCATGTGGGGCGCCGGGCCTGTGGAACGGGGTCAGGTGAGGGCGTCGCGGAGGTAGGTGGGCAGCATCTGACAGAGTGCTGGATCCACCGTCCAACTCCGGGCGGGGAATTCGTCCGCTGTGACGGTCAGGTTCTCGCCGTTGCCGGTGCGGACGACTGCCCGGAACGTTTCCCCACATCGGACCGGGCCGCGCGCGAGATGGCCGGCCAAGACAGCACGGCAGAACTCGGCCGGGTCCGCGTCGGTGGTCGCACGTCCGTAGCCCTTGCTGATCCACACACGGCTGAACGGCTCGTACAACTGGACCTCCCACACCAGGCAGGCAGCATCACTCTCACGGGACATGACTGCGATCATGCCCTGGACCATCCACCGCATCGCCCCTACCAGCCAGTACCGTCCGAAAGAATGCGATGCCGCGGCTCGGCCACTTGCTCCCGGAGCGCTGCAGCCGTCCCTTGCGGGCACCCACGGTGCCGCGCAGCCAGCCGCCTCTCGTCGGCGGAACGTGAACGTAGTTGGTCCGTGAGGCGCGGCGAAGCGCGAGCCAGGGCGCGGGTGGAGGTCAGCGGGCCTGGGAGACGGTGACGGGAACGTCAGGGCATCCGTCGAGTACGTCCGCGAGGGCGGCCTGCGTGCACCGAAGCCGAGATGCTGCACATCCTGGAGCAGTTCGCCTTCTACTCCCCCGCGCCACCCGACCAGACAGAGCAACTGGTGACGTCTCCGCAGCCCGTCAGGAACTCACCAGTGACGCACGCCGGCTCATCGACGAGGCCTCCGCGCACGCCTACTTCTCACTCACCCTGCTCGACGTCTTCAGCGCCGAGGGACTCGAGAGCCAGGTGTGCAGTCCGGCGGTCAGGCCGCTGACCGGGCCGAGTGCGAGGCCGGTTGTCCGGCTGAGTCCCAGGTTGCGGCCCGCGAGGGGCATCGGAGGCAGCGCAGTCAGCCATTCGGCCTGGCGGTCGGGCTCGGGGGAACCAGCGCAATGCTGAGCCGGTGTGTGCCAGGGCGTGTCGGATCGTGGCCAGGTGGGTGGGCGCTCAGCAGCAATCAGCGCCGGGTCCAGGAAACCGTGCCGCATGCGCAGGTACTCGGGCACCTCAACGCGCAACGCTGGTGCAGCTGGTTGAGCAGGTTGTCCCGGCCGGTGAAGCGCGGGTTGCGGCGCGGTACGGCCCGACCCGGAGTTCTCCTGGCTCGGGACTGGGCCCTTTCCCGTGCTGGTCGTCAGCCCAGGTAGGGCTCGAAGTCCCCGTAGGGGCGGGTGCGCCGGCGGGCCGAGATGAGTGGGAGTCCGCGAAGGAGCGTCGACGGCTGGTGGCGAAGGCATTGAGCGTGGTGAGAAAGCCCCCGAAAGACGTTGGGACGACGCGATCTAAGCGCCCCTCCCCGATCCGTCTGGGGAAGATTGAGACGATCCGGATCGCGAAGCGACTGCGCGAGGTGGGCGGTGATCCGCATCCGAGCGATTCCCGGCCTCGGCTCCTCTTCGCTGCCCTGGATTGCTGTCGGATCCCGTTCGCTGCCCGATGCCCCGGCCGCTGCCATGCCGCGGAGCACGCCTGTGGCCATCGACACGGCCATCACCGTCGTCGTCACACTGGGGCGGCGGATCGCCCACGACAGCCCGGGACGGCGGGCCGTGACTGGTCGTGAGGAACTGCGGGGAGACCGGCCGCAGGACGTACGCGGGACCGCCCCGAAGTGAAGCGGCGGACGATGACCCGAGGATCAGGCCACGTTCGCGAGCTTCTGGCGCACGACGATCGCGTTGAGCCGGACCGCGAACGGTGCGATGTCGGTGAGGCTCAGGGTCCCCACACGGGTCTTGCCGAAGCCGACGGTGACGTCGGTGCAGAAGGCCACGGCGTACAGGTACGCGCCGGCTTCCTCGTCCTGGAGGGCGAAGAACAAGTCGCGGTAGTAGCTCGTGTGGTCCGGGCCCTCCTCGTAGTAGGCCAGTCCCGGTTCGCCCTCCTGCGCGGCGAGACCGGTGAAGGCATCCACGAGGTCGCGCTCGATGGTGTCCCAGAACGACGCCTGAGCCGCCTCTGGCGCGAGCGCCTGGCGGACCGCTTCCTTGAGGGAGAGTGCCATCACCAGGATCGGCGCCTCCTCCTGAAGCCCCCAGCCGCGGACCATCTTGACGATGTCGCTGTCGGGAAGCATAGCGGCGGCATCCCGAATGTGACCGAAGTCGTAGTTGACGGTGGCGGGCGCGATCGCCTCCTGGAAAGCGCGGCCCAGGGCCTGAGCTTGGGCAAGATGAGCCTCCCCCACCTCGGTGACTGTCCTGAAACAGGCTGCCAACTCCCCCCTCCTTAAACATTTTGTTGCACGGGAGGCGTCAGTATGCCCTACCGGCGCGCCACCGGCGACCCACGGGGCGCCGGTGCGGCAGACGCAGGCGCAGGCGCGTAGGACGACCGGCTCCGGGATGTCGCCGGAGAAGGACTTCCTCGCCGGGCACAAGGCCACCGCCAATCGGCAGGCCCAACCGGTCCTGCCACTCTGGCCCAGCACCTGGGCGCCCCGCTCGCCACGCTCAGGGCGAGAACGTCTGGACCCGGACCGTCGTCTGCGCCAGCGGGCGTATCCGATGCAGCCGGTTTGGCCGACCACGGCGTCAGTGCGTGCGGTCACCAGCAGCGCAGCCGCTCCGCCTGGACGAGCGGGACCAGCGCCTGCGAGGACCTGCCGGAGTGCCGGAGTGTGGCGTCATCCGCGGCCGTCCCGGCCAGGACGGTCACTCATGTTCAGGCCGAGGAGGCGACTCCCCGCTCGACGAGCCATCGCCGCGCTTCCTGGATGGCTTGCGTCTGAATCGAAAAGTATGACGACCCACGGAGCGGCGTCGGGCCGACAAACCGCAAGCCCGGCCCGATCGGTAAGACACCACAAGCGCTGACAACGCCCGCCTGGAGCCATGACTGACTCCCGAACGCGTCGCCCTTCACCATGGTGGCGGCACGCGAAGCGACTCCCCAAACTGTCAACAAACGGCTCGCGTTCTCGGGTTCTGACCCACCTTCCGTGATCGGTGACGGTGAGCTATTAGGCTTGCCCAGCCTGTTCGATCACACCGCTTGCTGCAGGCAGCTAGCGTGTCCGGATGCCGTCTGTGAACCTGCGTCATTCAGTCCGCGCAAGCATTCTCGACGAGGAGGAGCGAATCCTTCTCTGCCGGTTCGCGATTCCAGAACCAGCAGGAACCGTGGTGTGGGCAACTCCCGGCGGAGGAATCGAGCCGGGCGAGACGTCGTTTGCCGCGCTGAGGCGCGAACTGCAGGAAGAGGTCGGTCTTGCCGTACCCACCGATCCGCCGCACGTCTGGCACCAGGAAGTCGTAGCCGCTGGGCATGCCGAGGGCTACGACGGCGTCATCAACGACTACTTCCTTGTACGCACTGCCGCATTCAAACCGCGCGGCACCCTGTCCGACGACCAGCTCGCCGCGGAGAACATCAGCGGTCTGAAGTGGTGGCACCCGCGCGAAATCGTTTCCTATGCCGGTGCAGACCTGTTCTCCCCGCGCGACCTCGCAACTTTCTTGACAGCATTGATCACCGTTGGCGCTCCATCTGAGCCCATCCAGCTCGGCCCGTGAAACAGACACTCCCCTCATGAGTGACGGGGCGCGGCGGGGGCCCGGCATGGCACGAGTAGGACTCGCTTCCGCAGGAAGGTGAAGCCTGCTCGGCCGAACATCTGACGCTTGAGCATCATGGTCCGGTTCACGTGACCCTCGACGACGCCGGAGTTCCAGGGCAGGGTGAGCCCGGCGATAACGGCGTCGCGGTCTCCGTGGCCGGAACAGCCTCGGGCTCGGGTCCGGAGCACGTCTGACGCGGAGGTCCGATCTGCATCCACAGCCGGTGTCCTGCCGCGGATGCAGAGTGGGAGATCAGCTTGCCTGGCTGGCCCTCCATTCCAAGGCCTGCGGCTCCTCGGCGAACTCGACGAGGTGCTGGCCGGCATGCCTTTGCAGGGCTTCGCGTACCTGGGCCGGGGTGACGCGGAAGAATTCCTTGCGTGCGTTGACGCGGTTGACCCGGTGTTCCGCGAACTCCTGGTGGAGCTGGGACTCCAGGCCAACCGCGTCTTTGCTGAAGATCAGGGCGTGGACGTCGAATCGGAACGGCACGGCGGCACCGCTGAGCTCATAGACACGTTCCAGTGGTTCAAGGCGTCGTGTCATGCCGATCTTGACCATGCGCTCGCCGAAGGCTCCGATGTTGGAGATCACGTACACGTATCCGGCGCGGATGTTGGCAGCACGTGCTTCGACGGAGCTGAGGGCCTGTTCGATTTCCTCCAGCTTCGCTTCCATCTCCGCTACCGCATCGGCGTCCCCGCGCGCCCGGAGCCGCTCCAGTGCGGCCTGGTAGTGACGCTGCTCTTTCTGGAGCTTCTCACGCTCACGGTCCAACTCCCTTTGAGCGGCCGCCTCTTCTCTTTCGCGGGCCCGGATCTCCCGCTGGGCTTCCCTCTCCTCTTCCTTCTTCTGCAGGAAGTCCGCCGTCAGCTGGAGCTCGCGCACGCGGGCGTCGTGGTAGGCGTCGGAGATCCGGATGTTCATGGTCGCGCCGAGCTTGGCGATGGTCTCCCGGCTCTTGTACAGACGGTCGACGAGCGACGTGAGGCGGTGGGGTTTCATGGTCCGTACCGCGTAGTCCGCCTCGGCGTTGTACGCCCTCAGCATGAGCTTGGAGAAGTCCCGGACCATCTTGCGTCCTGCGCGCACCGACCCGTTGACCGTCCAGTCCTGTGCGGCGAGCACCGCTTGGTCGGTGCGGGCGAGATTCTTGATGTCGGCTTGCAAGGAGTCCAGACGCGTGCGGTAGGCGATGGCGTCCTCCAGCTGGTGCCGGTAGGCGTAGATCCCGACCTGCTGGAGCATCACCGTTTCATCGGTGGTCACCACCTGCGCTTGGAGCTCGGCCAGCCGGCTACTGGCCTTATAGGTCTCGTTGCGGATCTTCTCTGCCTCCTTGCGGGCCTGGGCAGCCTCCTTGCCGGCAGTTTTCGCCTCTTCTCTTTGCTGCTTCACCTCGTCGCGGGCCTGCCGGCGGATCTGGTCGGCCTCTGCATCGGCGGCTGCGCGTACAGCCGTTGCTTCCTCACGCGCCTGGTGCAAGGCCTCCTGAACCTGGACGGCGTCCCTGCCCTGCGTGCGGGTTATCCATTCCCTCAGCTGCACGATTTCTTCAGAGTCGTCACGCCGTCGCCTGCTGAACAGACCGCCACGGCGCGCGGGAGGAATGGGTGGCTGCGGGGGTGTCAGGGCATCCCCTGAGGGGGCGGGTGCAGGGGCCGGCTGCAATGGGGGCACAGGGCCGATGACGTGCTGGTCTGTTCCTGCCGCAGTGGGACCGGTGACGTCGACGGCACTAGCCTCACGCGTGGTGTCTGGCACCCACAGCTGCCACCCTTCCGGCAGCGGCGGCCAAGAGGGGTCCGGGCGCCATCCGGGTGGTGGCGTCCACCCGGCGGGCGGAGTCGGCCAACTTGGCGGCGGATTAAACCTGTACAGCAACGCGGCCCCCAACCCAGCCTGTCCCCACAGGCCGACAACGAGTCAACACTCCGAGTCGATCAGGATACGGGCCGTCAAAGCCTCCGTGGAGCATGCGTGGGGTTCAGCCGACTCGCCTCCGCCAAGGGACCGGAGGAGTCCCGGCGGCCCCGCGCGCAACCCATGTCCCCGTCATGCCATCCACCACCATCGCCAGCAAAGCCGGCAGAGCCACCCGCGTCACCCTCACGCACGACGACCTCACCAACCCCTGCACCAACTGATGTCCGATCACACTGGACGCTACATCGCCGAGCGGTCAGTGCCAGCCGGGTGAAAAGTCATACTGCGCTGCCGGAGGTCGAGTTGGTCAACTTGACCTTGTACCTTCGCCGTGTCGACTGCCGCGAGAATGTCAGTCACTGGCCACGGGAATTGTCGGTACAAGGCTCGCAGCGCGGATCCAGCAGGATACATTCGGTAGGGACTAAGCCTCAATCGCCTGCCAATCGACAGGGACACCGTGAACAGCCGGGACCGCATGCCGTACTACCGCTGGCAGCGCCACTTGCCGCGCCTCATACAGGACCGGAGCGCGGGCCTGATGATGGCCGGGGCGGCGGTCGTCGCCCTCTCGTTTGGCGTCGTCGGCGCTGTCGCTGATCTGTCCAGCCCGTCATCAGATCCATGCCAGCGGGCCCGCGACATCGCCGATGACGCCCGCCCCACTGACGGAAATGTGGACTCCGGCATTGAGCGCGAGCAGGCCATCAAACCGGCAGGTGACTGGCTCGACGCTGCAACCGAATGCCAGCAGCGCGGCGGCGACCCGGGTCCCGGGTTCTAGGCACCAACACCCGGCAGCCTCCGCCTTGCAGTGCAGTCCCAGATGCAAAGCCAATCACCTCCGGAGGGGCGGTGAACCCGCTCTCTCGGTGCCGGCCCGCACCGCAAGCTACGGGCGCTCCCTGTCCGCGTGATCCCGTCCCCACCAACAGCGATGGTTGTGCGGCAGGCGAGGGCGCGCGGGTTGGTCTCGGAGGTGAGACCAAGGGCGGTCCTTCTCCGAACTAGTGTGTGGCGAGCCGGTCCAGCAGGGCGGCGCTCCGCGCCAGCAACGCCCGCTCCTCATCGGTGAGTTCGGCCTCGATGGCCTGCGCGAGCCAGCCGACCCTGCGGCCGCGCTCCGCTTCGAGCGCGGCCCGCCCCGCGTCCGACAGCTCGACCAGCGACTTCCGGCCGTCCGTGGGGTGCGCCCGGCGCGTGATCAGGTTCTGTTCCATGAGCAGTCCCACCGCCCGGGCCATCGACTGGGGGCGTACGCGCTGATCGGCGGCGAGGTCGCTGGTGGTCATGGCGCCGTCGCGGTCGAGCGCGCCGAGCACGGCGACCTGACCGAGCGGGATGCGGTCCTCGTGTGTGACGCGTCGGGTGAGCTTGCCCATCGCGGTGCGTAGTTCAGCGGCGATGGCGGCGGCTTCCGAGGTGGGCATAGGGCACTTTACCCCGTTGGTCAGCAAAGCTGTGCACCTGGTCTACACAGCAATGCTGTTCAGCAAAACTGAGCAGCATTGCTGTATGGTTCGGCGTTGTCGGGCTCAGCGCCAGCGTCGTCGCAGCCGGGGCCACGACACACGACAACGGGAAGGACCTCCCATGTCCGCGCAGACAGTCGGAACCGTCGACGCCGCTATCGAGACCGTCACTGCCCGCCGGATCATCGACAGCCGGGGCAACCCCACAGTCGAGGTCGACGTCGTCCTGGCCGACGGGTCCCTGGGGCGCGCCGCTGTCCCCTCCGGTGCCTCCACCGGTGCCCGGGAGGCCGTGGAACTGCGGGACGGAGACTCCGCGCGCTGGCACGGCAAGGGCGTCGACCGCGCGGTGGCCCACGTCAACGGGGAGATCGCGGCGTCCGTGCGTGGCCGGGACGCGGCGGACCAGGCGGGTCTCGACGCCGCGCTCATCGCCGTCGACGGCACCGCCACGAAGTCTCGGCTGGGTGCCAACGCGATCCTGGGCGTCTCCCTCGCCGTCGCCAAGGCTGCCGCGGCAGCCCACCGTCAGCCCCTGTATCGCTACCTCGGCGGCGCCGACGCCCACCTCCTGCCGCTGCCGATGATGAATATCATCAACGGCGGCGCCCACGCCGACAATCCGCTTGATTTCCAGGAGTTCATGATCGCTCCCGTGGGTGCGGACACCTTCGCCGAAGCCGTCCGCATGGGCAGCGAGGTCTTCCACACCCTGCGCCGCGATCTGCTGGCCGCCGGGCACTCCACGGGCGTCGGCGACGAGGGTGGCTTCGCACCCGCGCTGCGTACTGCCGAGGAGGCGCTCGACTTCGTGATGACCGCCATCGAGCGCACTGGCTACCGCCCCGGCACGGACATCGGCCTGGTCATGGACCCAGCGTCGTCGGAGTTCTTCCGCGATGGGATGTACGACTATGCGGGCGAGGGGGTGCGCCGCACCCCCTCCGAGCACGCCGACTACCTGGCCAAGCTCATCGACGCCTACCCGGTCGTCTCCATCGAGGACCCGATGTCGGAGAACGACCTGGACGGCTGGCGCGAGCTGACCGCCCGTGTCGGCGACCGTTGTCAGCTCACCGGCGACGACGTGTTCTGCACCAACGAGACGCTGCTGCGCGAGGGCATCCGCACCGGCGTCGGCAACTCGGTCCTGGTCAAGGTCAATCAGATCGGGACTCTGACCGAGGCGCTGGCCGCGGTGGCCACGGCCCACCAGGCGGGCTGGACGGCTGTCATGTCGCACCGCTCGGGCGAGACGGAGGACACCACGATCGCGGATCTGGCGGTGGCGACAGGCTGCGGTCAGATCAAGACCGGCTCGCTCTCCCGCTCCGACCGCACGGCGAAATACAACCAACTGATCAGGATCGAAGAGGAGTTGGGCGACTCTGCGCACTTCGTGGGCCGCTCCGCACTGCGTCGGGCGTGAACAGCAGGCAGATGTAGAGAACACGCGGGCCCCAGGTCGAATCGGGGGCCCGCTCGTGTGTCGGGGAGACGAACCCTCCTGGGTTGTTCACCCCGTGTGACCTGCGCCCACCCGGACCGGTCGGCAAGGCCGCTCGCATGGAGCCAGCTATTGATCAGAAACTTATGGGATTCTCGTCCAGGACGTAGCTGACGTGCGGGCCGCCGAAGTAGCCACGGACGATGTGGGGCTGACGCTGGCGTCTGCGGAAGAAGCGGCGGGTCTCGGCGGCGAGTTCGGCCTGATCGCGGGCCCGGTGCTGTTTGGGCAGGCTGTGCTTGACGTCCGCGTTGACCAGCTCGTCGGGATTCAGCTCGGGTGAGTACGGCGGCAGGAAGTGCAGCTCGACATCGTCGGGATGGGCGGCGAGCCAGTCGCGGACCTTCTTGGAACGGTGGGCGGAGTGCCCGTCGACCACGAGATGGACCTTGTGGTCGAAGTGGCCGGCGAGCCGGTCCAGGAAGCGGCACATCACCTCGGCGGTGAAGCTCTCGGTGAAGACCATGAAGTGCATCCGGCCCCTGGTGCTGATCGCCGACATGGCGTTCACCGAGAACCGGTTCCCGCTCCGCCGCACCACGGGTGTCCTGCCCTTCTCACCCCAGGTGCGACCGGTGACCTGGTCCGAGCGGATCCCGACCTGGTCGGCGAACAGGACCTCGCCGCCGTCCCTCTTCGCCTTCGCCCGGATAGCCGGCCAGGTCTCCTCGTGCCAGCGGCGCACAGCCTGCGGGTCCTGCTCCACGGCCCGCTTGTCCGGACGCTGGAAGAACAGCCCCCAGCGCCTGAGGTACTTGCCCACTCCTGGTTCGGTCAGCCGCACCCGGTACAGTTTCGCGATGAGGTCGCCAACCAGCCGCCGCGTCCACAACTGCCCGCTCAAGCCCACGTCACCGGGCCGGTGATCGAGGACAGCCTGCCGCACCGCGGCCTGCTCGGCCTCCCCGAGCACCTGGTGCACCCCCACCGGCTTGCCCCGCGGCTGCATGACCAGCGCCTTCCGCCCGCCGGCCTGCCACTTCGTCCACCACCCGTCAACGGCCTTCAGCGACACCCCGAAGAACGCCGCCACGTCCTCACGGTCCCGCCCCGCCACCAACGCAGCCACCGCCCGCAACATAAATGATCTTTGACATGCTCGATGACCTGCTCGCTTCTCCATCACCCGGTGAGCGTGAGGTTGTGCAGGCGGGCGATGCCGAGCATGGCGTAGTGGACGCCGTCGCCTTCGAGCCGACCGTCGCGGAGGATCTTCCAGCTCTTCATGGGTGCGAAGGCGTGCTCGATGCGTGCGCGGACCTTGCGGTGGGAGTCGCAATGACCGAGCCAAGGGGCCTGCCTGGTCCGCCGCCGGTGATGTCAGGTGTCGGTGTCAGCTGCCTGCTCGAGCAGGTCCAGGGCGTGGTTGTGGAACCGGCGTTCGGCGTCGCGGCATGGGGCGTTGAAGAAGGCTCGCTGAGCTTCGGCAAGGTCGCAGTTCAAGAGGCCCATGGTCACGAACACGGCTTCCACGCCGTGGCACCCGTTGTCCTTGAGGAACTGCTGGAGTGCATCCGTGTCGCCGGTTGCCTCCCACACGGGCCGGGCGGTTGCCCGCATGGCAGCGATGCGTGCTGATCGTTCTGCGTCGAAGCCCACTGGACCCGCCTTCCTGGTTGGGCCACACGCTATCGCCAGGCAGGTGGGGTGTGATGCCCCGTTAAACCGATCCGACAACTGGTGGACGGAAGGTGAACGGCATTCCGTCGCGGAGCAGGGTTCGTAAGACATCGACGCGTCGGTGGGCGAGGGAGATGACGGCTTAGACGTGCTTGCAGCCCTCACCTCGCTTCTTCAGGTGGTAGTCGCGGTTGGGGCCTTCGCGGATGATGCTGGTCTGGGCGGACAGATAGCACCCTCGGCGAAGGCGTCGGCTGTAGCGCTGGGGTCGGTGCAGGTTGCCGGTGCGGCGCCCGTAGTCCCGAGGAACGGGCACGAGGCCGGCGGCGGAGGCGAGGTGGCCTGCGTCGGCATCGGAGCCTAGATCACCGGCCGCGACGATGACCTCGGCGCCCAGAGTGGGACCCATTCCCGGCAAGGATTCGATGGTGTGCGCTTGGGAGTGATGGAGGAAGCCACCCTTTGCTCACCCACGGGCTGCTGCACTGCCGGCGCACCGGCGAGGCGGTCCCGCCGACGCGCAACACCAGCAAGCGCGCCCCGATCCCCGGGGCGTCCGCGCCGCCCATGCCGCCGGCCTCTCTCCCTCACCCCAGCCAAGGGACATGGGCGAAAGCGGCCGCAACGGGGATGCCAGTACCCCGACCACGCCAAAACCGCGTAGTGACCTGCACCGACACGGGAGCGGATCTCAAGGTCGCGCAACAGACGTCGCGCCCTATAACCGCAGCACATGACGCAACAGCTGCCGCAACACATGTCACAACCCGGCACGTCTTACCGTTCCCCGACCGGACCCAGAACTGGTTTAACATCCACCACCGGCGTCCCGTCCAACGCCTCAAGACCACTGACCCGCAACCGAAGACCATCCCGGGCCAGAACCACAACCTGGTGCAGCCCCAGCGGATTCGGCCGATCCGGCGACCGGGTCGCGAACACTCCCGTCACGGGCCGGGAGACATCCCCACGCGGGCGCACCGTCAAGACGTCGCGCGCCGCACGGTCCAGCCAGGTCAGCACCAGCAGCCGAGCCCCCACCCCAATGCCCTCCAGTCCATCGACGACTGCCGGAACGAACACGAGATCCGCCTCCGGCGCGTCCTCGTCGCCCTGCCGGGGCGCGTCCTCCAGACGCCGCAACGGAGACTCCACCCGACCGATCGACACAATGGTGAACGACTGCTCCTGCACCACAGGCTCCTCCCAACTGCCACACCCCCCACCCGGTACCGGACAGCATGAGGCATTACTCGAACAGATGTCGGTGGGCTCGGCTCCATGCCAACTTGTGTCCGAGATCTTGCAGGTAACCTTCGGCCGCCCAGGTTGCCTGGGGTTCGTGCCCGGCATCCGCCAGTCGGCGTACTCGTTCGGCGTTCTCCTGCTGCTCGCGGATGACGGCGTCGACGATGCCGGCGGTGGAGGGGAGGCCGTAGGCACGCGTGCCCTACGATCGCGGGCCTCCGATGGCCGGGAGATGGTCTACACCAGCCCGGTCAATCGGAAAGCCGGTCCCCTTCGCTCCGGCTGCCACCCATGATCGAGCGCGGCGCGAACTCCCGCCCCGACGATGGAGGGAACAACGGGAAAGGCCGATGTCGCCGCCATCAACACCGCGCCCTTCTGATCGGCCTGCTCAACCACGAAGTCGAACCGCCCCGACGCGCACCCTGTGCAGCAACCGGCCCCGCCGGACACACGCCACCGGTACGCCACGCCATCGACCGTGATCAGGCGGGTGCCCTTCTTCCGCAGAGCCAACTCTCCTCCTCGACTCGGACGCAACGTCAGGCGCGAGCGCCGGCGCCTTCGAATTGAATCCGACAGCCCCGCTCAGCTTCCACCCGACGATCGGCCCGATCATATGTCTGCCACCAGGGGTGATGCCCTCGTTTTTGGCGCCCCGCGAACGCCTAGCCCCGGGCGCGCCGTCGAAGCCGGGTAGGTCGACACCTGCTACAGATCCAGTACCGCCCGGACCTGGTCGACGGCTGCCTCGCATGCACCGGCCCGATCATGGACGACTGACCGACATCACGCATTCAAGTTCAGTAGCCGCTACCCACGCCGCGCCAACGGCTGCCGTACGACAGCTTGTCTTTTAACCTCGCTACGGCCGTTCCGTTACGGGCAGGCTGCCACCATCAAGATCACGCCGAAACACGCTCGCGTTGCCTGAATCACATCTGGTCACGGGCCTGTGTTTCTTTCGAAGTCGCCCAGGTTGATCAGGCTCACACGGCTGTCCCAGGCGTCCCACCTCACCTGCTTCTGCGCGCCCCAGTAGTAGTTGTTGTAGCCCATGAGGTCGCCATATGCCTCGTCTGCATGTGCCCGGTCGGGTCTGCCGAACGTAGCCAGGAAGTCCTCGTACGAGGTCAGGTGGGCGAAGTGGGACAGATGCCGGCCGTAGATCGCGAAGCCGACGACCGTCCCGGCGCGAACCTTGTAGGTGAGCTTGTCGGCGCAGTACAAGAATCCGCCTGACTGGGCAATGTGGTCGATGACTTCGTCGAGGGTCAGGCGCCGCCCGTCGCGGTCGTAGTACTCGCTGTCGATGTCGGTCCCCCCGCGATACCGGGCGACCACGGAGGACTGGGCCTCGGTAATGCTCCGGCGTGGCACGCTTGCGGCTGGTGTCCCCAGGGCTATTCCGCCCATCTCGACAGTCGCGAGGTCGAGGCGTGGCCTGGACAGCATGTCGAGGTTGTCGAGGATCTCGATCATCGTCGGAGTCTCACTAAGCGCCTCTGCAGTCGAATGTCGCCTCGTACGTGCTCACTCGTCCGGGGATCTGCCGGGCAGGCGGACAGCCCTCGCATGATCATACGTTCCGCCACAGAACCACGCTCATACGAAGGCCGCGAACGTGAGTTCGCTGCATCACGATGCCCGGCGCGGGACGCATTCGACTTCACGTCACGCTTCCGGGACGACTTCTATACGTGTCTGACCCGGCGTGGCGACACGCTGTTCGAGCTCACGGACGCGATGTTGAGCGAGAACGGGCCGGTGACTTCGCCGGTCGACCTGACGCTGCTGGTCGAACACCGGTGTGAGCAGGGCAAGTTGTACGACGCGCTGAACTGCGGCCGTATCAACGTGGACGGGCTGCGCCGCGCGCTGGCGGTGCTGCCGCAGCCCAAGGCCGCAGACAGCCGGCTCGTCCTCGCGGTCGACGTGAGCCACTGGCTGCGCCCCGATGCGCCGTGCAGCGCGGATCGCTTGACGTTCGTCCATCAAAGTCACGGGAACCGCTTCGCGATCGCCTCCACGATCGCGTCAGGTGCGTGTTCCTGAATGAAGTGCCGCGCGCGTGGCAGCTCGACTACGTCGAGATCGGTAAAGGTGTCACGAATTCGCGGGATACAAGCGTTCGGACGGAACACCATGTCCCGCATTCCCCACACCAGCAGGGTCGGCTTGTCGCCGAGCAGGACGGGCACGTCTCGGGCGAGTTGGTCCAGCAGGGGGCGCGCGGCGCGAATTTCCTTGGGCATCACGGTGAGTCCGCGTCGGGCTTCAGCGGTGGGCTGCACCGTGCGATAGTGGTCGGCCTCGGCCGCGGTGAGCTTTGACCCCAGCTCTGCGAGCAGGACGCGCTCGACGAGGAAATTCTGTTCGAGTATCCGCCGCTGCATCGGGCGGCTGCTCATCATCATGCTGAACGCCCGATTGGCCATCGCTTCGATCGGCCAGAACAAGGTGTTGCCCAACACGATGCCCTTCACTCGATCCGCGCGGGCGGTGACTGCACCCAGACCGATGGGCCCGCCCCAGTCCTGTCCCATCAGAACGAAGCCGTCGAGCTGCAGGTGATCGATCAGCTCACCGAGGACCGCGGTGTGCTCGGCGATCGTGTAACCGAAACCCGCAGGACGTTCGGACAATCCGAAACCCAGGTAGTCGACGGCGATACACCGGTACCGGTCGCGCAGGTCCTTCACGATCTGACGGTATAGGAAGCTCCAGGTCGGAGCGCCATGACAGAACAGGAGCGGCGGCCCGGCCCCCTCGTCGATGTAGTGAACCCGGCCCACGGACGAGTCGAACCAGCGCGACTCGAAAGGGTACAGACTCCTGTCGGGAACGAAGTCGATCAGCATTGGTCCCCCCTCCGATGCCAGACTACATGCGTAGTTCCCGAGCGCGCGTGGTCTCCACGGAGATGACCGTCTCCGGAGCGGCGGCGAACTGCACAGGAGGCAACTCCCAGCTCTGAAAGATCGCTTAGTACGGTGACCGGCATGGTTCGCCGGATCGGAGGGGAGGAGCGCGGTGTTCGTTGAGATCGTCTTCACCGGTCTGCCGATCGATCGCGATGAAGTCGAGGACGCGTTGGAAGCCGTGCTGGGCCCCGACGACGACATCACTGGAGCGGGCATCGGTATGGGACGCTGCCACCTCGACGTGGAGATCGAGGCGAGTCTGGACCCTGGCCTCGCATTGGATCGGCTCCGTGCCGCGCTCGCCGAACTCGGCGTCGAGGCATGCGCAACGTTCAATGTCAGCGACTGATCAGGCTGCCGCTCGGCCTCCCCAGCGGATGCGGCGGCTGGCCGGCGGCTCCCCCGCGATCCACATCGCACCGTTCAACGGCTCCCCGGCCGTCATCGCAGTGATCGACGACCGGGTCGTGGGCGCCGTGGCGTTCGAAGTCAGCGACGGCAAGGTCACGTCCTTGCGCGGCGTCGCTGCCGCGGACCGGCTCGCACGCCTCAATGAGGCCTGGCGGCAGCACGAGCCCGACGCGCCGGTCATCAACACATGGTCACCATGGCCACCGGAATCCAGTGACCAGAGTCGGAGCGAGGACGGCACTCCTTCGGTCTCCCAAATCAGACTCGTCCATGCAGTTCGGATCCTCGATGGCCAACTATCGGTCGACAGCGGCTTCCCAATGGAGAAGTCAAGCTGTGTCGGGGGACGGAAATACGCAATCAGTCGAACCAGACCACGAGTCGCACGTGTTCTGGTCCATGCAGCTCGGCAAGCGTCCGCATCACGTCCCAGACCGGCGCCCAGTGGGTCCCCGACCCGGCGACCGTACTGCGGCTGCGCGTGCCGGTCCCATCGGTCTCGTCCCAGTTGGCAGCTGCCAGCTCGACCCAGTTGATCCACGTTGTTCCGTGTGCGTCCTGTGGCCCGCCCCACGCGTTGAAACGGGCCCGCAGCCGCTCCGAGGCGTCGTCCGGCAGGCCACGGTCTTCGGCCAGCGGCTGGAACCCGAAGGAGTTGCGAACACCGAAGAGGCAGGCGAGTGCGTCATAGGCGTTGCCGGTGTTGAGGAGGAAGAGGTCGATGGCGGCGTGCCAAACCGCATCCTCGTCGTCCTCGCCCCAGATTCGGGCCAGAGGTCTGCACTCGATCATCCCGCTCACGTCGGTGGACATGTCTGCAGTCTGCCGAGTACGGACAAGGCTCGTCGCCTCGATTTCGATGCAGAATCTAGCGACGGCTACGTCCTTCTCATCTCCTCGACAGCGCACCGGTCCAGTCCGGCTGCTCCCACGGGAACAACCATCAGTTCAAACTGGCGCCCGTCCAGTACTCCAGCCGTAGATCGTGATCTTCATGTCCGATGAGCCGAAGCGCGTTAGTTGTCACCAAGGCAGGCCGATGGTCACATGCGGCCTCGACGATTCCTCAGGGGCGCCCCTGCCCCGGGCGAAGGTCATCGAGGGCCCGGTCGAGCCGCTGTCGTGCCTCGTCTGTTCTGAGGCACGTCCACGAGGAAATCGGGTCGGCGTCGGAAGGTGCCTCGCCCTCCTCGTGCTGATGCCGGTCATGCAGCGCCGCAGCCCGACCCCCTTCCGGAGCGAGGTGCTGCACGCGACCAGGCAGGCTCTGGTGGCCGAGGACCGAACCGCTCCCTCCGCCCCCGGCGCGGGTGCCGGACGCCGCCCACAGGGTCATCATGGGAGCGTGATGGAGCTGTTCCCCCCGATGCCACTGACAGAGTGGCGGGACACCAAGGAGACACTGCACCGCTTCGCACAGATCGTCGGCAAGATCCGCCTGGCGGCGAGCGCCCGACGCAACCACTGGTGGAACGTCCCGTTCTATGTCACGGGACGCGGCATCACCACGCGCCCGATGGGTCAGGTCGACGGGAATCCGATCTTCACGATCGACTTCGACTTCGTCGACCACCGGCTCGTCGTCTCGACGCTGGACGGCGGCGAGCGGTCCCTCCCGCTTCCGGGCCAGTCCGTCGCGTCCTTCCACGACACGACCCTGGACGCTCTGACGGCGTTGGGCGTCCGGGTGGACATCGCCATTCCCCGGCCCTTCGACCTGCCCGACGCCGACCGGCCGTTCGCCCAGGACACCGAGCACGCGACCTACGATCCCGTGGCCGCCAACCGCTACTGGCGGGTCCTGAGCCAGGTGGCGTCCGTGCTGGAGGAGTTCGCGGCGGGCTACTCCGGAAAGAGCAGCCCGGTGCACCACTTCTGGCACACCTTCGACATCGCCCACAGCCGGTTCTCCGGGCGACAGATCGACCAGCCCAGGCAGGTCGATCCCGTTACCCGGGAGGCGTACTCCCGGGAAGTGATCAGCTTCGGCTTCTGGTTCGGCGACGACACCTTCACCGAGCCCGCCTTCTACTCGTACACCGCCCCCGAGCCCGCCGGCCTGGCCGGGGAGCCGCTCAGCCCCGCATCCGCACGGTGGTTCACGCGCGGCGACAGCCACCTGGCCGTGCTGCGCTACGACGCGGCCCGCGTCGAGACCGATCCCCGAGCCGCCGTCCTCACCTTCTACGAAAGCGCCTACCGGGCCGGGGCCGGACGCGCCGGATGGGACATCGCGGCGCTCGCGTGCCCCGGAGGCATCACGGACCCGGTCCGGCAGATCTGACTCCCGGACCGGAAAGTCCAACGATCGAGCGCAGTCAGTGGAGCTGCCTCTCCCCATCGCGGGGGACCTTGTCCCGGGGGCCCTGAGTGGGCTGCGAGGCCGGGTACACGGTGGGCGGGGCCAGCTCCGGCCCCTCGTAGTACTGGTCGGTCTCGCTATTCCAGAACCAGCTCTCTCCCGGTTCGAAGCTGGTCAGGAAGGAGTGTCCCGCCTCGCGCGCGTGCTTCGTTCCGTGCTGCGAGGGTGATGCATCGCAGCAACCAATGTGCTCGCACGCCGCGCAGCGCCGCAGGTAGAACCACCACCCCGGTCCGTCGCCGGCCATGCACTGCACGCAGCCCGCTCCGATGGGAGTGGCGGTCGGTTCAAGGCCTGGGGTCTGGTCGTGCGGCATCAGGGATGCCTACCTGATGAGGTGCCGTCGTCAGGTTTCGGTGCTGGTACGCGCCAGAATGCCTTTGAGCAGCCCCGTGGCCTGGCCCACCTCGATGAGGTAGCCGTCCGGATCGCGCATGTAGCAGCGCAACTCGGCGCGGCGGTCGATGGGCGGGGTCAGGAACTCGGCCCCTTTGGCGCTCGCCGTGGCGTAGAAGTCGTGGATGTCCGCCACCCGTACGTTCAGAAAGCTGGAGACGGTGTTGAGGTCCTGCGGTGTGCGCAGGACGACATCGGGTTTGTCGTCGGTGGGCCCGCCGCCTGGATTCATGATGATCCAGCTGTTGGCGACCCTGACGATGCAGGGGTTCTCATCCAGCACCACCCTGCCGCCCAGTACGTCGGCGTAGAACGCCCGCGAGCGAGGGACATCACTGACCGTGAGGAAGTGCGTGAGCACCAGGCCCTCGGCCGGTGCAGGAAGGTCGTCGGCTGTGGCGCCGACAGACGTGACGTCGGACATATGTCGAGCGTATGGCGCGCCCGGCCGTGCGGCATTCTCGGCCAGTGCGCCTCTTCACCTGGGACCGGGCCCCGAATGTCCCGAAGGCGGCGGCCGAGGTGCCGACGGAGCCATGCGTCAGCGCCGTGGATACGCGAGCGAGCCACGAGGACCGGCGAGCACGTCAGGAAGGCCGGGTGTATCCACGGGTCCGGACGAGGCTGTGGGTGAGTTGGGTGAAGGCTCTGCCGGCGGCGCTGCAGTAGGCGCCTTCGCGCCGCAGGAGGGCCACGGTGCGGGTGGGCAGGGGCGGGTCGAGTGGGATGGGGGTGAGGTGGGGGTGGTCGTGGGTGATGGCGTCGGGAAGAACTGTGGCCAACGTGGTGCGCTGGACGATTTCAGTGAGGGCCTGGACGGAGTTGGCTTCGACCGCGATACGGGGGGCGACCCGATGGTCGGCGAGGTAGGCGTCGATGTGGCCGCGAGTGGCGAAGTCACCGCTGAGCAGGGCGAGTTGCCTTTCCTGCAAGGCCCGGACGCCTAGGGGTTCAGGCGGTGTCCGGTTGTGCTGGGTGGCGGTGACGAGGCTGAGGGTTTCGGTGAACAGCGGTGTCGCGGTGATGCCGGGCGGATGGGGACCGGTGAAGGCGATGCCGAGGTCGAGGTCGTCGGCGAGCAGGGCCGCTTCGATCCGGTCCTGGGTCGTTTCCGTCATGGTCAGATCGATGCGGGGGTGGCGCGTGTGGAGCTCGGTGATGAGCGGGCCGACGAGATAGGCGGTGAAGGTGGGGGTGACGCCCAGGCGCAGGTGACCGCGGGAGAGGTCCTGGACGTCGTGGATGGCGCGTTCGGCGGCGGCCAGGTCGCGCAGTGCGCGCTGGGCGTGGTCGATGTAGACGGCGCCCGCGTCCGTGAGTCGTACCGCACGGCCGGTGCGATCCAGTAGCTGCACATCGAGGGCACGTTCGAGCTGTTTGATCTGCTGGGACAGCGTGGGCTGGGAAATGTGCAGCTCTTCGGCGGCGCGGGTGAAGTTGCCGTGCTCGGCCACGGCGAGCAGGTAGCGCAGGTGACGCAATTCCAGAGTTGCCATAAAAGCAACTATAGATGAGACCAATAGCAGTTATGGATATCAGCTCTTGGACTCTATAGCCAAAGGTCATACATGGTAGATGTCGCCAGCCCACGGGGCCGGCAGCCACCGAAGGGAGTGACCCCATGCCCAACCTCGCCGACGGCGTCGCGCGTTTCCAACAGGACGTCTTCCCGGCCAAGGCGGACCTCTTCGCCCACCTGGCCGCACATCACACGCCGCACACGCTGTTCATCGGCTGCTCGGACGCCCGTGTCGTACCGGAGCTGATCACCCAGGGCGAGCCGGGCGAGCTGTTCGTCATCCGCACCGCCGGCAACCTCGTCCCCGCCTACAGCCCCGGCGCCAACGGAGTCACGGCGAGCATCGAGTACGCCGTCGCCGTGCTCGGCGTGAGCGACATCGTCGTCTGCGGGCACTCCGCCTGCGGCGCGATGACAGCCCTGGCCGAGGGCCACGACCTCAGCGGCGCACCCGTGGTCGCCGACTGGCTGCGACACGCGGACGCCGCCATGGCCCGCACTGCCGACATGGCGGCAGGCCCACAGAAGACAGCGGCCCTGGTGCGCCAGAACGTCTATGCCCAACTGACAAACCTGGCCACCCACCCCTCTGTCGCCCGGGCGCTCGCGGAGGACAGGGTGACGCTCCACGGCTGGGTCTTCGACATCGCCACCGGGCGCATCGAACGACTCGACGCCGTCGGCACGGGTGCAGCCCTCGCGTCCTGACGAGGGCCCGGCCCGCACCTCCCCTCCCCCGAGCCGCTGACACGGTCCCGTGTGCAGCCTGGCGCCCGGGACCACCACTCCCAACAACCTGCCGGTACGCCTTCCCGCGCGGACCGGCACCCCCAGAAAAGGATCTCTTCTCATGGTGCACGCCCAGTTCGATCCCACCGCCCGCCAGGCACTCGCCGCCGCCGCGGTTGAGGCCAAGACCCGCAAGAACCTCTCCTGGCAGCAGATCGCCGACGTCTCCGGGCTGTCCGTAGCCTTCACCACCGCCGCCGTCCTGGGCCAGCACGCCCTGCCCGAAGCGTCCGCGAAGGCCGTCACCGAGCTGCTGGACCTGGACCAGGACGCGACAATGCTGCTCCAGACGATCCCCACCCGCGGTTCGATCCCCGGCGGCATCCCCACCGACCCGACCATCTACCGCTTCTACGAGATGCTCCAGGTCTACGGCACCACCCTGAAGGCACTGGTCCACGAGCAGTTCGGGGACGGCATCATCTCCGCGATCAACTTCAAGCTCGACGTGAAGAAGGTCGCCGACCCCGAAGGCGGCGAGCGCGCCGTCATCACCCTGGACGGCAAGTACCTGCCGACCAAGCCCTTCTGAACCATGAGGCATCACATCTGACAACGGGGCGGGCCACACCGGCTCGCCCCCTGCTCCACGAGGACACTTCCGTGACTCCTCCCCCTCATGAGGGGGTTTCTCGCTATGCCGGTTGGGCGTTGCGACGGGCCAGCCCGGCCCGTAGAACGTTCAGGGCTCCCACCGTGTCCGCGTGCGCGTTGTGGCCGCATGCGACGCAGTGGAACTTTGCCTGGGTGGGCCGGTTCTCCTTGGCGGTGTGCCCGCACCGGGGGCACCGCCGGGAGGTGTTGCGGGGGTTAACAGCCATCACTTCCCGTCCGGCCCATGCTGCCTTGGCGGTGAGTATCTGGAGGAACACCCCCCATCCGGCATCAGCGATCGAACGGTTGAGCCCGCCCTTGACGCCACCCCGTTGGGCAGGAAACCGCCCGGCTTTCCGGGATCCGGCCTCGGCGCGGGAGCCTTACTCATGTTGCGGATCTTGAGGTCCTCGTGCGCGATGACATCGTGCTCACGCACCAGCTCGAGCGCGGTCTTATGGGCGTGATCCAGGCGCCGGCGGCGGACCTTGCGATGCAGCCGGGCCACCCTCTCCACAGCTTTACGGCGGCGCTTGCTGCCGCGCCTGCACCGGCTGAGCGCCTGCTGGGAGGACTCCAGCTTCGCGGCGGCCTTGGCCCCGTGACGCGGGTTGGGTATGAAGTCGCCGTCGGAGGTGGCGAGGAAGTTGGCTATGCCCATGTCGATGCCGACCACCGCGCCGGTCACCGCAAGCGGCTCGGGTGGGGTCTGCTCGGCGGTCAGGATGACATACCAGCGCCTGCCCTCGCGCTTGACCGAGACCGTCTTGACCTTGCCGACCACGGACCGGTGACGGTGCACCTTGACGTGTCCAACGCCTTGGAGGCGCACCCGGGTGACGGGATCATGCGGGGTGGCATCCCAGCGACACTCGCCACCGTCCTTGGGGAAATCCACGGTGTCGAACCGCCTGCCCGACCTAAAACGCGGATACCCCGGCTTCTCACCAGCCTTCACACGTCGGAAAAACGCGGCGAACGCCTTGTCCAGACGGCGCAAAGTAGCCTGCTGAGAAGAGAACGACCAGCGGCCCTGACACTCCGCATCGAAGGCACGAATGTCCTTGAGCTGGACGGACTGCTGCCCGTACCGGACCGTCGTCCTCAAGGCGTGCCGGTAGGCGTCGCGGCGTTCCTGCAACGCCCCGTTATAGAGCAAACAGTGATCACGCAGCATCTCGGCCAGCGCGCCCTGCTGACCCACGGTGGGCCTCATGAGGAACTTGTACGCACGAATCACCCAGCCCCCCTTCAGCCACTGTGTGATCAACATAGAGCAAGCCACTGACAACCCAGCGAACCCCGGCGCCACGCGCCTCCGGGTCGAGGATGCGCTTACCTCCCCGGCCAAAGCCAGGGACACCCACACAAGATCAACGGATGGGGCTGGGTGATCTGACGGATGTGGAGTGGGAGCGACTTGAGCCATTCCTGCCGGTCAGTCACGGGCGTTGTGGCAACTGCTTACCACGCTTGCCGGTGGCCTGATCCCGAGTAATTGTCAAGAGTTTCAGATTGAGTGACGTGTGATCAGGAAGCGGCATCTTCCGTGCGGCTCCACGACAACGTCCTGACGCTCCTTCACATCTCGGCCCCGTGATCAACTTTTCGCCACCGGTATGTCCGCGGTCATCCATGCAACGGGCTCTCACTGCATTCCCATCGATCTGACGCTCCTGCCGGTTGGTGCGCCTGGCAGGAGCGTCAGATCGCCCAACGGCCGTCGCACATCAGCGGGCGGTCGCGCAGTTCGCTCTCCTCGCACCAGGCTTGGATGCGGCGCGGGGTGATGCGGTACCTGCGGCATGGCGTGGTCAGCGTGCGCGGATCGAAGCCGGAGCGTGCGGCGAGCCGGTCGCCCTGCTCCTGCGGCTGCTCGTCGATCGCGAGGACCTCTACCTCGCCATCGATCACGGACATGTCTTGGGTGTGGTCAAGAACCAGCCGGGTGGTCCAGGTGTCGGTCACGTTCCTGCCGCTCGGGCAGTCGGTCTCGGTGGCCAATTCGCCATCCCAGTCGAAAGACAGCGCCACCAGGTGCGGCGTGCCGTCCGCCGAGGCGCTGACGTCGACGTCGTGGGTGAGCCGGAGCTCGGCGTCGCGGCGACGCTGGGTGCGGGGGTGCGGTTCGGTCTTCAGCGGTCCTGAACGATCCCGAGGGCCCCGCTGCTCCTTGGTGGGCTCCCGGGCGGCGCTAGACAGCCGCGTTCGGATCAGGGCGCGGGTCTTGGGCGCCAGAACGCCGCGTCGCTCTACCGCTCCCCATCGGCCCGGCCCGGCTCGCCCCGTTCCTAGGGACAATGCTGTCAGTGGCGGCTGGCAGCATGTCCGTATGACTCGCGACGATCTTGACACGCTGTTCGCCTCCCCCGCGGCTCTGCTCGCCGCCGGCCCCGAGGGCGTTCGGGACCTGCCCGCCGCGGGTGGTGGAGTGGGCCGCGAGGCCTACGCCCAGGCGGTCACGATCCTCGACGGAGCTGAGGTGCCGCGGGCGGAGTTCGCCTCGTGGCTGCACTTCGGCGCGAAGGTCCTGGGCCGTGACGCCTACGCCGACCTGGTCGCCGAAGCCGAGCCGGGCATGCCGTGGCGAACCGTCTGGGCCTGGTGGCGGCCGGTCGGTGCCTACCGGGCCAAGCCGAACTTGAGCGGGGACGCCAACGTCGAGGTCCACGAGGCGCCGGACGGCCGTCTCCTGCTGAAGCTGTGGTCGCAGTGGACCCAGGAGCACTGGCTCGATCCGGCCACCGGCAAACGCATCTCGGCCCCCGCCGACGGCGAGTTCGCCGAGCGGCCCTACGACGCTCCCGTCGAGGGGCCGGTCCTCTTCGACGCGGACCACGACGAAGGCCTCCACCAGCCCGACACCTGGGAGGAGCCCGCGCCCCTCGGAGGCGGCCGCGTCATGTTCTTCGAGCCGCGCGGCGTCGTGGTCCTGGAGCGCAACGGCGCGGCGGCCGACGGGCCGACGGGCTCCGAGGCCGTCTCTTGGGGTGCGGGCGAGCCGTGGTTCACAGGGCCGACGGCAGCCGAAGCTCCCCTGGACGCCGCCCGCCTTGAGGAGGCGTTCGATACGGACGGGAGGGTACTGCTGACCCAGGATCAACTGCCCGCCGCGCTGACGCACGCGCCCACACGACAGCTGGCCGTCACTGCGGGGCTGCCGACGTGGTTCGCCGCAGGAGTCGCCTCGTTCACCCTGGCCTGGAACGACGGGAAGGCACACGGGCTGGAGCCCGACGAGAACGGCCTGCTGCACCTGGGCACCTTCGAGCTGGCGTACGCCGACACCGGCCGGGTGCTCGTCCACCCCGAGACGGGCGCGGTGTCGATGGTTCGCAACGGCCAGGGGCCGTTCCCCTTCGCCCGGGACACCGAGACCTTCGTGCGGCTGCTGGAGACCGTGTACCGGTTCATGGGCGCCTGCTGGAACCCGTACCCGGGCGAGTACGGCAAGCGGGACTTCCTGAGCGAAGTTGCTGCCCTTGAACCGCTCTCGGTGAACGAGGACGCGCCCGCGCAGGACGTCTGGGGGCACCTGTTCGCAGCCATCGTCGAACTCAGCCCGTGGGGGTTCTGACACCAGACGACCCGGCACCGGATGGACGGGCGGCGACGCCGGGCCCCAGCGCAGGGTGGACCAGGTGACCAGCGGCCGTCCCGCGTCCATCGCCGGGAGGTGGTCCTTCTACGTTCCCAGGTGAAAGCCTGTCGAGCTGATTCGATCTCCAATGGCCGAACTCAGCCGCGTCTCCCTTTGTTTGACCAACTGGCAGAATGATCGTTCTTTGTTGCCTGCTCCTGCCAGTGGCCGAGGCGGCTGCGGGTCATGAGGGTCTCGGGGTGGTCCTCTCCCAGCACCCGTATCCGGTCAGCGAGCAGGTCGGCGAGGGGTTCGGCAGCCCCAGCCGTGTCCCCTGCCTCCCCCTTGTACAAGGTGAGGTTGCCATCACCTGAGCCCGCGCCGAGCAACAGTCGATCAGCCGAACCTTGACGGACCAGCATTCACAGAACGCTCCCAAGGGACCCGAAGACTCGCACCACCCACTGATCCATCCGGGCTGCGAAGTCCCGTGCTGAGGCGATGTCCGAGGCTGGCAGAGAGACGAAATCGGCGCGGCCGTCGAAGAAGTCCACGTCAGCCCAGCCACCGCGAAACAGAACGACCGACAGCTCAGCCTCCGCCGCACCGGCGATGAGCACCCTGAGTGAGTCGGGGTCGTTCACCCGAGCTCTGTCGGTCTCCAGAGGCTGGGGCCACTCCGCCTCCCAATCCCTCCAGGTCATCTCTCCGACTTCAAGGCCGGCCGATCTCCAGTGCGCGACTCGGCCCACCAGCAGCGCAGCCGCTTCGTCGAGATCAACAACTCTGTCCATGAGGGGATCATCCCTCGTCGTCGAAGCCCAGCAGCCCGGGACATGCAGCCGACACTTCGTGCGGCACGGGAAGCCGCTGTTCCTACCCTCGCCAACAATTCCAGGGCCACACGAGCGGGGTGGTTCCACAGATCCGCCAACAACCGTTCCTGCTTGTGATCTACGCAGCCGCAGCCTCTAACCTGCGGAGGGTCGATCGCCGGGAAGCAGGGCGACGCTCGATGGAGTGCGTCGGCCGGCAAGAGGAGGCCCCTGAGCGGCGTTTCGCGTGAGGAGATCACAATGGCGGCATGGAGCCAACCAGTCAGATCATCCTCGCCTTGGACTGCGACAACCGCGCGGCCGCTCAGGACATCGTCGATCAGCTGGGCGACGAGTGTCGCTACTACAAAGTCGGACTGGAGCTCCTGACAGCGGCTGGGCCTGAGTTCATCAAGGACCTCGTCGCCCGGGGCAAGGAAGTGTTCCTGGACCTCAAGCTCTTCGAGATACCGAACTCCGTTGCCGGTGCCGTGCGTGCGGCGGGAGCCCTCGGCGTCTGCATGGTGACCGTGCACAGCATGGGAGGCACGGGCATCATGGCTGCCGCTGTTGATGCGGCTCGCGACTTCCCGGAGCTTCGCGTCCTCGCTCTGACCGTCGTCACCAGCATGACCGACTCCGATCTCGCCGACATCGGTGTCGGTGTTTCCACTGAGAGCCAGGTCCTCCGGTTGGCCGGCTTGGCCAAGCAAGCTGGATGCCACGGCGTGATCGCCTCGCCACAGGAAGTCTCGGCCTTGCGGGGACTGCTGGGTGACGATGCTCTGATCGTCACCCCTGGGGTTGCGCTGCCCGGCGATTCCCCTGGTGAGCACGCCCGTCCCGGAACACCACGGGCTGCCATTGCCGCGGGCGCCTCACATGTCGTCGTAGGACGGACCGTCACACGCGCCATGGACCCGGCATCCGCACTCCGCCTTGTCCACGGCAACCTGCAGCCGGAGTAGCGGAGCTCGCTTGGGACCGGTTGAGGGCGCGGAAGAGCAGCACGGCGAATGTGATGGCCAGCGCCCAGAAAAGGATCATGCCGGACGACATCGCGGACCCGCCTCAGCCGCTGACGTCGTGGTCGTACCAGAACATCATCGCCACTCACCTGTTTCGGCCCTGTGACGTGGCCGGATACGGAGGGGCAGCCAGCGGCCCTCGCCTTCATCTGCAGCGTCCCGCTGCCCGTCGTGGTGGTCCGGGGCCGGATGGTCCCAGGCCGGTGGGCCATTGCGCCCCTGCCAGGTGGGGGTAGCCGGGCGCAGGCTGGAAAGCGAACGGACAAGGGAGGCGAGCAGCCCATGGGTGCCCTCGAAGTCGTCGTCGTCCTGGCCTCGGCCGTGCTGATCGCCGGGCTCGGCTGGTACTTCTTCGGACCACGCCGCGCCGGTGCCGCCCGGCTGGAAGGCGGGGTGCAGCGGGTGGAGGTGACGGTGCGGGGCGGCTACAGCCCCGACCTGGTCAAGGTCCGCCAAGGCATCCCGGTCGAGCTGGTCTTCGACCGGCAGGAGGCCGGCGAGTGCACCTCCCGTGTGGTCTTTCCCGACCTGAAGGTCGGGGCGGGCCTGCCCGCCCACACTCGCACCACCGTGCGGCTCAACCCCGACCGTCCGGGCTCGTTCGGCTTCGACTGCGGCATGAACATGATCCACGGAACGCTGCTGGTCGAACCTGTGGAAGGCTCCGCACCGCCCGCCCCGGACGGCCACGGCGGCACGGCCGCGCCTCCTCGTGCGGCCGGCGGACCGCCGGCGGGTGAGGAACGGACGGCGGCCGAGTCGGAGGCCGCGGACGTCGCCGAGCGGCAGGCGGAGATCAAGGATCTCACCCGTAGAGTCCTGGTGGGTGCGGTGCTCACCGCCCCCGTGCTGTTCGCGGTGATGGCACACGAACTGTTCGGCGCCAACTGGGTGCCCTCCTGGATGCTGAATCACTGGCTGCAGCTGGCGCTGATCACGCCGGTGATGTTCTACACCGGGTGGCCGATCCATGTGACGGGTTGGCTGACCCTGCGCCACCGCGCCGCCGACATGAACTCACTGATCACCCTCGGCACCAGTGCCGCCTACGGCTACAGCCTCCTGGTCACCCTTGCCCCCGGCCTGCTGCCCGAGGACGTGCGGGAGGTCTACTTCGAGGCCGTCGGCGTGATCTTGACCCTGATACTGCTCGGACGGCTGCTGGAGGCCCGGGCGAAGGCCGGCACCGGCGAGGCCATCCGTGCCCTGCTGGGCCTGCAGGCCCGCACGGCCCGCGTCGTCCGGGACGGAACCGAGAGGGAGATCCCCGTCGAGGACGTCGTGGTCGGAGACGAACTCGTCATCCGGCCCGGCGAGAAGATCCCCGTCGACGCCGAGGTGCTCTCCGGCTCCTCCGCGGTCGACGAGTCGATGGTCACCGGCGAGCCGATGCCGGTCACGAAGCACACCGGGGACACGGTCATCGGCGCCACCGTCAACGGCACCGGATCCCTGCGGGTGCGGGCGGCCAAGGTCGGCGCGGACACGATGCTCGCCCAGATCATCCGCCTCGTGCAGCAGGCACAGGCGTCCAAGGCCCCCATCCAGCGGCTCGCCGACGCCGTATCGGCGTACTTCGTCCCCGCGGTCATCGCTGTCGCGATCGGCACCTTCGCCATCTGGTTCACCCTGGGCCCATCCCCGGCGCTGACCCTGGCGCTGGTCTCGGCGGTCGCGGTGCTGATCATCGCCTGCCCGTGCGCGCTGGGCCTCGCCACGCCGCTGTCGGTGATGGTGGGCACCGGCAAGGGGGCCCAGGCCGGCATCCTGATCCGCTCCGCCGAAGCCCTGGAGACCGCGCACAAGCTGGACACCGTCGTACTGGACAAGACCGGCACGGTCACCGCGGGCAAGCCCGTCCTGACAGACGTCCACCCCGTCGGCGGATTCGACGAGACGCAACTGCTGCGGCTGGTCGCGGGGGCCGAGGCCGACAGTGAGCACCCGCTCGCGCAGGCCATAGTCACCGGCGTCCGCGACCGCGGCCTTCACCCGCCCACAGCGACCGGCTTCGACTCCGTCACCGGCAAGGGCGTCCAGGCCACCGCCGACGGACACGCCGTCCTGGTCGGCACCGCCCGGCTGCTGGACGACGTCGGCATCGACACCACCGCCCTGACCCCCGTCGCGGCCGCCTTCGCCGCCGAGGGCAAGACCCCCGTCCTCGCCGCGGTGGACGGACGGCCCGCAGGCGTGCTCGCCGTCGCCGACACCGTCAAGGACGACTCCGCCGCCGCCATCGCCGCCCTCCAGCACCTCGGCGTCGACGTCGTCATGCTCACCGGCGACAACACCCGCACCGCCGCCGCGATCGCCGCCCAGGTCGGCATCGGCCGGGTGCTGGCCGAGGTGCTGCCCGAGCACAAGGCCGACGAGATCCGCCGCCTGCAGGGCGAGGGCCGCACCGTCGGCATGGTCGGCGACGGCATCAACGACGCCCCCGCCCTGGCCGCCGCCGACGTCGGCCTGGCCATCGGCACCGGCACCGACGTCGCCATCGAGGCCGCCGACATCACCCTGATCTCCGGCTCGCTCGGCGGGGTCGTCACCGCGATCCGGCTGTCGCGGGCCACCATGCGCAACATCCGGCAGAACCTGTTCTTCGCCCTCGTCTACAACGCCGTCGGCATCCCACTCGCCGCAGGCGCCCTGTATCCACTGTGGGGCATCCGCCTCAGCCCGATCATCGCCGCCGCAGCCATGGCACTCAGCTCCCTGTCGGTCGTCACCAACGCCTCCCGGCTGCGCCGCTGGCACACCCCGCCGCTGCCCGACACCCGGCCCGCCCGCGTCCAGCCCCATGTCGAGTCCGCCGCCGACCGAGACCCGACCAGCAGCACACCAACCACGGCAGGCCAGCGGCAGCACCACCCCGCCTCCCAGGACAACAGCAACACCCTGGTCGCGGACCCTGTGTGTGGCATGCACATGGACAAGGCGACCGCCCCCGAACACCGGCAGACCGCGCACAGCACCTACTACTTCTGCTCCGCCCACTGCGCCGCCACCTTCGCCGCCGCCCCCGACCGCTACACCGCCCGCACCACCACCGGCGGCACGTGCGAGGGAGGCGAACATCGATGACCACCGCTGCCACCCCGCGCGACGCTCACGAGCAGCACACCCGGGCGCCTGGTCACGCCGGCCACAAGGCCGACCGCCTGGCCCGCCTGACCAAGATCGAATGCCAGATGGGCGGCATCTCCCGCATGGTCATTGACGACCGCGCCTGCATCGACGTCCTCACCCAGATCACCGCCGACGGCCGTGCCCTACAGGAAGTCGCCCTCGGCCTCCCCGACGACCACGTACGCGCCCGTGTCACCAACGCCGCCCGCACCGATCCCACCCAGACCGAGGAGAAATTCTCAGAACTCACCGGCACCTTGCCCCGCGCACTGCGTCTGTAGCCACCACCGCGGTGCGTCTGTCACCCTCTCCGCTCCCATCGCACTATTACCCCTCCGGGGTATATTGGCGGCGATCACCTGTTCCACGTCAGCACGGACGGAAGCCATGACGACAGCCGACCACCGGCCAGACGGCGCTCACGGCGCCGCGCTGCAGTGGACACGTGCTGCTGTCATCGCGTTGATGGCGGCGCTCGTGGTGCTCGTGCACCACGAAACGCCCGCCGCCATCACGCACCTGTCGCCCGCCCGGGCCATGGCGGGCATGGGCCACACGGCCAGGCCGACGCTCTCCGTCCACGCGAGCGACCACGCCATGCCGTCGCTCGCCACAGGCCCGACCGCGATCCACGACGATGCCGGGGCGTGCTCCGGCACGGTGATGCAGCACTGTGCCGTCGCCGGGGTCGACGGCACGAAGCTCGTGCCGCCCCACCACGCGTCCACCGGCTGCGCTCCAGCCGCCCCTGCCGGAACAGCCGCCGGCCGGGACGTCCCGGGCACCACGGGCCGGGCGCCACCGGACCTTTCCGTTCTCTCTCGATTGCTGCTGTAGACCGCGCCCGCGCCTGCGCGCACTCACCTGTGCGCTCAGCCGTCCGCACACGCGTCGAACACAAGCGATATCGAGAAGAAGGACACCTCTGTGAACAGCATGAACCGCCGCTCCGTCCTGCTGGCCGGACTCGGCGTCGCCGGCGCGGGCGCGCTCGCCGCCTGCAGCAGCTCCAGCAGCACGCCTGCCCTGATCAGCCCCTCCGGTTCGGCCGTCGCCGCCACGGACAAGAAGCGCACCAAGACCGGCAGGACCCACGAGCTGACCCTGACGGCAGCACAGGCAATGGTCAGCCTGGGCGCCGGGGTCACGGCCCGGACCTGGGCCTTCGACGGGCGGATTCCGGGCAAGGAACTGCGCGTCTCGGCCGGTGACACGCTGGCCGCCACGCTGTCCAACCAGCTGCCGAACCAGACCGCCACGTCCGTCCACTGGCACGGCATCGCCCTGCGCAATGACATGGACGGCGCACCGCCGGCCACCCAGACCGCCGTCCGGGCAGGACGCAACTTCACCTACCGGTTCACCGCAGACGCGCCCGGCACCTACTTCTTCCACCCGCACGTCGGTGTCCAGCTCGACCGGGGCCTGTACGCGCCGTTGATCGTGGAGGACCCGAGGGAGCCCCTGTCGTACGACGACGAGTGGGTGGTCGTCCTCGACGACTGGCTCGACGGCGTCACCGGCACCCCGGACGACGTCTTCGCCGAGCTGCGGCAGGGCATGGGCGGGATGCACATGGGCGAAGGCTCCAACAGCTCCTCCAGCTCGTCCGGTCACGAGAGCCACGACATGGGAGACATGGGCGGCATGGACATGAGCGGTATGGACGGCACGACCAGCTCCCCCTCCGCCTCGCCCTCCGGTGGAAGCACGAGCACGAAATTCATGCTGACGGGCGCCGAGAGCCCACTGCTCGGGGGCGACGCCGGCGACGTCAAGTACCCGTATCACCTGGTCAACGGACGCGTTCCGGCCGACCCGGCAGTCTTCCGCAGCAAGCCCGGCAAGCGCGTCCGGCTGCGCCTGATCAACGCCGGCAGCGACACGGCCTACCGCGTCGCGCTCGGCGGCCACAAGCTCACCATCACCCATACCGACGGCTTCCCCGTCCGGCACCAGCAGGTCGACGCCCTGCTGATCGGCATGGGCGAACGCTACGACGTCCTCGTCACCCTGGACGACGGCGTCTTCCCCCTGGTGGCGTTGGCCGAGGGCAAGAACGCCACCGGCATGGCCGTCATCCGCACCGGCTCCGGCAGCACACCCGAGGCAGCCGTCCGTCCGACCGAACTGGACGGCATGCTCATGGCCGCATCGCAGCTGAACGCGGCGGACGACGTCCGACTGGCGTCGAAGAAGGCCGACCAAGTCCACCGCATCGAACTGACCGGCGGCATGATGATGTACAACTGGGCCATCAACGGCCGACGGTTCGACATGAACGACCCGACCGCCCGTCCGATCATCGTGGAACAGGGCCAGCGGGTCCGGCTCGACTTCGTCAACACCACGACCATGTGGCACCCGATGCACCTGCACGGCCACACCTACCAGCTCGGCAGTGGCGGACCGCGCAAGGACACCACAATCGTCCTGCCGAAGAAGACGGTGTCGGTGTTCTTCGACGCCGACAACCCGGGACAGTGGATGCTCCACTGCCACAACGCCTACCACGGCGAGGCCGGCATGATGGCGCTGGTGGCCTACCAATCCTGATCCCCCGCACGCGCCTCCAGTGCCCGGGAAGTCCCTCGAACTGCCGGAGGTGTCAGGGCCGCCACATCCGCGCCTTGCCCTGCCGGTACGCGCGCCGAGCGTACCGGCAGGGCGCAGGTCAAGGCCGTGAGGGCGGGCGCTACGGGCCCGGCCTTCTCCGGACACCCGCCGGGTAAGGGACCAATGGCCCAGATGCGCTGGCCGCTTCGGCCCATGACCTGCCTGGGGGCGGAGGGGCACGGTGAGGGTGAGGGCACCGGGCAGCCCGCAGGCGCCAGAGCCGCGTCCCGTGGCCCGCGACGAGGTGATCACCGTGATGTTCTGGTACGACCACGATGTCAGCGGATGGGGCTGGTTCGCGATGTCGGCCGGCATGATCCTCTTCTGGGCCGTGATCATCGCGCTCGGTGTTCTGCTCTTCCGGGCCCTGGCCCGGTCGGACGGCACCGGGACACCGTCCGTCCCTCCGCCCTCCGGACCCAGCCCCGAGCAGCTGCTCGCGGAGCGCTTCGCCCGCGGAGAGGTCGACGAGGACGAGTACAACCGGCGCATGGCCGTTCTGCACACCGGCCGCGGGCCTTCGCTCAGCAAGCGCTGACCGGCACCCGACGGCAATCCGACGGGCACACTCCTAGGAGGCCCGTGATGAGCACCCATCAGCGCAACTACGGCCTGTACGCGGTCGCGATCGCGATCGCCGTGGTCGGCGTCCTGGCTCTGGGCGTGCCGGTCGGCACGATCCTCCTGTTGGCGATCGCTCTCGCCTGCCCGCTGATGATGATGTTCATGATGCGCGGCATGCACGGCGACGGTGGCGCGCACGGCGGTCACGGTTCTCGACAGAACCACCTGGATGACCGCCCGCAGGACCACCCGCTGACCAAGCACGACCGTCCGCCGTACGGCACCGGCCGGACCTGACCGGCCGGGTCAGAAAACAAGGGGCCGGGCCATGTCCGCGGTGATCACCCTGCTGTTCGGGGCGGCGATGCTGACCTGGTTCGTCTACGACACCGTCCGCCTGGTCACCCCGTGCGTGTCCCGCTGCCCGCCGCTCGCCCGATTGCGCGGCCGCCGTGCCGCACTGGAGGCCGTCGAGCGGCAAAGCACCGCCCTGCTGCTGCACGGCCGCATCACGGCGGCCGAGCACCAGGCCCGCATGAGCCGGCTCGCCCACGGCGAGCGGCCCCCAGGCACCACCCGGCACGCGAGCATGCGGGGAGGAGGCCGTCATGGCTGACCCTGCCTACGGCCCGTGGCCGCTGGTCGTTCTGAACACGTTGCTGTTCATCGCCTTCGCCACGAGCTTCTTCCTGAACGACCTGATCGGCTGGAAGTACGACCCCCACCTCAGCCCCTTCCACCTGGCGAGCTACGTCGCCATCGGCGCCGGTTTCTGGCTGATCGCCGCCGTCTGGAAGGTGCTGCACGAGGCCGCCCAGCACGACCGGCTCGCCACCACCGGCCACTACGCCCACGTCCGGCAACCGCAGTACGACGGCTTCGTGCTCGTCATGATCGGGTTCCTGCTGCAGTGGCCCACGATCCCCGTCCTGATCATGTTCCCGGTCCTGGTGTACGTCTACGCCCGCCTCGCCGGCAGCGAAGTGCGGGAAGTGGTGCGCCAGTTCGGGCCGGAGTGGGACGCCTACGCGGGAGATACCCCGCGCTTCGCTCCCCGCCGCCGCAAGGCCCCGCCCTCCACCCGGCCGCACAACACTCCTGCACCGAACCGGCGCCCCGCGGCGCTCGCCCGCACCGCCACCGCCAGTCTGCTGGCGGCCGGCCTGCTCACCCTGTCCGGCCCGGCGGCCTTCGCGCACGACGGCGAGGGGAGCGACCGGGCCTTCGACCTCGTACGCCAGGGCATCGCCTACCTGGTGACGAGGCCGCACGACTCGATGGACATCGAGGACAAGATCAACGACTCGCTGGAGGCCAAGGACACCTCCCACGTCGACCTCGCCTACGTCCGCAAGGCCCAGCAGGCGTTCAAGTCCGGCGACCTCACCGCCACCCGCGTCCTGCTGGAGCGGTCCATCGGCGCCCGCCTGGCCACCACCCCCGCCGACCCGGTGCCGATCAACAGCCCGCTGCCGATCACCGGTGCCGAGACCGGCACGCTCGTCGTCGCCGACCCGCTGCCCGGCCGCGGTCCGCTGCACGCCGGGGACTGGGGGCTGCTGGGCGCCAGTGCCGCCGCAGGGGCCGCAGGCGTCGTCCTCGCGATCCGGGTCCGCCCGCACAACACCCGTGGGGGAGGCACGTCATGACCCGCATGGAACCGGCGCCGTCGCCGACCGAGCCGCCAAGCAAGTCCGAGCAACCCCAACAGGCAAGCAGGACACGGCGGTTTATGGAAGCCGTCGACGAGCGTCTGGGCATCAGGGCCATTCAGTACCCGGTGCCCTCGCACGCCAACACCATCGGTTACAGCCTCGGTGGCCTGACCGCAGTCAGCCTGCTGATCCTCATCGCCACGGGCATCGTGATGGCCCAGTTCTACAACCCGGACCCGGCTTTCGCGAACGAGTCCGTACGCCATCTCGTACGCGGCGTGTACCTCGGCAAGTACCTGCGCGGCTTGCACTACTGGGCCGCCGAAGCCATGTACGTCCTGGCGATCCTGCACCTGCTGCGCATCTACCTCACCGGCTCGTACAAGCGCCCGCGCGAGGGCAACTACCTCATCGGCGTGGGTATGTTCGCGCTGATCATCGGCGCCATGTTCACGGGAACGGTCCTGAAGTGGGACCAGGAGGGCTACGAGGCCCTCAGCCACAACCTGGAGATCGGCAAACTGCTGGGCGGTCTCGGCTTCTGGTTCCGTTCCGACTTCTCCGGCCAGGTCCCGCTCCTGGTGCGCCTCTACATGGCGCACGTGTCGCTGATCCCGATGCTGATCCTCGCGCTGCTGGTGCTGCACGCCCTGCTGGTGAAACGGCACGGCGTCTCGCCGCGTCCGGACAACCCGACCGAGTCCGGGGAGTCGTTCGAGCCGTTCACCCACCATCTGCGCCGCATCGGCGCTCTGGGCCTGGTGCTGCTGTCCGTCCTCAGCGTCCTCGCCATCGTCTTCCCGCCCGGTATCGGCTCGACCCCCGTGGAGGGCATCGAGGTCACCAAGCCGCCGTGGATGTACTGGTGGCTGTTCACCCTGGAGAACTGGATCGGCCTGTCCGGCATCCTGTGGGGCGCCGGAGTCCTGTTCGCCCTGCTGATCATTCTCCCGTTCGTCGACCGCGGCCCGGAACGTCACTGGCGCCGCCGCCCGGTCGCGATGATCCTCGGCGCGGCCGTCGTCGCCTTCATGGTCGTGCTGACGATCCTGGAGGCCGTCACCCCTGCGGCCCAGCACCTGATGGGGGGATGACGCCATGTCCCGTGCCCAGGTGAGCCTGTGGACCCTGACCACCGCCGCCGTCCTGGCCGCGGGCGGCACCGCTCAGGCCCTCGCCGCCCCGGCATCCACGGCCGCCGACATCACCGTAGCCGCCGGCCTGCTCCTGCTCACGATCAGTGGCCTGCTCCTCTGCCGGGTCCTGCGGCACCTTCTCCGGGACTCGGCCCCTGCCGCCCCATGGAGCAGGCGTGAAGGCCCGGCGGGCCAAGGCCCCGGGAGGCGCTGTCGACAACGCGCGGACGGCGGACTGCATCAGCGCTGGAGGGGAGGCGCGGCGTAGCAGGAGATTTCCTCACCGGGGCCGAGGTCGTGCAGCGAAGGATGCCGCTGCCGATCATGCGTGGCTTCGGAGGTGGCGGGTGTCGCGGTCGCGAGGATGGCGGTGACCTCGACGGGGAGGACAGGGCGGCGGTAGAGCGGCTCCGAGGGTGAGCCCTTCGCCGCCGCGTGGTGTGAAGTCGGCGAAGCTCTTGGTGATCCGCGCTCCTTGGCTCTTGTCTGCCCTGAGGCGACTCAATGCACTTCATCATACCCCTACTGGGTATTACCCGCACGGCGGACACTCTTGCACTACATACGGGTGGGGGGTATACATGGAGCTGCCAGATACCCCCAGGGGGGCCCGAGGGAACCTGCCACACCGTCGCCCAGACCAGGACCGTCTACAAGGTCGACGGCGTCGGCAGTGCGCACTGCCAGGGAGTCGTCACCCAAGCCGTCGGGGCGTTGGACGACGTCATCGCCGTGGACGTCGAGATCGGCACGGGGCTCGTCACCGTGACAACCGCCGCCGTACCGGACGAGGCGTTCAACGCAACTCTCGCCGAGACCGTGGACGAGGCCGGCTACGACTTCGCCGGCCGCGTCGACGCCTGACCACCCGCCATCGGGCGGGGGTCGCCCTGGCCCCGGCCCCCGCCCTCCCGCCATCCACACCCGCCGCGTTCGTGAGCTGCGAGGAGCAGACATGACCACCACCACGCCCGGTGCCGCCGAGGTCGAACTCGCCATCGGCGGCATGACCTGCGCCTCCTGCGCCGCCCGCATCGAGAAGAAGCTCAACCGCATGGACGGTGTCGAGGCCACCGTCAACTACGCCACCGAGAAGGCCAAGGTCACCTTCCGTGCGGACATGGCCGTAGCCGACCTCATCGCCACCGTCGAGGCCACCGGCTACACCGCGCGCGAGCCCGAGCCCGCCCGCACCGAGCCGGAGTCCGGCGGCGGTCCCGCGGACGAGGAGGTCGACGAACTGCGGTCGCTGCGGCAGCGGCTGACCACCGCGGTGGTGCTCGCGGTGCCGGTGATCGCGATGGCGATGGTGCCGGCGCTGCAATTCGAGTACTGGCAGTGGCTGTCGCTGACCCTGGCGGCGCCCGTGGTGACGTACGGCGCCTGGCCCTTCCACAAGGCCGCCTGGACCAACGCCCGGCACGGCGCCGCGACCATGGACACGCTGATCTCGGTCGGTACGTCGGCCGCGTTCCTGTGGTCGTTGTGAGCCCTGTTCTTCGGAACGGCCGGCATGCCCGGCATGAGGCACCCCTTCGAGCTGACCATCGCCCGCAGTGACGGCGCCGGGAACATCTACCTGGAGGCCGCGGCCGGTGTGACCGCGTTCATCCTGGCCGGACGGTACTTCGAGGCCCGCTCCAAGCGCACGGCGGGCGCGGCGCTCAAGGCCCTGCTGGAGCTGGGCGCCAAGGAGGTCACCGTGCTGCGCGGGGACCGGGAGGAACGCATACCCGTAGCGGAGTTGACGGTCGGCGACCGCTTCCTCGTCCGCCCCGGCGAGAAGATCGCCACCGACGGTACGGTCGTCGAGGGCTCCTCCGCCGTGGACGCCGCCATGCTCACCGGCGAGTCCGTCCCGGTCGAGGTGAGTGTAGGAGACTCCGTCACCGGTGGCACTCTGAACGCCGGCGGACGACTGGTCGTGCGGGCCACCCGGGTCGGCGCGGACACCCAACTCGCCCGGATGGCCAAGCTGGTGGAGGACGCCCAGAACGGCAAGGCGGCGGCCCAGCGGCTCGCGGACCGGATCTCCGCGGTCTTCGTCCCGGTGGTCATCCTCCTCGCGCTCGGCACGTTCGGCGTCTGGCTGGGCGTCACCGGCGACACGGTCGCGGCGTTCACCGCCGCCGTCGCCGTCCTGATCATCGCCTGCCCCTGCGCCCTGGGCCTGGCCACACCGACCGCGCTGATGGTCGGCACCGGACGCGGCGCCCAGCTCGGCATCCTCATCAAGGGCCCCGAAGTCCTGGAGTCCACGCGCCGCGTCGACACCATCGTCCTGGACAAGACCGGCACCGTCACCACCGGCCGGATGACCCTGCTGGCCGTGCACACGGCCGCTGAGACGACCGAAGGCACCACCGAGACGGACGTCCTGCGTCTGGCCGGCGCCCTGGAGCACGCCTCCGAGCACCCGATCGCGCAGGCCGTCGCCGCCGGAGCCGCCGCCCGGGTCGGCATGCTGCCCAACCCGGAGGACTTCGCCAACATCCCCGGCCTCGGCGTCCAGGGCATCGTCGACGGACACGCCGTCCTGGTCGGCCGGGAGCAGTTGCTGGCGGAGTGGGCGATCACCCTGCCGGCGGAGCTCCAGCGCGCCAGGGCCGAAGCAGAGGCGGTCGGTCGTACGGCCATCACGGTCGCCTGGGACGGCGAGGCCCGCGCGGTCCTCGAAGTCGCCGACGCCGTCAAGGAGACCAGCCCCGAAGCCATCCGTCGCCTGCGTGCCCTCGGCCTGACCCCCGTCCTTCTCACCGGCGACAACCGGGCTGTTGCCGAGTCAGTGGCCGCTGAGGTGGGCATCGCACCTGAGCACGTGATTGCCGAAGTCCTGCCGCAAAACAAGGTGGACGTCGTCAAGCGCCTGCAGGACGAGGGTCGTTCGGTCGCCATGGTGGGTGACGGAGTCAACGACGCTGCGGCACTGGCCCAGGCCGACCTGGGGCTGGCCATGGGCACCGGCACGGACGCCGCGATCGAGGCAGGCGACCTGACCCTGGTCCGCGGTGACCTGCGGGTCGCGGCCGACGCCATCCGCCTCGCCCGCAAGACCCTCGGCACCATCCGCTCCAACCTCTTCTGGGCCTTCGCCTACAACGTCGCCGCCCTGCCGCTCGCCGCGGCTGGTCTGCTCAACCCGATGATCGCGGGCGCGGCCATGGCCTTCTCCTCGGTCTTCGTCGTCGGCAACAGCCTGCGATTGCGCCGCTTCCGGGCTGCTGACCAGTAAGCGGTCGACCGCAGCAGGTCGCCCGGGGCCCGACGGCCGACACAGCCGTCGGGCCCCGGTGTAACAGTCCTTGCGCACGCGGTGACGCGGGAGTCGTCGCCGCACGGTTGAAAGCCGTGGCCAAGACAGGCGCTGCCGGAGGGCAGGCGAGGCCGTGCGCCTGCCGGTCGTTCCACGTCTGCAGCCACGCAGAGCGGCGTGAGCTAACCAGCCTGCCGTCGGCTGCGGCGGTGCACACGGCGGCCCAGGAACGTCACGGCCACGATCTTCAGGAGCACGGCGAGCACAACGGTGCCGGCAGCCCAGCCCGTCCAGTTCGGCGTAGACAACACCGCACCAGCCAGACCCAGGTGGACAGCCACGGCCAGGATGCCGAGGACTGTGACACCTGCCCAGGTGAGGTGCCTGCGCCGCGCTGAGGTCGATGCCGCGGTGGTGGCCGGGCTGCCGGCGTCCTCCGCGCACCGGGCGGCAGGTGCCGGTTCCCGCCATTCCACTCGCAGCTCTTCGCGTCTCCCGAACCTGCTGAGGTGCGCGGCCAGGAGGTCTTGGAGCCGACGCAGCCCTTGTTCGTCGTCGGCCTCGGCGCGCAGCACCAGCGCGTCCGATGCGGCGTCCATGGTGCACCGACCCCAGGGAAGTGTCAGGACACCCTGGGTGTCGGTCCACTCGACCTGGATCTGATCCGGCCTGAGCTCGGGCGGCATGTGCGTTCCGGGCGGCTGTGTGACGTCAGCGCCATGATGTGGCCGCGCGCGGTGGCCGAGGTGGCGGCCCTTGTTGCTGAAGTGCTTGCACAGCTGGACGAGATACCGGCTCGGCCGGTCAGTGGGTATGCGGGCTTCGGCACTCGGCATGGCAATCCTCGGGGCGGTGGTGGGTGAGGGGGTTCAGATCCTGGTCACAGCGACGAACCAGGCGTCGACGTGGCCCGGGGCGACGCCGAGTTCGATGACGGACGGTTCGACGGAGTCGATCTGCCAGCCGTCGGCGAAGGCCGCTTCGACATCGTCACGTGTCACCCTGTGCACAGGGCCCCAGACGCCGCGCTCCCGGTCGCTGATGCAGAGCACGAAGCAGCGCCCACCCGGCCGCAGGACGAACCGCAGGCCGCTCGTGTACGCGGTGCGGTCCTCGCCTGCGAAGACGTGGAAGAGACCACAGTCGAGCACGGTGTCGAACTGCTCGCCGAGACCGGCGAGGTCGCGGGCGTCATGACGCAGGAATCGCACCTCCTGGCCACGGGTGCGTGCCTTCTCCTCGGCTGCGCCCAGGGCTCGGGCGGCGAGGTCGATACCGGTGGCGTCGAGACCGAGAGCGGCCGCCATCAGCGCGTGCTCCCCGGTGCCGCAGCCGGCATCCAGCATCCGGCCCCGGATGCCACCGGACCGGGTGAGGGACAGAAGGGCCGGCTGGGGGCGGCCGATGTCCCACGGGGGCGGGGTGGCGTACAGGTCGTCGGGCTCCCGCGGAGCCATTGCGCCCGGCTGATGCGGTGAGACGGACATGGGCCCTCCCTTTGAGGGTGGCCGGATCCTCGTTCCGGGATACGGATCCGGGTGACGGCTCCAGATTTATCGAGACACTGTGTCTACGTCAAGTCATGCTGTATCCAGGTGGGCGCCACGTACACTACGGGGGTGCCCAAGCTGTGGAACGAGACGATCGAGGAGCACCGCCGCGCGGTACGTGACGCGCTGTTGGAAGTGACCGCGGCTCTCGTGGCCGAGCACGGGCTGCGGGGCGTGACGATGTCCCGCATCGCCGAGGGGACCGGGATCGGCCGGGCCACGCTCTACAAGTACTTCCCGGACGTCGAATCGATCATGACGGCCTGGCACGAGCGGCAGATCACCGGCCATCTGCAGGAGCTCACGGCGCTCCGCGACCGACCCGGCAGTGCGGGCGAGCGATTGACCGCGGTCCTCGACGCCTACGCCTCGATCCAGCTGCGGCGTCGCGGCCATGACGCGGAGATCGGTGCCGTCCTGCACCGAGGGGAACACGTCGCCCACGCCGAACAACATCTGCTCCGGTTCATCGGTGAGCTGCTGGCCGAGGGCGCGGAAGCCGGCGAGGTACGCGACGACGTGTCGCCGGACGAGCTCGCCGCGTACTGCCTGCACGCCCTCGGTGCGGCGGGCGGTCTGCCGTCCCAGGCCGCGGTGCGCAGACTCGTTCGCGTCACGGTGGACGGCCTGCGCCCCACCTCCTGACGGTCCGCTCCGCGCCAGAAGGAACAGAGGGGCCGGCGCGGGCACCGGCCCCCCGGGAGCCTCAGCCCTTGCCGAGCAGCTTGTTCATCTCGGTGATCTCGGCGTTCTGCGTGGTGACGATGTCGTCGGCCATGGAAGTGGCGGCACCGTACTTGCCCTTGTTCTTCTCGGCGGTGGCCATCTCGACCGCGCCCTTGTGATGCTCGATCATCATGGTCAGGAACATGGCGTCGAAGTCCTTGCCGGACATCTTCCTCAGCTCGTCCATGTCCTTGGCGTCCATCATTCCGGGCATGCCGGAGTGGCTGGAGTGATCCATGCCGGGCATCGACCCCATCGAGCCGTGCGACGTCGGGACGTCCTCACCCCAGGACTTCAACCAGCCGCTCATGGTCTGGATCTCCGGGCCCTGCGCCTTCTCGATGCGCGAAGCGAGATCCTTGACCTCGGCGGAGGAGGCGCGGCCGGCAGCGAGCTGCGCCATCTCGAGGGCCTGCTGGTGGTGCTGGATCATGCCCTGGGCGAAGGAGACGTCCTGCGTGTTGTGGGCACCCGCTGCGGTGGTGGCGTTGGAGGACGACGAGGCCGAGTCGTCGCCCGAGTGTCCGCCGCTCTCGCTGCCGCCACCACAGGCGGCGAGAACGAGTGCGGCGGTGGCGGTGGCCGCGATGAGAGCGGCACGGCGCGTGAACGTACGAGGGGTGGACATGCGTGAACTCCTGCTGTGCGAAAGAGGGGATCCGGGCGGGCGTGAGCGCCGCGTCAGGTGATGGCGCGGTGCCGAGGTTCCTCTAGATCCGCAGGAGTTGGAGTTCGGCCAAAGACGGAGGCGCGCGGGCACCGTCCGGCGCCGCGGGCCCTTCTGGGCACGTGGAGTCGTCGTGCGCAGGCGCTGTTACGGGATCGGGCGCGAGGGTGGGCAGTTCCGGCCCTCCGCTCACGGCGCCCGACGCGCAGGTCGTGTCTGCGTGCTGGACATGGTGTCCGCCGCAGTGGTCGTCGGCGCAGTCGTCCTGCATGGCCATGGGGGCCGACATCGGCCGGGTGTGAGTGTGCGCCGTGGTGAGCCCGAGGGGGGCCAGGGCGTGCATGCCGAACAGGCCTGCCAGCAGTCCGAGTACGAGCAGCGCCCGCCACCGCCGCACCGGCGGTCGCGCGGAGTGCTGCTCCGGACTGGTCATAGGCGTCTTTCCGTGTGTGGAGGGTGAGCTGCAGGCTCAGTGTCGGGGTGTCCGTTGTGCATACGGGCTTGGTCGTGCTCGTGTTCAACGTGGTCGGGTGAGCCGCCCGTCATTCCGCACCGACGCCCCGGCCGGCCGTCGGCCGGTGGGCTGGTCGTGTCATGGGTTTCCGTGACCCACCACGGGCACGCCGTATTTGGACGCCTCGACGCCGACCGTCCCCGCCTCGCTTTCCTCCAGCACCTGTGCCAGATCTGCCCCGGCTCCGTGAGGAACGGTTCTTCGTCATCGTTCACCCTGCCGACCCGGAGCACGGAGCAGGGCTACTCCCCCGATCCCGCGCTGCATCCGGAGTGCCAGACCACAACCTCCGTGCGGGGCAGTCACTGGCTCCCGCGCGACGAAGTCGATGAGGAACCGTGAGCCGGCTGCACCGCCGGCCCCGCTTCGTCCAAGACCCCCACCGAACCAGCGGACAGGAGCGCCATGGCTTTGTTCACGAGTCGTGGCTCTGGATCATCTCTAGTGGAGGCGGCACGCTACGCAGTCGGGTGAGCGTTCGGCATGGCACCCGGCGGGTGGAAATTGATAGTCTGCGCGATCTTTGATCGCTGGACGGGGGCAGGATGGCCGATCATCTTGATGCTGCGCTCAGATCGTTGTCATGGAACGCAGCTGCACCGGGCAGTGTGCTGCTGCGGCTTCTCAAACACGACGACCGGGACGTCAGAAGATTCGTCACCCAGCGCAGTGACCTGCCGCTGGAGGTGGTCGACGCAATCCTGGCCGACCCGGACCCGGCCCTGCGAATGGATTTCGCCGAGAGCGCGAACGCCGACCCCGCTCAGCGTGCCCGGCTCAATGATGATCCGTCCTCGAAGGTCGCTCTTGTCCTCGCCATGAGCCCGATGCCGTACCGGGGTCGGGTGGAACCGCTGCCTGACTGGGCGTACGCGCGGCTGCTTGAGCATCCGCTTGAGCGCGTCCGCCACGAAGCCGTCCTCTCGCCGGTGGTGCCGGCCCACATCCTGGCCGACTTGGCCGACCATACGGACGCCGTCTTTCGCCGAGCGTCCTGCCGGGCCTGGGACCGACTGTCCGAAGCCACGCGAGAGGCATTGCTCCAGGATGATGACCTGGAGGTGCGACGGGTTGCGGCACTGCACGTCTGTCACGAGGACGCAGAACGGACGGCGTGGCTGGTCGAGAGCCTCAAAGACTCCTGGCGGCAGTCCGAAGTACTCCAGATGGGGCGGCTGAGCCATGAGCTCGCCGAGCAGCAGGTGGTCGGCACACGCCCAGCGGCGGTCGCCGCGAACCCCTCCCTCCCTCCGGATCTCGTCAGGCAACTCGCCATCCACCCCGATCCGCACGTGCGGCTCGTCGTCTCCGCCCGACCGGAACTGACCGAGTCAGAACGCGCGGCCATCGACTACACCGTGGAGCCCGACGCACGTCTGGACACTCTGGACTGGGTGTGGAACGCCCGACAGGATGCCGATGTCCTGCAGCAGTGCGCGACCTCCGCACATCCATGGCTGCGGCGCAGCGCCGCCGTTTGTCCGGCCCTGCCGCCCGACCTGGTCGAACTGCTCGCGCGGGACGAGGACTTCGCCGTGCGCCTCCTGCTGTGCGAGTTCCATCCCGAACCACCGCCACAGCTGCTGCTCGACCTCTATCTCCATGGCAGTCACCGCGCTGTGAAGATGCTCATCGCCAACCCCCGGTTCCCGTCCGCAGGACTGGCCGCCCGTTTCGCGAACTCCCCGGATCCGGAGCATCGTCGCCTGGCGCTACGTGATCCTGCTCTGCCCCCGCAACTCCTGGACGAGTTCACCCGTGACCCGAGCTTTCGTTGGGCAGCCGCCCGGGATCCACGACTTCCCCTCCCCCGGATCCGCGAACTACTGGCTGATCCCGACACGACCAGTGCCGTCGCCGGCAACCCCAGCCTGCCCGTCGAGGACATGCACCGGCTCCTCGACAGCGCAGGGGTGCCTGGCCAGGTTGGCCAACCAATACAGTTGCCGTAACCAGCCTGCATCCAGAACCGCATCTCCACGTCGATGCCGACGGAGCCTTGGCTGAGGTCTTCCTCCTCCGGGTCGACGACCTCCGGTACCGGAACACGTCCGCCCTTTGCCCGCAGGCCCTTTGTCTCGGCGAGGTCGTGCGTGAACTGCCATCCGCTGTGCGCCGAAGGGCGCGCGGTAGTGGACGCCTGGTCGGCCATGCTTCAAGTCACCGGCAGGAAGGAGTCTGCCCGGCGCGCGTCCGGAGTCAGTCGTTCGGCGGGGGCGTCTGCGCCGTGGTCAGTTGCGTCGGAATGGCTGTGAGGCGTTCGGCCAGGGTGCCGGGGTTGGATCTTGTCATTGCAGTGAGGTCGATGGTCGCCGTCGCGTGACGGAGTGGTCTGAAGCGGACGGCGGGGCGTGACTCGGATGCCGCGGCGGGCACGATGGTGACACCGAGCCCGCATTCCGGCGGCGCCAAGTTCAGTCCCAGAAGGAGATCGCCAGGACCAGGGCGACGACCGGGATCAGCAGCCACGGCTCGGCCAGAACCAGGAGCCCGGAGAAGATCAGGGCGAAGTACGCCAGTGCCTTGGCGGCACGGCGCTTGGCCTTGTTCTTCCTGCCCTTGCTCTTCTTGGTGCCCTTGTGGCGAAGCGCCCCGACGCCCGTGGCCGCCTCAAAGATGTGCGTGTCGGTGTCGATTGCGGTTTCGGGCTTCGTCATGTCGATGTTCGTCATGACACTCAGCTTCGTCGCGAGAGCACCGCTCTCGCGTCGGTGATGCCCGCCCATCTAGGTGACGACCACCGACGCGTACGCAGTGCCGCCACGGTGAAAGTTCGTCCATGAACGCTTATGTGGATCGCACGGAGATCACCTTGTGGGTACGGCATGCGGACGGCCGGTGGTCGCCCAGGACGGTCTGGGTGGTGGTGCTCGACGGGGAGGCGTATGTCCGCTCGGCTTTCGGCCGGCGCAGTGCCTGGTACCGCCAGGTCCTGCGGCATGCGGAGACGGAGGTGGAGGTGGCCGGGGCCAGGCTGCCCGTCACCCTCCGACCGGTGGATGACCCCGAGCTCGTCCAGCGCATCTCCGGTGCCTACCGGGCCAAGTACGGCTTGAGCTGGCCCGGCCCCGTGGAGTCGATGAACGGGCCCGAGGCCGCGGCCACCACGCTGCGGCTAACGAATGTCGGGCAGGGCTCGCAGTTGTCTGCGTGAGGTGAGCCCCAGCTTGCGGAAGATGTTGCGCAGGTGCGCGTCGACCGTCCGCGGACTGAGGAACAGCTTCGCCGCCACCTCCTTGGAGGTGGCGCCGTCGGCGACCAGGCGTGCGATGTGCACCTCCTGCATCGTCAGCTGGTCCGATGCCTTCGATGTGCGGCTGCGGGCCTGCTCGCCCGTGGCGCGCAACTCGCCGGCGGCGCGCTCGGCGAACGCCTCCACACCGAGGTCGGACAGCGATTCGTGGGCCGGCCGCAGCGCGGACCGGGCGTCACGCCGTCGGCCCTGGCGGCGCAGCCACTCCCCGTACAGCAGCTGCGCCCGCGCGCGGTAGACGACCAGTGCGCCGTCGTCGAGCAGACCGATCGCCTCCTGGTACGCGGACTCGTCCTCGGTCACCAGGGCCCGCGCATAGGCCTCGACGCCAAGGCCCCACGCCTGTCGGCCCGCCTGTGTGCGTTCTTGGAGGGACGCGAGGGCCGCGGCGGCGACCTCGGTCTCGCCGCATCGTACGGCCGCCTCGACCAGCTCGGGCAGGGCAAGGCTCGACGTGCCGAGGGCGCCGTAGTCGACCGCTTGCTTGGCCGCTTTCAGCGCGGCCGGGTAGTCGGCGAGGCCATTGCTGAATACGGCCGTCGCCCACTGCACGCTGAGGCTCATCCGGTGGTCCACCGACGCGAACAGTTCGACGGCTTCCTTGCGCCGTCCACGCAGCGCGGCCATGTGGAGGCGCGGGTAGACCAGCGGTGCCGCGCCTGTGGCGTCGGCGATCGCCTCCTCCTCGGAGATCAGCTCCGTCGCGGCACCGAAGTCGCCGGTGTGCACGATCGCGGTGGCCTGCATGGCCAGTCCGATGGGCAGCTCGTGGAAGGAGCCCGACTCTCGGCCGGCCGCGACGGCACGGGTGGCGATGCCGTACATGGCGTCGCGGTTCCACAGCTCGGCGGCCACCATGAAGCCCAGTGACGGCCGCCTGGCCCACACCTCGTGGCCGGCGTCGCCGACGACCGGCCTCAGGATCTCCCCCGCCGCCCGATGCCCGTCGCCGACGAGGCTGGTGAGGCCGGTCAGGACCGCCGCAGCGCCTGGCACCGGCTCGCCCGACGGCGGGGCCTTCCTGACGGCGTCCACCACGTCGTCGAGGCCGCCGAGCAGGACGCCCATCTCGATGGCGTCCAGATAGCACTCCCGTGACCAGGCGGGGTCGGTGGCGGCCAGCCGGGCGGCGGCGCGCAGGAGGTATGCCGTAGGGCCTTCGTCTCCACGGCGGCGGACGAACGACAGCCTGCCGCGAAGCAGGTCGGCCCTGGCGGCCTGGCTCGGATCGTCGGTCCGGACGGTGGTGAGCAGTTCGACCGCCGTGTCGAAGTCGCCCACCGAGAGCTTGTGATGGACCGCGGCGAGGACCCGTTCGGCGCGTTGGACCGGGCTGATCGTGAGCGCGGCCGAGCGTTCCAGAAAGGCCGCCGCCGCCGCGACTCCGCCACGTTCCCGGGCGCGGGTGGCGGAGGCTTCGAGTTCGGCGGCGACCTGCTCGTCCGGTCCGACGCTGGCCTGGGCGCGGTGCCAGGCCCGCCGGTCGGGGTCGGCTACCGGGTCGGTCGCGGCGGCCAGCGCCTCGTGTGCCCTGCGCCGCTCCTCCGGCGTCGCGGCGTGGTAGGCGGCCGAGCGGGCGAGGGGGTGGCTGAATCGAATTCGGGTGCCGAATTCGACCAGCGGGGCAGATTCCGCTGCGGCAGCCGCGTCGATGCCCAGGAGTTCGGCCGCACGCCAGAGCAGGCCGGGGTCGCCGATCGGGTCGGCGGCGGCGACGGTCACCAGCAGCCGGGCCGCCGGCGGCAGGAGTTCCAGCCGGGACCGGAAGCTCTGCTCGATCACGCCGGGTACGGAGTCGGGTTGGGCGAATCCGCCCGCCATCCCGCTGAGTCCGGCGGTCCTGGGAAGCTCCACCAGCGCTAGGGGGTTGCCACGCGCCTCGGCCAGGATGCGGTCGCGCACCCGCTCGTCCAACGGGGCGCGAACCGCCGCGGCCAACAGCGCGCGGGCATCCGATTCGCCAAGCCCCTGAAGCCAATGGCCGGGCAGCTCGTCCAGCTCGGGCAGGCGACTCGGCTCGCGTGCCGCGAACACGAGGGCGATCGGCTCGGCCGAGACCCGGCGGGCCACGAAGGCCAGCGCCTTGGCCGACGCTTGGTCCAGCCACTGTGCATCGTCGACGACGCACAGGAGCGGGCGTTCCCGCACTGTCTCCACCAGGAGGCCAAGCGACGCGACGCCGACCAGGAACGGATCGGGTCTGCCGGTGTCGAGGCCGAAAGCGATCTCCAGCGCCTTGCGGTGCGGCGCAGGAAGTGCCATAAGCCGGTCGGCGACGGGCGCGAGCAACTGGTGCAGCGCGGCGAACGGCAGCTCCGTCTCGAACTCCGCACCGGACGCCTGCATGACGAGGAATCCGGTCGCGGCCTCGTCCAGGTGACGCAGCAGCGCGCTCTTGCCGATGCCCGGCTCACCGCGCAGGACCAGGGCGCCGCCCCGGCTCTCCCGTGCCGCTTGGAGCAGGGCGTCGAGCTGCCGTATCTCGTCTTGACGACCGATCAGCTCATCCGTGTGTGTCTCGGGCATGTCCGAAAACCTATTCGGTTGGGTGCCGCAGGGGAATCCAGAACAGATCCCGGTGGCCCAGAAGCCCTCCCGCCAGGAGTCGTATAGGCGATAACTACCGACGCGAGCGGCGGGCGTCCGCTGCGAGTGTCGAGCCATGACCCGCACCGCAGAGCAACCGACCGCCACCGACTGGACATCGCTGGCTGTTCTGGCCACGGCCCAGTTCCTGGTCGTGCTGAGCACTTCGATCGTGAACGTCGCCCTGCCCCAGATCCGGGCCGGGCTCGACCTGTCGGACACGGGCCAGGCGTGGACGGTCAACGCCTACGTACTGGTCTTCGGCGCGCTGTTGCTGCCGGGCGGGCGCGCAGGCGACGTATACGGCCTGCGCCGCGTGTTTCTGCTCGGCATCGGCCTGTTCGCACTCTCCTCCCTGGGCGCGGCACTGGCGCCCACGGCGATCGTGCTGATCGCCTGCAGGGCGGTGCAGGGAATCGGCGCCGCGCTGCTGGCGCCCACGGCGCTGGCCCTCGTGCTGACGATCTATCCCGACAGGGAGCGGCGTGGCACCGCGCTCGGAGTGTGGGGCGCGGTCTCCGGTGCCGGCGGGGCGGCGGGCGTGCTGCTGAGCGGGCTGCTCACCAGCCTGTACGGCTGGCGTGCGGTGTTCGTCGTGATGGTGCCCTTCGCCTTGGCCGTCCTGGTGGCCACCCGGCTGCTGGTCGGGGCCGACCGGCCGCGCGGCGGAAGCCTGGACGCACCGGGCGCAGTGACGGTGACGGCGGGGCTGGTCGCGCTCACCTACGGCCTGTCGGGCCCTTGGCCGCTCGCCGTGATCGGTCTGGCACTGCTCGGCCTGTTCGCGGTGCTCCAGCGCCGTGCCGCCGCCCCGCTGCTGCCGACACGCATGAGCGTGGTGGCGGTGCCCAACGTGCTGATGGCCCTGCTGGGCGCGGTCTGGCTCGGCCTGTTCTACTTCCTGCCTCTCTACCAGCAACGCACCCTTGGTTACTCGCCCCTGGAGGCTGGGCTGACCCAGCTTCCCCTCGCCCTCACGATCACCCTCTCGTCGTGGGCCACCGGCAAGGCGTCCGGCCGCCATGTACTCCCCGTGGGCCTGCTGGTCCTCGCGGCCGGACTGGCCTGGCTGTCCCGAACTCCGGCCGACGGCACCTTCTCTGTGGACCTGCTCGGCCCGACGCTCCTCATCGGCGTCGGGCTGGGGGTGGCTTTCGTCCGGCTCACCGCGATGTCCTCCACGGGCGTCCCGGCTGCCGACAACGGCCTGGCCGGCGGGCTGGTCAACGCCACCCGGCAGATCGGCGGAGCCATCGGCCTGTCCTTCCTGACCCTGCTCCCCTCCTCCGGCGCGGCCTTCCTGGCCTGCGCCGCCCTGACCTTGATCATCTCGGCTCTCGCAACGCGAAAGGCATGACCATGACGCTGGACAAGCCGTACATCAGCGGTCACTTCTCCCCCGTCACCGACGAGATCACCGGCCGCGAGCTGAAAGTGCGCGGCACCCTCCCGCCCGAGCTGAACGGCCGCTACTTCCGCAACGGCCACAATCCCAAGCCGGGCATCACCCCCACCCACTGGTTCCGCGGCGAGGGCATGATCCACGGCATCCGCCTCACCGGCGGCCGGGCCGAGTGGTACCGCAACCGCTGGGTGCGCACCCCCTACCTGGACGGCGTGCCCTTCACCGGAACCGAACTCGAAGTCAGCGCCGCCGCCACCAACATCATCTTTCACGGGGGGCGCTACCTGGCCCTACAGGAGGCCAACCTGCCCTGGGAGGTCAGCGCCGACCTCGACACGATCGGCGTCCACGACTTCGGCGGCAAGCTCTCCAGCGCGATGACCGCCCACCCCAAGGAGGACCCGGAGACCGGCGAGCTGCACTTCTTCAGCTACAGCCCCTTCCCGCCGTACCTGACCTACTACGTGGCCGACGCCTCCGGCGACATCGTCAGGTCGGAGGTCATCGACGGCTCCGGCCCCTCGCTCATGCACGACTTCGCCATCACCCGTGAGCACGTCGTCTTCATCAACTCGCCGGTGGTCTTCGACCACGCCGAGCAGTCCGGCATCCCCTACCGCTGGCACGACGACGTCCCGCTGTGCATCGGCGTGATGCCGCGCGCCGGGGGCAGGACCACCTGGTTCGAAGTGGCCGACCAGGCAGCGCTGTTGCACGTGACCAACGCCTACACCGACGCGCAGGGCCGGATCGTCCTCGAAGCACCGTGCTTCGACCGTTCCGCCTGGGAGAGCTCGTGGAAGTGGTGGGTCGGTGCTCCCGGTTACGGCACCAGCCCGGACGCCGGCTCGACCTTCCACCGGTGGATCATGGACCCGGCCACGGGAAAGGTCACCACCGGGTCCCTCAACGACCTGGCCACCGAGTTCCCGTCGATCAACGACGCCCACACCGGTTCGGCCTACCGCTACAGCTACGCCATCGCCTTCCCCGGCGCCGGCCTGTCGGGCTACCACACCGTCAAGTTCGACACCCAGTCCGGCCAGGAGAAACTGCTCGCGCACGGCGAGGGCCGGATGCCCGGCGAGGCCGTCTTCGCGCCCGCCGAGGGCGGGACCGCCGAGGACGACGGCTACCTGCTCACCATCGTCAGCGACCTCGAGGCCGACGCCTCGGAGCTGCTCGTCCTGGACGCGAGCGACCTGAGCACCGTGGCCGCCGTCGAACTCCCCCGCAGGGTGCCCGCCGGCATCCACGGCCACTGGATCCCCGATTCCGAACTGCCTGCCTGACCCACCCAAGCCGCCCGGGCCGCGGCTGATCCCCCACAGCAACGGCCCGGGCTCCAACCCCACCGCAGCAGCCGTGTCAGCAGCAACTCCGTCAGGAGACCCGAAGACGGCGCCGGTATCGCCCTCGACGGCGGCACCGCGCAGTCCATCAACAGCAAGCTCGGAGCCCGCATGAAGTCCCTGTTCGAGAACGAGACGTTCTCCTCCGAGGCGCTGCGCACCGCCTGCTACGCCGCATACGGCGGCGCCGATCTCGGCGAGATGCGCGAGAACCCCGTCCACGACGTGGAAGCGGCGTTCCTGAGCCTGCGGGTCCGCGAGACCCTCGCGGCGGCCGCTCCTCTGCTGGACCACCCGGCCGAACCGCTGTCCATCCCCTTCGAGGGGACCAGGCTGCCCGGCTACCTGTTCGGGCCGGACGACTGCGGTGAGCCGCGCCCGACGCTGATCTACCACGGCGGGTACGACTCGGTGCTGGAAGAGGGCTGTTTCGCGACGGCGACCGCCGCGGTGCGGCGCGGCTACGGCTGTCTGGCATTCGACGGGCCTGGGCAGGGGTCGGTGCTGCCTGATCAGGGTCTGACATTCCGGCCGGAGCGGGAGACAGTCGTCTCGGCAGTGGTCGACTTCGCAGTCAAGCGCCCTGAGGTGGGCAGCGAACGCCTGGTTCTGATAGGCACCAGCTTCGGTGGAGTCCTTGCCGCGCGCGCCGCAGCCTTCGAACACCGGCTGGCTGCCGTCTCGTCCTGCACGCCGCCATCTTCGACGCGCAGGAGTCGGCGTGGTCGACGCAGCCCTGCGCGGCGAGGACGACATCGTGGACCAGGCGCTCGCCGGTCTCATGGCGGCGGCCACCGGGATGCGCTGGTTCGTGGGCAACGGGATGGGGCGTTCGGTGCCGACACCCACCGCGAACTGCTGCGCAAGACCCGCTACCACAGCGCAGCAGATCAGCTGCCCCGTCCTGGTGCTCTAGGCACAGAACGACGCGACCTTCCGCGACGAGGCGCACAGCACCGCCTCACTGAAGCCCTGGCCTGCCCCTACCGGCACATCCTGCTCACCGACGCCGAGGGCGCCGGCGCACACTGCCACGGGGGCGCGATGCTCGCGTTCCACCAGCCCGCCTTCGGCTGGATCGACACGGTCCTCACCCGTTGCGCCGATGGGCGCAACTGAAGCCGCAGCCAGTCGCGGCACCCCACAGCCTGTGGCGAACGGCAAAGACCGCGCGCCGCATGTCCTGCAAGAACCCCCCATCAGCACGAAGGAGAACTGCCATGTCCGCTTCCGCCAACGCCCTGCTCGCCGAGCCGTGGAAGGACCTGTGGAACAACGACCTGTCCCAGACCGACAAGATCATCGCCCCTGACTTCGTCGCGCACGCCGCCCCCATCACCGGGTCCGGCGACGACACTGTGCACGGCCGCGAGGGCCTCAACGGCTGGGTGACCGGCATCCACACCATCCTGCGCGACCTCAGCTTCGACATCACGGTCGGCCCGATCGCCACGGACGACTTCCTGGTGGTCCGCTGGGCAGCCGAAGGCACCTACGCCGGAGGTTTCCCGGGCGCGTCCGACGACGCCGTGGGCAACCGCGTCCGCTTCACCGGCACCGACACCCTGCTGATCAAGGACGGCATGCTCGCCGAGTACTGGGCCAACGCCGACAGCCTGCTGTTCGTGCAGCAACTCGGTGTCCGTGAACTGTCCTGAACAGCGCGCAGCCCGTCTGCCTCATCCGCCCGCGCCGCACTGTCACCAGCGCGGCGCGGGCCGGGGCCGACCGATCCGGCCAACGCAGCCGTGTAGCTGCCATGGTCGGGCCGACCACGCCGCCTTCACCCCCAGCGGCCAACCGTTGCCCTCACGCAGACGGGACCGGAGTCTCCGGCGGGGCGGGAAGCGTCCGTCCCAGGCGGGCGAGTGGGGACAGGGTCATCAGTGCCGGCGACAACAGCATGCCCGCGCCTGTCACCAGGAGGCTGGTGCGCGTCCCCCACACTTCCGCGAGAAAGCCGCCTAGCAGCGAGCCGAGCGGGGTCAGCCCCATGCCGACGAAGTTGGTCGTCGCGGCCGCGCGGCCTTGCATCCCGTCCGGAGTAACGGTCTGCCGAACGGCCATGACCGTGACATTCACCAGTTGGCTGGAGGTCCCGAAGACGAAGTTGACCGTCAGGAGCGCGGGAACCGTCACCACAGCGGAGCCGTGCAGTACAGGCACGAACAGGAACACGCCGTCGCCGAGTGCTGCCGCGGACACGAGCACAGCGCCATGTCCGAAACGGCTCGGCAGGCGGGCGGCCAGTAGCGAGCCCAGGAGCGCGCCCGGCCCCGTCGCCGCGAGTACAAGCCCAACAGCGGTGCCCGACAGGTGCAGGTCCCGTGGCAGGAACAGCAGATAGACGGTCATCACAGCCGCGAAGAAGAACTGGAAGGCGGCTGACGCGAGGCACACCGTCCGCAGCGAGGTGTCGTCGGCGACGAAGCGGAGGCCCTCATGGATCCTCCGCCAGACCCGAGGAGGACGTTCCGAGCGTTCCGGGATGGATTCGCGGCGACCGATCCCTCGGATCGACAGGAACGACAGCGCGAAAAACACTGCGCTGGAGGCGGCAGCGACCGGCGCCGACAGCACAGACACCAACGCACCGCCGAGGGCGGGACCGCCGATCTGCGCAGCGGACCGACTGCCCTCGAGCGCGCTGTTGCCCCGCACCAACTGATCGCGTTTCACCAGCCGTACCAAAGACGCCTGGTAGGCCACGTCGAAGAACACGGACAGAGCCCCGACGGCGAAGGCAACCACGAACAGCGCCGGCAGGCCGAGCCCACCGAGGAGGCCGACCAGCGCGGCGGCGCCCAGTGCCAGGGCCCGACCGGCGTCCGCCAGCACCATCAGCGTGCGGACCCGCCATCTGTCCACCCACGCGCCGACGAAGAGCGACAGCAGCAGGATCGGCGCCTGCCCCACCGCGCGCAGGGCGCCCAACTGGCCGGCACCGGCATTGAGCGTCAGGACGGCGAAGAGCGGCAGAACCACCAGACTTGAATGTTCGCCCAGTTGGGAGGCCGTCTGGCCCACCCAGAGCATGCGGAAGTCGCCGTCCCGCCACAGGCTTGACGGAACAGGTCGGCCGGAATCGGATACAGCGGAGGAAGAGGACGACACAGGGACCCCTCGAATGACGGAAGACGAGACCCGCCAACCGGCGCACGACAGGTGCCCGACCATTTCAGGCAGCGGGAAATGAAGGCTCGCTCTGCCGCGCATCAAGGGCAGCACGCGATGACAGGCCGCTCACGGCCTCAGACGTCAACGCGCGCTCGGACGACCGACCATGTCTTCGCTCCTCGTGAGTCACTCGCTGCGCAAACACTAGACCGCGTCAGCCACCTGCGGCGAACTCGATGTCCGTGACGGGCGCCAGGAAATCGCCCAGCGTCCCCGCCCGACCGGCCGTGGCGCCGAACATCTCGTGCTGGACCTCACTGAGCGTCAGGAAAAGAACAGCATCACGGTCGCATCCAACGAGGCTTTCACAGGCTGGAGCCGCACCTTCACCGAGTTCTAGGGGCTCGCCCGCAGCAGCCAACCGAACCAACCAGTTGAGCTGACCAGGCCCCTGCGGCAGCGGCCGCACCTGCAATACCCGGGCGTCGCCCAGGTTGGGAAACCTCAGCGAACGCCCCGTCGGCAGTTCACAACGATGGTGTCATTCACCTGCAGAGTGGGACGTGGGCCTGCGCAGCAGCCACTGCCCGAACGTCCGACGCGGGGGTCGCACCACCACGCGGCCGTGAGCCTTCTGACCGACCAGCTCCACTCGCAAAGTGACCGGCGTATCAGGATTCGTCGGAGTCTTGAGGTGCTTGACCCTGCTGTGTACCAGCTGCAGACCGTCAGTATCGACCACGACGCCCGGCCTCGTGACCAGCGTCAGACTCTTCCCCGTCATGCCCACGTCGATCCGCAAGGTGTCGTGCGTGATCACGGCGTCAGTGAAGTCGAGCTTCACCTCGCAGTACGTGACGGCGAGCTCCAGCCCCCGCGGCACCACCCAGCGCCCGACGCGCTCGACCGGGCCGCTGTGGACCTGTTCGATCCGGACCACGTCCTTGACCTCTGCTCCAGTCACACCGACGGGCGGCAGATCAGCGGTGAGCGCGGCCAGTTCATTCAGAGTCCGCGCCGACAGGGCAGCTTCCAGGCGCTCGTCCAACTCGTCTGCGGTCAGCAGGCCGTCCCCCGCCGCGATACGCAGCACATCCACCACCCGGTCCCGGTCCGCATGAGAGGCTCGCAGCTCAGGCGACGAGCCGAGGCCGGAGCGCTTCCCGGTGGGCGAAATCTCTCCCGACATGCTTCCGTCCTGGTCCTGTCGAACGTCTCCGCGCGACGCAGGCAGCGGCGCGAGCAGAAGCCTAACGCTATATCGCGACATGGATCCGGCTGAGCCCATCGCCAAGAGGCAATGGTCAGCGTCCAGTCACGGCATAGGGCACTCATCATGCCGAGGCCCGGTCGCGACAACAACCGCCCCCCAGGGGCCAGTTCGGGCAAGGACCAGCTCTACGGGCACATCAAGAAGACCAAGAACCGCTCCAAGTGCTTGCAGTTCTGTCGTTACCTGCGCCTACGCACCCACCAACAACTCCTGCCTCAACCGGATCGAGGCCCAGTTCACCATCCGCGGCCTGGTGGACAGGACGAACGTTGCCTGAGGCACGACCAGTTACTCCAGCAGCCGCTGAGCCACCAGCGCGACCGCCTCGGGGAACGGGCACTCGAAATGTTCGACGCGCACATCACGGGCGAGGCATTCGAGTGTGTCGTCATGGAAGGTCAGGATGTAGTGACGCATCCTGTCGTGCCAGCCGCCCAGGTGCGCGGGGTGCACCGAGTTGATGCGCTCCGCCTCGGCGATCCATTGGGAGTTGTGGACTTCGTGGGCCTCGTAGGCTTCCAGACCGTGGTCGGACAACGGGTGACCGTGGAGGGCTTCGTCATTGGGCCCCCCGAACCTGACCGAGTAGGGTCGGATGAACTCGATCAAGCCCAGGGCTGCCGGAGCCGGATCACGAGAGTCGACCATCGTGGCCCAGGATCCGTCCCAGTCGGGTCTGGGCACATGGCGATAGAACAAGACCATGGTTTGGTTACTGGAGTTGAAGAGGTGCGGCATCGGAGCGCCTGCGCTCCAGCGGATCCCGAGGTCCAGCACGCTCGCATACGGCAGACCCTGACTGCGTGCCACTTCCCGTGCCGCTTCCCGTTGGGCACGGAGTTCGGCGGCCATCGCGGCCCATTGTTCGCTGTTCAATATTTCCTCGTGGTAGATGCACGGTTCTCCGCCCAGGCACAGGAGGCCACAATGGCGAGGACCAGACCCGCGCATCATTTCAGCGAAGCGGCGCTTGCAGCGACCCATTTTGATGGGGCCGCTGCCTCCAGCCCCGTCCAGCCCCGCGAGAGCCGGGGCATGGCTGGCACCGCATCTGCCGAAGTCCGGTCACCGGCGCGGGCTCTGGACCGTACACCGGAAGGTCATCAACGGGATCCCGTTCCGGAGCCCGGTGGCCCGTGCACCGTAAGGCTGACCGATCCGGAAGAACAGACCCTCGTGTCCTGAACGGACGCCGACCCGACATGCGTGGCGCCACAGCCATCCGACGACGGCGCCCCACCCAGGACTCCGCCATCCGGCCCATCAAGATCACCGATCATGACGCCGAAAGAGACGGAGCGGAGTCACCTTCCGGGCGTTCCGGCATGACTCTGCGCTCACGCAGCCCCGATGCCTGCGGTGCCGTCACTCGGCGGCCGAGGCCCACAGGAGGCCCTGCATGCCTGTACGCCTGCCCCTGACCACCATCGCTGCCGCTACCGCCGCGCTCGTGCTCACTGCGATCACCGGCGCGACTCCTGCCGCGGCCGACAACGCTCGCGGCGGCGGACTGCTGGACAGGGTGACCTTCGGTGACCCGTACGCCAACTGCACCATCGGCGCGAGGTCCGCCGACAGCGTCGTATACCCCGGCACCGAGGTCGAGCCCTACCTCTCCGTCGATCCGCATGATCCGAAACGTGTGGTCACCGTGTTCCAGCAGGACCGTTGGTCTGACGGCGCCGCGCGCGGACTGGCGGCCGGCTGGACCAAGGACGGCCGCACCTTCCACGAAAGCACGCTGCCCTTCAGCGCGTGCGCCCCGGGTGGCGCGGACTACGAGCGGGCTTCCGACCCCTGGGTAAGCACCGGGCCGGACGGCACCGTCTATGCCAGTGGGGAGGGCGTCGACTTCACGAAGAGCACGCGCAGCGCCCTCCTGACCGTCACCTCCCGTAACGGCGGCCGCACCTGGGAGAACCTCACCACCACGCACGTCGACGAGGAGCCGTTCTTCAACGACAAGCCCTCGATCACCGCCGACCCGATCCGCAGGGGCACGGCCTACCAGGTCTGGGACCGCCTCAACAACAATCCTCCGGGCCCGAGCTCGATCGACGGTCCGGGCTACATCTCTCTCACTCGGGACGGGGGCCGTACCTGGAGCGAGGCACGCCCGTTCGTCGACACCAGTGCCGTGCCCAACACGCAGACGATCGGCCATGTGATCGTCGTCGACCCGCGCACCGGCACCCTGTACGACTTCTTCGACTGGATCACCTCCTCCGACGACCTGAGCACCGTCACCGAGGCCCATTACGCCGTGGTGACCTCGACCGACGGCGGCGAGACCTGGAGCGCTCCGACCACCGTGGCCCGGGACACCTCTGTGCCGGAGGTCGATCCGAACGACCCCGCCAAGACGCTGCGCGCGGCGGCCACCCTGCCCAGCCCGGCCATCGATCCGAGGACCGGCGCGCTGTACATGGCCTACGAGGGCTCGGACTTCTCCGGCGGCGCCTACAACTCCGTCCAATTGGTGCGCTCCACCAACGGCGGGCACACCTGGAGCCGGACTCCGGCACTCATCAGTCCCAAGGGTGTGCCGGCCTTTTCACCGTCGATCGCCGTCGACAAGCGGGGCACGGTCGCGCTCACCTACTACGACCTGCGCTTCCTCAAGCCCGGCGACACAACCACACTGCCCACCGCCTACCATCTGGCCACTCTTCCGCGCGGTGACCCGGGCTTCCGATCCGAGCGACGCATCTCCCGGATCTTCGACTGGCTGCAGGCGCCCAACGCCGGGGGCTACTTCCTCGGCGACTACCAGGGTCTGACCGCCGCCGGCGACGGGGTACGGGCAGTACTGACGGAGGCCAACTCCGGGGCACCTCAGAACCGCACGGACGTGTACAGCGGTAGCCTGCGTACGCGCTGACGGTGCTGGAGCCGGTGAGGCGGGCGCGCAGCCGGTGTCATCCGGGGCATCGCGCATCCGGATCCGCCCGGATCCGCGGTGACACCGGCCCCGGAGCCGGACGACAATCTAGCCGTATCACCTGCCTGATGGGGCGTTCAGTGGATGGTCGCCACCGTCGAGTGAAACCATCTACACCGACCGTCGCCGTGACGACGGCATGTCCACGTACTCCGCTGCTGCTAGCTGGTCGTGCTTACTGCGGCGGCCCTGCGCCGGAACCCGCACTCCTGATCCGTCGCAGCTGCAGCGGGGGGCCGGGGGCCGCCAGGCCGGTCGTGCAGGCTACTGGAGGTTCGGCGGGACGTTGCTCGCCGCTCGAGGCCCTCTGCTGCTCTCGGGCGAGCAGGCGCATGCAGGTTCGCGGGCTACTTGTGCCCAATGGCCCGCAGCGATCTCCCGAGTGACCGTCGACCATTTCGAGGAGACGGCCGGAGCCGTCCGCATCCTCCTCGGCGCCGTCCCGGTCGAGCTTCCCGCATTCGTTGCTGGACGGGCCCTCCAACAGGTCGAGGTTCGCCGCAGTCATACCTTCCTCGGCCGGACAGACTGACGCTGGCTCCTCCCCGGAGGCCGGCCTGGCCGCCCGATCAGTGCCTGGGCCATGAGCGAACGGCTCCGCAAACTCGGCATCGGGCTCGCGCAGACCCGCTCGACCGCCGTTCCAGGCCGCCACCGAGCTGCCCGCCACGGTCCTCCTCCGCACCCTCGGCATCGACATCACCGTCGCCGTCGCCGTCAATTGGCAGCGAGCCGCCGCCGGAGACCGGAGCGCCTACGAAGCCGAGGTCAGCCAACGGCCGGCTAGGAGCGCCCGGCAGTAGGTGGTTCGTGGCGGTGACCTGCCGGTGATCGTCTGGTATGTGTGAGCGGCGGGTACGCCGACGGATCCTGTTGCCGACCGTAACGGATAAGGGCATGTCCAGTGCGGCTTGCGCTTTCCGTTGCGTCAACTCCTACGGTCGCTCGTGTGGCCGGACAGACCGGCCCGGCGAGGAAGGTGCGGCCATGGCCTGGTCGATTGCGGACGTGGCCCGGATGTCCGGGGTGACGTCCCGGACCCTGCGTCACTACGACGAGATCGGATTGCTTGCTCCCGCGTACGTCGGCAGCAACGGCCACCGCTACTACGAGCAGGCCGGACTGTTGCGGCTGCAGCAGATCCTGCTGATGCGGGAACTGGGCCTGGGGCTGCGGGAGATCGCGGCGGTCCTGGAGCACCAGGTCGACCAGGTGGCCGCGCTGCGCGAGCACCAGCGCAGGCTGCTGGCCGAGCGGGACCGCCTCGACCTGCTCGCCCGCACGGTCGCCCGCACCATCGCCGCACTGGAGGAGGACGAGGAGACACCCGACATGGGAAAGACCAGCAGGCCGGAAAACCTGTTCACCGGCTTCGACACCGCCCGATACGAGTCGCCCGCCCGCACACAGTGGCCCCACCAGGCACAGCAGTCAGTGCAGTTCGCCGCCACGCTCACCGAGGCGGAGATGGCACGGCTGCAGAGTGAGGCGACCGCCGCCATGGTCCGTATGGCCGAGTTCATGCAGGCCGCCACGCCGGTGACCGACCCCGCCGTGCAGGCCGAGGTCGACGCCCATTACCAGGGCATCTGCCGGATGTGGACCCCGGACGCAGCCGCGTTCAAGGCCCTGGGGCAGAAGTACGTCGACGACGCGCAGTGGCGCGCGGCCTACGACCAGGCCGCTGCCGGGCTGGCCGCATACCAACGGGACGCCATGGTCGCCTACGCCGACGCCCGGCTGAGCTGATCTGTCACCGGTTGCTGGGGGCTGCAGACCCCAGCAACCTGGCGCCTTCCACCCCGCTCCCCTCCTGCCACCCGCTTCCATCCCCTGGCGGCGCCTCGCGTACGGTGCGGCACCGCCCCGCCCCTGGAGTGCCCTCTGTGATCCCCGCCCACTGGCCCCGCCACCACCGCAGTGAGGACAACGAACTCCTCGGCTACCTGCGCCCTGTTGAAGACACCCTGGGCCAATTTGTCCCGGTCACCCTCTTCGGCCACCCACTGAGCGGACCGGGTGGCGAGGACCACGCCCGCCAGTGCCTGGACCGCGCCGGACTGGACTACCTGGCCCAGGACTGGCTGCTGTCCCTGCCCGGCCGCCCGGATCCCATCGCCGTTCAGATCGTCGAGGCCACCCCGCAGCAACTTCGGGTGAAGAACATCGACTACGGCTACCCGGACGCGGACCTCGACCACATCTTCGTCCTCGACATCCCCACCACAGGACAGCTTCACCCGCGCTGACCCCGTGCCCTGCAGCACCGGCTGCGACAGCGGATCCCATCGGACGGTCGACAGGGAAAGCCCAGGAGGGCCACTACACGACCGTGGACGTCCTCTCCCGGAGATCGCGTGCCCGTCCTGCCGTCCAGCCTGCTTGAACCCCTGTGGGACCAGTTCACAGCGCTGCTGCCCGAGCACGTCGACACCCAGCCGCTGGGCTGCCACCATCCGACGCCGGGTCAACTACTGGTCTCAGCTGGGCGTTGCCGAGAAGATCCACGCGCTCGCCCTGGAAGCGTACGACCGCATGATCGGCCTGGAGCTGGGTGAGCTGTCCGTGGACGGCTGCATCACCAAAGCCCCTGCGACGGAGAGGCTACCGGCCGCTCGCGGGTGAACCGAGGCAAGCAGGGCCTGAGCCGCTCGGTGGCCACCGAGGCGCGCGGAGTCCCGCTCGGCATCGTGACCGCCGGAGCCAAACGCCACGACTCCGCGCTGCTCGTGCCCACCCTCCAAGCCGCAAAGGAGCAGGCCGGCGAGCTACCCGAGCAGGTCAACGTGAACCTGGACTGCGGCTACGACAGCGACAAGACCCGCGCCGCCCTGTGCGGTGGATGGTGTCCGTCGATCACTGTTGTCAGTGGCTCCTGCCAGCATGCGCAGATGACCTCACCAGACCCCCTGCTCATCACCCCCGACGAGCAGCCGCGTGCCCGCCTTCTCGAGCTGGTCGGTGCCATCGAACCGTGGGACGACCTGGAGCGCACCCATCTGGAGACTGCCACGCAGTGGATCGCCGGCGGAGCCCCGCTCTACCGGGTGCGCAAGCCGGATGTCCCGGCGATGCACTTGGTGAGCTACTTCGTCGTCCTCGACAACAGGCGCGAGCAACTGCTGCTCGTCGCGCACCGCAAGGCGGGCCTGTGGCTGCCGGCCGGAGGACACGTCGAGCCGGGTGAGGACCCGTGGGCCGCGGTGGTCCGCGAATGCCATGAGGAGCTGGGCATCGAGGCCGTGGCATCGTCGATCACCGGCGAGCGTCCCCTCTTCCTCACCGTCACCCGAACGCGGGGGCAGAGCCCGCACTCCGACGTATCGCTCTGGTACCTCCTCGATGCCGACGCCCACACCATCACCTCTTACGACCAAAACGAGTTCACCGCAATCCGGTGGCTGACCGACGAGCAGGTACTCGAGGAGCCGACCGAACTGCTCGACCCCCACATGCACCGCTTCACCCGCAAACTGCAGCACGCCCGCACCAGAAGGCATCACGGGTAGCCTTCTCCGGCTGTTCGCGATGCCGCACGACCCCACCATGCCGGGGACTGAGACCAGCACCGCTCACATACGCCGTCCCCGTGGGAGCTGCGACCGCGAGGGTGGGCAATTGTCTGGCTGTTCCTGCTGGCAGGCGAGGACCCGAACCATCCTCGGAATCCCCCCGGCACTGCGGAAAGGCAGGCAGGTCGACTGCTGGAGCTGTTGGCCTGGCATCGGCTCCGTGGTCGGCGGCGGCCCCGGAGCTGCGGGCGCGCCCGGTCCGGGAACTGCCCGGCGTAGGCGGGAAGGCGGCTGCCGTACTGGCCGAGTGCAGGCTGCACACCGTCGCCGACGTCCCCCGGCTCACCCTGCAGCGGCTGCTCGGCGCCCGCGCCGGAATCACCCTGCACGAGCGGGCTCACGGCCACGACACCATCATCGTCGACCCCGGTCGAACGTCGGCCAGCATCAGCACCGCGCACCACCTCGATCGTGACGAGCTCGACCCGGCCCAGCACCGGCGGGCGCTGCTCGCCCTGGCGGACCACCTCGGCACCTAGCTGCGCGCCTCTGGTCAGATCACCCAGGGCATCACCTGCACCATCCGCATCTTCTCCTCGCGGTCGGTCTGAGTGCTGCGGTCCTGACGGTCTCCAGCGATCTGCCGGAGATGCTCGGCATCAGCGACCGGGGGCGGATGATGGCGCAGGGCCGGATCGCCGGCGAACTGGCGGCCGACCAGGCCACCCAGGACGCCGTGATGGCCCTCGCAGTGAGTGCCTCCGTGAACAACCCCGTAGGCAACCTCTCATCGGCCGCTTCTTCTGGTGAACTGGAGGCTTCACCCGACTGGCGTATGTCTCGCACGAGGAACTGAAGGAGCTGTCGGCGGGCGCTCGGCTGGTGGTGCGGACGGGCGTGGCGCGGCCGTACGCGAATGTGCTGCTGCGGTGTGGGCTCTTCTTCTGAACCGCTGAGCTGCGGAAATGCTGCGAAATGCTTCGAGGGGCCCGGTCCCTCGACCGGGCCCCTCGGTTTACCCCCTCCGACTGTTCTAACCCCGGCGATCCCCCCAGATCCCCCTCCAAAGGCCCTGACGCCATGTACGGCGCGCGAGGGCCGGGCAGGGTTCCACGGCTTCCAGAAAGTTTCCGACAGGCAATTTGCCCGAAATATGCCACATGATGTTGTCGTCCCCCTCTCCCCCTCCCACGAGGAGTACGACCATGTCCGAAACGACCGAGGCCCCCGTCACGCCGTTCACCATCGGCGACCCGCTCGACTCCCCCTCTCACCCGGTCGAGGTACCGGACTTCGACGAGGAGTGGACCGTCGACAAGGGATTCACCTGGGTCTTCTACGGCAAGGACAACGACACCCTCACCCGGCCGGTGATCATCGCCGACGGTTTCAACCACGGCAAGAGCAAGCTCAAGGAGCTCTACGAGTTCCTCGAGGGCGAGGACTACCCCTTCATCAGCGAACTCCGCCGGCGCGGCAAGGACGTGATCCTGCTCGGCTTCGACAACCGCACCGACTCCATCCTGACCAACTCGAAGGCGGTCGAGGGAACCATCCGTGAGGCCATCGCTCGCCGTACGGGCAACGAGCGGCTGATCGTCGGCGGCTTCAGCATGGGCGGCCTCATCGCGCGCTACACCCTGGCCAGGATGGAGGCCGACTTCCACGAGGACGAGCACCAGACAGGCGTGTACTTCTCGTTCGACACCCCGCACCGCGGTGCCTCCATCCCCGTCGGCGTCCAGGCGTTCGCGTACCTGCTTCCGTACGGCCTGAACCTCAAGCCCCATCCCTTCGAGCAGCAGATGAACAGCCCGGCCGCGCGGCAGATGCTGTGGCAGCACTATGACAAGACCACGCAGAAGATCGGGGTGGCTCCCGAACGCACCGCGTTGCTCAACGAGCTGGACCGGGTCGGCCAGTGGCCGCGGATCCCGCGCAAGCTGGCCGTCGCCAACGGCCGTGGCGACGGCATCGGGCTGCCCGACGTCGAGCCCGGCGAGGTCACACTGCGGCTCGACGTCCGCTACCCCGGCACCACCTTCTACGCCCAGGCGCAGGGCGACGACGTAACGGTCGCCTACCTGAACCGGAAGTTCCCGCCGACCGAGCGGACCATCACGACCAGCGGCTTCCCGGAGCTGGACGGCGCACCGGGCGGCACACTCGCGACGTACGAGATCCTCGCCAACTCGATGATCGAGGCCGGCGGCGAGGCCGACCTGCGGCATCCGCACGTGTGCTTCGTCCCCTCGGTCAGCGCGGTCGACATCCGGGACTTCGCGCGGCAGGAGGACCTGTACGCGAGGGTCGACGGACTGGACCCCTCCCAGAGCGGCTTGGACGAGTTCCACTGCTCGTCCACGACGACCCCGCACACCCTCCCGACCGAGGAGCTGTGCACCTGGCTGATGGACCGGTTCTAGGCCTGGGTGCTGCTGAGATCACTCTTCGGGTTCTGTTCCGGTACGGAAGCTGGATCCGGTAGGTCGATTGGCGTGACGCGCAGGCAACTCGCAGACCAGCGATGGAAGTTGACTGAGACCACCCTGTCGATCGGCGGGTTCGGCCCGTACCCCGAGCGGCTGCGGGAACAGTTCGAGGGTCGGTGAGGATCGCGACGTCCACGCGCGCGACGGCGGCGGCCGTACAGCCGGCAGCCCGGCCACAGCCGCATCGGGTACACGGCGTGCTGGAACGCGCGGGACCGCCGCACCACATGGGTGCGGCGGTCCTGTCACGCCCGCAGTACCTGCGGTCAGTCCCTCCGGATCCGTTGCTCGATCCCGAGGAGGTGGAATTCGCTGTATCCGAGCCGTCGGGCGAGGGCTTCGCACTCGGCGTACTGCTCCTTGGCGAGGGGAACGTCCATTGTCTCCAGGGTCCGCAGAAGCAGCCGGAACCCCAGGTCGCAGTCGATCCCGGCGATGACCTGTTCGAGTGCCGCCAGGACGGCGGTGCCCGGTACCGGCAGCAAGGCCGCCTCGGATCCCGGAATGCGCTGGTACCCGTCCGAGGCGATGTGCCTGTCGACGGTCTCGCGGGTCGTGCACGGATACCACGGACCGGCAAGCCTCGCGGCCGGCCCGGACATACCGAAGTCGCCCTTCGCGTCCCGCCGTCGGGTGTCGACCGGCGGCCAGCTGATGAGCTGGCCGTCGTGCACGACGGCCAGCGGGTACCCCAAATGCTCGGCCACGCCAAGGAACAGGCGGAAGCCAAGGTCGGCATCAGCCTCGTCGTTGTGCAACACCCTTAGAACCGCCGCGAGTCCGCGAGAAAGTGTGTCGCGGTGACGGACTGCCGGCTCGTGGGGTCGCTCCCCGTGCTCGCGCTACTTGCCTTCCAGTGCCACCATCAGCTGCGGCAGGTTCCCGCCGCCCACGATGAGGGCCAAGTGGTCGTGGAAGTCCCGGCTGCTGACGATCAGACCGTCGCGGACCCGCAACACCTGGATGTTGGCGGCCTTGAAGGATCGCCCGGTCACCCGGTGGTGCACCTGGTAGTCCCACTCGGCGATGATCACCTCCGGGTCGTCGGTTTCCCGGATTACCACGTTCGTCGAGGTCAGCTCTATGGGTGAGTGCGCTGCGACCTCCGCGAACCGCTGCCTCAGCACGGCTCGCCCCTCGAACCGGCGTGGCCCGACCGGCTCGAAGACCGTCTCCACCACTGCGTCCTCGGCGTAGAGCCCGGCAAGCTCCGAGAACCGCCCGGCGGTGATGCCTTCGAGTAGTTTTTGGAACACTTCGCGCGGTGACCGCGTTTCGGACACGACCAACCTCCGGAAAGAAACCGTCGTTAGAATCGGACTAGTAACTCCGGTTTCGACGATACGGACTGCCAACTCCGGTTGTCCAGTACGGCTCTGCCGTCGGCGGGAAAGGTGAGAGGGATGAGCGACGCCCAGAAGCGCCCGCTACGCGCGGACGCGGCCCGCAACCGGGCTCGGCTGCTGGACGTTGCCACGGAAGTGTTCACCACCCGCGGCGTCGGCGTGTCGACCGAGGAGATCGCCCGGGCCGCCGGGGTCGGGGTCGGCACGCTCTTCCGGCACTTCCCGACCAAGGAGGCTCTGCTGGAGGCGGTGATGGTGCGCAGGGTGGAGTCGATGGCAGCCCAGACCGCACAGTTGATTGCCGAGTCCGAGCCCGCCGATGCCTTCTTCGACTGCTTCCGCCTGCTGATCGACCAGTCCGCAGGCAAGAACGATTTCGCCCAGGCACTGGCCGCAGTCGGGGTCGACGTGCACTCGACCCTGCGGCAGTCGAGTACCGAAATCCGGGCCCAGCTGGGCGAACTGCTGGCCGGGGCGCAACGGGCCGGGGCGGTCCGCCCGGAGCTGGGCCTATCGGAGCTGCTCGCCCTGCTGGCCGGAACCAGCAAGGCGATGGAGCAGCTTGGAGCGAACCCAGCTGCCCAGGAGCGGATCTTCGAAGTGGTCTTCGAGGGGCTGCGGCCGCGCTGACGACAGGAGTTAGTCCCACGTTCCGTGACAGATGATCCCCGCACCAGCCGCTGTACTGGGTCAGAGTGTCTCGTGCTGGCCGACCCCATGGCCGACGTACTATGCGCCGCGTCAGAGGCGCGGCCAGGGCACGGCAACGCCGGGCTCGGTACGGCGACCACTCGACAACAGACAGCCACTCCTGCGCCGCAGCCTTCATATACAAGTGATCAGCGACCCAGAGAGCGAGGGATCAGCCGACCATCCTCCCCGCGGGAGGGGGGGAGCTCGGGCATCACCTCCAACCCGGAACCCCGCGACGGTGCAGGTGCGGATGCGTACGGCGGCCCACCCGGTGTTCGCTCTCGCCGTGATGGGGAACCGTCCCGTGTTCCGGGCGCGGACGGAGCTGGCGGACGGCCTGGGACTGCCGGAGTTGACCGCGGCCGTGGACGACACCGAGGCCGTTGTCCTGCAGGTCGTCTCCGAGCGACTCGCGCTCGTCATGGTGACCACGCAAGGCGCCGAAACGCTCGCGCGCGCCGGTTTCACGGTGGATGACACGGCGGCCTTCCCGATCAGGGACGACAAGCCGGTCTCGGCAGCCGAAACGCTTGCGGACGCCCCTCGCCGAGCCCCTAGCGGCTGGGCTCACGCCGGACCCGACGGCCGCGTGATCTGCTCTCGGCAGGATCCGGATATCCACGACATAGAGTGCGTTACGTGAGTGCACATGGTGATGAGGACCGGAAGAGCGCCGGCGAAGGCGGGCAGAGCGATGACGCCGAGCGCCGGGCGACCGAGAAGTTCATCAGCGACCTGCTGGCGCGGGGCGAGGCGGTGTTCGAGGGTGAGGAGCCGACGCCGCGTACGACGCACGTCGTCGAGCGCGGAGACGACGGACGGCTCACCGTCCGTCGTCTGCGCTTTTTCCACTGACTGCGCCGCGACTGCTCAGTCGAAGCACCGCCTCACCAGAGCGAGGCCCTCGCCGGTTGTGCTTCGCCTGACCTCGTGCGTCTTGAGCCGGGAGGGGCTGTCGTCGACGAACGCCGTAGCGGAGCGGTACTCCTCGGCTACGGCGACGCGACCTCGACGGAAGAGGTCCTCGAGGTACGACGTGGCGACCCGCTCGGGGTCGGCTGGTCGCACCGAGCCGCCGGCGGGGTCGGAGCCCGCGATACCGAACCGTCGTTCCTGTGCGGGGGCGGAGAGAGTGAGGGGCTGGGTGAGTCCATAGACCGCCCCGTGGATCGTTACGGCCGTGAGTCCCTCGTCGTCAGCACCACCCGGCGTGGCCTCGGCGATTCCGGCGCCTTTGCGTGCCACCTCCGGCTCGGTGATGGACGCGGCGGCCTCCAGGGAGAGGATGCCGTGACGGATGAACGCCGAGCGCAGAGAGGGGCCGTACTTGCCGCCGTTGCGGCGCTGGTCCGCGGCGATCATGTGACCCGCGACCTGCGCGTAGTAGGCGGACACCACGGGCGCGGCCACGACGGCATCGACCAGCAGCTGTCCCGCAATCTCGGCTGCGAGGCCCAGACCGGCCTGGTCCTGCAGGTCCTGCTGCCGGAAGATCCCGGCGACCACCTTCAGGAACGCACCGCTGAACACGCGGGAGAACGAGTGCGGCTCGCTGGAGAGCATGGTCGCCGGTCCGTTCGGCGGCAGCTCAACCGGGTCGTGGTAGAAGAAGCTGTTCGAGAGGTTGCGCAGGCAGTCCGGGTCTACCGCGTTCGGGTGACCCTGGCGGATCGCAGCGCCCAGTTGCTCGGCCGTCCTCGACACCCGCGAGGACAGTTCGAGGTCGCTCTGCGTCTCGGCCAGTACCGCGATCCGCAGAGGTTCCAGCTGGAGCGAGGTCAGCAGCGCGCTGATGTCCCCGAAGGCTTCGTGCAGGGCGGCCGTCTCTGCGCTCGCGGCGTTGAACAGCCGAGGGCGCAGAGCGTCGAGGATCGCGTGGCCCGTCTCGTGCGCGACGACCTCGGGGCTCTCGCACGCGGCGACGGTGACACCTGCCACCGTACTGCGGAAGAACCACAGGCCCTTACGGTCGTAGAAGGCGTTGAGGTCGTTTCCTGCGTCGAGGTGCGCGGTGAGGGCCCGGCCGACCATCGGATGCCAGTGCGTTCCGGTCGGAACCAGCGGACCCCAGGTCTGGCTGGCCCTGCTGAGCGCATCGGCCGCCACCCAGTAGCGGAAGGCCTCAGTGCCCGGACCGGCACCGTCCGGCTGCGGCGCGGCTTCCGCGATGGCCGTCGGGAAGGGTTGTGTGTCGAGCTGGGGAACGGGATGCGGTACGGGCATGTTGACCTGCGGAGGGAATCCGGGGTCGTCTTCGTACACCAGAACCGTCGGAATCGTGGCGTGCTGTTGCTGCACCGTCATGGCGCCTCGCTGAGTGGGGGGAGAGTGCGGATGGTGGTATCCACCACAGGGAAACTTTTGATCAAGGGTCCCTCGTGTTCAGTACGAGGCCCCGGTAGCCCACTGTCAATCCGAACAGAAGCAGGTGGGGCCCTCTTCGGTCGGCGGTCGCCGTAGCGGAGCGGACGGTCATTCTTGGCCCTTGGCCGGTTCGTATGCACCAGCAGACCCAGCGACAGATGGCGGCCAAACGAGTGACGGTGACAGCGCCGGCCCCGGTACAGGACATCGGTCGCGCGAGCACAGAACATGGCGACGATCAGCCCGACCTTCACTGAGGCACGATGGCTGCCGCCGCTCCCCCACCGGATGTGCGTGCCGGATGTGCGCGTGCGACCGACTCCTCCAGCCGGGCGAGGGAGTTGTACCAGGCGATGTCCTGGCAGAGCTCCAGCACGCGCCGGGTATCGTCATCGCCCAACGCCCGCACCCGATTCCAGGAGCTCACGTTCCGGGTCTGCGTCCGGCTGCTGCTGCACAGGCGGGCCGGAGTTGCTGCGGCCAGTGAAGTGCCGGTCCTTCCGGAAGGGCATCGAGACGGCCGCGTTCGAGGGTGTGGGCCGTCTCGATCCAGCGGTCCGCTGCGCGGTGGCGGTGGGCGTGGCTGTAGGGATGACGTCGCAGGCCCGGCGCGGTCTGCCCGACCGTGGACCGACGCGGTCCGTTGCGGCGGATGTGGCGGTCGTTGCTCGTCATGTGCGTGATTGCACCGAGAGCGTCTTGGTGAAGTGGGTGACGGGGCGCTCCACTCGCTCGCCGTCCACGGTGATGTCGACCGCCTCGTTGTAGAAGGCGATCAGCCCCTTGATCGGTCCTGCCGCGGGCAGTGGGTCCGGGTAGCTCCAGACCAGGTTCGACGGCACGTCGGCCTCGCCGCGCCACGACCAGTACTCGGCGGTGCCCTTGTAGGGGCAGCCGGTGCGGTGGTCGGTGGGTTCGAACAGGTCGAGGCGGACGTCCTCGCGCGGAACGTAGTAGCGGGTGGGCAGGCCGGTCTCGAACAGCAGGACCGGGCGGTGGGTGTCGGCGACGACCGTGCCGTCGACCGAGACCTGGACGTGGCGGCTGCTCGGGATGGCATCCACCCGCTTGTGCGGGTCGCGGGGGTGGATGAAGATCTCTTCCTCCTCCTCGTACCAGTGGTCCAGCCCTCTGCCCACTCGCCGGAACCACTCGAAGGCGATGTGGTCGGCCAGGTCTGTGGCCGGGAAGGTCCAGGCTGCGTTCTCCAGCAGCTCGCCGTCGACGTCGAGGTCGTAGAAGATCTGCGAGCCGGTGTGAGTGCCGGTCGGCGGGTTCTTCGCGGGGCGCAGCAGGTCCTCGCGCACCTCCGCGCGGGGAAACACGTACAGGGGAACGGGGACATCCGGCTCCCAGACCAGGACAGGATGGCGGCTGTCGACAACCGTGACGTCGCCCTTGCGGCCGCGCACCCAGCGTTCGCTGGGCTCCCACAGGAGGCCTTCGGGGGTGGTCCGCACGGCTTGCAGGGTGGGGAGTGGGATCATGGGCGGCTCTCCTTCGGCTTGCTCACGCGGTGACGTCGGCGACGTAGGGGCGGTTCTCCCGCCAGGCCACCAGCTGCTCGGGACGGCCGAACAGGGCTACCGACGGCGCCCACACCGTGCGTCCACGAACCAGTATTCGGACCGTCAGTGCCATCACTTGGCAGCGACATTGATCGGTCACCGACGGTGCACGTGACTTCCGAACTCACGGCGAAACGCCTCCCGGTTCCCCACGGGCCTATGGGGCGACGACACACTTCCCGGCACCCTCGACGTGCGCCTCACCAGCCGGCGGCCCAACGGAACCTGCGCACCACTCGGCACGGTACTCACCAGCTCTGCATCGCGCCAGCGTGACCACCCGGCCGACGGCCTGCCTGGACGAGATCAGGGATTGCCCGAGCTGGAGAAACACCTGGAGACGGCAGGGCGGGACCTGTTACGGCTGCTGCTGCAGGACCACTCCGCCCCGCTGACGCCCCGCTTCCCTGCTCGCAGGCCGGCACTCGACGGGCCTGCGCAAGATCGCGGTCGCTGAAGCGGTGCGCGGCTCGTTCGACCAGGCGCGGGACGCAGTGGCGCGTCGCTGCGGGAACGTGCTCGGCAAACGGCGTCTGGAAGAACTCGTGGTCGGCGCCGCGGTCGACGTCGACGCCTCCTACCGCGCCAGGACCCCTCTCCCGTGCACCCGGGACATGCCGCTGGTCCTGCAGGCCGGCGGCAACGGTGTGGTCATGCGGCCCGAGGCCCTGCGCGAGGCCACCCGCCGGGCCGCCGTGAAGCCGCCCGACGGCCACCGCGCACGGCTCGCGCCCGCGGCGAAGCCCAACGGCAAGCGAGTGGCCACCGTACCCGAGGTCGCTGCGAGATCCGGGCGTTCGCGCAGCAACTGGGAGCGGCCGTGCCACCCAGGATGCGGCCTGCGCCGAGTACCTGGACCGGCTCCTGGCCGGGGGGGGCGTCTCGACCCCGGCCCCTATCTGGACCACGCCCGCACCACCTCAGCCGCGGACGACCTGCGCGGCGGGCGACGCCGCGGTGCTCACCTTGCCGATGTGGGGTTGTGTTTGGAGGTGGACCGGTTCGACTTCGCCATGAAGGTCGGACTCGAGGAAGGGATGGCAGTGCTGCGGCCGTTCCGGACTCGACCGGATGCGCTGTCGGCTGTACACCCCCACGGTGATTGATGAGCCGTGCCTGCCTCACGCTGACGCGAGGTGGAGGGTGAGGACGGCCGTGACGATGCCGGTGGTCCGGGTGGTGCTGCAGCGCAGCTTGCGCAGTAGGCGCGCCAGCCCTTGAGCCTGGCCATGGCCTGCTCGCCCGCGCCGCCCATCTTCGCGTGGGCGACGTTGATCGCCTGCTTGCCGGTGAACAGGTTCCGGTGCTTGCCACGTCGACGCGTCGAGATCATCGAGCCGACACCTGCGCCGCGAGGCCGTCGCGCACACCCGCCCCGCCCCTGTTCCTCCCGCTCAGCCGGTGGAGGAAAGTGGCAGCAGAGCGGATGTCAGACCCCACAGTACTGAGGCTGAATCCCTTACGCGTAGCAGCCGTTGACGGTCGCCGCGAGGCCGTCCATGGCGTCCTTGATGGCGTTCGGGTCGGCCGTGGCACCGTTTTCGACGAAGGAGAACACCTTCCATTTGCCGTCCTTGCCCTGAGTCAGACCGCTCAGCGCGATGGCGCCGGTGAGGGTGCCGGTCTTCGCGTGCACCTTGCCCACCGCGCACTTGGAGTTGGCGTCGTCGAAGCGGCCGTACTCCGGGCCGAGCGTGCTGCCGGCCTCGCCGGAGACGGGCAGGCCGTCGAGGACGGCGCCGAGGGTGTGCGCGTAGCGGGGCTGCGTCAGCAGTTCGAGGATCTGCGCGAGAGTCGCGGCCGGGATGCGGTCGGCCCGGGACAGGCCGCTGCCGTCGTAGAGCTCGAAGTTGGCGAGCGAAACGCCGTACACCCGGCTCAGCACCTGGCGCACGACCTCGGTACCGCCCTCGAAGGTGGCCGGGCGGCCGGCGCCCACGGCCGTCATCCGCAGCAGGGTCTCGGCGATGTTGTTGTCGCTGTGCTTGAGCATCATGTGGACGATGTTCGACAGCGGGGCCGACTTGTGCTGGGCCACCGGAACGTCCGTCGGGCGTGCGGTGGCGCGGGTGATGTCGCCGGTGACCGTGATGCCGTGCGCGGCGAGCTGCTTGGCGAAGACCTGCCCGGCGTCGATGGAGGTGTCCTGGACGCCGTGCCCGTCGACGACCAGCGCGCGGACCGGGGCGACGGTGTCGGGGTAGTAGCCGTCGTTCCAGCCCTGGGCCAGGGTCGGCGCAGGGAACAGGCTGTCATCGACGGTGACCTTCACGGTGGTCCGGCCCGCGGCCTTGAGTCCGGCGATCGCGGTCTTCGCCAACTCTGCGATGTCGGCGGTGGTCAGCGTGCGGTCGCCGCCCCCGACGAGGGTCAGGGTGCCGTGGCCGTAGACGACCTTCGTGGTGAACCGGTGCTGCGGGCCGAGCACGGTCAGGGCGGCGGTCGACGTGGCGAGCTTGGCGTTGGACGCCGGCATCAGCGCGGTGGAGGCGTGGTGGCCCCAGACGGTGGTGTTCGAATCCGCGTTGAGGACCACGCCGCTCACGTTGGAGCCCAGTCGCTGATCGAGTACCCGGGTCTTCAGGTTCTTGGCCATCTGCTGGTCGCCCGTGTCCACGTCGTGGGTCTTGGCCGTCGTACCGACACCCATTGGGGCGGCGAAGGCGGACGGACCCGCCAGGGCGGCGGACGCCACGGGCACGGCCATGGCGAGGACGAGGGCCCGGCGCCGACCGGTTCCCGTGCCGTTCTGTCTGGGCTTGCGGTGCCGGCGCCGGCCACCCGGAAGGTAGGCGTTCTCGGGTGTCTCGGCAGCGAATTCAGTCATCGGGGTTCGACGCTCTCAGGAGTGGGGGTCTTGGGTAAAGGAAGCCAAATGCGCTGCATCAGCCATCGCACATGTACTCAGCCGGAGATCAACATGTCTGCCTGTATGGCCAATTGACCTGGACTCCGGCCGGTCGTCGGCTGCGCATGACGCAGGGTGTGGGCATCAGTGGTCGCCGGTGACCGGCTGGCGGTCGTAGCACACGGAGTCCGCATCCGCGCTCGCGGCCTGCCGGCCCTTGATCTCCACACGCGCGCCGGGCTTGATGGCGTCGTACACCCACTTCCCGGCCTGGGGCGCGAGGGCGATGGAGCCGGCACCGGCGTTGTGACCGATGCTGTTGAGACCGGCGGAGGGGTCCAGCGCCCACATCAGCAGCCGCTCGTGGTAACGGCCGTCGGTGAAGGTGACGGCCCACTGCCTGACGTCCACATACTTGGTCAGCTTGGTGTACTGGTCGGGGGGCATGGTCAGGGTGGGGTACTTGGCGGTGACCGTGACCGCCCTCTCGCCGATCGGGCAGTTGTCCTGCACCCCGCTGATGGGGAACCTCCTGCCCTTGATGGTCAGTGTGTGGGCGTCCAGGTCGATCGTCACCCGCTGGACGGGTGTCGGGGACGGGGCGGGTGTGGGGGTGTGGGACACGGACGCCGCAGGGGGTGCGGCCGCCTGGGTGGCCGAGCCGAGGGCGCCGGAGATGACGGCGGTCAGGGCCGCCGCCGCCAGCACGGTGGTGGAGAGCACAACGCGCTGGGTGCGGCGACGGCTTTGTGCCCGATTCCTCGCCTGTGCCCCTGTGGCCGGTGCCGCGCCCTGCGCGGCCAGGCCACGGAGCCGCGCCGACAACTCCGTCTCGGTCAGGGGTTGCGGTGGTGGCTGGTCAGACACAGGCTTCCTCCGTGGAATGGTTTTCCTCGCTCACCAGGTGAGCGGCGAGTGCCGAACGGCCGCGTGACAGACGTGCCTTGATGGTGCCGACGGCCGCACCGGTCTCAGCGGCTATCTGCTCCACGCTCAGATCGCACAGGTGATGCAGCACGATCGCGGTCCGCTGGGCATCCGGCAGGCGCCGCAGGGCGGCGACCAACGCCACATGGTCCGGGTTCGGTTCGGGCACCGGCCGCGGCACGGACTCGCTCCGCACCAGCTCCCACCAGCGGCGCGCCCGCCGCCAGCGGCTCATCGCCAGACGGTGTGCCACCGTGCGGATCCACGCCTCCGGGTCCTGGTCTCCGTTCAGGACGGACGAACGCCGCTCCCAGGCGCGTGCGAACGCCTCCTGGACCACGTCCTGAGCTTCGGCGTAGTCGCCCGTCAGGGCGTACAGCTGACCCACCAGACGCGGGCAGGCAGCCGTGTAGAAGAGGTCGAAGTCGTCCTCGGTCACCTTGTCGTGCTCTCTTCTTGCGGCGCGGAGCGCGTGCGGCGCAGGGCCGGTGCGATGGGGGTCATGCAGTCGTGGTGGCGCCGGCCTCGCTGTGCGCGAGCCACTGCTTCCAGGTCAGGTTCCAGTCGCCGTAGCCGTTGCCGGCGGCGACGGGGGCCTTGTCCGCCCCGGTGACCGTGACGACGTCGCCGACCCGTACCTCGTCGTAGAAGCGCTGGGCAGTGCCGTTGGAGGCGAGGCCGACACAGCCGTGGGTGACGTTACGGTGTCCGGCCTCGGTGTTGGCCCGCGGGTTCTGGTGCACGTACGTCCCCGACGTCGTCAGGTGTACGGCCCAGTAGTAGTAGTCATGGTAGGTGTCGCCGAGGCCCACGGTGCGGGAGTCCATGTACACCTTGGCCTGTTTGTCCATGACGACCATCGTCCCGTTCCAGGTGTCCGTCCCCGGCGCCCCGGTGGTGACCGGGATGCGCTGTGACGTACCACCGGTGCGGACGGTCATCATGTGCGTCTTCGCGTCGACCGTGGCGACCAGCGACCGGCCGATGGTGAAGTGCCGGGCGCCGTGCGAGCCGAGACGGAGGGAGATCCGGGTGCCGGACTGCCAGTAGGTGGTGCTGGGTCGGAAGTCGACGCGCTGACCGTCCAGGAGGTTGTGGTCCTTCACCCAGCTCCACGCGCCCTTCGTGCCGGACGAGGTCTGTACGCGCAGCCAACTCTCCACCCCCTTGCGGTCGGCGGCTGGGACCGGATGCGAGAAGGTGACGGATATCGGCATGCCCACTCCGACCGTCTGGCCGTCGGATATGTTCACCCGCGCCTGCGCGAGCACGGCGGGCTCCGGCACCGACGGAACCGGGCGTGCACCGGGCTCCTTGCCCGCGCCGTCGTTGTGCCTTCCTGCGGCCTTGTCGGCCGCCGCGGTGGAGGCCCGGGCATCCGGCGCGTCAGCGGCCACCCTGATGCCGGACCCCGCGTCCGTCGAACAGCCGGCGGCCGAGAACAGGGCCGCGCAGGCCACGACAACAGCGCCGAAACGGCCGACGGTCCCACCGGCCGAACGGTCCAAGTACATGTAATCCCCCGAGTCAGGTGCGGTATCGCCTCTAATACGCACGGGCTCGAGGGCAGGTTGCATCGCAACACAGCCTTTTTGCCGGGCGGCCGGACCTTCGGGATCCGCACCCACCGGTTCCTGGGGGACGTCGGCTGAGTGGCTGCTGACCCGCCTCAGATTCGGCGCACGGTGTGCAGTGTCTTGGCGTACGTCCCCGAGCCGTCGAGCAGGGACGCGCCGCCCAGGTCGGACATGGTGGGCCCGTTGACCGTCTTGCGGCTGGAGAAGAAGCGGCGTTTGCCGCCGCCGTCGAGACCCAGGTAGATGCCGACGTGATCGACGGTCAGGCTGACCGTGTCGTCACTGGAGTCGGCGTTGAACAGCACCAGGTCGCCGGGCTGGAGCAGGGCCGCGGCGGGCGGGGTGGTCCCGGTAGCACGGTCGACGACCACGCCCGGCGCGTAGTCGGCGATGTGCCGGGACTTGCGCGGGATCCGGGTGCCCGAGGTGTCCTCCTCGGCTGCCAGGGGAACGCCCAGGTGGTAGCCGTAGACCATGCGCGTGTAGCCCGAGCAGTCGAGGTTGCCGACCTGCTTGCCGGACGGCCCCTTGTACGTGCCGTCCGGGAAGGTCCAGCCCACCTTCATGTACTCGTGGAAGTCGGCGCCCTCGAGCCGGTATCCCTGCGCGTCGAGATAGCCGTACCCGGCCTCGCCCAGCACCTGCCTGCCCTGGGCCGGTCCGGCGCCGGCCGTGACCGCCGGGGCGCCGCCGAGGAACATCGCAGCGTACGCGAGTACGTCCGGGACGGTGGATCCGGCCCAGCCCCGGATCGTCTCTTCCAGCTCGGCCGTCCAGGTGCCGTCGAACGGTTCGGGCAGCAGACGCACCCAGTCGCCGTGCGTGACGGTCGGCAGGACCGCCCAGTTTGCGGCGTCCACCTCGAGGCGGCTCACAGACAGTCGGACCGGCAGGTTGGTGCAGCCCTCGTTGGCCAAGGCGCGCAGGCCCACCCGACCCTTGGTCAACGTGGGCGTGGAGTCGGTGACGTCGAAGGCCCACGAAGACGGTTCCGCCGACGCGAACGGCCAGACTTTCGCCTGGATGCGGGCGCCCTCCCGCCGCACCCGGATCGTCCAGTCGGTCCCCGCCGGAACACCCGTGGCCAGGGTGACCGCCGTTTCCAACGGGGTCACGTCGTTGGTGACCTCCTTCTCCAACCGCATCTCGACCGCCCCGGAGGTGAGGAAGGACAGCCGCGCCCGATAGTGGTTCTGGGCGCTGCCGTAGCCGAAGGTCAGCGCGAATGAACAGGCCTGACCCGTCGGGACCTTGTCGAACCTGGCCGTGCAGCGCACGTCGACGTCGGTGATCTCGCCGTCGCGCAGGCTGGCGTGCCGGCTGTACCCGGCGGTCGTGAGGTCGATGATGCCGGTGCCCGGCACCACCGAGAAGTCGGTCTTGAAGGTTTCGGACGTGACCCACTTGCCGCCGCCCGGCGAGGTTCCCCAGTACACCCGGTCCTCCACGTCCAGCGCAACGTCCGGCAGTGTCCGCTGGAAGTCGTCCACGAAGGGCCGCTTGTTCTCCGCGAACGTCCGCTGCGGGCCGGGCAGTACGACGGTTTGCGCGCCGTGCGTCAGCAGCGCGACGCGCTTGCCGCCGGAGGTGACCTCGGTGCGGGCCGGGGTGCCGGAGAGCACGGTGGTGGTGAGTGGGGTGGTGAGGGCCACCGGGGTGAAGTACGGGGCGCCCAGCGGTGCCATGGTCACCCACGAACGGGCCGAGGACAGGCCGGCCGACCCCGGGAAGGCCGGCACGTCTGCCGCTGCGGCGGCACGCGCCGGGGCGGCGGCCAGACTGGTGAGCGGGGCAGCGGCGGCAGAGGCCGCGAAGGTGGCGAGGAGCCTTCGTCGAGATGTATGAGACATATGTTTCATGATCCATTGCCGCTCACCGATGAGTCACGGCACCCCCAACTTCAGCCAGCACCAAGTGACATGGGTGGTCCGACGGGGTGTGACACGCGGACTGTTGCGCTCCCCCTGGTGATCGGTGAGTTCATGGCGACGCATTGCCGGACCTAGAGCAGGATGCGGAGGTCGAGCACGGGCCCGGTGGCGTCGACGGGCGTCGCGTCCAGTTTCCCCAGGACATGGAGCATCGGCTTGTTGCTCGCCGCCACCGCGGCGGCCAGCGTGTGGTGTCCCTCGCGGCGGGCCACGATCGCCGCATGTTCGGCCAGCGCGGTGCCGAGCCCCCTGGCCTGCCACGCGTCCTCGACCAGGATCGCGAGTTCGCCCACCCCTTGCTGATCGGTGCGCATGACGTTGGTCATGGCGATGATGTGGTCCGTCCGCTCGGCCGGAGTGGTCACCAGCGTGGTGCCGCGGTCCGGGCTGGACAACTGACGCCATTCGGCGGGTGAGAGCCCGGACTTGCCTGCGTGGTATCGCAGGGCTCGGCTGCCCAGCGAGCAGCGGCGGTGCAGTTCCTGGACCGGCACCAGGTCGACGGGGACCGCCTCACGGGTCCCTGTGGCGGTGCCGTCGGTCAGCGTGATCGAGTGTGCGGCGTCTCGATGGCCGGCATCGGGCATCGGCGTTCTCCTCACCTTGCGATCGTGACTGCTGTGCCGCGGCTCCGGGGACGCAGGCGCAGCCTTGCTACCGCAGCAGTCTTTTGCCGCCTCCGGGCCGTCTCAAGAGGACTTCGCGCCACGTCGATAGCACTGCGCATACGTTCAACTACGCACCGGAACGAAAACAATGAGGAGTCGTGGTCCTCGTCGACGCCGATGCTGGGCATTGCTCACGTCATCGCCCAAGAATTTACGCGGAGGGCCGCCCGAACCACCGCCACGAGGACTGGCCGACGTTGGCTTGCTTCGTCGGGGTCGCACGCCCGTTGACGTGTCGGGCTGTGGGCTGCCGGCGAGGCTTGTCCGGTCAATCCGACGCCGCTCCTTCACGGGCAGACATTGCCTGCCGGGGCACTAGGCGCCGGTGCCGCCGGAACAGCCTGCTCGGTCCAGATGATCTTGCCGGTCCTCGTGTAGCGGGTGCCCCACCGGTGGGCGAGCTGGGCCACGATCAGCAGGCCCCGTCCTCCCTCGTCGGTGGTGCGAGCATGGCGCAGGCGTGGCGAGGTGCTGCTGCTGTCGGAGACCTCGCAGATCAGGCCGCGGTCCCGGATCAGGCGGAGACCGACCGGTCCGGTCGCATGGCGGATGGCGTTGGTGACCAGCTCACTGACGATGAGTTCCGTGGTGAACGTCAGTTCGGGCATACCCCACTCCGTCAGCTGCCGGGCGGCGAGTGTGCGGGCGTGCGCGACGATGGCCGGATCGCTGGGCAGGTCCCAGGAGACGACCCGGTCGCGGGCCAGGACACGGGTTCGAGCAAGGAGCAGGGCCGCATCGTCGGACGGCGGACCGACCAGGAGATCGTCGATCACCCGGCGGCCGGTCTCCTCCAGGGTCGGCCGGGGCGCCGCGAGGACGTCGCCGAGCCGGGAGAGCCCGACGTCGATGTCCCGGTCGACGGACTCGACGAGGCCGTCGGTGTAGAGCGCGATGAGGCTGCCCTCGGCCAGCTCGAGTTCGACGGACTCGAAGGGGAGATACCCGAGCCCGAGTGGCGGTCCGGCGGGCAGGTCCAGGATGTCGGCGCCGCCGTCGGGACCGACGATCACCGGAGGGAGGTGACCGGCCCGGGCCAGCGTGCACCGCCTGTCGACCGGGTCGTAGACGGCGTACAGGCAGGTGGCGCCCATGAACGCGGTGCCCGCGGCATCGGCCTCGGCCGCCGCCGAGGCATCGCTGTCGTGCGCCCCCATGAGGCCGATGACCAGGTCGTCCAGATGGGCCAGCAGTTCGTCCGGGGAGAGATCGAGGTTGGCGAGCGTGCGTACGGCGATGCGCAGGCGCCCCATGGTCGCCGCCGCGTTGATGCCGTGCCCGGCCACGTCCCCGACGACCAGCGCGACCTGTGCTCCGGAGAGGGGAATCACGTCGAACCAGTCGCCGCCCACCCCAGTGGGGACATCCGCCGGGAGATACCACGACGCCACCTCCAGAGCGGATCCTCCCGTCAGGTCCTGCGGCAGCAGGTAACGCTGCATGGAACGGGCCGCGGTGCGCTCGCGGGTGTAACGGCGAGCGTTGTCGATGCACACCGCCGCACGGGAGACGAGTTCCTCCGCGAGACGTACGTCGTCCTCCTCGAAGGGGCCCAGCCGCTGGGACCGGGCGAGCGTCGCCACGCCCAGGGTGACGCCGCGCGCCTGTACCGGGATCACCATCACCGAGTGGAAGTCGTAGTCGAGGAAGGAGGCGCCCAGCGACTCGTCCTCGGTCACCCACGGGCTGGCGGTGCGGTCCAGGATCCGTTCCACCAGGGTCCTGCTCTCCAGCAGACAGCGGGTCACGGGCGACGAGGCGGCACGTCGAACCGTCTCCCCCACGGCCAGACTCGCCTCGGGGCAGCCCTCTCGCACCGACTGCTGCGCCGCGCGCCGGACGACGGGCGACATCCCGACGGGCCCGGGTGCCGGTTCCTCGCCCCTCATGACCGAGTCCAACAGGTCCACGGCGACGAAATCGGCGACGGACGGCACGGCGTCGTCGGCCAGTTCCTGCGCGGTCTGCCTCACGTCCAGGGTGCTGCCGATGCGGGCGGCGGCGTCGTTGAGCAGGGCCAGGCGTTCCTGGGCCCGCCGGCGCTCGGTGACATCGATGACCATGTACCAAACACCCACGCTCCGGCCGTGGCGGTCCTTCATGGCGAAGAAGGAGGCGGAGATCGCGCGGCCGCCGTCGGGGTCCGGGTGACCGGAGCCGCGGTATTCGTAGTCCATCACCGGGGCCCCGCTCTTCAGGACCTCGCGCATCTTCTCCTCGAAGGCCTCGGCCTGCGCCTTCGGCAGCAGTTCCGCCATCCGCCGCCCCAGCCGTCGCTCGAGCGGGATCTGGCGCTCCAGCGACTCATTCACCCAGACGTACCGAAGATCCGTGTCGAGAACGGCGATGCCGACCGGCGCGTGGGTGAGGAAGGGAGTGAGCATCAGTCGGCTCACCCCGCCGCCTGGCATCCGCCAGAAGGCCCGTTTCGGGGGTCTGCCGACGAACCTGCCGAAGACCAGTGCGGCGGCCGTGGCGACCAGGACGCCCGGGACCATCTCGTAGATGCCCGACTCGAAGGGACCGAGCAGCGGATTGATCTGCTTCCACAGCAGCACCGTGGTCGCGCCCGACACGATGCCGGCCATGGCTCCGGCCCAGGTCATGCGCGGCCAGTACAGCGAGAGCAGGACGACCGGTCCGAAGGCGGCCCCGAAGCCCGCCCAGGCGTAGGCGACGATGCCCAGCAGCCCGCCGCCTCTGAGCGCGATCACGAAGGCCACCAGGGTCACGGCGACAACGGCGACACGGCCGACCCACACCAGTGCCCTCTCCGAGGCGCGCCGGTTGAGGAACGCGCGGTAGAAGTCCTCCGTGAGGGCGACGGACGACACGAGAAGCTGGCTGTCCGCGGTCGAGATGATCGCGGCCAGCACGGCGATCAGCATCAGTCCGGCGCCCCAGGGATTCAGCAGTGTCCGGCTGAGACCGAGGTACACCGTCTGCGGGTCGTGGAGCTTCGTGCCGAACCGCGCGATGCCCACCAGGCCGACGAGTGTGGCGCCGCCGAGCACGACGATGACCCACACGGTTTCGATACGGCGGGCCGCGGGGATGGCGGTGGTGCTGCGGATGCCCATGAAGCGGGCCAGGATGTGCGGCTGCCCGAAATAGCCGAGACCCCAGGCGAGCAGCGAGGTGATCGCGACGGCGCCGAGCGACCCGCCTGCCGACCACCCTCCGTTCCCGTAGTCGACCTTGGCGCCCATGTCCAGGAGGTCGGGTGTCCTGCTGTTGAGGGCGTCGCGCAGTGCCCCGAAGCCGCCGAGCGCCCCGATGCCGACGACGGGGAGCACGAGCAGGGCGACGAACATCAGCGTGCCCTGCATCACGTGCGTCAGGCTCACGGCGAGGAAGCCGCCCAGGCACGAATAGACGACGATCACCAAGGCGGTCAGGGCCACTCCGAGCCCGAACCTGACATCGAAGATATGTGTGAACAGTAGTCCGCCGGCCACCAGCCCACTGGCGACATAGACGGTGAAGAACACAAGAGTGACCGCCGCCGAGACCATCCGAAGCGTCCGGGTGCGGTCCTCGAACCGCTCCTCCAGATAGGCCGACAGGCTCACGGCGTTCCCGGCGCGCTCGGTGTAGGTGCGCAGCCTCGGCGCGACGAACAGCCAGTTGAGGTAGGTACCGACCACCAGACCGACCGCGATCCAACTGGCGCCGACGCCGGCCGCGTACACCGCTCCGGGGAAGGCGAGGAACAGCCAGCCGGACATGTCGCTGGCCCCTGCGGACAGGGCGGCGACGAACGCGCTGAGCCTGCGGCCCCCCAGGGCGAAGTCGGCGAAGGTGCGAGTGCGGCTGTGGGCCCAGACACCTGTTCCGATCATGACGGCCACATACACGATGAATGTGGCCACGATCGGCGCACTCAAGTCGAACATACTTGCCCTCGCTTGCGAGGTTCATGCGCACGCGCGCGACCGTCGCACGCCTGACAGCCGTAAGCCCTACTGTACAAATTTACAGATTTCTGTCATTTCCGTTCGACATCGCCGTTCACGCCGGTGTGGGCACGCGCACTCCGGGAGCCTTTCCCCTCACACTCGGGCAGCCCGACCAGCAGCAGGGTCACGTCGTCGTCATGCACGGAGATGTCCGGAATGAGAGTTCTGATCAGCCGGTCCGCGGCCTGGTCCAGGCTCTGCGGATCCGCGGGAGCGCCCTTCAGCGCGACGTCGAGGGTCTGGGCGAGAAGGTCGATCTGGGCCTCGATGTCGGTGCCGGGCCTCTCGACCAGTCCGTCGGTGTAGAGCGCGAGGGTGCTGCCCGGGCGCAGCGGCTGGGTCGTCTGCCGGAACGGCACCCCGCCGCCGCACGAATCGTTGACGCCCAGCGGCACACCGACCGGTGCCTTCAGCTGGCGGGCAGGCCCGTCCGGGGGCCGGACGATGACCGGGAGGTGGCCCGCCGAGCACAGGGTGACCTCGTGGGCGCTCCGGTCTGTCACCAGGTAGACACAGGTGACGAGCTGGTCCGCCAAGTCGTTGACGAACGCGTCCAGCCCGGTCATGAGCCGGCTGGGCGGTATGCCCGCGCGGGCCAGCGCGTGGGAGGCGGCGCGCAACTGGCCCATGACGGCCGCCGCCTCCAGCCCCCGGCCCATCACGTCGCCGACGACGATGCCGGTACGGTCCTGGTCCAGGGGAACGATGTCGAACCAGTCGCCGCCGACTCCGGGGTCCTGGACGGACGCCAGGTACCGGTGGGCGCTGGGCAGGTGGGGCACACGGGGCGGCTCGCCCATGAGGCTGTGCTGCAGGGTGTTGGCGATGCGTCGGTGCTCCTCGTAGCGCTCGGCGCGTTCGGCCTCGGCCTGCCTGCGTTCGGTGATGTCCCGTACGGTCAGGAAGACCAGTGTCTCCTCTTCGGCCTGGAGGCTGCTGACACTCACCTCGACGGGGAACTCACCGCCGCCGCTGTGCATCCCGTACAGGCCCCGGTCCAGAACGATCGGCTTCGGGGCCGCCTGTCGCAGGTAGGCGCGGAGGAGGGCGCTGTGGCGTCGACGTCGGGGGGCGGGCACCAGATCGACGACCCCGGTGCCCAGCAGGTCGGCCGGCGCATGGCCGAACAATCGGCGCACCTGCGCATTGGCCATGACGACGACGCCTCGGCCGTCCGTGATCAGCAGGGCGTCGGGTGCCGATTCCAGCAGCGCGAGGAAACGCCGGTTGGCCCGTCCGACCTCGCGCTCGGCCGCGACTCGCTCGGTGATGTCGGTGACCACACCGCAGACGGCATAGGGCTTGCCGGACGGAGTGTTGAGCGGGAACAGACTGGTGAGGAAGTCCCGTGAGCCTCCCGGCAGGGCGAGCAGTTCCTCCCGCTGCACGGGGGCACCCCGGGCGAGCATGGTGAGGTCGGCGACCCGTGCCTGATGCGTGAGGTCGGGCGGCAGGACATCCCGGTCCCGGCGGCCCAGTATCCGTTCGCGGGACACGCCCAGGCTCTCCTCGAACGTCGTGTTGACCGCGAGGAAGCGACCCTCCAGGTCCTTGATGAACATCACCGCGGGCGTGTGGTCCATGAACGCCTGCAGCAGTTCGTTCTGCCGTACCTGCCACTCGGCACGGGCGTGGGCCACCTCGATACGGCGGCCCACGGCCAAGGTCGCGAAGACGACAGCGGTGAACACGGTCACGTGCCCGCCCACCAGCAGCGCGATGCCCAGACGCGTTCCGAACAGTCCCGCGTCCTCACCGGCCAGGACGAGCCAGCCCAGCAGCGGTGGTACCACCAGGACGGTGACGAACAGCCGGCGCCCCAGCACCCCTGTGGCGCCCGCGTTCATCAGCAGCGCCGCAGGACCCAGGTCCGGCCGGGCCAGGAAGGCGGCGATGCCCAGCAGCACCAGGGCCAGCCCGGTGTACAGGGCCATGCCCTTGTAAGCGCCGAACCGTTCCAGTTCAGGCACGGCGTACGCGAACCCGTACAGGCGCAGCATCCCCAGCACGAGGACGGCCAGCCCCGGGACCTGACTCGTCCAGGCGGGAAGTCGGGACGTGCTCGCGCACAGTGCCGCCACGCCCCCAACTACCAGTGCCGCAGCCGTATTCGGTGCCATCCGTCCGGGCACCTCCGCCGCCAGCCGCGCCGTGTCGTCCTTGAAGAGCAGTTGGTCGATGCCCAGGCCCGTCCCGGTCGCGTACTCCACGAGGGTGAGCCCGCCGATCAAGGCGGCCAGAGCTGCGGCCGCCCGGGCCACGGCGATCGCCCAGGGGGTGACCCATCCGTGAGCCACCAGGAACAGGGAGACGCCGAGTGCCAGTAGCGCCATGGCGGTGTTCGCGCTCATGACGGCGTCGGTGCCGGGCACCCGCCTCAGGACGTCGATGCCGAGGATCCAGCCGGACAGACCCACCGCGCCCAGCACTGCGGCCACCAGGGCAGCACCCTGAGCCACAGCCCGAGCAGCGGCCAAGGCGGACTGCTGGTACGGCAGGTCCGCGGCCTGCACCACTCCAGGCGCGCCAGGCAACTCGGGCGCCTGCTGCTCTTTCGCCACCGAATACGTGCCTTTATGGATAAATCATGAGATCAGCACTAATACCCTAAGCGCCTGGACGGCCCCACGCCCCGTTACGAGAACCACACTCACGTTCTGCGGCGGTGATCAGGACGAGGGCCGCTGCTGGGCCGGGGCTCTGGGGTACGTTCCAGAGCCGTCGCAAGGCGGGCACTCCACGTTGCGGGAGCATTGGGCGGGCATGGGGGTGCCCGAGGAGGAGTTGCCCGCCGGTGCCGGGGAGACGCCTCCTCGCAGCCAAAAGGACCCTCGACAAGTCCTATCGCTGCAGGTCAGAAGCGCTTCTCGCGTTTCTGATCAAGGGGCGGACCACCCGTCTGGTGAAAGCGCGAGGCTAGATCACCTCCAGCCGTACGAGAAGGTCCCCGCGCCCACCGCCCCCGAGCTGGGTCATACCGAAGTTGTGCAGCTTCAGGGTCCGGCCTGTCGGGGTTCCCGGGGGCACCTTGATGGTCTTTCGACCGTTCAGGGTGTCGACCTGCGTCGTGCCGCCGGACTGGGCCAGTTCGCGCGGGATCCTGACGGTGGTGTGCAGATCGTCGCCGCGGCGCTGAAATCGCGCGTCCGGCAGCATCCTGATCTCTGCATACAGATCGCCCGCCGCACCTCCGCGCGGGCCCGCCTCGCCTTCGCCCGCGAGCTGGATACGGATGCCGCTGTCGACGCCCGCCGGGACCTGGACGGTGAGCGTACGTCGGCTTCTCAGCCGCCCGTCGCCCCTGCAGTCGCGGCAGAGCCTGGGCAGGAGGGTGCCGAAACCGTTGCACCGCGAGCAGTCCTGCCCCTTCACCGCCTTGCCCAGAAGTGATCGCTTGGCCGTGCTCTGGCCGGTCCCCGAGCACGTGGTGCAGACGACGGGCACCGAACCGGGAGCCGCTCCGAGACCCGTGCAGGCGGAACAGACGACCGCCGTGTCGACCTGGATCTCCTTCAGGGCGCCCAAGGCCGCCTCCTCGAGCGTGACGTCCAGGCTGATCAGGGCGTCCTGGCCCCGAGGCGATCGCGTCCGCGGAACCTGGGGCGGCGGCTGGGACGGTTTGCTTCCGAAGAACGCGTCCATGATGTCGCTGAAGGATCCGGTGGCGGAGTCGGTAGCCGGAGCCTCGGCCCGGGCTTTCCCACCCGTCTCGGGTGCGCGGCCACTGGCCGGAGCGGCGACAGGCTCGGGCTGTTGATCGGGCGGCGCCACTGGCGGCCGGTCGGCGGCATCGGGCATGGGCGGGGCCGCAGCCGGAGGGTAACCATGTCCGCCCTGGGGGCGCTCTGCGGTCAGCGGACCGTCCTGAACGCCGGGGACGCCCTGCGAAGTGCTCGATGCCAGCGTGCGAGTGCGGACCCGGAACATACCGGCGTCGAGGTCGACGGCCTTCTCCAGGTGGACCCTGATCGGGCCCATGAACGTGTACCGCTGCTGCTGGGCGTAATCACGTACCAGAGCGCAGAGCTCGTCTCCCAGCTGACCCGAGCGCGGGCTGAGGTGCTCGTGGTCGCGGGCACTCATCTCCACGACAAAGTCGTTCGGGGCGACCGTACGCTCACCGTCCCGGACTGTCGCGTTCATGTCGCACTCGCGCTGCAGGGCGCCTGCGATCTCCATCGGGTGCACCTCGGGCCCGACAGCGCGAGCGTTCGCCGCCGTACCTGTGGGAACGCCGGTCTCCGGACTAGCCGGCGCCACCCGGGCGATGGTGACCTGGTACTCGAGCTCGGCCCACATTCTGGGTGACTGCCTGGCCGCGCTGCGGTGCAACTCCTCGTAAACGTAGTCGTACAGCTCCGTGACAGTGATCCGCCCGTCGCCGTTCAGGTCCGCCGCGCCGCTGCGCAGCCCTTTGATCAGGGCGCCCGTGAACCGTGAGGGCTGCGGAGCCATCGTCTCCAGCCGGTCACCCTCCCAGGCGTACTCGGTGCGGTTGGTCGCCGTCAGGATCGCGCGGCCGTGCCCGGACAGCTCATCGCGCAGGTGGACCTGGTCGTCGCCTTTGGCACCCGGTAGGAACGCCCCGCTGTAGCAGCAATCCAGCAGGACCACGATGGTTCGGGCTCGGCAGCGTGCCATCCGGTCATGCAGGAACGCGGCGGGGATGGCGGTCGAGGCCGGCAGACTCTTGTCCGTGTCCCGGGCGGCGAAGTGCAGGTGACCGTCGTCGTCCTTGAGACCGTGACAGGACAAGTGAAGCAGCAACAGGTCGTTGCGGCTCCGGTCACGGAAGAACCTCTCCAGTGCGCGGGTCACTTGGTGCGCGGGCATGTCGACCATTTGCTCGGTGCGGAACCCGCCGATGAGGGGGTCGCTCAGCACTTCGGCGAGGCCCGCGCAGTCCTGGCCCGGTGAACGAAGGGTCCGGAGCGAAGGGTCGTCGTAGAGGCCGGTGGCGATCAGCAGCGCGTCTCTGCTTCCCTCGGCGCCGCTCACTGGTGTCACTCTCCGTCGGAGTGGGTTCCCGAACCGTTCAGGAAGTCATCGATCAGCCGTTGCCGCTCCTCGGGTGTGGCGTCGCCGAGTTCGATGCTGCGGCCGTCCCGTTCCACCTTGATGCTGTGCACCGGCCGGTTCTGCATCCAGGTGTCGAGGAGTTGGAGGACCGCGGGCAGGACAACAGGCGCGAGGGAGACGACGAGGGCGCCTGCGGCGATCAGCTCCCCAGGCTTGGCGCCGAACGGGATGTCCGTGCCGGAGCGGGCCGCCCGGACGTCATCCACGTCGAGTTCGAGCAGCTGTCGCCGTAACTGCCTTCCGAGTGCGTCGAGTTCTTCGGCGTCGACTCCCGACTCTCCGGTCACCAAGAGGTCCACGCTGATGCCTGCGCCCATTCCGCCCCCGTCCTGATTCAGGGTCACCAGTGTATCCAGCTCGTTCCAGCCGGGGCTGTGCTTCCACACGCTGCTCTGACCTCCAGCCTGCTGCAGTACTGCGCCAGACCGGCAACTACCGAGCCACCGTGCGCGCACCGGCCGGCGTGACGCGTACGAATCACCCCGAGGACTTGGCCACCGTCGGGAGTTGGGATGCGTGGGCGGTGGTCTGGCGACTGGTTCGGTAGCGGCCCGGGGTCGTTCCGATGATGTTGGTGAACGCTGAGATGAAGCTGCTGGGGTTGGCCCATCCGCAGGCGTAGGCGGTTTGGGTGGTGTCGTGGCCGTCGGCGAGGAGTACGAGCGCGTGGTAGACGCGTAGCTGTGTGCGCCACTCATAGAAGGTCATGCCGAGTTCGTTGCGGAGCAGTCGGCTGAGGGTGCGGGTGCTGGCTCCGATCGTCTTCCCGAGTTCGGCCAGCGTGGCGTTGTCTGCCGGCGTCTCGTACAGCATCCGGGCAATGGCTTGCAGTCGGTCGTCCCGTGGCTCCGGCAGGTGCAGTGGCTGTTCGTGTGCTTCGCGGAGTTCATCGACGAGGACTCGAAGGAGGCGATGGCGCGCGGAGCGGCTGTAGTCAGGCGCGGCGGCGTCGTCGTAGTTGCGGGGGCCGGTCAGGGCGAGCAGGACCTCGCGGGCGAGGCCGGAGGCGAGGAACACGGCGGGATGGTCCGGTATGAGCCGGGCGAGGGATGGCGTGAGAAAGACGATGCGCATGTCGGTGTCGCCGTGGGCGCGGTGATGGTGCGTGAACTCGGCAGGGGTCCAGGCGACCCGGTTGGCGGGAACGATCGACGTGCCGCGCTCGGTGTGAACGGTCAAGACGCCGCTGGCTGCGTAGACCAGGTGTCCTCGTGCGTGCGACTGCACTGCGCTTGCTTCGCCGGATGGCCAGAGGTGGCGCCCGCCAGACGGCCACACATGTGACGTCACACCGGCGATCCGGGGAGGTTGGCGGCGAACAGGCATCAGTTGGCATCCTATCGCTAGCCGGCCACACCTCGATCTCGTGACACTGCCTCCATGCGGAGTGGTCTTCAGTCGCGCAAAGCGCCCGACCGAACCACATGGCATCGAGGCAGCGTGCCTCGATGCCGCGGCTCGAGAAGGAGGAGAAACGCATGGCGACGTTCGTCCTCGTGCCCGGCGGTTGGCACGGCTCCTGGTCGTTCGAGGCGGTGGTTCCGCTGTTGGAGCGTGCCGGTCATGCCGTTCACGCCCTGACCCTGACCGGTCTGCGGCCGGACGACGACAACGCGACGGTCGCGACCGCCAACCTCGACACGCACGCCGACGACGTCTTGCAGCTCCTCGATCGCACCCACACCACCAGCGCGACGCTGGTCGGCCACAGCTACGGCGGGATGGTGATCGCCGCCGCCGCCGATCGCGCTGACGGCCGGATCTCGCGACTGGTGCATCTCGACGCCTACGTACCACGCGATGGCGAGTCGTGCTGGTCGTCAACGACCGAGCGCTACCGGGAAGCGTTCGCTGCCGGCGCTGCGGCCACCGGCTATGCCGTCCGACCGCCGGGCGGCGGCGATCCCCGCCGCCGTCCCCATCCCCTCGCCTCGTTCCTGCAGACGATCCGGCTCACAGGCACGCTCGCCCAGGTCCCCCGTCGTGAGTTCATCTACTGCTCGGGATGGGAGGACCGGACGCCGTTCGCTGAACTCCGCACCCGACTCCAAGCCGATCCCGAATGGCGGGTCCACGACCTCCCGACCGGCCACGACGCAATGCACGAGGCCCCGGAGTCGGTCGCTGCACTGCTCCTGGGCGAATGCATCGCGGATGCGTCGACGCTCAGACGACAGGCTTGCCATTGACGGCCGCGATCCGTTTCCAGGTGCCGGTGCGCTGCCAGCGCCGGCACAGGTCGTACGCCCGGTCCCACGGACCAGCACGCCTCACGGACCGTGATCATCTACAGCCTTGATCTACTTTCACAACAGGCCCTGGTCAGCCCATCGAGAGCTGGCTCCCTCACCGAGACCTCGGCTCCACGGAGGGGCACGGGAGTGGTCCGCTGTCGCCTTGGCAGGGCTCCAGGGGTGTGAAACGCTTGATCCAGGACATATCCATCCCCCGCCTGCACGTCGATCTCGAACGAGTGAGACCGGCTGCTCTGTCGGGAGTCCACCTGGGTCCAGGCTCCCGTTCGGGGAGTGAGGAACAGCCATGACGACGACCGAGCACGCTCACCACAGCGACGATCACAGCGACCCCACCTTGTACCGCTCTCCGGCGGACGCCGTCGCCGCACCCCCTGAGAAACTCGCCTATGTAGTCGGTTTCGACCCGACCGCACAGCGCGCCGACGCATTGTTCACTGTGGGTACCGACCGACCCCGAATCCTCCGCATACGGCCGCGTGACCTCCCACGCCGAGCTGCCCGACCCGGGCAACGAACTGCACCACTTCGGCTGGAACGCCTGCTCGAGCGCGCTGGCCCACGCCGGTCACCAGAACGCGGAACGGCGTTACCTCATCGTCCCGGGACTGCGCTCGTCCCGGCTGCACGTCTTCGACACCAGCCCCGATCCCGATCGCCCCCACCTGGTGAAGGTGGTCCAGCCCGAGGAACTGGCCGCCAAGGCCGGATACTCCCGCCCGCACACGCTCCACTGCGGCCCCGACGGAATGTTCCTGTCCTGCCTGGGCGGCGCGGACGGTGCGGACGGGCCTGGCGGCGTCGCGCTGCTGGACCACGAAAGCTTCGAAGTGCTGCGCGCCTGGGAGAGCGACCGCGGACCGCAGCGGCTCGCCTACGACGTCTGGTGGCATCTGCGCCGGAACATCGCCGTGACCAGCGAGTGGGGGTCCCCCTCGATGATCGAGAACGGCGTTGTCCCCGAACTGCTGCTGGGTCGCCAGTACGGCCACACACTGCACTTCTGGGAGCTGGACTCCGGCCGGCATCTGCAGAGCCTCGACCTCGGGGACGAGAACCAGATGGTCCTGGAACTGCGCCCGGCGCACGACCCCGAGGCTACGTGGGGGTTCACCAACACCGTGGTCAATGTGGGGGACCTGTCGGCATCGGTCTGGTTGTGGAACCGGGAGGGCGAGGACTTCGTGATCCACAAGGAGATCACCGTCCCGGCCGAGCCCGCGCAGACGGAGGACCTGCCCCCGGCGCTGCAGCCGTTCGGCGCCGTGCCGCCATTGATCACGGACATCGACCTGTCGGTGGACGACCAGTGGCTGTACGTATCCGCCTGGGGAACCGGTGACCTGCTGCAGTACGACGTGAGCGACCCGTTCCGTCCCAGGCAGACCGCGGCCGTGCGTCTCGGCGGCATCGTCACCCGACAGCCGCACCCCGCCGAGCCGGACGTCCCACTGACCGGCGGAGCACAGATGGTCGAGCTCAGCCGGGACGGGCGGCGGGTGTACCTGACGAACTCCTTGTATGCCGCCTGGGACGAGCAGTTCTATCCCGCGGGCATCGATCCGTGGATGGTCAAACTCGACGCCGACACCGCGCACGGCGGGCTCGTGGTCGACAGCGGCTTCTTCCCGCACGGCACGGAGTTCTCCGGGTTGCGCGTGCACCAGACGCACCTGCAAGGCGGCGACGCCTCCTCGGATTCGTACTGCTACCGCCGATGACATGCTGCTCTCCGTGCTCTGCGCGGCAGGCGCGCAGACCGACGAAGGGACGGTAGCTGCCCTCCGCCGAAACGCTGGTGGCCGTGGTCCTGGTGGCTGTGGCCACCACGGCCGGTGCCTGGTCGGCACGGCGCGGATCCGGCCGGTCTGAGCTCCTGCTTGCCGCGGCGTCAGGCATTCTGCTGATCATCGCGGTCCTCCACCTTCTGCCCGACGCGTGGGATGAAGCGAAGGAGGTCGGCGTGCCGCAGTGGGCAGTGCCGCTCGCCGCGCTCGCCTCGTACGGGGTGACGGGCGCCGTGGCCCGTATCGGCTGCCCGTGCGAGCGGGGTCGTGCGGGCGGTATCGGCTCAGCATCGGGGCTCGCTCTGCATCGCTTTCTGGAGGGGGCGACCCTGGCACTGGCCCCGTCAGTCGCCGTGATGGTGGCGCTCCTGGTTCACGCGGCCGGCGAGGGGCTGGCGCTGGCCGCCCTGCTGGGAGTCCACCCGAAGCGGCGCGTGGCTCCATGGATCGGGCTGGCCTGCCTGAGTCCGGTCGCGGGAGCCTTCGTGACGAGCGCCGTGCCCATCCCGGGCGGCCTCATGCCACTGCTGCTCGCCCTCATCGGCGGCGTACTCGCACAGGCGGCCTGGGTGGCGCTCGTACTCGCCCATCGGCAGCGCCCCGCGGACCGGCGAGTGCTCGCAGTCCCGGCCGCGGCGGCGATGACTCTCGCCGCCGCCCTCACCGCGCTTGTCCTCCTTGTCGGGGCAGACAACCACTGAAGCATCACCGACAGTCAGGGGAGGTCACCGACCGACTGCGGCCGGGCCGCGGTCCGATCGGGTTCCAGTTGGCCGGGCCGGACGGTGAATTCCATGTCATTCGCACGCTGCCGCCGGGAGCCCCTCGGCCATGTCACAGGGCACACCAGATGATTCCAGTCGGAACGATCAGGCCAGAGCGGCCTTGAGTGCGCCGAACGCCGTCTTCGGGTCGGCCAGGGCGTGATAGATGCCGGGGATCTCGCGCTCGAGGCCGAGGAGGCCGTAGACGGCGCGCATGGCGCCGCGGACGGAGTACTCGACGGTGAAGACCACGTCCTCGGGGATCTCCGTGAACTGACCGAGGAAGGCGAAGTTCACCGAGCCGCGGGGGATGACGAGGGGCCGGTCATGGGTGGTTCGAGGGGCGAACTGGCTGGTGATGTACGGCATCATCACCGGGATGACGGTCGTGGTGGCCGCAATCCGTTCCTCGATGTCCGACAGGCCCAGGTGGCCGAGGAGTTCGGTGAGGATCTCCCGGCCGGTGGCCTCGGCCATCGGCTTGCCTGTGAAGTCCCCCTCGTTGTCGACGAAGAGGCCGTAGCCCCACAGGGTGTAGACGTCCTTCGGCTGGCCCTCGAAGTGCGGGGCGTGGGGAACCACGACGGACATCAGCCAGTTGGAGTCCTTGAAGGTCATGAGGGCGCCGGTGCCGGGGAGGTTGCCGGACAGTTCCTCGATGCGGTGCAGCAGCAGTGGGCTGCGCATGGTGAGCGTGAAGGACTCCCACTTGGCCTCGTCGACGTTCCCGTAAAAGGCGGCCGGCCGGCCGAAGTCGTCGGCCTTGGCCGCGATGGTCTCCCACAGCCTCCAGGCGCCGTCCCGCTTGTCGCGGATCAGCTCGGGTGCGCGGCCGTCACTGCCGTAGGCGGCGTCGGCGGTCATCGAGCCGAGGGTGAGGAAGGCGTAGTCGGTGTCGGTGAGGTCGTAGGCGTCCTGCCGTCCGGCGCGGTCGAGGTGCAGGCGCCGTACCCGGCGGGTGCCGTCGTCCTCGGTGGTGAAGTCGACGTCGGTGACCCGCACTCCGTGCTCGAAACGTACGCCGCGCTCTTCGAGCCAGGCCCGCACGGGGCGGATGATCGAGTCGTACTGGTTGAGCCGGGTGCGGCGCACGCCCGCCAGGGTGTGCATGCGCGGAAACTCCTGCATGAAGCGCAGGAAGTAGCGTCTGAGTTCGATGGCGCTGTGCCAGTTCTGAAAGGCGAACGTGGTGCGCCACATCGCCCAGAAGTTGGTCGCGAAGAAGTGCGGGGAGAAGAAGTCCTCGATCCGGCGGGCCCCGATGACCGGCTCCGGGAGCACGAGCAGCCGGGTCAGCTCCAGGCGGTCCTGGGCGCCGAGGCCGTAGTCGGACGCATCCAGGATCTCCGCGCCCTTGCCGATCAGCCGGGCTTTGGCGTGCGTGGGCCACTGAGCGCTGAAGGCGCGGATCTCCTCACGCACCGACACCGTGTCGTCGGTGAGGGTGGGGATGGTTTCCAGGAGGTTCCACAGGCAGGTGTAGGCCTCGTCCTCCAGCATGCGTCCGCCGCGCGAGACGTATCCGGCAGGCTCGCCGCGGCCGTCCATGGAGCCACCGGCGAGCGGCAGCTCCTCCAGGACGTGAATGTCCTCTCCGGCGAAGCCTCCGTCGCGGATCAAGAAGACGGCGGCTGCCAACGAGGCGATGCCGCCGCCGACGAGGTAGGCACGGGACTGCTGCGGAGCATCGGTCATGACGTCTCTCCGTTCCGGCCGCCCTTCAGGGCTGCCGACAGTGATCAGGTTCCGTGCGGCGGGGCATCGGCCGTTCTGCGGCCGGGTGTGCGCACGGCACGGCGCCGGTGGTCTCCGGACCAGGCGCCTGTAGTCGTCAGTCAACTCGTGGGGAGGCCGGTGCGGGCAGGGCCGGATGTCCCTGGGCGGGTGCCGACGGGCCCTGTGCCGGGCCACCCTTCGTGAACGGTGCGCCCACAGCCCGGGACGACCGTGTCGGGCCCCAGCACGTTTGCGCGGGTCGGCCGCGCGACGGATTACGTCACGCGGCCATGGTTCGGTGGCGGGCTCCGCCAGGTGGTCGGGGACGGCGGCTCTGCCCTGGACGGTCGAAGTCCTGCCCCTGCGAGCGCAGGACGGCGTCAGGTGCTTCCATCGGCCGGGATGAGGCTCGGGAGGTGCCCCATCGTCCCGATGGCCGGGGCGGACCTCGGCGCGGGGTCGTGAACCGGGCAGAGGGCGGCGCCGTGTACGGCGGCTGCCCTGTGCTCCGTCCCTCACCTGCTGTCGCTGGTCTCGGCGCCGGAGAGAGCCGCTCGCCCGGCTTCCAGGCGGGCCGCCGGGATACGGAAGGGCGAGCAGGAGACGTAGTCGAGGCCGGCCCGGTGGAAGAAGTGAATGGATTCCGGGTCGCCGCCGTGCTCACCGCACACCCCTGTCTGCAGGGACGGCCTGACCGCGCGGCCCGCCTCGACGGCCAGCTCCACGAGCCGGCCGACGCCCTCCGGGTCGATCGTCTCGAAGGGCGAGACGCTGAAGATCCCCTTCTCCAGGTAGAGCGGGAAGAAGGACGCCTCGGCGTCGTCGCGGGACAGGCCCCAGGTGGTCTGGGTCAGGTCGTTGGTGCCGAAGGAGAAGAAGTCTGCGGCCTCGGCGATGCGTCCGGCGGTCAGGGCCGCGCGGGGCAGTTCGATCATCGTGCCGATGGGGAGATCCAAGGGCCGGCCCGTCTCGGCCGCTACCTGGGCGAGCACGCGCTCCGCCTCCGCCCTGGCCTGCCGCAGTTCCTCGGCGGTGGCGACGAGCGGAATCATGATCTCGGCCCTGGGCCGGCCGCCCGCGTCCAGGCGGTCGGTGACGGCCTCGGCGATCGCCCGGACCTGCATGGCCATGAGCCCGGGGACCGCCAGGCCGAGCCGGACGCCGCGCAGGCCCAGCATCGGGTTCTGCTCGTGCAGGCGCTCGACTGCGTCGAGCAGCTCGCGGTCGTGGACATCTGGGTCGGCTGTACCCGCGAGCCGGACGGCCAGCCCGGTGCGGTCGGGCAGGAACTCGTGCAGCGGCGGGTCGATGAGCCGAATGGTCACCGGCAGCCCGTCCATCGCCTTGAGGATGCCGGTGAAGTCCGCTCGCTGGAGCGGCAGCAACGCGGCCAGGGATTGCTCCCGAGCGGTGTCGTCACGGGCCAGGATCATCGCCTCGACCAGTTGCCTGCGCTCGCCGAGGAACATGTGCTCGGTGCGGCACAGGCCGATGCCCTGGGCGCCGAGCGCACGGGCGCGTGCGGCGTCCTCGGGAGTATCGGCGTTGGCCCGCACCTCGAGCCGGCGCACGGAGTCCGCGTGGGCGAGGGTGGTCAGAACAGCCTCGGTCAGCGGGCCGGTGCTCTCGCCGGTTTCCAGCGCGCGGCCGACGTCGGACGCGGTGAGCGGCAGCGCACCGAGGTGCACAGTGCCCGCAGATCCGTCCACGGAGACGGTGTCGCCCTCGCGTACGACGACGCCCGTGTCCGTGGTGAACCGGCGGGCGGCCGGGTCGACGGTGAGCGACTCGGCACCGCACACGCACACCTTGCCCATGCCGCGCGCGACGACGGCGGCATGGCTGGTCTTGCCGCCGCGGCTGGTGAGGACGGCCTGCGCGGCGATCATCCCTGGCAGGTCGTCGGGGGTCGTTTCCCGGCGGACGAGGATGGTGTGCTGACCGTCGGCGGTCCGGCGGCGCGCCTCGGCGGAGTCGAAGACGACCACGCCGACCGCCGCGCCGGGCGAGGCGGGCACACCGCGGGCCAGGGGCACGTCGGAGGGGGTGGTGTCGAAGCGGGGGAACATCAGCCGGGTCAGCTCGGCGCCGTCCACGCGGGCCAGTGCCTCGTCCGGCGTGATCGTCTCCTCCTCGCGCAGGTCGTGGGCGATACGGAAGGCGGCCTCGGCGGTGCGCTTGCCGACCCGGGTCTGCAGGATCCACAGCCGGCCGCGCTCGATGGTGAACTCGACGTCGCACAGGTCCCGGTAGTGGCTCTCCAGGGTGCGCAGGTGGTCGCCGAGTTCGACGTAGGCGCGCGGGTCGAGGATCTTCAGCTCGTCCAGGGGTACGGCGTCGCGGACCCCGGAGACGACGTCCTCGCCCTGGGCGTCGGGCAGATAGTCGCCGTACACGCCACGGGCGCCGGTGGCCGGGTCGCGGGTGAAGGCGACTCCGGTCCCGGAGTCGGGACGGAGGTTGCCGAAGACCATCGCCTGCACGTTGACGGCGGTGCCGAGGTCGTCGGGGATGTGCTCGCGGCGCCGGTAGACGCGGGCGCGTTCGCCGTTCCAGGAGTCGAAGACCGCGCGGACGGCACGACGCAGCTGCTCGGCGGGGTCCTGGGGGAATTCCTCGCCCGTCTCCCGGCGGATGATTGCCTTGAACTCCTCGGTGAGGAGGGCGAGTTCGCCGACATCGAGGTCGTGGTCGTCGCGTGTCCCGCGCTGCGCCTTGTGCGCGGCGATGGCCTGTTCGAACAGGCCGCCGTCCACGCCCATCACCGTGCGGCCGAACATCTGCACAAGCCGCCGGTAGGAGTCCCACGCGAACCGCTCCTGCCCGGACGCCTTGGCCAGGCCGCTGACCGACTGGTCGTTCAGGCCGATGTCGAGGATGGTCTCCATCATGCCGGGCATCGAGAACCGGGCCCCCGACCGGACGGACACCAGTAGCGGGTCGTCCGGCGCGCCGAGCGTGCGACCCATGGCCTGCTCCAGGGCGGCCAGGGCGCGGGCTTCCTCCCCGCCGAGTCCGGGTGGTTCCTGACCTGTGGTCAGGAAGATCCTGCATGCCTCGGTCGTGACGGTGAAGCCCGGCGGCACGGGGAGCCCCAGCCGGGTCATCTCGGCCAGCCCGGCTCCCTTGCCGCCGAGCACGTCGGCCATCTCCCGGCAGCCCTCGGCGAACGCGTACACGTACTTCGTCGGCGTGCCCATCTGCGCCGACTCCTCTCAGTGGTGGGGGACGACGGCCACGGGGCAGTCGACGTGATGGAGCACGGCGTGGGTGACCGGGCCGGTGCGCGCGAGCGCCGGCCGGTCGGTGAGGTGCCGACCCACGACGAGCAGGCTCGCGCCGGAGGCGGCCCGCACCAGTGCGGTCGTGGCCTTCTCGCGTACGACCGTCTCCAGGACCTCGACGCCGGGGTACTTGTCCCGCCAGACCTGGAGCACGGCGGACACGAAGCCCCGCCATTCCTCCGCCCGGTAGGGGTCGTCCACCAGGGCGATGTCACCGGGGCCCAGGCCGAAGGCGGACGGCGGCTGCCAGGCGTGCACCACGCGCAGCCGGGCCCGCCGCAGCGTGGCCGCCTCGAAGGCGAACTCGATCACCTCGTCGCACGGGTCGTCGACGTCGAGACCGAGCACCACGTCCCGGTAGCCGGTTCGCGCGGAGGCGCTGCCGTCGTCGGCCGGGAGGTGCTCGTCCTCGGCCGTCTCCTCCGCCCTGACCAGGACGACGGGACCGGTGGCGTGTGCGACCACGCCCAGGGCGACGGAGCCCACCAGGAACCCGGCGAGACCGGTCAGGCCGCGCGAGCCCAGGACGAGCAGGTCCGCCTGTTCGGCGGCCTTCAGCAAAGCGGCGGTCGCCGGGCCCTCGACCTGCTCGTCGGTGAGGCGCACGTCGGGAACCGCGCCGCGGATCCGGTCCTCCGCCTGGCGCAGGGCCCGCAACGCCAGATACCGCTGTGCGGCGTTCGCAGGCTCGCCGTCATGCGGGCGCGGGTGCCAGTCCCAGGCGTGGATGAGTCGCAGTGGCCGGTCGCGGCGCTCCGCCTCGCGGGCGGCCCATTCGGCGGCGGTGAGGCTTTCGGGTGATCCGTCGACTCCGGCGATGACGGGTGCGGGCATGGTGCCCACCTCCTGTGTGGGGTCTGCTGGTTGGTGCCAGGATCGTGCGGCCGCAGCCCTGGCGGGCAGGGGCCGCACGGTCTCCTCCGGGCCCGTTCGGCCCTGCGTTCCGAGGCCGGTGCGCACGGCGGTGCGGCGGGGGGCTGCGCCGTGCCGCCGCACCGGGCCATCCGCTCAGCCGGGAGGCAGGCCGGCTGCAATGTGCCTCGCCCACTCCTCGATCGCGGGGACGTCGCGGAAGTCACCGCCCTTGCCGCTGCGCAGGAGCATGCGTGCGATCCTGCCCTTCGCCCCCTCTTCCAGGCGGCCGCCGAAGGTGGCGTGTTCCATGACCGTCAGACGGTGCATGGCGCGCCGTACGCCGGGCACGGGCGGGATGTCCCGCTCGGAGGCGGAGGCGTCGAGCGGCCCGCTGCTGAAGAGCCAGAGCGGGCGCTCGGCCAGGTCCCGGCGGTGACGGCGCAGGAAGCGGCGTGCGTCGCGGTGCCAGCGCCCGGCGTACAGGGCGCCGCCGACGATCACCGCGTGGTACGGGGCGACGCTCGTGACGGACCGGGCGGGCCGTGCCTCCGCCGTCACCCCTTCCTTGAGCAGTGCCTCGGTCACGGTCTCGGCGATCTGTGCGGTCGAGCCGTTCGTCGTGCCGTAGGCGACCAGCACCCTGGTGGGCATTGCCGTCCGCCTCCTTTCACAGGCTGCGCAGCCAGTCCTCGGTGACGCCGTGCGGCCCTTGTCGCGCGGGCTGCAGGTGGGAATCGTCCAGCCGGTGGGTGAGTTGGTCGACGACGGCTACCACGCCGTCGATCTGACGGGTCATCGAGACGGCGATCTCCGTGTCGCTCTTGCGCTCGAGCTGACCGGTGAGGGTCACGACGCCCTGCACCACGGATACGTCGATGCTCCGGGGCGCCAGCCACAGTGTGCGTTCCAGCACCTCTTCGAGCACCTCGTCGCGGATCTCCGGGTCGGGCCGCAGGAAGACCTGGAGCAGGTCGCGGCGGGTGACGATGCCGACGAGCCGGTCCTCCTCGTCCACGACGGGCAGCCGTTCCACACCCCGTTCGGCCATGGTTCGGGCGGCCTCGGCGACGGTGTCCTCGGCGTGCACGGTGAGGGGCGGCTCGGTCATGAGCTGGCCGGCGGTGCGGGCCCGGGCCTTCGCGGCGCGTCGCCTGGCGGCCTTCGTCAGTGCCACGGCGGGGATGCGGCGCCGCGTCCGGTAGGGGTCGGGGGCCTGCGCCTGACGGGTGATCAGGTCCGTCTCGGACAGGACGCCGATGACCTTCTCGTCCTCGTCGACGACCGGCAGTCCGCTGATCCGGTGCACGGCGAGCAGTCGTGCCACTTCCTTGAACGGGGTGCCGTATCCGGCTCGGACGACCTCCGTGGTCATCACGGAGCCGACCTTGTCGTGTCGCATCGTGTTTCCCTCCCTCAGCGCAGTCGGCGCAGATACGGGTCCTGGGGCCTGCGGGGCAGCAGGCGCACGCGCGCGTCGAGCAGGGTGATGCCGCCCGGCGCCGCCAGTACTGGGTTGAAGTCGACCTCCGCGAGCTGTGGCAGGTCGCCTGCCATCCGGGAGAGCCGCAGCAGCAGTTGTTCGAGGTCGGCGAGGTCGACCGGCCCGGCGCCGTCGGCGCCGAACAGCAGCGGAGCGCAGCGCGGGGCCGTGATCAGGTCGTGGACGTCGTGGTCGGTGAGCGGGGCCAGCCGGGCGGCGTGGTCGCCGAGCACTTCGGTCGCGGTGCCGCCGAGTCCGAACAGCACCAGGAGGCCGAAGACCTCGTCCTGGACGACCCCGGCGAACAGTTCGGTGCCGCGCGCGGCGAGCGGCTGGATCACCACGCCCGTCAGCAGTCCGGCGAAGCGGGTCTCGAAGTCCCTGAAGGCCGCCCGTACTTGGGAGTCGCCCTCCAAGTCCAGGTGGACGGCGTGCTGTTGGCTCTTGTGCAGCAGTCCAGGCCAGTGCGCCTTCATCACCACCCGGCCGTCCGGACCGCGCAGCCGCCGGGCCGCGCTGACCGCATCGTCCTCGGTATCCGCCCAGGCCCACGGCAGCTGCGGGATGTCGTAGCAGGCCAGCAGGTCGGCGCAGGTGCGCGGGTCGAGCCAGCCGCCGTCCTCGTGCGCGGCCAGGAAGGTCTCGGTGAGGTCATGGGCGCGGGCCGTGTCGATGCCTTCGAGGTCCGGGACCGTGCCGGCGGGCCGGGCGAGCCAGGCCGCGCGGCGGGCGGCGTGGGCCAGCGCACGGGCCGCCGCGTGCGGTTCGGCGTACGACGGGATCGTGCCGCCCTCGGCGGCCGGCAGCAGCTTGACCGGCAGTTCCTGTTCGAGTCGTACGACGGCGACGGGCTTGCCCCGGTGCGCGGGTGCCTGGGTCACCGCCCGGACGAGGTCGTCGCCGGTCGCGGCGGCGACCGCGGTGGGAACCAGGGCCACCAGGACGGCATCGACGCCGGGGTGGCGCAGCAGGCGGTCCACGACGTCCGCGAGCTGTGCCTCGGTGACGGCGGCGGTGGCGTCGACGGGGTTGCCGGCCGCGGCGCCTTCGGGCAGCACGGCGAGCAGGTCGTCGATCAGCTGCGGGGTGAGCGGCGGCAGGGTGAGTCCGGCCTCCGTGCAGGCGTCGGCCGCCAGGACCCCGACACCGCCCGCGTTCGTGACGATCGCGACGCGGTCGTCGGCCGGGAGCGGCTGTGAGTGCATCAGAGCGGCGGTTTCGAGGAGTTCGCCGATCGAGCGGGTCGCGGTGATGCCCGCCTGGGTGAACAGGGCCTGCCGGGTCATGGTGCGGGTGGCGGCGGCCGCGGTGTGGGAGGCGGCGGCGCGCCGGCCGGCGTCGGTGCGGCCCGCGTCCACGGTGAGGATCGGCATCCGGCGGGTGACGCGGCGGGCCGTGCGGGAGAAAGCCCGGGGGCTGCCGAAGGACTCCAGGTGCAGCAGCGCCAGTTCGGTGCGGCCGTCGCTCTCCCACCACTGGAGCATGTCGTTGCCGCTGACGTCGTACTTGTCGCCGAGGGACGCGAAGGACGAGACACCGATGCCGAGCCGGGACAGGCCGTCGAGCAGGGCTATGCCGACCCCACCGGACTGTACGGCGACGCCCGCGGTGCCGGGTCGCGGGTGATCGGCGGCGAACGTGGCGTCCAGGCTCACGCCGGGTTCGGTGTTGGAGATGCCGAGGCAGTTGGGCCCGACGAGGCGCATGCCGTGGGTGCGGCACGTGGCCAGCAGGGCGTGCGCCTGATCGGGGTCGAGGCCGGCAGTGACGACGAGCAGCGCCCGGGCTCCCGCTTTGCCGCATTCCTCGGCGGTCGCCGGGACCGCTGCGGCGGGCACCGCCACGACCACCAGGTCGGGTGTCCTGGGCAGGGCGCTGACGGACGGGTAGGCGGGTATGCCGAGGATGTGGTCGGCGCCCGGGTTCACGGCGAACAGACGGTGGCTGTAGCCGCCCGTCTTGAGGTGGTGCAGGATCGCCCGGCCCACGGACCCGGGCTTGCGTCCGGCGCCGACGACGGCAACGGTCTGCGGACGGAGCAGCGGCTCCAGGCTGGCCACATCGGCGGCACAGCCCCGGGCTTCCACGGCTGACAGGTAGGTGTCGTCCTCGTCCAGCCGGATCGTGCAGCGCACTTCCGGGCCCTCGAACCGACGGGCGATACGCAGGCCGAGATCGGCGAAGAGCCGCAGAACCTCGTGGTTCTCGCCGAGTGCGTCGGCGGTGAAGGCGGTGATGCCCTCGGCCCGGGCCGCGGAGACCAGGTGCTCGACGAGCAGGGTGCCGACCCCGCGGTGGTGCAGGCCGTCGCAGACGGCGATGGACATCTCGGCCACGTCGCCGGTGCCCCCGGTGTCGTACTCGGCGAGACCGATCACCTGCGCGTGACGCTCCGCCAGCAGGGCCCGGTGGCCCGGGTGCGCCGGGGCACAAGCCCGGTCGGCGGCCCGTCCGGCGGACAACGGGCTCAGGGAGAAGAAACGGAGACGCAGATTCTCCGAGGACATCTCCTCGTAGAGTCCTTGCAGTTGGTCGTGGTCGGCCGGGGTCACGGGACGGATGCACACGGTGGCGCCGTCCGTCAGCAGGGCGTGGACCGGAGGGCGGTTGAGCACGTCGTCCGACATCACAAAGCTCCTTCAGGCCTCTCTATGGGCGATCGTCAGTCGTCGGCGACCAGTGCGGTGAGGTCCAGCAGCCGGTTGGTGTAGCCCCACTCGTTGTCGTACCAGCCGAAGACCTTGGCCAAGGTGCCGTTGGTCTGGGTCAGGGCGGCGTCGAAGACGCAGGACGCGGGGTCGCCGATGACGTCGCGGGAGACGATGGGTGCCGTCGAGACGCGCAGGATGCCGTTCAGCGGGCCGTCGGCGGCCTCCGCGAAAGCGGAGTTGATCTCGTCGGGGCCGACCTCGTGCTTCAGCAGCACCGTCAGATCGGTGAGCGAGCCGTCCTCCACGGGGACCCGGACGGCGACACCGTCCAGGGCTCCGGCCAGTTCGGGCACCACCAGGCCCACCGCCCGGGCGGCACCGGTGCTGGTCGGGATGATGCTCAGTGCCGCCGAGCGGGCGCGCCGCAGGTCCTTGTGCGGGCCGTCGAGCAGCGACTGGTCGTTGGTGTACCCGTGGACCGTGGTCAGCAGACCGCGGTCGATGCCGAAGGCGTCGTCGAGCACCTTGACCATCGGCGCGAGGCAGTTGGTGGTGCAGGAGGCGGCCGAGATGATGCGGTCGCGGTGCCTGTCGTAGGTGTCGTCGTTGACGCCCATCACGATGGTGGCGTCGACGCCCTTGCCCGGTGCCGACAGCAGCACGGTGTGCGCGCCGGCCTTCAGGTGCAGCGCGGCCGAGTCGCGGTCGCGGAAGCGGCCGGTGGACTCGATGACGATATCGGCTCCGTAGTCGGACCAGTGCAGGGCCGACGGGTCCCGTTCGGCGGTGACGGCGATGCGCCGGCCGTCGACGGTGAGGGAGCTGTCGTCGTGCGCGACCTCGCGTCCGATGTGCCCGAACGTCGAGTCGTACTCCAGGAGATGGGCGAGGGTGGCGGGCGGCGCGATGTCGTTGATCGCGACGACGTGGACGTCCTGGGTGCCCGCCTCCGCGCGGTCGAGGGCCGCGCGGAGACAGGTGCGGCCGATGCGGCCGAAGCCGTTGATGCCGACACGTACGGTCATGGTGGTGAACTCCTTCTCGTTGAAGCGCTTCAGCGGTTGGGCCTCTCGGCAGCCGTCCGGTCGCGTCACTCACCACCGCTGGGGGACGACCGCCACGGGGCAGGCGGAGTGGTGCAGGACCGTGTGAGCCACCCGGCCGAGCTGGAGGCCGAAGCGGTCCCCGCGGCGCTGGGCGCCGACGACCAGCAGGTCCGCGCCGTGGGAGGCGTCCAGGAGCACCTTGCGGGCGTGGCCCTCGGCCGTACGCGGGTGAATCTCGACGTCGGTGGGAGCGTCGCCGAGCGCCTCGTCCAGTGCCTTGGCAGCCTGCCGCTCGGGCAGCCGGGCCGACTCGGCGGCCGGCGAAGGCTGATCGGTGGTCGCCGGAGCAGGGCGTCGCCAGGCGCGTACGGCCTCCAGCGGAACGCGGCGCCGTCGTGCCTCCTCCAGGGCGAAGCGCACGGCTGCGGAGTGCTCCGGGTGCTCGCCGACCCCGACGACGATGCGACCGTGGGTGCCCGGGACGGCCTGGTCGTCGGGGCTGCCGCGCAGCACGATCACCGGGCAGTCGGCGTGGGCCGCCACGGTCAGGCTGACCGAGCCGAGCAGCCTGTCGACGATGCCGCTGCGGCCCCGGGTGCCCACGACCAGGGCGCAGGCGGTGCGGCTCTCCCGGACGAGGGCGTACTCCGGCTCCTCCGGCAGCACGTCCGTGACGACCTTCAGGTCGGCGTGACGGTCCTGTGCGCGCCGGGCCGCGCCGGCGGCGATGTCCTCGGCCATCACCTGGTCGGACGGCTTGCTCAGGGCCTGCGAGGGCGCGATGCCCTCGTAGCGCTCCCACAGGGATGCGTACACGACGCGCAGCGTCACCCCGCGCAGGGCGGCCTCGTCGGCCGCCCAGTCGACGGCGCGCAGGCTCGGCTCCGAACCGTCGACGCCTACGACCAGGGGCAGTTCCATCGTCCTCACCGTCCCGAGCCCAGGTCGAAGACGATCCGGGCCTTCACGTCACCGCGCAGCACGTCGTCGATGGACTCGTTGACCGTGCTGAGCGGACGCGTCTCGTAGCTGACCTTCGTGCGGCCGGCGGCGTGCAGCTGGAACACTTCGGCCAGGTCCTGCCGCGTGCCGACGATGGAGCCGATCACCGAAGTGCCGTTGAGGACGGTGTCGAAGATCGGGACCTGGATGGCGCCGTGGGCGGGCAGCGCCACCATGACGAGCTTTCCGCCGCGCCGCAGGCCCGAGTTGACAGCCTCGAAGGCGGCCGGGTTCACCGCCAGGGCGATCGCCGCATGGGCGCCGCCGTGCTTCTTCAGCTCCGCCCCGACGTCCTGCTTGCGGGCGTCGATGAGGATGTCGGCGCCGAGTTCGGCGGCGAGTGCGAGCTTGTCGTCGGTGACGTCGATCGCGGCCACCGTCGCACCGGCGATCTTCGCGTACTGCACGGCGAGGTGGCCGAGGCCGCCGACCCCGGAGACCGCCACCAGTTGAGCCGGCCGGACGTCTGCCACCTTGAGAGCCTTGTACGTGGTGACGCCCGCGCAGGTCAGCGGGGCGGCCTCGAAAGCGGAGACCCCCTCGGGCACCGGCTGGGCGAAGTCGGCCCAGGCCAGCATCTTTTCGGCGTACCCGCCGTCGCAGCCGTAGCCGGTGTTGACCTGCTGCTCGCACAGCGTCTCCCAGCCGGACAGGCAGTGCTCGCACCGCCCGCACGCCTTGCCCAGCCACGGCACGGCCACCCGCTGTCCGACGGCCGGACGGGTGACGCCCTCGCCCAGCTTCTCGACCAGGCCGACGCCCTCGTGGCCGGGGACGAACGGCGGGTTCGGCCTGACCGGCCAGTCGCCGTGCGCTGCGTGGATGTCGGTGTGACAGAGCCCTGTAGCTTCCAGGCGGATGCGGATCTGGCCGGGGCTGGGCTCGGGGTCCGGGCGCTCCTCGATGACCAGGGGCTCGCCGAGGACTCGTACGACCGCTGCCTTCATGACGTGTTCTCTCCTCGGGTGTCGGTGCGTTCAGTCGTGGGCGACGACGGCGACGGGTGCGGTGGCGTGGTGGAGGACGGCGTGGGCGACCGGGCCGATGTGGGCCCCGAGGGCGGAGCGGCGGACGCGCCGGCCGACGACGACCAGGGAGGCCTCGTGGGAGGCGTCGATCAGCAGGACCGAGGGGCTGCCTGAACGGGACTGCGTGACGACGTCCACGTGGGGGTACTTCTGTCGCCAGGGCTGGAGCACCTCGGTCAGGGCGGCGGCGTCGCTCTGCGCCACCATCTGGATGACCTGGGGGTCGGGGGCCATGCCGTAGGGGTAGTAGTAGGGCTCGTTCCAGCCGTGCAGCACCCGCAGTGGCACGCCCTGGCGCGCGGCGGTCTCGAACGCGAACTCGATCGGTGCCGCGTCCGGGTTGCGGGTGTCCAGTCCGAGCACGACGGGGCCTGACGGTGCGGCCGTGGTAGGCCTGGCTGCGCGGTCCTTCTCCTGCTCGTCGGCGGCCTGTTGTCCGGCACGGACCAGCACGACGGGACGTTCTGTGGACGCGACGACCGCGAGGCCGACCGAGCCGACCAGGAAGCCGCCGATCCCGCTGAGGCCGCGCGAGCCGAGGACGAGCAGTTCGGCGTCCTGGGCGGCGCGGACGAGGGCCTCGGCGGGCCGTCCGGTGAGCTGTTCGGTGGTCACCTCGATGCCGGGGTGGCGCAGCCGCAGGTCCTCGGCGGACTCCCGCGGAACGCGCTCGGTCCAGTGCTGGTGCGTCTCGGCGCCGAGGAGCGGGGCCTGTGCCATGGGTTCCGGTACCGGTTCCCAGACGTGGACGAGCCGGACGGGCAGTCCGCGTGAGTCCGCCTCGCGGGCCGCCCACTCGGCGGCGGCCCGGCTCTCGGCGGAACCGTCGAGGCCGACGGTGATGGTGCGGGGCATGATCTCCACCTCCTGAATCGGGGAATCCCGATTCCAGCGTCGTGTTGGGGGTCTTCGCGGCAGGTGCCGCCGGTCCTCCGGGTGGACCGATGGGTTCTGATCACCGCTCGCCGGGGCGGCCCGGAGGACCCGTCCCGGCGTGGGGGTCAGCGCAGCCAGGCGTGGTCGCGGACGACGGGCAGTCCCGCCCACCACCGGCCCAGTCCCCACGTGGTGCCTGCGCCGACGGCCGCGACGGCGATCAGCGCCATCGCGTAGATCAGGTGGTAGTCGGCGAACGGGTTCGTCGACCTGCTCGGCGAGCCGTTGGCCAGGTGCCTGGCCGGCGGCCACTCGGCCATCCACATCAGCGCCATCATCGCGGTGCCCGCGACCGCTGCCGGCCGCAGCGCCACACCGGCCATGACGGCCACTCCGATGCCCAGCAGGCCGAGCATGAACAGCCAGTCGGCCCAGGTGTCACCGGCCCACGCGTGGAACGTGGACCGCATGGGCCCGGCGGCGACGGAGCTGAGGAAGCCCTTCGTCGGGGACCCGCCGTCGGTCCAGCCCTTGCCGGACGCCGTGGCGTAGCCGAGGCCGAAGGTCTTGTCCAGGAACGCCCACAGGAAGACGAACCCGGTCAGGATGCGCAGGGATGCGAGGGCGCGGGCCTGGGCGGTGTGCGCGTCGATGCCTGCCGACACGGCGAGCGCGGAGCCGGTCCGGTTGCTGCGGAACGACAGACGGAAGCCCGGGCTGCGGTGGGAGTGCTCGTGTGCGGCCATGACGGTGGTCCCTTCCAGCATGTTCAGGTCTTTCCTTGACGCCCCTTACTCTCGTGGCGTGCGTCGCCCGGCGCCGGATGCCGAAGGGCTCCGGCGGTGGGGCCCAACGTCCCTGCCTTCCGGGCCGGTTCGCGGTGAGCGGAGGGGGCGTAGGAGGCCGGGACGCTGCCGTTCAGCCGACCGTGAGATCCGGGCGGACCAGGGTGCCGGAACGGCCGTGGACGATCTCGTACGCGGCGTGCAGCGCGCCGATCGCGGCCAGTCCTCCGGTGCGTTCCACGAAACGGGCGGCGGCCTCGGTCTTGGGACCCATGGAGCCGTCCGGGAAGCCGCCGTGGCGCAGGTCGGTGGGTGTGGCGTCGGGGACGGGCCGCTGGTCCGGTGTGCCGTACTGCTCGTAGACGCAGGGCACGTCGGTGAGGATGAGGAGGAAGTCGGCCTTCAGGTCCTCGGCGAGCAGGGCGGCGGTGAGGTCCTTGTCGATGACGGCCTCCACGCCGGTCAGGGCGCCGGAGTCACGGTCGGCGGTGACGGGGACGCCTCCCCCGCCGGCGCAGATCACCAGGGTGCCGAGACCGAGCAGGTCGTGGATGGTGTCGGTCTCCAGGATCCGTTCGGGCGACGGGGAGGGGACGACCCGGCGCCAGCCGGTGGTGTCCCGGGCGATGTGCCAGCCGCGCGTGCGGGCCAGCTTCTCGGCCGTGGCACGGGAGTAGACCTGGCCGACGAACTTCGTGGGCCGGTCGAACGCGGGATCGTCGGCCTGTACGAGGGTGTGCGTGACGAGGGCGGCGATCCGGTGCCCGGGCAGGGTGTCGTGCAGGGTGCGGACCAGCAGGGAGCCGATCATGCCCTGGGTCTGCGCGCCGAGCAGGTCGAGCGGGTACGGGGCACTGAGCGCGGGGTCGGCCGCGCTCTCCAGGGCGAGCAGCCCGATCTGCGGACCGTTGCCGTGCGTGATGACCAGCTCGTGCTCCTGGGCGAGGGCGGCCAGGGCACTGGCGACGGCATCGATGTTGGCCTGCTGGACGGCCGCGTCGGGGCGTTCGCCGCGGTGCAGCAGGGCGTTGCCGCCGAGGGCGACGACGATGCGCATGGTTCAGTCCTCCAGGGTGGCGACGAGGACGGCCTTGATGGTGTGCAGGCGGTTCTCGGCCTGCTCGAAGACGAGGGAGGCCGGCGAGGAGAAGACCTCGTCGGTGACTTCCAGCCCGGACAGGCCGTAGGTGGCGAACAGTTCCCGGCCGAGCCGGGTGCCCTCGTCGTGCAGGGACGGCAGGCAGTGCATGAACTTGACGTCGGGGTTCTCGGTCGCCGCGAGCGTCTTGCCGTTGACCTGGTACGGCAGGAGCAGATCGATCCGCTCGCGCCAGGTGTCGGCGGGCTCCCCCATGGAGACCCAGACGTCGGTGTGCAGGAAGTCGGCGCCGCGCACGGCGGTCTCGACGTCCTCGGTGAGCGTGATGCGGGCTCCGCTTCGCCCGGCGAGCGCCTGGCAGGTGGCGACCAGGCCGCTGTCCGGCCACAGCGCGCGAGGAGCGGCGATGCGCACGTCCATGCCCAGCAGCGCCCCCATGGAGAGCAGGGAGTTGCCCATGTTGTTGCGGGCGTCGCCGAGGTAGCAGTAGCTGATGTCGGTGAGCGGCTTGGTGCTGTGCTCGCGCATGGTGAGCATGTCGCACAGGCTCTGCGTGGGGTGGGCCGTGTCGGTCAGCCCGTTGTAGACGGGGACGCCGGAGTGGGCGGCGAGTTCGGTGACGATCGACTGGGCGGAGCCCCGGTACTCGATACCGTCGAACATCCGGCCGAGGACGCGTGCGGTGTCGGCGACGGACTCCTTGTGGCCGACGTGGGTGTCGCCGGGGCCGAGGTAGGTGGTGGCGGCGCCCTGGTCGGCGGCGGCGACCTCGAAGGCGCAGCGGGTGCGGGTGGAGGTCTTCTCGAAGATCAGGGCGATGTGCTTGCCGGTGAGCCGGGGATGTTCGGTGCCGGCGCGACGGGCCGCCTTCAGGTCGGCGGCGAGGTCGAGGAGGTGCTGGATCTCCCTGGCGGTGAAGTCGAGTTCGCTCAGGTAGGAGCGGCCTCGCAGGTCGACGGTCATGGTGGTGTCCTTACGGGTCAGGCGGCCGGGTCGCGTTCGATGGGGCAGCTCATGCAGCGCGGACCGCCTCGGCCGCGGCCGAGTTCGGCGCCGGCGATGGTGACGACCTCGATGCCCTGCTTGCGCAGGTAGGTGTTGGTGGTGACATTGCGCTCGTAGCCGACGACGACGCCGGGGGCGACGGCGAGGAAGTTGCTTCCGTCGTCCCACTGTTCGCGCTCGGCGCCCCGGACGTCCTGCGGCGCGGAGAGCATGCGGACCTTGTCCAGGTCCAGTGCCTCGGCGAGCGCGGTGGCCAGATCGGAGTTCGGAGTGACGTCGAAGCCCGTCTCGCGGGCGGCGCTGGGGCGCAGGGTCCAGGAGCGCAGGGAGTCGGCCAGGCCCGGGTAGACGGCGAAGGCGTCGCGGTCGAGCATGGTCAGTACCGTGTCGAGGTGCATGTAGGCGCGGGTGGCGGGCAGTTGGACCGCGATCAGCCGGCTCGCCGTGCCGCCCGCGAACAGCCGGGCGGCCAGGTTCTCCACGGCCTGGGCCGTGGTGCGCTCGCCCATGCCGACCATGACGGCGCCGTTGCCGAGGACGTGTACGTCGCCGCCCTCCAGCGTGCCCACGGCACCGTCCAGCAGCGGCTCGGGCGCGACGCCCGTGAACATCGGGTGGAAGCGGTAGATCGCCTCCGCGTGGAGGCTCTCACGGCGCCGGGCCGGCTTGGCCATCGGGTTCACCGACAACCGGTCGTACATCCAGCACGAGTTGTCGCGCGGGAACAGGTGGTTGGGCAGCGGGGTGAGTGCGAAGTCGTCGGCGTCGAGCGCCCTCCACACCAGGCTGTGCGGGTCGGCCAGCGGCAGGTCGCTCTTGAGCAGCCCGCCGATGAGGTAGCCGGCGAGCGTCTCGCCGTCCAGCTCGGCGCACAGAGTGCGCACCGGGTCGATGAGGGCCGGCCCGACGACGGCCGGGGTGACGACCCGGTCGAGGAGCCAGTCGCGGGCCTCGGGGACGTCGAGGGTCCGGGCGAGCAGCTCGGCGAAGTAGTGGACGCGGGCGCCGTGGTCGCGCAGGACCTGGGCGAAGGCGTCGTGCTCCTCGCGGGCGCGCTTGGCCCACAGGATGTCGTCGAAGAGCAGGGCGTCGACGTTGCGTGGGGTGAGGCGGGAGAGTTCGAGGCCGGGGCGGTGCAGGATCACCTGGCGCAGGCGGCCGACCTCGGAGTCGACGTGGAAGGTGTTCATCGCGGCAGTTCCTTCGAGCGTGTGGGTGGTCAGTCGTGGTGGTGGAGGTCGCCCCGCCTGCGGAGCCCGCCGATGCGGCCGGTGCGCAGACCTTGGGAGAGCCGTCGGGCCGGCGCGGGCGTCTCGGGCGCCCGCTCCTGCTGGGACGGGATCGCCGCGTCCTGAGCGCCGACCGCTCGGTCGTCGGCGGCCTGACCGCGCTTGAGCCAGACGTACACCGGCACACCCAGCAGCAGCACGAACAGGCCGTAGTAGACGGTCTGGTAGCCGCTGCCCTGGATCGACCAGTACGAGAAGGCGAGGGCGAGAACGGCCACCGTGACGTCACGGGCGAACCGCCGGGGGCTCGGCTTCTCTCCATCGCGCACGAGCAGCCAGTACAGCTGGGCGGCGGCGGAGAACAGGTAGGGGATCACCGCGGTCAGCACGCTCAGCAGGACGATCTTGGTGAAGACGTCGTCGAAGCGCGTGTAGCTGAACACCGTGATGAGCGAGGCCAGCACGGTGGAGGCGACGATGCCGAAGGCCGGCACGTCGTTCTCGCCGCGCAGCCGGGCGAAGGCACGTGGGAACAGACCGTCCCGGGCTGCGGCGTACGGCATCTCGGCGCACAGCATGGTCCAGCCGTTGAGGGCGCCGATACCGGAGATGATCGCGGCGACGGCGACGATGTCACCGGCCCAGGTGCCGCCGAAGATGTTGTTCGCGGCATCCGTGAACGGCGCGGTCGAACCACCGAGCTTGCCGTGGGCGACGGTACCGAAGACGGCGAGGGTGCCCAGGATGTAGATGACTGCGCAGAGAAGAGTGCCGTAGACCGTGGCGCGCGGAACGTTGCGTCCCGGCTCCCGGACCCGCCCGGCGACCACCGAGGCCGCCTCCAGACCGAGGTAGCTGAACAGGGCGATGGCGCCCGCTGCCGAGACGGCGCCGATGGCCGACTGCCCGCTGGCGTTGAACGGGCCGAAGTTGTGGGAGTCGACGAAGAGCAGTCCGACGGTGGCCATGAAGACGAGCGGGACGAACTTCAGCACGGTCGTGATGACCTGGAAGGCGCCCATGTTGCGCACACCGGTGAGGTTGATCGCGGCGGGGATCCACAGTCCGACGAGCGCGAGGAGCACCGAAACCCACTTGCTGTGACCGGTGTTGACGAAGACCTCCACGTACCCGACCCAGGCCACGACGATCGCGGCGTTGCCGGCCCACGCGGTGATCCAGTACGACCAGGCGTTGAGGAACCCGGCGAACTCCCCGAACGCCGCACGGGCGTAGACGTACGGGCCGCCGCTGGCCGGAACCCGCTTGGACAGCGCACCGAAGGTCAGCGCCAGTGCGAGCGCGCCGAGGGTGACGACGACGAACGCGACGAGGGAGATCGGTCCGTAGGGGGCGAGGGCGGAGGGCAGTGCGAAGACTCCGGTGCCGATGATGCTGCCGATCACGAGCGCGGATGCGGCGGGAAGCCCGAGCGTGGCCGTCGGCGCCGTCCCCTTTCCGTCTCGTCTGGGTCCGGACATGGCGTACTCCTTGCGCAGTTCGTCAGGGTGAGTCGATCTGCTGACGATCTTTCTGCGCCCCGCCGCACAAGGTCAGTGGCCGCAAGGCCCCCGCTCCCGGCCCGATGGTCCCGCCCCCGGGGCCCGCCCGGCCCGGATGTCGAACTGACCGCAGCCGACCCCGCGAAGGGTCCCGCCGCCGCTCCCGCGAAGGGCGAGGGAGCCCTGCCGTCGGCATGACCTACGGCGCGACGCGAGTGTGCCCGGCCGATGCCACCGGCCGGGCACACTTTTCCTGCATCAAGGCTGAGCGTGTGGAGCGCAGCGGGGAGATGATGCCGAATACGTCTCTACGGTCAGTGGCCGTCCTGCTTCTGCCGGTCCCCCACCTGCGCGGCGATCACAGCCGCCTGGACGCGGCGCTCCACCCCGAGCTTGGCGAGCAGACGGGAGATGTGGTTCTTCACCGTCTTCTCGGCCAGATACAGGCGCTGACCGATCTGCCGGTTGGTAAGGCCCTCGCCGATCAGAGCCAGGATCTCCCGCTCCCGGTCGGTCAAGCCGGGCAGCGCGTCCGGCTCCTCCTCCTGCTGCTGACCGCCGCGCAGCCGGGCCATCAGTTTGGTGGTGGCGCTCGCGTCGAGGAGCGACTGCCCGGCGGCCACCGTTCGCACGGCCGAGACCAGATCGGAGCCCTGGATCTGCTTCAGGACGTACCCGGAGGCGCCCGCCATGATCGCGTCCAGCAGTGCTTCCTCGTCGTCGAAGGAGGTCAGCATCAGGCAGGACAGCTCCGGCAGGCGCGAGCGCAGCTCCCGGCAGACGCTCACTCCGTCGCCGTCGGGCAGGCGGACGTCCAGCACCGCAACCTGCGGGCGCAGCGCGGGGACGCGTACCAGGGCCTGCTCCGCCGAACCGGCCTCGCCGATCACCTCGATGTCCGGCTCGTCGTTCAGCAGGTCGCGCACGCCACGCCGTACCACCTCGTGGTCGTCCATCAGGAAGACCCGGATCGGGTTGTCGGGGCTGTACTGCTCGCCGTCTGCCATCAATCGCTCCCTGTTCCGGTGTACTTCACCGAGGTCCGTTCATGGACGGTGTCGGTCCACGTCGAGATCTTGCTCCCAACCCGGCGGAAGGACCAGGGCCGGATGGCCCTGTGTTGCCGCCCAGTCTCCCGTACCCGGAGGGTCGCGGCTGTCACCCGGCGCCGGCGGAAGAGCCGTCCGGGCGGAGGGACCTTCGGTCCGCTCGCGGGGACCTGACAGCCCTGGGCACGGGACGGACCGCGCAGAAGTCTGGAGCCGCCACCGACGATCAAGAAGGAGCAGATCGCATGACTGCCAAGGACACCGTGACACACGCCGATTCCGCCGTCGCGGTACATGTGCGGACGGAAGGGGACGTGGACGAGGAGGCACTGGTATACGTCAGGACGAAGATCGACGCGGTCCTCGGCCGGCCGGGGATGCCTGCCGTCAGCGGCGAGGTGAGGATCGCCAGGGCGGCTGCCCGCCACACCGAGCAACCCTGGTCGGCCGGGGCCGAGTTGATCGTCGGGGACGTACGCGTGGTCGTGCATGCCCAGGAGGCGACGGCGCACGAGTTGACGGACCGGCTGCAGGACCGGCTGCGCGGTCAGCTGACCAGGGTGCTGCACCGCCGGGAGGCGGCCCGCAGGTCGGCCACTCCGCCTCCGTGGCGCAGCGGCCAGGCCGTCGACCGACGCGGTTAGGGCCGCCGGCGGCCGGCCGAGGACGTCTACCGGCCGGCCGCCGCCCAACTCCGTACCGCCGCACGTCCCACTCGCAGCCGTGCCGGTCAGGCCCGCCGGCAGGGACCATCGGTACCTGGGAACGAAGGGCGCACCGCACGAGAGTCGAGGTGTGAGCGGCATCCCCGAGGGGCCGGTCACACCCGCCCGCCGCCGACCACGCACGGCGGCCCCGTCAAAGGGAGGCCCACCCCCATGACCCGTCACGACGCCGGGACCGAGGCAGCCACCAGTGCCGGCGCACCCTCCGACATCGCCGTCGCGGTGGACCAACTGGTCACCAACGGACTCAAGGCGCTCGCCGACTACGACGCCCTCACCCAGGAGCAGGTCGACCACATCGTCAAGAAGGCCTCGGTCGCCGCCCTGGATCACCACACCGCGCTGGCCCGGCTGGCAGTCGAGGAAACAGGGCGCGGGGTCTTCGAGGACAAGGCGGCCAAGAACATGTTCGCGTGTGAGCACGTCACGCACAGCATGGGCCCGATGAAGACCGTCGGCGTCATCGCCCGGGACGACATCGAGGACATGGTCGAGGTCGCCGAACCGGTCGGTGTCGTCTGCGCCGTCACGCCCGTCACCAACCCGACCTCCACCACCGTCTTCAAGGCCCTGATGGCGCTGAAGACGCGCAATCCCGTCGTGTTCGCCTTCCATCCCTCCGCACAGCGGTGCAGCGCGGAGGCGGCCCGGATCGTCCGGGACGCGGCCGTCGCCGCCGGCGCGCCGGAGCACTGCGTGCAGTGGATCGAGACACCGTCCGTCGAGGCGACCGGCCTCCTGATGCGCCACCCGGGCATCTCGCTGATCCTCGCCACCGGCGGCAACGCCATGGTCAGGGCCGCCTACTCGGCGGGCAAGCCCGCCCTCGGGGTCGGTGCGGGCAACGTGCCGGCGTACGTGCACAAGAGCGCCAGGCTGCGCCGCGCCGTCAACGACCTCGTGCTGTCCAAGTCCTTCGACAACGGCATGATCTGCGCCTCCGAACAGGCCGTCATTCTGGACGCCGCGATCTACGACGCGGCTCTCGCCGAGTTTCTCACGCTGCACGCCCATCTGGCGACCGCCGAGGAGAAGGCGAAGCTGGAGGCGTTCCTGTTCCCGGACGGCGGCGCGAACTCGGGCTGCGAGCCCAAGGTGAACGCCGCGGCCGTCGGCCAGAGCCCGGTCTGGATCGCCGAGCAGGCCGGCTTCACCGTTCCCGACGGCACCTCGTTGATCCTCGTCGAGGTCGAACGGGTCGGCCCGGACGAGCCGTTGACTCGGGAGAAGCTCTGCCCGGTGCTCGCCGTACTGCGGGCCGGCTCCGAGCAGCAGGGCTTCGACCTGGCCGCCGACATGGTCGCCTTCCACGGCCAGGGACACACTGCCGTCGTCCATACCGATGACCCGGCGCTGGCGGAGGCGTACGGGAGGCGCATGAAGACCGTCCGGATCATCGTCAACTCCCCTTCCTCGCAAGGGGCGATCGGCGGCATCTACAACAGTCTGCTGCCGTCCCTGACCCTCGGCTGCGGCTCCTGGGGCAGCACCTCGGTGTCCAACAACGTCTCCGCCGCTCAGCTGCTGAACATCAAGCGGGTCTCCAACCGCCGCAACAACCTGCAGTGGTTCAAGGTACCGCCGAAGATCTACTTCGAGCCGCAGTCCATCCGCTATCTGACCGCCATGCCGGACGTCCACCGGGTCACGGTCGTCACCGACGCGACCATGACCCGTCTCGGCTTCGTCGACCGCGTCAGCCGCGTCCTGCAGCGACGCCACGAGCCCGTGACCGTGCAGATCATCGACAACGTGGAACCGGAGCCCAGCATCGACTCCGTCCAGCGCGGCGCCCAGCTCATGCGGGACTTCCGCCCGGACACCATCATCGCGCTCGGCGGCGGCTCCCCGATGGACGCGGCCAAGGTGATGTGGCTGCTCTACGAGCACCCGGACATCGACTTCGCCGACATGCGGCAGAAGTTCTCCGACATCCGCAAGCGCGCCTTCCGCTTCCCGCCGCTCGGTGCCCGCGCACGCCTGGTCTGTATTCCCACCACCTCCGGCACCGGAGCCGAGGTCACCCCCTTCGCCGTCATCTCCGACCCGGAGACCGGCAAGAAGTACCCGCTCGCCGACTACGCGCTCACCCCCAGCGTGGCCATCGTCGACCCGCTGCTCACCGCCGACCTGCCCCCGGCGCTTGCCGCCGACAGCGGCTTCGACGCGCTCACCCATGCCATCGAGGCGTATGTGTCCGTGTACGCCAACGACTTCACCGACGGCCTCGCCCTGCACGCCATCCGGCTGATCTTCGACAACATCGAAGCGGCGGTCAACGACCGCACCGACCGCCCGGACGCGCGGGAGAAGATGCACAATGCGGCCACCATCGCCGGCATGGCCTTCGGCAACGCCTTCCTCGGCATCGTGCACGCCATGTCCCACACTCTCGGTGCCACCTTCCACATCGCACATGGCCGTACCAACGCGGTCCTGCTGCCGCACGTCATCCGCTACAACGGAACCGTGCCGACGAAGCTGACCGGCTGGCCGAAGTACGAGAACTACCGGGCCCCGGAACGCTTCCAGGAGATAGCCCGCGCCCTCGGCCTGCCGGCCGCCACTCCGGACGAGGGCGTGGAGTCCTTCGCCCGTGCGGTCGAGCAACTGCGCGACACCGTCGGCATCGAGCGGTCGTTCCAGGAACTGGGCGTCGACGAGCGGCCCTTCCTCGACGCACTGCCCCAGCAGGCGCTGAACGCCTACGAGGACCAGTGCGCACCCGCCAATCCGCGGATGCCCATGCTCGACGACATGCAGAAGATCATGCGCACCGCCTACTACTGGGCGGCGTAAAGGGCCGAGCGGACGCACACCAGGGCCGAACGGCCCTGGTGTGACGAGTCCCGGCGCGGTTCCACTGATCTGATGCGTCTGTCCGCGGCGTGCGCTTCGGCGTTCCGCCGCGGACGCGCGTCCGTTCACCTCCCAGCACGTCGAGCAGAGACACACGGCAGTGAGCAACGAGACCGCACGGAAGCCCGCCATGACCGTCGACCGCACGCAGGCCGTTCCCGCCGGGCCGCGCCAGAGCATCGAGCTGGACCGCGACGAGGCGCTACGGCTGCTGGGCAGCGTCTCCTTCGGCCGGATCGTCTTCACTTGGCACGCACTGCCGACCGTGCGCCCGGTGAACCACGTCCTGGACGACGGCTGCATCGTCATCCGCACCCACGAAACCGCGGCCCTCACCTCACGTGCCCAGGAGGCCGACGGGACCGGCGTCGTCGTCGCCTATGAGGCCGACACCATCGACCCGGACACCCACGTCGGCTGGAGTGTGGTGGTCACCGGCTACGCGCATCTGGTGACCGACCCGGATGAACTGGCGCGCTACCGGGGTCTGCTGGTGCCCTGGGTGCAGCAGACCATGGACTACGCGGTACGCATCCGCCCCGAACTGGTCACAGGTGTCCTCCTGACGGCCGATGAGCGCCTGGCCGCGGCGGACGGTCCCGCCGGCGACTCCTGAGCGCAGTTCACCTGTCACAGGCAGCGTCGGCCATGCGTGGAACCGCCCGCCGGCTCACCGGCCGACGGGCGGTTCACGGACGGGATCAGGCGTGCGCGACCACCGCCACCGGTGCCGACCCGCGCTGCAGCACAGCCAGGGTGACCGGCCCGATCGCGGTACCGACAGGCATCCGGCGCTCGGCGCGGCCGACCACGACCAGGGACGCGTCGCCGGATGCCTCGGCCAGGTGTGGTCCGGCCGTGCCGATCACGGCCTGCTCGGCCACCTCGACGCCGGGGTACTTCTCCCGCCAGGCTTCCAGCACTTCGGACAAGGTGCGCCCGCCTGTCGCCCCGGACTGTCCGGCCTCGGCAGCACCGATCTCGTCGTGAGCGTACGGCTCCGCGCTCCAGCCGTGGACGACGCGCAGCCTCGCCGCGCGGCGTGAAGCCGCGTCGAACGCGAACTCCAGCACCGCGTCGTGCGGATCCGACAGATCGAGGCCCAGGACCACGTCGGGGACGGCGGTGGCCCGCGACACGGTGCCGCGGGCGCCGGTCCGGTGCTCGTCCTGGTGGCGTCCGCCCGGCACCAGGACGACGGGCCGTCGGCTGCGCGCCACGACGGCGAGGGCGACGGACCCGGTCAGAAGGCCTGCGACCCCGCCTGCCGGACCGGGCGAGCCGAGTACCACCAGCTCGGCACCCTCAGCCGCCGTGAGCAGCGCGGAGACCGGCTCGGCAGCAACGCCGTCACTGTCGATCCGCAGGTCCGGATGGCGGCGCGCGATCCTCGCCTCGGCTTCCCTCAGCGGCCGGTCCACCTCGGCAGACTGCCGTACGGCATGGATCAGACGCAGCGGAACGTCGCGGCGCCGGGCCTCCCGGGCTGCCCAGTCGACGGCGACGAGGGCGCCGGGCGAACCGTCCACGCCGACGGTGATGGTGCGGGGCATGCTGACCTCCTTCTCGGGTGTGAACTCAGTTTTGCCGCGAGTGAGTTGAGGTCGCAGAGGCCACTGGTCCCGGTGTGGGGGCCGGGCGGCCCGGACATCGGAGGTGGACGCATCTGTGCCCGGGGATCACCAGGTGAACGGCGCCGGTGTCACCCACCGCTCGGCTCACAGCGCCCGCAGGCCGTGCTCCCTGAACTGCTCCCGCACCCGTTCCACCAACCTCAGGTCGGGCACAGGCGTGTCGCGCAGCGGGAAGTCGATGCCGAGGGCGTCGTACTTGTGGGCGCCGAGTTTGTGGAACGGCAGGACGTCCACTCGGTCCACGTTGCCGAGCCCGGCCAGGAAGGCACCGAGGCCGTCCACCGCGGACGGGTCGTCGGTCCAGCCGGGGACGAGGACGTAGCGGATGTACACGGGGACGCCGAGCCGGTCCAAGCGGGTGGCGAAGGTGAGCGTGGGGGCCAGTCGGCCACCGGTGAGCCTGCGGTAGGTGGGGACGTCGAACGACTTGATGTCCAGCAGCACCAGGTCCGTGTCGGCGAGCAGTCGGTCGGGGGCCCGCTCGCCGAGAAAGCCGGAGGTGTCCAGCGCGGTGTGCAGTCCGGCCTCCTTGCAGCGGTGCAGGACGGAGCCGGTGAACGCGGGCTGGAGCAGCGGCTCCCCGCCGGTGATCGTCACCCCTCCCCCGGCGGTGGTCACGAAACTCCGGTACTTCTCGATCTCGGCCGTGACCTCGTCGACCGACGTCTCCCGGCCGTCCCGCATGTGCCAGGTGTCGGGGTTGGCGCAGTACAGGCAGCGCAACGGGCAGCCGCTGACGAACAGTACGAACCGGGTCCCGGGACCGTCCACGCCGGTGGACAGGTCCCAGGAGTGGATCCGGCCGGTCACCGCCGGCGCCGTCGTACCCTTCACAGCGACCCGTGGAAGGTGCGGCTGATCACGTCGAGCTGCTGCTCACGGTTCAGGCGGACGAAGTTGACGGCGTATCCGGAGACCCGGATGGTCAGGTCCGGGTACTTCTCGGGGTGTTCCATGGCGTCTTCCAGGGTGGACCGGTTCAGCACGTTGACGTTCATGTGGAAGCCGCCCGCGGCCATGTAGCCGTCGAGGACGCCGGCCAGATTGCCCGCGCGTTCCGCGGGGTCGTGGCCGAGCCCCTCGGGCGTGATCGTCGTGGTCAGGGAGATCCCGTCGCGGGCCTCCTCGTACGGCAGCTTCGCCACCGACAGCGCCGAGGCGACGACGCCGTGACGGTCCCGGCCGTTCATCGGGTTGGCGCCGGGCGCGAAGGGCTGTCCGGCGCGCCGACCGTCGGGAGTGTTGCCGGTGTGCTTGCCGTAGACCACGTTGGAGGTGATGGTCAGCACGGACTGGGTGTGCTCGGCGCCCCGGTAGGTGGGGTGCTTGCGCACCTTCGCCATGAACGACTCGACCAGGTCGACGGCGAGCCCGTCGGCGCGGTCGTCGTTGTTGCCGTACGCGGGGAACTCGCCCTCGGTCGCGTAGTCCACGGCGAGCCCGGTCTCGTCCCGGACGACCTTCACCCGGCCGTACTTGACGGCGGACAGGCTGTCCACGGCGACCGACAGGCCGGCGATGCCGCAGGCCATGAAGCGGTGGACCGGGTGGTCGTGGAGCGCCATCTCGATGCGCTCGTAGGCGTACTTGTCGTGCATGTAGTGGATGACGTTGAGTACGTCGACGTAGGTCTCGGCCAGCCAGTCCAGCATCCGGTCGTACGCCGCCGACAGCTCGTCGTAGTCCAGGTACTCGCCGGTGAGCGGGGGCATCTCGGGTGCGATCTGCTCGCCGGTCATCTCGTCCCGGCCGCCGTTGATCGCGTACAGCAGGGCCTTGGCGAGGTTGACCCGGGCGCCGAAGAACTGCATCTGCCTGCCCACCGCCATGGCGGACACACAGCAGGCGATGGCTGTGTCGTCGCCGGTGCGGGGGCGCATCAGGTCGTCGGACTCGTACTGGATGGAGCTGGTGTCGATCGAGACCTGGGCGCAGAACCGCTTGAACCCCTCCGGCAGTCGCGGCGACCACAGCACGGTCAGGTTCGGCTCCGGTGCGGGCCCGAGGTTGTAGAGGGTCTGCAGGAAGCGGAAGGAGGTGCGGGTGACCAGCGGTCGGCCGTCGGCGCCGATGCCACCGATGGACTCCGTCACCCAGGTGGGGTCACCGGAGAAGAGGGCGTCGTACTCGGGGGTACGCAGGAACCTGACGATCCGCAGCTTGATCACGAAGTCGTCGATCAGCTCCTGGGCCCGGACCTCGTCGATGCGGCCCTCGTCCAGGTCCCGCTGGAGGTAGACGTCCAGGAAGGTCGAGGTGCGGCCCAGCGACATCGCGGCGCCGTTCTGCTCCTTCACGGCGGCCAGGAAGCCGAGGTAGAGCCACTGCACGGCCTCGTGCGCGGTGGCGGCCGGCCGGGACACGTCACAGCCGTACGACGCCGCCATCCGCGTCAGCTCACCCAATGCGCGCACCTGCTCGGCCAGTTCCTCGCGGTCGCGGATGACGTCCGGGGCGGAGGGCTGGGCGTCCAGCAGGGCCCGCTCTGCCCGCTTGGCCGCGATCAGCCGGTCGGTGCCGTAGAGCGCGACGCGCCGGTAGTCGCCGATGATCCGGCCCCGGCCGTAGGCGTCGGGCAGCCCGGTGATGATGCCGGCCTTGCGGGCGGCGCGCATCTGCGGGGTGTAGGCATCGAAGACGCCGTCGTTGTGGGTCTTGCGGTAGGTGCCGAATACCTTGGTGACGAACGGGTCGGGTTCGTAGCCGTACGCCTTCAGCCCGTTCTCGACCATCCGCAGGCCGCCGTTCGGCATGATCGCCCGCTTCAGCGGGGCGTCGGTCTGCAGCCCGACGATCAGCTCACGTTCCCGGTCGATGTAGCCGGGCGCGTGCGCGGTGATCGTGGAAGGGGTGGCGGCGTCCACGTCGAGGATGCCCTTGCTGCGCTCCTCGGGGAACAGGGCGCTGACCTTGTGCCATACGGAGCGCGTGCGCTCGGTCGGGCCGGCCAGGAACTCGGGACCGCCCTCGTACGGCGTGTAGTTGGCCTGGATGAAGTCACGCACGTCGACGTTCTCGCGCCACCGCGGTCCGGCGAAGCCCCGCCAGGCCTCCGTGGGTGCGGCCACGTCTGGGTGGGGTGCCACGGTCATCTCTGCCTCCGCATCGTTCGCGACACCGCTCAGGGAAGGTCCCGTGGGCGGCTCCGCAGACGATGCTCCTCGCCCGTCACCGCGGAAGGCAGGGCCTGCGGGAGCCCGTCGCCGTGCTGTCCGGCCCCACCGTCGTAGGGACGTTCGGTCCCGGTGGTGAGAGGCGATGCGTGGGCGTCAGCCCGACAGGGGCACGCCGTACATGGTCCGGCCGCCGACGAGTTCACGCCCGGTGACCAGTTCGGGGTCGATACGGACGAAGACCTCGTCGGGCGACGGCGCCCAGGAGCACGGGGACATCCGCTCAAGGCGTCGCAGTTCCGGCCCGTCGGTCACGATCTCGGCCCTCCCGGTGACGACGACACTCCAGCCGGCCTGTCGTGCCGTGTCGACCGCGTCCGCCTCGAACGCGACGACCGCGCCGTCGACCGCGCGGGCCGGCTCGGACGCCGCCGACGTGCGCAGCAGTACCGCTCCGTCCGTGTCCAGGCCGAAGTTGACCGGCACCACCGCGGGCAGGGCCTGCCGCGTATAGACGAGCCGGCCCACGGGTGCTGTCGCCAGCAGGCGCAGGCACTCGGCGCGACCGAGTTCGCGGAATCCGTCGTTGGGGTGCATGAGCCAGCCTCCCTCGACCGGTGCACGGGTTCCGTCCATGCTGAGCCCGGCCGCCACCGTGGGTGAGTGCCACCCGTCCCGCCCCGACCGGAGAGTGGCCCACGGAGCATGCCGATCACCGGGGGGCGAACGGCCCTTCCGACCGAAACCTGGATCCGGCTTTCCTCTGCCCGGAGGGGGTCGCCGCAGCCCTGAGTGACGGCAGCGAGGCGAACCGCCGCCGGCACACAGGTGGCGACGCTCGTGACCGGGGTCAGGAAGTGCCTTCTGGGCCAGATCAGCCGCCCGCCTGAGCAGGCTCGCTGTCGGCCGGCAAGGGTACGGTCCACTCCAGAAGCGTGCCGGAAGGGTCACGGCAAGCGACGTCGAAGGTACCGCCGAGTTCCTCGGCACGGCTACGCAGGTTCGCCAGCCCGCTGCGGCGAGTGACGGCCGGGTCGACGCCGCGTCCGTTGTCGGCGACAGTCAGCCGCAGCGTCCGGTCGGAGGCTTCGGCGGTGACCTCCACCGTCGTGGCCTCGGCATGCCGGGCCGTGTTGGTCAGGGCTTCGCGCAGGACGGCGAGGAGGTGGCCCGCGTGGGTGGTGGGCACGTCGGTGTCCAGAAGACCGGTCATGCGCAGGGCCGGGGCGAAGCCGAGGACCCGAGTGGCTTCGTCCGTCAGGGTGAGCAACTGGGCGCGCAGTCCACCGGATCGCCCCTGCCGATCGCGGTGCTGCAGGCCGAAGATGGTCGAGCGGATGATCTTGATCGTGTCGTCCAGGTCGTCCACGACGCGCTGGATGCGCTCGGAAGCGGTGGGCCGGTCGTGCACGTGGCCGAGCACGGTTTGGAGCGTCAGTCCGTCCGCGAAGAGACGCTGGATGACCTGGTCGTGCAAGTCGCGGGCGATTCGGTCGCGGTCACCGAGCAGCGTGAGCTGTTCGGACTCCCGACGGTGCTCGGCAATCTTCAGCACCAGGGCCGCCTGATCGGCAAAGGTGAGGACCATGTCGAAGGCCGCGTCGCTGAAAGAGGGTCTGCCGGGCGCGTTGGCCACCTGCAACACACCACGTACCCCCTCGCTGTCCCCTACGGGTACGAAGAAGGCAGGGCCCAGGCGCACCACGGAGGCGCTGCCACCCGACCCACGGGGGTCGTCGGTGAGGGTCTCACTCGTGATCGGCTCTCCTGTAGTGAACACCTTCGCCGCCAGAGTGGTCGCCGGCAGAGCCAGACCGAGCACCTCGTCGGCCCTCTCACCGGCCGCGGCCTCCACGATCAGATCCTGGCCGTCCCCCACGGGCCGGGCCAGGGTGACCAGGTCGCTCTCGGTCATCTGCCGAACCGTGTCGGCCAGGGACCGCAGGATGTCCTCGGGCGGCGTCCCCGACAACAGCGCACGGGTCATGTCCGCGCTGGCGGACAGGCGACGCTCGCGGTGGCGACTGCCTTCGTACAGGCGGGCGTTGTCGATCGCCACGCCCGCCGCGGCGGCCAGGCTCTGCAGCACCACCTCGTCGTCGGCGTCGAAGGACAGACCGCCACGCTTGTCCGTCAGATAGAGGTTGCCGAAGACCTTCCCGCGCACCTGCACGGGGGCGCCCAGGAACGTACGCATGGGCGGATGTCCCGGCGGGAAACCCATCGACGCCGGGTGCTCTCCCAGATCGTCCAGTCGCAGGGGCTGGGGTTCCCGGATCAGCAGGCCCAGAATGCCGCGTCCCTCGGGGTAGTGACCGATCTTCGCGATCGCCTCCTCGTCCATGCCGACCGTGATGAACTGCCGGATCGTGCCCTCTTCGCCCAGCACGCCCAGCGCGCCGTAGGTGGCGTCCACCAGATCGACGGCGGACTGCACGATCCGTCGCAGCAGATCCTCCAGATCGAGGTCGCTGCCGATCGCCATCACGGCATCCAGCAAGGTCTGCATGCGGTCCCGACCACCACGGACCCGCTCTACATGCTCCTGCAGCTCGCTCAGGAGCGCATCCATCCGCAACGGCGGTACCACGCCGGAACGCTCGGTTCCAAACCGCTCGTCCCTGCCGGTGCCCTCGTCGTCTTCCCTGACCATGGGAGACAGCATGCCCGAACGGCCCTACTGGAAGACAGCCTGCTCCTGCTACGGGCAGGGCTCAGCGGCGGACGACACCATCCGTGCCGTCGTCCGGCGCAGCCGAGCAGCCCTCCGCACCCGCGCGGCTGTGGTTCTCATGCACACTGCGACGCTTGAAGCCCTGATGGTGCGGCAGCTGATCACGGCTGCCGTGCCCGTGCCCTGTATGCCCTCCGGCTCACCGAAACGGCCCGCACGACCACAGCACCCGGTCTGTACCAGGCGCTGTGGCGTCGACACAGCAGCCCTGCAAACCTGCTTCGCCCTGCTCGCCCCTGAATGCCCGGTCGGGCCATGGCGGTCCTCGCGTTCTCGCGGTACGTCGACTGCGTCGGTCAGCAGGCGGCACAGCTCCCGGGAGGCCCAGGAAACCATCGGGGGCCGTGATCCACTCCGTACCCGGCCCGTCCGCCAAGAAGCTCCCGGCCGGTGACCAGTTCCGGCTCGATGCGGATGAAGACCTCCTCCGACGCCGGCGCCCAGGAGACGGGGCCGGTACGGGTCAGGCCGTCGTGCTCGGCGGGGTCGGTCACCACCGTGGCCGAGCCTGTGATGACCACGCTCCATCCTGACTGCCTGGCCGTGTCGACGTCATCGGCCTCGAAGGCGACCACTGCCCCGTCGACAGCGCGGGCCAGGTCCAAAGCTGCGGGAGCGCGCAGTACGACAGCACCATCGGCTTCGAGGCTGAAGTTGACCGGCGACACGGCGGGGAGGGCCTGGCGCGTGTAGACGATGCGACCGACGGGTGCCTTGGCCATCAGCCGCAGGCACTCGTGCCGCGCAAGCTCGCGGAAGCCGTCATCGGGGAACATCGATCAGTCTGTCCTTAAGCCACAGGGTTCAGCGGTGCTTCGCTTCTTTCACGTTGAGCCGGATGACGCCCGGGCATCAGGGCCCATGGGTCCCGACCGTGCCGGAGAGCGACCCGTCTCCCCCCGCCCGCTGAGGGGCCGACGAGAGCGGCCGACCCGGGGCGGCTGTCCTACCACGGGATCCGAACGCGGTCGGCCTCTGGTGTGCGAGGCAACCGGGAGCGCCGCCGGCTCCCTACTTGCGGGGGCTGGGACGAACGGACCCAGGCGCAGCTGCGAGCAGGTCCGAAAGCCCCTCCACGACTGCCTGATCGGCCCATGCCGCGGCTTGCTTCCGGCTGTCACCTTCATGGGCAGTGCGATGAGGGGGAGAGGGAGGCTCATGAACGGCAACCGGCGTACCAAGAAGGTGCTTTGGCGATGGCGGAGCAATCCCCTACGGCGGCATGGCGACGTCGTCGAGGCCTGGGTGGTACTGGCCGTATGGGTGGTTGTCGCAGTGGGAGGCACCGTCATCGGCCTGCTGACAGCCCACTCGGCCAGTGAGGTGTTCACCCGGCAGCGACTGGAGCGCCATCCCGTGCGCGCCGTGCTCCTCACCGACGTACCTCGAAAGTTGTCGGGGACCTGGACCACGCACGACAGGATCTCCACGCGGGTACGGTGGACGGCGCCCAACGGATCCGTCCACACCGACGAGGCCTTGGTGAACACCGGTATCAAGGCCGGATCCAGGATCCTGGTCTGGACGGACGACAGGGGTCAGGTCGTCGCCCAGCCCCCGAGTCCCTCAGAGGCGGCCGCAGAAGCCGATCTCCTGGCCGCTGGGGCCGTATTGGCCTTCAGCGGCCTCGTCCTCGGCGTTGGAGGCCTCGCTCGGTGGACACTCGAACGGCAACGCATCGAGCAGTGGGACAGGGAATGGGAACTCGTCGGCCCGCAGTGGGGCCACAAGACTGGATGATCCGCGTCGGAAATTGACATGAGCCCGAACCAGTGGATGCACTCCATGGACGATGCCTCGCAAATGAGGCCCGGTGACCAGCCCCTACCAGGATTCCTCTGCGTTCAAGGCCGTCGCCCTTCGGCGGCGCGATAGTCACAGCAGGCAGAAGGCTCGCTCCCCCGAAGCCCACCGATGCAGCCACGACCGGGATGCCGGCCTCGCCCGCCACTGCATCCCGGCACAGCAGTTCCCCACGTCCGGGCCCGGCGGTCTGTCATCGGAGCGTCAGCAGGAACACCCGAGCTCGCACGAGCGCCAGATCGTGCGAGCCCCCGGGGCAGGTGGTCATCCACGTACGGCCACCCATGATTACGGCATGCTGTCCGAACGGCGAACCCCGACATCACGGAGCCGACTGGAGATGGTCCACCGGCCGACTCCCAGCTCCGCGGCGATGTCCTGCAGCAGGCGCCGCCTGCCGCGCCCGGGCCGGTGCAGCGAGCCGGCGCTCTCGCGAAGGCCAAGGCCCACGGGTGTTCCGGCGTGCGGCGGGAACACCCGGGCTGGCCAACACTGTTGCACCGACCAAGAGACCGGCACCACGCGGGCGGGGGAACACAGAAACCAACATGCCGTCCCGACGTCATCCGGGGCCCTCGGGTCCGCGGTACGCCCGGTCATCCGACATCCGATATCGAGGGGCGGCCGCTCATACGTCCGCCGCAGACTCGGACCAATGCCTTTTCACACAGGAGGACTGTTTCATGAATGACCGGCCCTTGACGCTCATGGCTGTACACGCCCACCCCGATGATGAGGCCACTGGTACAGGAGGTGTCCTCGCGCGGTATGCGGCGGAGGGCATTCGCACGGTCCTCGTCACGTGTACCGACGGCGGCTGCGGTGACGGACCGGGGGGCGTCAAGCCGGGCGATCCCGGGCACGATCCCGCGGCCGTCGCCTTGATGCGGCGTCAAGAACTCGAGGCAAGCTGCGAAATCCTGAAGGTCAGTCATCTGGAAATGCTGGACTACGCCGACTCCGGGATGATGGGCTGGCCGACCAATGACGCGCCCGGCTCCTTCTGGCAGACACCCGTGGAGGAGGGCGCTGCCCGGCTCGCGGAACTCTTGCGACGCTACCAGCCCGATGTGGTCGTCACCTACGACGAGAACGGCTTCTATGGCCACCCCGACCACATCCAGGCCAACCGCATCACCATGGCGGCGCTGGCGATGACCTCATTCACACCGAAGGTGTACTGGACGACGGCGCCCCGCTCGATGATGCAGCGGTTCGGGGAGGTCATGCGCGAGTTCGGTGCGGACGTGCAGGAGCCGGATCCCGCTGAGGCCGCCGCGATGGCCGAGATCGGACTCCCCGACGAGGAGATCACCACCTGGGTGGACACCACCGCGTTCGGCGGCCAGAAGTTCGATGCACTGGCCGCACACGCCAGCCAGGGCGAGAACATCTTCTTTCTCAGGATGGGCCAGGAGAGGTTCACCGAGTTGATGGGGGTCGAGACCTTCGTACGTGTCCAGGACACCACCGGAGCGGCCGTGCCCGAGAACGACCTCTTCGCCGGACTGCGCTGATCCGCCCGCCCACCGGGGGCCAGAGAGCTCATGGATGGTCCGTGCGGCTCGGTGGCGTTGTCGCGCACCCGGAGGCTTGTTCACGTGGGTTCCGCTCCGGCAACCCTTGATCATCAGAGTGGCCCTGCTCGGTCCCGTGGCGGCCACGAGGACGCCAGTCCCCCACCGGGACAGGGCTGTTGAGCGCGAACGTTCGACACGCTGTCAGTGACGAGCCCGTACGCGCCACGGCAGAGGGCCTGGTCGTGGGAAGACCAGGCCCTCGGGGTCACGACGTCAGGATGCGTCAGCCACGGCGTTGCCACAGACCCTCTCCTGAGTGAGGAGTGCCGTTGTTGGTGTCCGACATGGTTGCCGCCTAGGCTCTGTCTCCTTGGTCATCCGGCAGCCGGAGCGCTTGTCCTTGGTCAATGGTGGTGCCGTCGGGTTTCCGCCCGAAGGCGGCTTCAAGTACGGCGGGGAGGTCTGCCTGGGGGACTGCGGCGCTCACCTCCGCCAGGACATCACGAAAGTCGTCATCGTCGATGACACCCAGGTGCTCCTGGCGCAGTTGGTAAATGACCTCGACAAGCTCGGGCCGCAGCCGCATCCAGGCGCGGGACGTGCGGATCTCCTGCTCGACCTGGTCCATGAACCAGCGCATGACCTCGTACGGCACGTCCAGGTGTCGCCCATGAGGGTTGAAGCACACCGTCGGCTCCCGTTCCGGGTCCTCATCGGGAACGATCGCGGTCACAAGATTTCGCTGCTCGGCAACGAGGTCCAGCTCCAAGTACCAGGCGTCATCGGGGACGGAGTACATCGTGGTGATCGCGTAATCGCCGTTGGGGTGCGGGAAGGGCATGGCCGCATGCTGTCACGCCCGTGCGGCGGCCAACTGCCCGCATACGCCAGGGTTCCTTGTCCCCTGTGTCGGTACGCATGGCCGGGCGGATCTGCTGAGCGACCGGCATCGATCTAGGGCTACGTGTCATCGAGGCGCCGGTTGAGTGTCCGTCTCGGTGCCGTCGTCGGCGGGGAGTGGATCGATGTGGGCCAGAGAGCGAATGCGTGGGATCGGTGACGGGAGTAGCCAGAGCAGCGACAGCGCTCCTCCGACGGCGGCCGTGATCAGGGTTGTCCGTAGCCCGAAGACGGTGGCGAGCATGCCTCCGACGAGGGCGCCGATGGGGCGGATGCCGTAGTTGACCGTGCTGTAGGCGCCGGCCACGCGACTGCGCATGCCGTCTGGCAAGGATGACTTGATCGACGTGGACCGGGTCGGTGGCCTGCTGTGCCTCGTACAGAATGCGGTCGGTCCATACTTGCCGGTCAGTAGCCCGACCTGGTCGAAGGCGGTCGCGCGTCACCCTCCGAGCCGCTCCGTGAGGAAGGCGATGATCTCATCACGGGCACGCACCGTCGGGTGGCCCTGCTCGTCCACGAGATGTGCCGTGACGACACTGTGGGCGCACCCGACGACGTCGCGGAAGAAGGGCGGAGGGTTCGTGTTCGCCACATCGGCCGGAAGCACGCGGCCGTCGAACGCTTCGCCCAGGAGTGCTTGGTAGGCCGCGAACCGCCGGCCCGTGCACCACCTGTCGTTGTCGAAGCGGTAGGCGAGTACCGTCAATCCGTCTCGTTCGATGCGTTCGGCCAGGGCAACAGCGTCTTCGTCTGCGATCTCCAGACCCCCGGGGTCGTCGAGCGGCAGCGAGGGATGATTGACGACCGGGGCGATGACGGCCGGTTCGAGTGCCATGGCCAGCGCGAAATTGCCGGTGAAGCACAGCCCGACCGTGCCGACGCCCGGACCACCGCACTCCGTATGCGCGATCCGCGCGAGGCCGCGCAGCCACGCCACGACGGGGCTGGTGCCGCCCCCGGCGAACGCACGGAACTCGGCGCTGACGCATGCGCGCCGGGCAACGGCGCCGCCTGCCTCGGTGGTTGGGTAGGCGCCGTCGACGCCGAAGAGAGAGGGCAGGTACACGCGGAAGCCGACATCGCGTACCCAGCGTGCCAACCGCGCGACGTCGGGGCTGATGCCCGGCATCTCGGGCATCAGGATGACGCCGGGTCCTGACCCGGCGACGTACACGGTCTTGCCGACGTCATCGACGGTGACGACTCTCCGGGAGAAGTCGTCCAAGGGGTCGTCGCGCCGCGTTCTCATCGTTGTCATGATCGAGAGTGTGGTGAGACACTCGCCCCACGGGAACCGGCGATATCGCCACATGGTGCGGCGATATCGCCAGCCTGTGGGGAGCCGGAGGAATCATGAAACCGCTGCGCCTGGGTGTGCTGGCGTATCCCGGCTGCTTCGCTTCGGAGGTGTTCGGGATCCCCGACCTGCTGGCAATGGCCGATCACGTCGCCGCGGCGCAAGGATCGGACCGACCGCCGTACGAGGTGTCCGTCGTCTCGCCCCGGCGACGGGTGGTGGCGTCCGGCGGCTCGGCCATCGAGGTCTCGGCGTTGCGGCCCGTCGATGTCTTGATCGTGCCGGGTTTCGAGCTCTCGCCCAGGCTCGACCTCGACGCGACGCTCGCGAACCTGAGGCCCGAAGTGGCGTCGATTCGGTCGCAGGCCGCCTCCGGAACCGTCGTCGTGTCGATCTGTGTCGGCGCCTTCCTCGTTGCCGAGGCCGGCCTGCTCGACGGACGCGAGGCGACGACGTCCTGGCTGTTCGCGGATCAGTTCGCTCGCCGATACGCCGACGTGACGGTGCGCCCCGAGCACCTGGTGCTCACCGACCGGGGTGTGACGACGACGGCCGCCTTCAGCGCCATGTACGACTTCGCACTCCAGTTGATCCGTGAGCACGACGGCCCCCGCGTCGCCCGCAGCACCGCACGCATCGCCCTCGTCGACGACGCACGCTCCACCCAGGCTCCCTACGTCGACCTGGAGCTGATGCCCGCCGTCGGCCGCGACTTCTCACTCGGTGTGAAGCGGTGGCTCGACCAGAATCTCGGGACTCGCTACGACCTGTCGGCCCTCGCCGAAGCGTTTCACGTGAGCACGCGAACCATGCTCCGCCGCTTCGGTCAGGAGGCCGGCCAGACCCCGCTGACGTACCTGCAATCCGCACGGGTCCGCCGGGCTCGTCATCTGCTGGAGACGACCGACAGGACCATCCTCCGCATCGCCGCCGACCTCGGGTACGCGGACACGAGCACCTTCAGCGCCATCTTCGCCCGGCACACGGGCCAGCGACCGCGGGACTACCGCGCCACGTTCCGCCAGCCTGTTCGCGAAGCGGGCCGCAACGCCGCAGGGCCCTGATCTCCCAGAGCCCGGACGTACCCAGTCGCAACACCGTCGTCGGCGAAACGGGCTGGGACCTGGACGGGGTCGCCGCCACCCGCCGCAACCACGGCCTGCAAGCCGCACTCGACCTGATCGGCCGCACCCCCTCCCCAGCCCAGATGGTGAACACCGAGAGCCTGTAGACGGTGGCACGTGGCGCTCCCAGCTCACTGCCACGACCGCATCCGGAACCAGAGCACCACCCGGATCGCCGATCTCGGAATCCCGGAGATCAGGAAGCGAGAGGAGACCTCTTGATCACCGAAACGAATCTGTCATTCAGCCTGGTTCGCGATCAGCCCGCCATGGCCTGGGAGCCTTCGCCGCCGAGCACGTCGAGGATGTGGGGCCACGCAGCCTTGCCCAGGAGCACGTCGGCTTCAGGTGTGCCCCCGTACTTGAAGTGCGGGGACGCCGATGCCGGGCTCTCGCCGGGAAGGCGTGGTCGGTGGCCGGCGTCGTCGCGAACGAACAGACGCACGCTCGCCCTGGCCGAGCGCCGACGCTGAGCCAGCTGCTCGGCAAAGGGAAGCGACGGCGGCTGTGAAGGTCTCCAAGGGAACCTCGCAGATTCCTGGGGACTGCCCAGGCCCGCCGAACCAGCGGATCGCCAAGGCTGTGAAGCCTTGCTGAGCGAGGATGCGCGCTCGCTCGCGTTCGATGCGCCCGCTGGACCCTGCCAAGACCACGACGCCTACGTCACTGCCGCCAGCGGGGGTGAAAAGAAGGCACCTGGTTGCACTGGGCCCTCCGCCAGCAGCACCTGAGCCTCCGGATCACCCGGTTTGCCCTCCGGACGCAGCGGACGGCCGGACACCCTGCTCCAGAACCGGGCCAGCTCGTAGGCATCCGCACGGTCAATCGCCGCGTTCTGCAATACCGAGACCACGCGCGCGAGCCTTCCTGATTTCCACTCCAGATGTCCGCTCTCATTCAGTGCTTCAGCGTCTCGCCAAAAATTCGATTAGGTAGTTCAGTAACTCGGCATCCGGGTGTGATGGGCGCCGCATCGCCGATGTAGGTCAGTCGGTGACGGGTGGCATGATCCGACGCCATGTGTGTGAGCCAGGAATGAAGGCAGAGCCGCCCGCTGGCGCGGACCTTCGGGACCTGTCTCCTGAAGGCCCGGCCTGGCGGCGGTTGTCTCTTTCGCCCCGACCAATGGCGACGTGGCGGGCGCGTTGATCTACGACTCCGGTCCAGGGCAGCCGTTCACACCTTCCGATCTTCAGGGTGCTAGCCTGCGCTGTGAGTTCGTCACGGTAGCCGATTGTTGGCTGCGGTGGATGCCGCCGAGGAACAGCTGTGGGCGGCACCGGATGGTGTGGGTGGTCGGGGGGACAGGCATGGTGAATTTGCTCGATGTCGTCGAGGAGTTCGACGGTGTACGACACCTCGGGGATTGGACCATCGATGGGCGAGCGCTGGGCGCCTGGATGTCACGGTGGACGCCTTCCGGGCCAAGGGTGAGCGCGAACGGTTCGGTGCGCACGCAGAACTCGGATGATCTGCTCGCCTTGCTCGGGCGCTCGGGGAGTCAGCTCCCTTCGGGACGTGTCCCGCTGTACGCGTGCTCGCAATGTGCTGACCTGGGGTGTGGCACCGTCGCAGTCCGTGTCGGGCGGGAGGTCGCCCCTTCCGGCGACCGCGTGGTGACGTGGAGCGACTTCGCTTGGGAGAGCGACGACTCGTCGGATCTCCAAGCGGACGACGAGTTCGCCGATGTCCCTGTCCTGCGGTTCGACGCGACTCGGTACGAGGCCCTCGTCAATCAATTGACGCGCTGAGGACCCTGCCCTCCAACGGGCGGCTGACACGGTCGACGCAGTCGTTCGACCGGACTGCCGCACGAGCTGAAGTTTTGCATGAGACACCCGTGCGATCAGCTCTGATCCATCGATTGTTCAGTTGGCAGCTCAGAGCAGGTACCTACTGAACAACTGGATGAGACGCGACACTAAACGCCACCGATCTTCGGGGAGTTATCCGGTACGCGGCGGGCCCTTTGCCGGCGTCCGCAGGTCACTACGCTCCGGGCTGACGCCAAACGGGCCTTGGAAGCCATTGCGCCATCGATCATGGTGAACAGTGGTACGAGTAGGGGGAGCCGGTTGGGCTTCCGCCATGACTGGCATGAAGCGACACCCTCTGGAGCCTGCTTGGATGTCGGGCATGGACGAGAGTTCCCCGGCTCCCCGTGCAGACGACGCCGATTCCTGCCGCCTGACCACCTTGCTGAACCGTGCCGCCACCGGTCGGGACAGTCAGGTCTGGAGCGATCTCTGGACGGAGCTCTATCACAATGGTTCCCTCGAAGCGTCTCATCCACTGGTGCTGCCTGCGCTGATGAGCATGGCTGAGGGCGACGACGCCGACACGGCGGCTGCGGCCCTCCATCTGGCTGGTGCCCTCCTTGTTCAGGCCGATCAGCGATACGAGACCCGGAAACTACGAGACCAGCAGGCGCCCGCAGTTGCACGCCTGCTGGCCGCCGCGAATCGGTGGCGGCAGGCCACTGCTGCCCGGAACGACTACTGCCACCTGCTTGAGACGGTTCTGAACCTGGAAGGTGATGTTCACTGGGCCGAGGACCTGATCTGGGGCATCGTCAGTGAGGAGTACGAGCTTGAGTGCCCCGATCCAGACGGGTGCGCGGCGCTATGGGTGATCATTGGTGAGCGGGGCTTCTTCAGTACGTCGGAGGACTACGCCCTCTCCGACGATGTCGAAACCCTCCCCCTCCATCCGGCCACCCCTGGAACCCTCTACGGCCTTGGCCGCCGCCTCTACGAACTAGCCCTGGCAGACGGCCACGGGGATGTGGCACACGCCCTGACCTATGCCTTCGGCGAGGCAACCTGCCCACAGTGCGAAAGGCGCCTCTCAGTCGTCGAACAGGTCGTTGCTCGTTCGAGCTGAGAAGCTGTTCTCTTGCTCCCGAGTAGCTCGCGGTTGTCGAAGCCGGAGGACAAAGGAAGAGCCACTCTGTCGCAGTCGTACGCGGTCGTAGCGGTGCAGTCCAGGCCGTTAACCCCCGGGTGTGACTGGCGGGCAGCCGGAGAGTTACAGCCACCGGCAGAAAGCCGATGCTTTGCGCTACCTGGTCGACAACGGGTTCAAGTGACGGGTCACGCCTGCGGACTTCCCGCCCTGGGACCGGGTCTGCCCTTCCTCCGGCGCTGGCCTGACAACGAATTGATCAGGGAGTTCAACGACCGGCTGCGCGAGCGGGTCCGGGAGACAGAGGGCAGGCGACCACAGTCGACGGCGGGAATCATCGATTCGCAGTCGGTGAAGGCGGACGCTGTTGTCGGTGCTGGTTCACGCGGGTGCGATGGCCTGCACACCTGCTTCGGCACGCTACAGCTCAACTAGGGCCTGTCTCGGCGATCTCCATTATGAGTGGTCGAGCCGTCGGGTAGCCTCCTAGGATCTACCCCCGTGATTGCTGATCTGCAGTGCGTGGTACTGGACTGCTCCGACCCCGGTGAACTCGCCGAGTTCTACCAGTCGCTCCTTGGCGGCACTGTCAACCAGCCGGATCGGCGATGGGCGCTCAGCGAGGACTGGGCCACGTTGCACACGGCGTCCGGCCTCGTCCTGGCCTTCCAGCGGGTAGCGGAGTACCAGCCGCCGCTGTGGCCGGACCCGAGCCGGCCGCAGCAGTTCCACCTGGATTTCGGTGTCGCCGACCTGGACCACGCTCAAGAACAGGTGTTGGCCCAGGGCGCCAGAGTGCTGGACGACGGTGCGGACGGACGGAGTTGGCGGATATACAGCGACCCCGCAGGTCATCCGTTCTGCCTGGTCCGTCACTGAACGGTTCCTGTGCGTGGCCTCGGTGTTCCGACGCCAGTCGCCAGCATAAGGAGGTGACACCTTGCGCGGCCTCAGGCGAATGACCGCAACCACCGCAGCCACCCTGACTCTGGCCGCCGCAGGCCTCATCGGGACAGTTGCCGGAGCCCACGCAGCCACTACCGACTACGCGTGCCGCAACCCGGACGTGTATGCCGACGGCCTCTACGTGCACACCTGCATCAACTGGTACACGGGCCAGACCAACCCCCACCAGGTGGCGGCTGGAAGAAATGCAGCACGGTTTGGGGGCCGTCCGGGTTCGTTCAGGGCCCGCCGGTGAATCAGCCCTGCGACGGTACGAAGTACTACGCCGAGTCGTGGTTCACCTCGCCGACCTACTACTACGGCGGTATGGGTCCTGGCGTTGAGCGTTGAGAAGTTGACGTGATGTGACGCCCTCGCGCAGCGATCCGTTCCGCGATCTCGGACTCCACCCAGCAGAGAAGGGACAGAGCACGGTCATCCGAGCCGCGGTCAACGTGCGCGCTGGTCGATGAGCGCGGCCAAGCCGTCCAGAATGCGCTGCAGGCCGAACTCCCATGCCTGATCCTGCCCGTCGGAATGGGCTGCTGACGTGAGGGCCTCAGCGAGCGCGGGAAATTGCTCGCCGTGCGCCTGCATCAGATCGGCAAGTGTGGCGCCCAGTTGGGCCTCGGGGTTGCCTGCCGGTCCCGCTGCACGGATCTGTTGGGTGATGCCGCGTACGTGACTCACCAGCAGAACAGCCGCGTCCATCCGCTCGGCACCGCTCAGCCCCGTACCGTCCAGGGCCGAGATGGCGTGCTCCAGCCAGGACAGCTCTCCAGGTCCCGGGATCCGCGGCCCGACGGTGGCGTCCAGCGCCCAGGGGTGCTGGCCAAATACGGTGATCAGCCGACTGGCCCATTCCTCCAATTGCTCTCGCCAGCCACCGCGCCGCGCCTCTGCTCCCGGGTACGGGCCGATCGCGGCGTCCACCATCAGAGCGACCAGTTCTGCCTTGCCCGGCACGTACCGGTACAGCGCCATCTTGGTCACGCCGAGTTGCATGGCGACGCGCTGCATGGACACCTCGGCCAACCCCTCCGAGTCGGCGATCTCGGTCCCGGCCTGCGCGATGCGGTCGAGGTCGAGTTTCGGTCGGGGACCCCGTGCGGGCTTGGGATGCGGACCCCACAGCAGCCGCACCACCTCGGCGTGCTCGCCACCCATGTCTGCCGCCTCTCCTGCCCCGGCCTACCAACTGTGTCTAGGGTACACAGTAATCATAAGTGTCCGCGGGACACAGTTTCTGGAGCGGAGGAACCTGTGAACAGGAAAGTGCTCATCTCCGGTGCGAGTACCGCCGGCCCAGCGCTGGCTTACTGGCTGGGTCGCCATGGCTTCAGACCCACCGTCGTCGAACTCGCCCCGCACCTGCGCCAGGGCGGCCAGGCCGTCGACTTCCGTGGTGAAGCACATCTGACCGTGCTGGAGCGCATGGGCCTGATCCCCGAACTACGACGTATCCAGACCGGCGGCACCCCAATGCGATTCGTCGACGAACTCGGCCGCACTCTGCTGCATCTGCCGGCCGAGTTCGCCGGCGGCGAGATAGAGGTACTCCGCGGAGACCTGGCCCGAGTGCTGTACGAACACAGCCTCCCCTACACCGAGTACATCTTCGGCGACTCGATCACCAGCCTCGCCGAGACGTCCTCCTGCGTGCGGGTCGACTTCCAACGCGGAGCCTCGCGCGACTTCGACCTGGTCATCGGGGCGGACGGTTTGCATTCCAACGTCCGTCGTCTCGCCTTCGGCCCAGAGAAGGATTATGTGAGCCACCTCGGCTATTACGCCGCCACCTGGCAGTTGGCCAACGACCTGGGCCTGGGAAAGGGTTCGATCGGCTACAACGTCCCGGGTCGGTTCGCCTCCGCCGCCACCGACCACCGGGACCCGGCCCAGGCAAGGGCGTTCTTCGTATTCGCCTCGCCTGAGCTGTCGTACGACCGCCACGACCCTGAACAGCAGAAGCGTCTGCTCGGCAACGCGTTCTCCGGCCTCGGCTGGGAGGTGCCCCACCTTCTCGGCACGCTGAACCAGGCTCCGGACCCGTATTTCGACTCGATAAGCCGGGCCGACGTGGATACTTGGTCCACAGGGCGAGTGTGCCTCGTCGGGGACGCCGCCTGTGGAGCCACGATCGGCGGCATGGGCACGGGAACTGCAGTGGTCGCCGCCTATGTGCTGGCCGGTGAACTCGCGCGAGCCCAGGGCGACCACCGAGTGGCCTTCACCCGGTACGAGAGCAGGCTCCGCAAGTACGCGAAGGGCTGTCAGGCAGGCGGTGACCGCACCGGAAAGTTTTTCGCGCCCGGCACCGCCGCCGGCATACGGTTCCGCAACGCCCTGCTCTCCCGCCCCTTGTTCCTGAACGGGATGCTGAGGCTCGGGGAGAAAGTCAGCAGCACGGTGGCCCTGCCCGACTATCCAACCGATCCCAGCCGCGTCAGCCGGTGACTCGGCACCCCATCAGTTCGCGGTCGGCTGCCCGAGCGGCGATGAGGTCTTGGTCCAGCTCTTCGATCCGGTCAGTCAGGTCCACTACCTGCTGCTCCAAGGTCCCGTCAGCCTCCGCTTGGTCCGCCCCCGAGCACTCCCCCAGGGCCGCCCGCGCGGACGACCCGCTCACGTACTGCCACGCACTGCGCGGCCTGAGCATCCAGGCCCTCCACCTCGGCCACCACCACAACGCCCTCGCCTTCGCCGAGACCGCCCACGACGCCGGACGCGCCCAGGCCCAGCCCCGCACCCGCGCCTTCTTCCTCGGCCAGATCGCCGCTGCGGCTGCCGGAGAGCCGACCGACACCTCGCTCTCAGCCAGGTCACCGAGACCGAACGGCAGCTGGCACGCTCCCTGTCCGGGCCCGTCGAGTTCGGCACCCACCACCGCGCCGCCCTCGGACTCCAACGCGGCCAGATCCTCGCGTCCACGGCGACCTCCTAGCCGGCGGCCGGGGTTACACCGCGAGCCTGCGCAACCGCCACGAGGGAAAACGCCGCTCTCGCGCCATGACCCTCGCCCCCTCTCGCCGAGATCCAGCTCCGCCTAGGACGCATCGATCAGGCCTGCGCCACCTGGGGGACCTTTCCGCAACCACCCCGGCAGCACAGGCAACAATCCACCGAGTCCGCAACTACCGCAGGACAAGCTGAACCCTCCCCAGAGCCCTAGATGATCTATGGCAAGGGGTTGCTCTTGATGTTCGTCAGCTCAGTTGCCGTAGTGACATGAGTAGATGGCGGTGGTCCTCGTACGTCGCGTCGTCCTCGTCCGGTACGCCACTGAGCAGTGCCCGCTGGCCAGGAGCCAGAATTTCAAAGCGCACGCGCGAGGCGTTGAAGGAGTTGAGGGCTTCCAGCAAGTACGTGTGATTGAAAGCAACTGCCAGATCATCGGAGCCGGCCAACGCGGCCGCGAGCTCCTGCGAAGCAATGTCGTCTTCGTACCCCGCTTGCAGGAGGACGGTTCCCTGGGCGGAAAAATCGAGCCGGATCGGGCTGTTCGGCGCCGCGACGACCGCGACACGGCGGACCGCGTCGGCGAGCGCCTCCCGCTCCGTGACCGCGACTGCCGGGCTGTCCAGCGTGAACAACTTGTCGTAGCGCGGCAGCCGCCCTTCCAGCAACCGCAGTGTCGTACGCATCCCGGTGCCCTCGAAGGCGATCAAGCCACCACCCGAGCCGCCTGAACCGGTCAGCCCGATGGTGATCAGTCCCGACTTCGCCAGCGAACGGGAGATCTCGGTCAGTCGGCGGCCTGGAACCACCACCTGCACCGCTTCAGAACCTGCCAACTCCGGCTTCCACGGCACCGTGCGCACGGCATACCGGTACCGGTCCGTAGCGGCCACTGTCATCGACTCGCCATCCAGCAGGAGCTGGATCCCCGTAAGCACCGGGAGGGAGTCGTCACGGTCGGCAGCTATCACGACCTGCGCGACCGCCGCCGCGAACTCTGCCGCATCCACCTTTCCGTGAACGGGGGGAAGCTCGGGAAGGGCCGGATACTCCTGTGTGGGCAAGGTCGACAGCCCAAAGAGCGTACCGCCCCCTTCCAGCGTGAAACGCGCGCCTTCCAGCGCGCACACCACCATCGCGTCGGGCAACACCCGGCAGATATCCAGCAGTCTGCGCCCCAGCACGAGCACCCGACCGGCTGTCAGCGTGTCCGCCGGGACCTCGATGCTCGCGGACGCCTCGTAGTCGAAGCCCGAGATACGCAGCCGCCCTTCCGCCGCGTGCAGCATCAAGCCGCCCAGCACGGGCGCAGGCGAACGTGCGGGCAACGACCTGGCCGCCCAGGCCACGGCCTCAGCGAGAGCGCTTCGTTCGATCCGGAACTCCATCTGTACATCCCCCATCGCGTCGCACCATTGGTCCGCGCACGCTATAGGTCGCCACTGACAACGCTCGGCTCGTCCCGGTGTTCCCCGCAGAGTGCGAGGATCCCAAGATCCGGTGGTGACGACCGACTTGGACTCCCTCGCGACCGCGCTCTACGCGCAGACCGACGGCTTGCCAAAGGAGTCAATGCATCTCGCCCGGTGGCCGGAGCCAGCCGCCGACAGCAGGGCGCCGACGGTCGTGACCGCCACCGTCCAGACCAGCACCCCGCGCTGAAAGCGTCCCGCGCCGGTGCTCCTCGCGCGTGCCCGCAGCGCGGACGCCAAATCGCCTACGGTCGGCCGGTAGGCCAGCTCCACCGGTCTCTCGGCGACCGCGTCCATTTCCCGGCCCTCGGCCATGTCCCTCCCGCTTTCGGTGATCAACCGGATCGTAGAAGCTTTGTCAGCTGCTCCGGCGACCAGGCGGTGGTCGGCACCGTACGTCATTGAGGTCACGTCATGTTCGGGCCGGTCACGCTGCTGCGCCCTAAGGCGCTGAGGATGGCCGAGCGGTTAGCTGATGAGATCTTCGCCGCGTGGGACGAGCAGACCGTGACAGTCCCAGGGACCGAGGCGGCCACTCTGATCACCCGAGCCTCGCCGCGTCGCTGACGGTCGTGCTTGACCAGCGTCAACTGCTGGCCGGGCGGATCGAGGAACTGCTGAAGGCGCAACCAGCCCCTTCCCGACCGCCGGCCATCTCGCCGCCTACGCCGGTGCCCTGTTCAATCTCGCCCGACGCCGAGCCGACGTCCTCTTCGTCATGCTCCGCGACGGGACGTTCCATGAGCCGCAGCCCGCCAAAGGGACCTGACCTGCGGAAACGGGACTACGAGGCATGACGTTCCCCGAGATGCACCACAACATCTGAACCAACACGCCAGTCGGCAAGACGCCGCGGGCTCACACCATGAAGGTTGCCCCTGTCCGGATCGGCACCGGCATTCACCAGCAACGACAACACCGCACCATCACCTCGATACGTGAACACCGCCTGCCACAAGGGCGTATTGCCCTGCGCATCCGGGGCATCCACCCACGCACCGGCCGCCAGTGGAGAGCCGGCAGCCACGGCATCCTGCTCATCAGCCGCGAAATGCAGCGGCGTCCATCCCTGGCGGCTCCCACGGCCCAAGCCCTGAACGTCATCCGTCATGCCGGCCATCATCACGATCGCTTCGCGAAGGACATAGGGGCACCCCCGCAATAGAGAGTCACGCAGCAGGGCTTCATCGACTTCGACGCGCAGCTCCTCCGCGCCCCCGGGTCTCTGGGCACGCTGCTCGTGCGGGCCTGGTCTGCCTGACCGGTCCTCCTGACGGCCCCGCTCGTCCGCTTCCCCCGTGGCGGATGGGCGGGGCTTTGCCGTGTGCCCCCCCCCCGAATGGTTGCGAGGAAGGGCGGCCAGGTCCTCGAAAGGGGGCCGAGCGACGGAACTCAGTGGGCGGGAACCGGCTCGGACGACGGCTGCCACTCCCGCCTGATCAGCCCGTAGACCCACGAGTCGGAGACCTCGCCGTTGACGACGCAGTCTTCCCGCAACATCCCTTCACGCACGAAGCCGAGCTTCTCCAGCACGCGGGCAGAAGCCACGTTGCGTGTATCGGTCTCAGCTTGGACGCGATTTAGGTCCAGCGTGTCGAATGCCCACCGCAGCAGAGCGCGCGCGGCCTCGGTCGCGTAGCCGTGGCCCCACGCTGCATCGTCGAAGCAGTAGCCGAGCGACGCGCTGCGGTAGTCCGGATTCCACCTGTTCAGGCTGCACCAGCCGATGAACGCCCCGCCGGAGACACGATCTACCGCCAGCCGCGCCCCGGTGCCCTCCTGTGCCATCTGCCGGCAAGCCGTGATGAACTTCTCGGCGCGCACGCGTTCGCTCCACGGTGGCGCGTCCCAGTAGCGCAGCACGTAGGCGCTGCTGTGCAGTGCGAAGAGGTCGTTCGCATCCGCGTCTTCGAAGGCACGCAGTCGAAGGCGAGCGGTGTGCAACGCGGGGGCGGGCAGCGACGCCCTCATTTTCCCTCCCCTGATCGATGGCCGATCAATCAGACATCCGATGCGGGTCACTCGCAACGGGTTTTCTCGGCGGGCGCCAGAACGACGTGTCCGCTCATCGGCGCGACAGAGCGCCCCAGAGGGCGGCACCTGAGGTGATGCCTGTTTGGCCTTTGCAGGACTGGCGGTCGCCCACAGGTGATACTCCAGCACCCCCATGCCTCCCGGGCAGCGGAGATGCAGCGATCCCACACGTATCCGTGACGACAGATACGACGTCACCTCACATACCGCCCTCTCGCGGCACCGTGACCGCAACAGCCATTCGCCTGTGACTCCGCCTCTGACCCGCCAGACGCCTCCTAGCGCGGCCCCCACCAGGCCGGAGAAATGCTCAACGCCCATACGTCGCCTGCTTGGTGAATCTCCGGGTCGTTGACATCGTGATTGCCGTCCCCATGCGGGTCGGGATCGGCGATGACGAAAATGCGCGCGCCGGACTCCGGCACGCGATAGCGGTGGATGTCCCCTGAAAGGTCATCGGGCTCGACCGTGCATCCCAGGGACAGGATCACGGACCGCAACTCCTCGAACCGGGCACGGGACGCGAACTCCCCGTACTCCCGTTCCAGGGTTGGCGGTACGCAAGGCCCGTGGACCAACCGGTGGACCTGCACGCTGACCCCGAAGCAGGACAGGGGCCCGTCGGCATCCGAGAAGGAGAGCTCCACCAGCCCGTAGTCCCGGCGCAGCAGCCCCTTGCCGGCATCGTCGAGATAGTCCGGCCCCACCGTGGCTTCCCATGCGGCGAGGCCGGATCCGATTCCGGCCCCGAGGACGTCGCAATGCGTGGCGAAGTGAGCGTAGAAGTCCAGATCGGACACCCGTTGATCTCCTCGACGAGCTTGGTCATATGTACTGACCAACCCTAACGAGAGCGGCATTGACCGCGCGGCGGGCGTGCGCCACACACGCATGGCGGAGGCGAGCCAGCCGTATGGACAGGCCCGGACCGCGAAGAGGAGCAGTGCACACCGAGTCCGCGGTTTGTCCGGGGGCGAGCACGAACGACAGGGGTAGCCCGGCAGCGTCGACTGCGGTACGGATCTTGCTGCTCAGCCCGCCTCTTGACCGGCCGAGCCGGCCGGCATGCGTCCTGGCCCTGCGGCGTCGGTGAGGTACGGCCCGCTCCTGACCCTGCGGCGCGTGTGCACGGGACGCAGGCGCACAGGCCGCCGCCGGATCACCCGCAGCACCGGCGGCTGTTGCGGGAGCGGAGCCCCCCTTTTCAGACGGCCGGCATGCGCGCGGGCAAGTCGCGCTTGCAGGCCACTCGCGCGTGGATGGGCGGGCACTCCCTGGTGGTTCCGTCGCAAACTCAACTGGACGGCGTGACCGGGGACCACATGCCGAGCCACTGCTCGGCGCCCCAGGCCTCGAACCGCTCTACCTCAGTGAACCCCAGCTTCGCCGCGAGACGCATCGAGCCGACGTTTGCGGTCTGGGTGGTGAGCACCACCGGCTCGCCGGGAAGCGCGTCGGCGAGCCACCCAAGTGCCGCCGCGCACGCCTCGGCGGCGTACCCGCGTCCCCACGCCCGCGGAAGGAAGAGGTAGCCAAGATCGGCCTTCCCCGTGGCAGCCGGGCGACGGTGCCCCGTTGCTCTCCTGAGCAGGATCTGGCCGATCATCGACCCGTCGAGATCAACGACGAAGCTCCCGGGCCACCGCTCGGGCACCCCGGACATCTCGCGCTCAAGCTCGTCACGCGGCCGGGGACCGCCGAGGTATGTGTGCACCTCTGGCGAGGCGAGCAGCTCGATGAACGCAGCACGGTCGCGGGTCTCGGGCGCCCGGAGCACGAGCCTCTCGGTCCTGATCGGCTCAGGCGGCCAAGCCACGGATCCCAGATCTTCCATCCGCGCACGCTAACAGGTGGTCAGACCAACCGAACGGGAAACGCTCAACTCCAGCCAGGGCGTGAATCAATAGTGGATCTTGAGTATGTGACGATCTCGATTCGTGGGGCGAGGAGATCTGACGGATGCGCAGTGGACGGTGCTGGCGCCGCTGTTGCCGAAGGGCAAGAAGCCGGGCCGGCCGGCGATACGGACCCGGAGGACTACAAGGCCCGGCACGCCGGCGAATGCGGCATCGACCGGCTGAAGCGGCACCGGGCCGTCGCCACGCGATACGACAGACTTGCTGTCCGCTACGAGGCGACGTTGCTGGTCGCCGCCATCAACGAACGGCTGTGACCGGCATGCGACCACGTCTCAAGCCCACACCGCCCTGACCACGGCATGGCCTGCTGTAGCCGCCCGCCCGTAGAACCCTTCGAGGAGCGTGTGATAGTCGAGGAATTCCTGCCTGACCTGCGCGTCGTCCCAGCCGGGCCAGACAAGCTTGGCACTGGCGGCATTCCACAGCTCGTCGAAAGAGACACTCGCGAGGAAGCCTGCGGCCTGTGACACCCCAGGCGGCTCCAGAATCCCCAGGGGTGGGTTGGAGGGGTCGGCATCGACGCTGTGTGCCACGGGGCGCCCGCCGTAAATCGGCAACGTCCAGAGCTCGTCGGCATCCGCATCGAGGACTTCGGCAGCGGCGTAGAGGTCATTGACGGAATCCCAGACCTTGTCGATCGACACGGCGACGCCCGCTGCGTACTCGGCGGGTTGATTCTCCCAAGCCTCCCCCATGAACGCCGCGAGCCAGGTGTGGTCGTCCCGGATCTCGGATTCCGCAACGGCACGCATGTGCATGTGGATGCTCACAGCGACGAGCCCTCGAGTTCGGCAGCCCGCCTCTCGGGCCGAACGGACAGAACCTACTCGACGGCACTGACAGCGAGATGCCCGGCTCTCCACGCCGGGATGCCCAGCGCTGGCAAGTGCCCCCATCGCATGGACGCACTTCCCAGCAGTAGCTGTGGGAGGAACGCCGCCCACAGCGATAGCAGTGGCGGCGGCGTGCGTTCACCTTGTGCTTTGTCGTGTACAACCCTCTGTTCATCACGCGTGTCGTATCTCGCTGAAGCCTCGGTTCGCTGACAGGAGCATGACCTTGCGCATACGTACCCTCGCCGTTGTGGCGACTGCTGCCCTTGCCGTTGCAGGACTGAGTGCTCCCGGTGCCGGTGCGGCGCCCTCCGGGCTGTGGGACGACTTCAACGGTGACGGATATCGCGATCTGGCCATCGGCACGCCCAAGGCGAGCGGTGGCACGGTCACCGTCCTCTTCGGCTCGTCTTCCGGCGTCAGCCCCGCCCGGTCGGTGAACATCACCCAGAACACCCCGGGCGTCCCCGGGACCTCGGAGTCCGCGGACCAGTTCGGCAAGAACGTCACCAGCGGCGACGTCGACGGCGACGGCTACGCCGACCTGATCGTCGGCGCACCCTACGAGCAGATCACGGGCAAGCCGAGCGGCTCGGTGACCATCGTCTGGGGCGGAGCGAACCCGTTCACGTCCGGCGGCACCTTGCTCACCGCCCCGAACGCCGAGGCCTTCGGGTTCGGGACGGGCACCGCCTTCGCCGACCTCGACGGCGACGGCACCGACAACCTGGTCGTCGTCGGTGCCAACACCTTTTGGTGGTACGCCGACGGGAAGCCCACCCAGGACGGCGCACTGGCGCCGGAGGTGCGGTTCCTGCCCGAGAGCGTACGCCTCGACGGTGTCGTCGCCGGCCACTTCTCCAGCACAGACGGCAGCGACTTCGTCCTGCACGGACGGCGCATGGACAGCACCGGCACCATCACCGGCAATTACGTGGGTCTGCTCCGCGGCGGTCCCGGCGACATCGGCTCCTCCTATGCGGTGCTGGCCGAGGGCAGTGCCGCGGGCGGCGCCGCCTGGGATCGGGCCGTCGCGGCGGGCGACATCAACGGCGACGGATACGACGACCTGGTCACCGGCAACACAGCTGTCGCCAACGGCGGTTCGTTCACCGTGCGGTACGGCAAGACGGCCGGACTGCCCGTCACGGGTAAGACGTACACCCAGGCCAGCCCCGGTGTGCCGGGAACCGACGAGAGCTACGACAACTTCGGCGCCGCCGTCGCGGTGGGCGACGCGACCGGCGACGGCTACGCGGACATCGCGGTCGGCGCCTCGTACGAGGAGGTGGACGGCCGCCGAAGCGTCGGCAACGTTGTTTTGCTCAAGGGCAGTTCGGCCGGACTGACCACAAGCGGGGCCCAGTCCTTCCACCAGGCCACGCCGGGCGTACCGGGCGCCGCCGAGGCCGGCGACCACTTCGGCTCCTCGCTGCGGCTGCGCGACATCGACGGCAACGGCAGGGCGGACCTGGCGATCGGCGCGCTCGGCGAGGACGTGGTGTCCGGGGGGTACGACGACGGGGCGGCGTGGGTGCTGCGCGGCGCGACCTCGGGCCTGACGACGTCGTACGCAAACGCCTTCAACGCGACGGACTTCCGCTATCCGGTGGTCAAGGGCCGCAAGTTCGCGGATGTCTTCGCCCGCTGACCACCCCCGGTCACACCAACTGCCTTGAGCACCAAGAGGAGACGCGACAACGATGCGTAACAAGATCCTCTCCGCGGCGGTGATCCGAATCCGGGGGATCGGCCCGGTCATCGGTACGTAAGGCGCACCGTGCGGGCGGGCCGCTCGTTACGGGCGCAGTTCCACGATGATGTGCGGGGACAGTGCGCTCAGGAAGTCGGGCGCGTCGAAGATCTCTCCGGCGGAGGCCACGCCGACCGCCTTGGTCCGGCCGGTGAGGATGCGGGCGACCGCTTCCACCGCGAGCGGTGCGGTGACGGCGTAGATGTCCTGGCCCCGGGCTACGGCGCGCCGTTCCGAGTCGCCGGAGCGCACGACGACGTCGACGAGGAAGGTCTGTGCGGAACGCCCGTGTTCGTCGACCGCGGTGGGGGTCGGCGCGTCCGGGGCCACGACACCGCCGGCTGCTTCGGTCGTCATGTAGGTGCGCACCTCGGGGATGGACAGGTGGCTGGGGATGGTGACGACGTCGGCCATCGTGAACTCGCCGATGACAGCCCGGGGGCCCATCGGGTCGGGGAAGGACCACTTCAGGGTGGGCAGTTCGTCGTTGTGGTACTCCAACTGCCCGTTCGTGAAGCGGACGCGGCGGCCACCACGCCGCTCGACGGAGACCTTGCCCGCGGCGCGCGTCCCCTCCGTGGGCTCCCAGCTGTTCAGGCCGTACGCGATGTGCGCCTCGTCGGCCTCGGTCCAGTCGCCCATCGCGGCAGTGGCCAGCAGGTCGCCGAGGCCTCCGTAGAAGGCCATCGCGGGAACGATCACCGTGCCCGTGTCGTGGGCGCGGTCCGCAAAGTGCGCGAAGGTGTCGGCATTGGCCTCGATCTCGGCCGCCACATCGACGTACGGGATTCCGGCGCGCAGAGCTGCTTCGACCACGGGGGCCGCCGTCGTGGCGAAGGGCCCCGCACAGTTGATGACGGCTGCCACGCCGTCCAGCGCGCGGTCGAGCGAGACCGAGTCGTCGACCGACGCAGCACGGACGCCGAGTCCGGGGTACTCGTCCGCCAACGCCTTCAATTTGTGGACATCGCGCCCGGCCAGGACCGGGACGAAGCCGCGCTCCTGGAGGTGTGTCACGACGAACCGGCCCGTGTGCCCGTATGCGCCATACACCGTCACCGTCTGCCCCGCTGCCATGACTTCTCCCCTGTGCTCCGAACTGATCAACTGCGACCATCCTGTCGCGATTGAACTGTCAATCATGAGTGTCCGGAACGACATGTGCCGTACAGTTTCGGACATGAGCGCTGTCGCGTTGGCTGTCACCGACGGAATGCTGCACTTCGAACTGTCCGTGGCCCACGAGGTCTTCGGCTCCGCACCGGCCGCGGTCACCGTCCCCTGGTACGACCTCACGGTCTGCGGGCCGGACATCGTGCCCCTCGGCCGGTTCCATCTGGAGCCCGACCACGGCCTCGACCACCTCCAGAGCGCCGACACCGTGATCGTCCCCGGCTGGGCCGACGTCGACGTGAACCCGCCCGCCGAACTGGTCGACGCGGTGCGCGCGGCCCACGACGCGGGCGCCCGTGTGGCCTCCCTGTGCACCGGCGCGTTCGTCCTGGCCGAAGCCGGCCTGCTGGACGGGAAGCGCGCCACCACCCACTGGGCGCACACCGACGTCCTGGCCGCCCGCTACCCCGAGGCGGAGGTTGACCCGGACGTGCTGTACGTGGACAACGGGAGCGTGCTCACCTCCGCCGGCAAGGCCGCCGCGTTGGACCTGTGCCTGCACCTGGTCCGCCTCGACCACGGCTCGTCGATCGCCAACGCCGTCGCCCGCCGCCTGGTCGTCCCACCGCACCGGTCCGGCGGCCAGGCCCAGTTCGTCACCGCCCCCGTGCCCGCCCAGGACGACCACCCGCTCACCGCCCTGTTCCCCTGGATCATCGAGCGGCTCGACCAACCCCTGACCGTGGAGGACCTGGCCCGCCAGGCCCGGATGAGCTCACGCCACCTGGGCCGCCACTTCCGCGCGGCAACCGGCACCACTCCCCTGCAATGGCTGCTGGGCCAGCGGATCCGTCACGCACAGGAACTGCTGGAGAAAACTGACGACAGCATCGACACCATCGCAGCGGCCACCGGCATGGGTACCGCCACGACACTGCGCCGTCACTTCAACCGCACCCTCGGCGTCCCCCCGGACACCTACCGCCGCACCTTCCGCTCACGGACCCACTAGGGCCTGTGTGCGGTCGTGATCAATCTCGGGTTCTGGTCCCGTGCGGGGGCCGGACCTGGTAGGACGCTGGGTGTGACACGTAGGCAACTC
>NZ_JBIWPG010000025.1:0-157423 GCF_044768135.1 Streptomyces sp. NPDC101165 | reverse complement strand
ACGCCAACACCAAGCCCGCATCAGCCACTACAAACGACGCGGCCACAGCCCCTGAAAACTAGCCAGCAATCAGAACAAGCACCGTTGCAGTACTAGGGCGTGCCGTATGCCGCGCAGACATCGTGGGTCGGGCACCTCGGACAGCCGCTCCAACAGGCCTGGGATCTCCTCGGGTACCACCCCCCAGGGTGCTCGCGGAGCTGGTCAAAGACGGGCGGGATCGGCGATGACGCGTCGGCAGGTACGGTTCATTCGCCCGCGACGTCCTCGGCCTGCCAGCGCAGCAGGTCGCCCGGCTGGCACTTGAGCACCTCGCAGAGCGCGGCGAGCGTCGCGAAGCGCACCGCCTTGGCGCGGCCGTTCTTGAGTACCGCCAGGTTGGCGGGCGTGATCCCTACGCGGTCCGCGAGCTCACCCACGGACATCTTGCGCCTGGCCAGCATCACGTCGATGTCGACGGCGATCGGCATCAGATCACCTCGTCCAACTCGGCCTGCATCTGCGCCGCTTCGACGTCGCGTGCCACGGCCTGGGCGAGCAGCATCCGCAGCACGAGCACGATGAGTGCGACCCCCAGGATGGCCACGCCGACCCCGCCCATGATGACGGTGACGCCCGGGTCGTCCCGCTGGCCCGGCGCATTGATGGCCGTGACCGCGAACCACACGAGGGATGCCGCCACGATTGCGCCGATGATCCCGTCCACGTACCGGAAGGCGGCGTGGGAGAACACGGTTCCGCGTCGCACCATCGTCACCAGCCGCCATACGCAGACCAGGGCGACCTGAGCCGACACCATGCCCAGGATCGTGATCACGCGCAACGGGGTCAGCGGGAGCGACCCGTCCTCCGGGTCCCTCCCGCTGACCAACGCCCACACCATCCCTGCCTGCACGAACACGGTGCCGGCGAACACCACCACGAGCACGGCGCGCAGCGCACGCACTGTCAGCTTTCCCATCGCCCAACCTTCCAACGAGTTACGATGGAAATCTATCGAGTTTCGATAGGTGGAGCAAGGGTCGGGACGGAGGGTGGGGGCGGTTTCCCACTGTGACGGGACGCCGTCCCCCCTCTCTCCCAGGGCATGGCATGCACGCGAACCGCCTTGATCTTGAAGCCTGGGACCGGGGCTCCGGGGCGGGTCAGAGGCCGCCGGTGTTGAGCAGCCGGTTGGGAGTGTCGGAGCGGACGCCGCGCAGGACACCGCGGGTGGCCGCGTGGTCGAGCCAGACGTGGACCTCGTTGGCTGTGGCGTGGGGGTGTGCCGACAGGTACAGCGCGATCACGCCGGTCGCATGCGGCGCGGCCCAGGACGTAGCGCCGTCGGTCTCCGTGGTCGTACCGCCGCCGGCGAGTGCGGCGGTCACCTTCTGGCCGGGGGCGTACAGGTCCACGCAGCGTCCGTAGCCCGATCCGTAGGAGTCGGTGTCGCTCCACGGGCGGTCGGTTGAGGTGGAGGCCGCCACGACGATCGTGCCGGGGACGCCGGCCGGGGAGTGCTTGCAGGCGTCGTCATGGAAGTTTCCGGCCGACACCACGGTCGGGATCCCCGCGTCGACCATCTTCTTCACGGCGGACTCCACGGCCGCCGACCGGTGGTCGAAGTTGAGCGACATGTTCACCACCGCAGGCTTCTGCGCGTGCGCGGTGACCCACTTGACCGACTTCACCACGGCCGCCTCGGCCGCCGCCGGGGAGCCACCACCTTCGCTCTCGCACAGGACGCCCTGGACCCGTACGAGCTCCGCCTTGGGCGCCACACCGTACTTCGCCCCGCCGATGATGCCCGCGACGAACGTGCCGTGGCCCAGCCCTGCCTCGCTGAAGCAGTCACCGGAGTCCTTCAGGCCCACGAAGTCGGCGCCGAGGTGGGCGCGGCCGCCGAACTCCTTGTGGGCGATGTCCATCCCGGTGTCGATCACGTAGACGTGCACGCCCTTGCCCGTGGCGGTGGTGGTGAGCTTCCCGTTCAGCGGCCGCGACCGCTGGTCCAGGATGTCCAGGTTCCACGGCACGTGCCGGGTGATGGGAGCGGCGCCGGCCTGCGCGACCCCGGACAACTTCCCCACGGTGCCGGGAGACGTCGGCGCCGAGCCGGACGGCGCCCCGTCCCCGGAGAGCGCCGCGGACTCCCCCTTCACGTGCGCGGGGAGTTTCCCGCCATTCCCCCCGGCCGCCGCACCGGCTTCCCCGCCGCAGGCCGAGGCCCCGAGCACCGTCGCCATGGCCACCACCAGGAGACCGGCCTTCCTCACGTTCCGCGTCACAACGCCCCCCACATCCCTGCTTCGTACACAATCAGCGCACAAGACGACCACAGGAAGCTGGCGGTTCCAGCGGGGCGTTCGGGTGGGTCGATGCACGCGCTCGACGGAAGCCTGTCCGGACGCGCCCGGGCCGGGACCCGATGCCGGCACCCGGCGACTGGCTAGCTGCCCACCAACACGGCCACCAGGCGCGTGATGGCGGATCCGGGGTCAGGCGTGCCGGGCCAACTCGTCATCAGTAGGTGGTGGGCGGCGCCGACGATGGCGAGCGCCACGATGCTCGGGTCGACGGTCTCCGCCACCCGGCCGAGCTTCTGTTCGACCTCCAGATAGCCGGTGATGGCCATCTGGATCGCGTCGAAGCCGGGCTCTCCGCCCTCCAGGGCCTCCCGGATGCGCAGCGCGGCGCCGGGTCGGGCCATGGCGAGCCCCGATATGGCCGGGCCGCCGGAGTCGAACAGGGCGAGGGCGACGGTATCGAGATTCTGTGCCACCGTGTGCTGCCCCGCGACTTCCGACAGCGCCCGGGCCTTCGCGGCGGTCCGCGTGAACCGGTCGAGGCAGAGCTCGGCCACGAACTCGTCCATCCCCGCGAAGTGCGCGTGGAGCAGCCCCTTGGCGCAACCTGCCTCGGTGGTGACGGCCCTGCTGGTGAGGGCGCCGGAGCCGTGTCTCTCCACGACGCGCTCGGCGGCTGCGAACAGCTGCTCGCGCACATCCGGCGTCGCCACTCCGCGCGGTGACATGGGCCTCTCTTCCGTTCTGCTTCCGCCGCCCGCAAAGCGTGCAACTTCGTTGATGGTAGCGGACATTGCAGGTTTGGGCAGCTGCCCATATTGTTTGGGCGCACGCCCATTCTCTGTCGTCCACCGCAGGAGGAACCGTGTCAGACGTCGTCAACACGGAGCAGGCACAGGCATGGAACGGCCCCGAAGGAAGCCATTGGGCCCGCAACCAAGATCGCTGGAACGCCGTGAACGAGGGCTTCAACGAGCCGCTGCTCGACGCTGCCGCGATCACCGCAGACCATCGGGTCCTGGACCTTGGCTGCGGCTCCGGGCAAACCACACGCCTCGCCGCACTCAGGGCGCCCCGAGGATGCGCGTTGGGCCTTGACCTGTCCGGCCCCATGTTGGCCGAGGCGCGGGTCCGCACGCAGCGGGAGGGCATCGTCAACGCTTCCTTCGCACAAGGTGACGCGCAGGTCCACCCCTTCGAGGCGGGCGCATTCGACGCGGTGATCAGCCGCTACGGGGTGATGTTCTTCGCCGACCCCGTAGCCGCCTTCGCCAATGTCGGCCGGGCACTGAGGCCCGGCGGTCGCCTGGCGTTCGTCTGCCCGGCGGATGCCGCACTCAACGGCTGGGTGGCTGCGATGGCCTCGCTGCGCGACATCCTCCCGGTCGGCGACTTCGGGCGGTCGGGACTGCCCGGCATGTTCTCCCTCGCCGAACCGGGCCGCATCCGCGATGTCCTCACCGCAGCCGGCTTCACCGGCATCGCCGTCAGCCAGGCACAGGCGGACGGGGTGTGGGGACACGGGGCCGAGGACGCGGCGGAGTTCCTGCTCGGCACGGGCCCCGGCCGCCACCTGATGGAACAGACCGACCCGCCTGCACGGACCCGTGCACGCCACGTCCTGACGGACCATCTGCGGGCCCACGAGGCGGCGGACGGCATCGTTCGGCTACGGAGCACCTCGTGGCTCGTCACGGCAGACCGCCCGACCGCCCCCCCTCGGACAGGCCCTAGGACATCCCGGAACCACTGAGCGTCCCGGCAGGCCAGGCCCCGACGTCACCGAGACGGGCGGGCGCCGGCCCGCCGGGGCCGTCGGCCCCGGCGGGTTCTCGCTCACTTCTCCTTGAAGACGATCTCCCTGGCCGGGCGGGTCATCTTCACGGTGTTGTCGGCGGTGACCTCGACGATGTGGTGCAGACCTGTGTGGAGCGTCTCAGAGTCCGGGAGGAGGCGGTACTCGTCGTCCGTGGCCCCGGCCAGGAAGGCGCGGAAGCAGGCCAGTGACGAGTCGGCACCCATGAAGTCCAGGTAGTCCTTCAGGCGGCGGAACAACTTCGGCAGGATCACCGCGCCGGTCGTGTCGTCCGTCAGCGAGGTCATGCCGGTGACCTTCGCCCCGTCGAGGGTCTTGTCGACCTTCCACACGCCCTTCGCGGACGCCCTCGCCTTCTCCGAGGCGTCGGTGAGGAGCTCGCGCAGGTACACGGGCAGGCTCGAGTAGAAGGTCGGGTAGGCCAAACCGAGCAGGAGCAGGTGGTGGTTGGCGGTCCGCTTCAACAGGTCGTCGTCCACGTCGACCCAGTAGCCGCTGTACACGGGCGGGGTGCCCTTGCCGACGAAGGCCACGCAGCGGCCGAAGGTGTCGGCGCCCCGGGTGAGGATCCAGCCGGGCACGCTGTCCGGCGTGGTGGCGACGGTCTCGTCGTCGGCCCGGAGGACGGTGTCGAAGCCGAGGAACTTCAGCAGCGCGTCCGCGGCCTCGTGGGCGAGGCCCCGCGGCTGGTGCTCCACACGCTGCTTCTCGCCGTAGTGGGTCTCCAGGGCGTCGATTCCTTCGAGGCGGATGCTCGCACGGCCGTCGGCCTTGGGCACGATCTGCCCTTCCCCGGGCACGAGCTTCCAGTCGGCCACGTTGTCCGGGATGAACGGGAGGGTGTCGCCGTCCGGTTTGGCTCCCCCCTCAACCTTGAACTTTCCTCTGATCAGCAGCATGGACATGACGACTCGACTCCCCTCATGGCATCACCATCAGTGTTCGAACACTACGCAGAGTACACATGCGGGCGATCGTCGAGGTCATTCCGCACCGGTCAGGCCGGGTGGCGTCCGCAGCAGGGCCACACGGCCGGGGGCACCGTCCGTAAAGGCAGCCAGAACCCGACCCAGGCGTGCAGCCGGCTGCCGCCGTCAACTCGCCGATGAGTCTGCCCGGCATTCGAAGAAGGCAGGTCAGCAGGCAATGTCATGCCCCAGTCCCCTGGCCCACTCCTGCAATTCGGGCTCGGCCAGGCTGGTGCCCAGCCAGTCGTGGTCGAGGTCGACTCCTGGAAGGGACGGTACGACCGCGACGTAGAGCCCGGCAGCACGCGCCGAGGCGATGCCTGTGGCCGAGTCCTCGAAGGCGACAGCACGCTTCGGGGCTGCACCGAGTGTTTCGCATGCCGTGCGGTAGAGCTCCGGTGCGGGTTTGGGGGAACGCACCTCGTCAGCGGCGAACGAGTGGGTGAAGCAGTCGGCGAGGCCGGCCGACCACAGCGCCGCGTCCAGCAGTTCCCGTGGACTGTTGCTGGCTACGGCGATGGGCACGGCTGCACGGCAGGCGCGCACCAGTTCTGTCGCACCGGGGAGGGCTGTGGCGCCCCGGGAAAGTTCCTTACGGACTCCTTCGAGGAGGTCGGCGGCGAGTTCGGCCCCGGCGCCGGGGCATCCGAGGTATTGGGCCATGGCTTCTCCAGCAGCCTCCACGGTTCGGCCGATGACGAGGGCCTTCTGTTCGGGACCGAAGGGATGGCCGTGCGCCGCGAAGATGGCCGTTTCCGCAACGGTCCAGCATGCTTCGGTGTTGACCAGCAAGCCGTCGCAGTCGAAGACCACGGCCTCGGTGCTGGTGGGGAGCGCATACATACAGATGTCCTTTCGCTTCTCAGATGCGGGGTTGCCCGTGCGGCGACCGTGGGGGGTCTTGCGGTGCGCCCGACAGCTGCCTCACTGCCCGAGCGCGAGCCGGATGCCGAAGGCGACGACCACCGCGCCGGTGATGCGGTCGAGGTGGCGGCGGCCCGAAAGGCCGTTGCATACGGTTCCGGAGCACGTACGCGAATGCGGTCAGCGCGCCGGACCAGACCGACGACCAAGAGGATGTGCCCACCGGCCAGGAGTACGCCTAGACCGACGCGCGAGGCGCCCGGGAGGGTGAACTACGGGAGCACGACAACGCAATAAGCGCCCATCGTCGGGTTGAGAGGCTTGGCCGTGATCCCTTGGCGCCAGCCGCCGAGCAGGGTATTGCCAGCGCCTCTCCCGGCCTCGGTTTCGGTCACGATCCGAGTGCCGGTCGTGTCCCCAACGACACCAGATATGCAACTCCGCTCCAACGAACGCTGTCGTATCCGAGGTGAGATGCCGTCAGAAGTGCGCCGACACCGGTGATCATGACCGGTCACCCTAGGCCGAAGAGCAGGGAATTTCCATGATTCTGCCCGAAATCGGGCAGAGGCGGCGGCATTCAGCTTGGTCTTGCGCATCAGACTGCGCAGGTGGCGTACTCGGGGATACGCCATCAAGCGATGACGTCAGCCCGTCAGCTTGGGATCCTTCGGCACGAGGGCGGCTACGCTCGTTGGCCCGCTGGTCGCGGCGCTCGGGAATTGCGTGCCGCGCCCTCGGTCGTGAAAAACGGCAAGGACATCGCCCTCGACAGCAGCGGCAAGAAGTCCGTGACGGTCACTTACACCGTCTCGAGGCAGAGCGGCATCGCTCTCACCGAGGCACTTCCGTGGCCGGGCCCCGACAGTTCGAGCACCGACGGCATCACCGGATCCCTGGGCACGGACGACGATCCCGACTGCACGGAGTCGGCGAGCACGTTACGCGGCGCCGTCACGCCTGTCGTCATGTGCAACTTCTCCGGTCGGATTTACACCGCTCCTTGTGCAGATCTTGCTGCGGCGCTGACTGCCTCTGTTGCCTGTGGCGGGGCGATGTCGGTCTGCTGAAGTTCCGCCAGGAGCTGGTTCCGCCCGGCCAGAAGCTCAGTCAGGATGCGGCGGGCCGAGCGCAGGAGTTCGGCTACATCGCCGCCGGCGAGTTCGTACTTGACGGTGGATCCCTCTCGCGTGGACACGACGATGCCTGCACGGCGCAGGACCCCTAGCTGCTGCGAGAGACTCGAAGGCTCGATCTCGATATCGGCGAGCAAGTCCCGCACCGGGACCGGGCCGTGCTGCAGCAGTTCCAGGACCCTGATGCGCGCTGGGTGCCCGAGCATGCGGAAGAACTCTGCTTTGGCTTGGTAAAGAGGGACCTGCATAGCGCTCTTCCTGCCTGTCGAGGTGGCTTCTCGTATCGCGGTGACGCCTTGAGGACGCCACCGCGATACGTGTCGTGCCTGCTCATTCTTCTCGGTCCGGGGGCCCGTCGTTCATGAGTTGTCATCCTCTCCATGTGATGGCTTGAAGAAGTTTTCAATTCATGGGCGCGCGTCAGCCCGGACCTTTGGGACGGCCTAGACCTCGAGTTGCTCTTCGATCCGCTTGAGCTGATGGCGGGCCATGGCCAGGTTCGAGCGGGCCTTGTCCATGACGAGATAGACGAACAGGCCGTTGCCGCTGCGGCCGGTCACCAGCCGGATGAGGTGGTACTGCCCGTCCAGCGTGATCAGGATGTCCTCGATCTGGGCCCCAAGGCCCAGATGCTCCATCGTGCGTACCTTGGCGCGGATCACGTCCGTGTTCCCGGCCGCGGCGACCGTCAGGTCCAGGTCCCTGCCCCCGCCCAAGGTGCCGAGGGCCATGCCGCTGGTGTAGTCGACGACAGCCGCCCCCAGCGCCCCCTCGATCCCGGTCATCATTTCCTTCAGGGCCACTTCCACACTCGCCATCGGCGCATCCCCTTGGTTGTCGGTTGCGGCGGGCTCCAATTCCTCACCCGCCCGCAACCGCACCGTAGGCGCGCCGGCCCGGCGGGCGACAAGCCTTCCCGGAAGCGATCCAAGATGATCGGACTGCCGTCTAATGTGATTGCCTGATGAGCAGAATTGATGAGCTGTCCGAAGTTCGGGGAAGCCGGAGGAGGGGCGAAGTCGACTACTGCCGTGCAATTGCAGCTGGGCAGTGAAACCATCGACAAGAACCTGTGCAGAACGGCTCGCCGGGCTCTCCACTCGGCAGAGCAGCTGGTCGACCGCGCAGGGATAGTCCCGCATGAGGAGCCCACCTGCTTGCCCCACAGATCGGCCGGCATGACGTCCCGTACGGAGCGGCACGGGCCGATCGTCGGGTCGTGGCCGCAGCAGATGCCACTGCGACGGTTGCCGATGGTGTGCCTCGTGTCTTGCGCCTGGTGCATCGCCCTGGCTGTCCGCCACCGACGACCACGACCTGCAGAGTCTCTGCCGATCTGTTCGGCGGGACGCCGTTACGGATGAGGGTGGCAGGATGGCGGCATGGTGACGAATCAGCCGTGGGCCGGGCTTCACGGTGATCTGCAAACGGCAAAGGCGCTGGTGTACGACGCCAGTGGTTTCGCTTGCTCTCTGCCGGTGCCCGAACCGGAGAGCGCCGAGTACGCTGCCTGCGCGTTCACACTCGATGGCGGCTCGATCCGGTTTCGCGTGGCCAAGACCACCCCGACGAAGGTCGGCCAGTTCGTCACCGTGTGGCAGCGGTCCGAGGAAGGGCCGATCCGGCCCTTCGACACTGACGACAACGTGGACCTCTTCGTCATCAGCAGCCGCCACGAGGACGGCTTCGGACAGTTCGTGTTCCCTGGCGAGGTGCTGTGCGAGCGCGGCATCGTCTCCCGTGACGGATCCGGCGGGAGGCGCGGCTTCCGCGTGTACCCGCCGTGGGTGACCACGACCAGCCGACAGGCCCGGACCACTCAGGCATGGCAGGTGAACTACTTCCTCCAGCTCCGCCAGGACGAACCTGCCGACCTGACGCGCGCCCACGCCCTGTACCACCCGCTCCCGCATCAGCTGTAGGGGCGGACAGACGTCGTACGTCCCTGAGCGCGGGGCCACGACGCGCCGCGGTGCTGCCCGAGTCGTCGCGCGGAGCGCCGCTGTAGAGGTTGAAGGCGGTCCGGCTGAAAGATTGTTGTATGTGGGTTCAGCGAGTGATCGAACTGAGCGGGTGGAAGCCGCTCGGGATATCCGTCGACTGGGCGGCGATCGGGGGAGAGCTGGGGGTCCCGCTGCCGACGGACTACATGCCGATTTCCAGCCGTTCGGGGTGGCGCGGTACGCGCTCGATCCGACCTTCGAACCCGGCTCCAGCGACCATATTTGACAGTGCGTTGCATCCGGAGCCGAGTGCGGGCCTGCCGCACGAGCATGGCCTTCTGCATGGGGGGGCAGGCCGCCCGCCGCCTCATGGGCTTCACGGTTGAGGTCACGGCCCTTGCGACGGCGTCCTCGGCATCCCGTACGAAGGCCGGCACTCGCACCTCACGGTGTCCACGACGTCCCCCGCCAATCCTCCGGCCCGCCTCCGTGCCACTCGATCACCGGCGACTCAGCGACATCCAGCTCGTCCACGCCCTTGAGACCAGCACGCTGCAAGAACGCCGCCAGATCGTGCAGGCTGAACGCCGTGCCGAGAGTCTCGCTGTCGACCTGAACACGCCGGCCACCGCGTTCGGACGGCGGGAACACGATCACGTGGTGCTCTGCAATGACCCAACCCTCATCCATCTCCGACTCACCCCACAGCCCGCACCCGGAGACCGTCTGTCGGCGCCGGTGGGCGAACGATCACGGGTGCGGGCACGAGACCAGCCTCGCCCCGGACCAGCGCGGCCGCACGTCCCATTACGCCACCTCAGGTCCCCCTGCGCGGTCACCGGATCAAGCAACAGCAGAGGCAACGCATCTCGCAACGTCGCCGCGCTGGTGGATCGAGGGCACCCGGCGGCCGGGACAGCTCACCGGGCGGCGTCGTAGGGCCGTGGTGTCGCGCAGCGGGGCGCGGCGAGCGACGATCCTCCGTCAGCGACGGCTGTGGCAACCGAGGACTACCGCGGCGGCAACACGGCTGTGGTGGAAACGAGCAGGTCGGCACCCTGCCGCTGCTCATGCTTCTTCCACGCTCCGATCATCAGCACTCGCTCCGACGCCCAGGCACCAGCGCGCCGCGGCCTCAAGTTGCAGCAGGTTCAGCCCGGTCTCCCTGACCAGCTGATCATTGCTCAGTCCCATGCGGCGCTGCTGCATCGCCAGATCGATCTTCGCCACCCACAGCTCCTCTGTGACGAAGGGCCGCTCGTCATACTGCCGCTGGAGCTCGGCCAGGTGATCCGCGCAGCAGGCCGTCACCATGCGGATGCCGTCCTGCTGAGGGTCGACCGGGTGAGCGAACGATGAGTCCTTCACCTGCCCGTTCACGGCCCGGCCAGGGGCGATGGACGCCCGGCAAAGCTCGCAGAACGCAGCAGGCGCAAGCTCCTCACCTCCGGGGCCGTTGTCCATCACTGACTCCTCCGGCGGGTTCGTGGACAAGCTGCAGTCCGGCAGCCCCGGGGCCGACGGGCTGCGCAAGCTGAACGCCTCTCTCCCTGCCTATGCCTCGTCCGGCGACGACGCTGCTTGGCCACCTTCACCGTGCTCCTGGACAGACTGCTGGCTCGGCATCCCATCGGAACCTGCACGGCCGGTGCGAAGGGAGGCCACAGCCGCGCCCACCTCCTGCCGGACCGCGTCGGACATCGGCCGGCCCCGAACCGCAGTCACCAGTTGCTCAGCGACCATGACGAGTTCGGTGTCCGTGGTGTGCGAGACCGCGACCAGCACCTGCCAGGCGTCCTCGGCGCTGAGGCTGTACGTGGCCATCAGTACTCCAATGGCCTGATCGATGATGGGGCGCGTTTGCATGGCCCGACGAAGCTGCACGACCTCGGCGCGCAGGTCACCGTCACGGAATGGGGCATCCTCCGCAGATGCTGCATCCGGCAGGCCGGGGGCGTATGCCGGATGGCGAGAAGCTCGCTGCTGAAGCGTGAACAGTGGCCAGGTGCCCGTGACGCCCAGCAGGCGCTGTACCAGGGGGCTGGCAGCCTGGACAGTCACCGTCTTGCCCGCTGCCAGGGCGCGGTGCCGTGCGGCCAGGAAGCAGCTCAAGCCGGAGCAGTCGCAGAACGCTGTCCCACTCAGGTCGAGATCCACACCGTAGGTGCTCCGCATGACGGCGTCCTGCAGCGCCGCCTCGAGTGCCGCTTTCACGCTGATGTCGATCTCGCCGCGGATCGTCACACGGAGGCGCCCCCCCGCAGGACGACACGTCGATCAGGAGATCCTGCGGTGCTGCACCGGCCACGGCGGAGCAGCTCCTAACTGGTGATCTGCTCACCATCTCCGCCCCCCTGGCCTGCTGCCGGGGAAGCTTCAGCTCCCACATGGCCGCCTCCTGTGCCGGCGCCCACTGTCTCCGATTTCAGGTTCGACTCGCCGACCATAGCCTGTCAAGGAATACGGGAAATAAATTTCACCCTTTTGGATGCGTGAAAGGTACGTCCTACCCTGGATCCATGGGAGAAGTGCCTGAGCCACACACCGGGTGGACGTTCCTCACCAACCACGCCCGGGTCCTCGCTGCGATCGCGAGCAACAGTCGGCCCCGTGTCCGCGACATAGCTGCGCACTGCCGACTCACGGAACGCGCGGTCCAGAAGATCATTTCCGACCTGGAGGCGGACGGTTACCTCACCCATAACCGCGAAGGCCGGTCCAACGTCTACCACATCCAGCCGGGAACCATCCTGCGCCACCCGGCCGAGGCGGCTCTGACCGTGGCGGATCTGCTCTCCCTTCTGGTCCAGCACGACGCCAAGCACACCGAGGGGTCCGGAGAGACCGGTTGACAGCCCGCCTCAGGTGAGCGACCGAGGCCGCTCCGGCGGCCTCTCCTCGCCGGCGAAGGCGACCGGGCTTGGCACCGGAGGAGATCCGCGGGCCCTTGGACGTCCGGGAGCAGGGCTTCCCAGCTCTCGGGCCTGAGAATGTGCGCAACCCGGCCTCAGGCTTGGTCCGGCTGCTGATCCGGCGGCACGCCGCCGCCCTCTCCTCCGCCCTTGTCGCCCTTGTCGGTGCCGTGGTCGTGCCCGACCTTCCGCTCGGCCGCCTCGGTCTGCCGCGCCTTGAGGTCGGCGATGTCTTGCGGTGTGGGGCCGCCCTTGCGGCTGCGTCGCTGCTGGGGTCGCTGCGGGTTGGACATCTGTAACCCCGCTCCTGTCGGCCTTTGCTCAGATCCTGTCTGCCTTTGCTCAGAGCACCGAGTTCCCCATGGCAGCCGCCCGACGCACGCGGCAACACACACTCCCGGACGGCACGACGAGTACCCTCAGCGGCCGCCTCCGTATGCAAGCCGTCCCCTGCCCTGGCCCCGGGGATGGCCGTCACCATGAGTCCGACATGTCACATTTGCCTAAGAATCAGCGATAAGCGGTAATCGGAGATGCAGAGGCCGCACGAGCGATTCCTGCGGCTGATCGTGAGAGAGGCGGCAGTTGTGGCATCAGTCGACGGTGAGACCGTCGTCGAACACGAATGGCAGGCGCGAAGACGCCACCGAAGCCTGTTCCGCGCGGTCTACCGCCGGACGCATCCACGCCTGCGCCGCAGCGACATCACCGTGACCGACGAGCGTCTGGTCAAGCGCGCGGTGAAAGCGGCGGCGCTCGGAAACGCCTTGGAGTGGTTCGACTTCGGGATCTACAGCTATCTCGCGGTCACGATCGGTAACGTCTTCTTCCCTGCGGGTGCCCCGACCACACGCCTGCTCGCCTCGTTCGCGGCCTTCGCCATCGCGTTCCTCGTGCGCCCGCTCGGCGGAATGTTCTTCGGGCCGCTCGGTGACCGCATCGGACGCAGGACGGTGCTGGCCACAACGATGATCATGATGGCTCTTGGCACGTTCTGCATCGGGCTCATCCCCAGTCACGCGGCCATCGGCAACTGGGCACCCGCCCTGCTGGTCTTCTTCCGGCTGATCCAGGGGTTCTCCACCGGTGGCGAGTACGGGGGTGCGGCCACCTTCATGGCCGAGTACGCCCCGGACCGGCGGCGTGGCTTCTTCTGCAGCTTCCTGGAGCTGGGAACCCTCGCCGGCTATGTCGGCGCAGCCACGCTGGTGACCGTCATGAACGCCCTGCTCAGCACGGGGAGCATGAACGACTGGGGCTGGCGGATCCCGTTCCTCGTCGCCGGGCCTCTCGGCCTCATCGGTGTGTATCTGCGGCTGAGGCTGGACGAGACCCCTGCCTATCTGAAACTGGAGGCCCAGCACACCGCCCCCATCTCGTTCGAGCACGGCAATCCGGACGCACGCCCCGGCAAGGAGTTCCGGCGGATCTTCGCCGAGCACTGGCAGGCGCTGCTGCTGTGCTTCGGCCTGGTCGCGGCGTACAACATCACCGACTACATGCTGCTGTCGTACATGCCGACCTATCTGACCACCACACTCGGTTACGAGGAAACTCACGGCCTGGTGATCCTGCTGGTGACTATGGTGCTCCTGATGGCCGCCATCACCTTCGTCGGCCGGCTCAACGACCGGCTCGGCCGTAAGCCCCTGCTCATGGCCGGAATGGCGGGCTTCTTCTTCCTCTCGCTCCCTGCCTTCCTGCTGCTGCGGCAGGGGAGCATCGCAGCCGTGGCCGTGGGCATGCTGATGCTCGGCTTCTCTCTGGTGTGCCTGCTGGGCACCATGTCCGCGGCGCTGCCCGCGCTCTTCCCCACCGAGGCCCGGTACGGCGGGCTGGCCATCGGCTACAACCTGGCGACCTCCCTCTTCGGTGGCACCACCCCCCTGGTCGTCACCGGCCTGATCAGCGCGACCGGCACGGATCTGATGCCCGCTTACTACGCGATGGCCGCCGCGCTGGTCGGCCTGGTGTGCGTGTATCTGATGAAGGAGACGGCGCAGCGCCCCCTCGACGGCTCGCCGCCCGCGGTGGCGACCGAGGAGGAGGCGCAGGAACTCATCAACGCGCGCTTCCCGGCATCCCCTTACTGACCGACAGCCCCGCCGTCCGGCCGCCGCTGAAGCACGGCTGTCGAGCAGCGCCATGGCCGCGCTCTCGTCGCACCCCTCACCACCGGACGACTCCGGCGATCCCCTCTCAGGCCAAGCCGCGCGATGCCAGTTCCTCATCGGCTGCCGTGCCGCATCCTCGATCGCCCAGAGGACTGACTCTGCGGTCGTCCGGCCGCTTGCGCGCACAGAACGACACGGGCAGGAACGGCGGGTCAACTCCCCTTCCGATCGCCGCGGATTCGCAGGGCGGCCAGCTGACCGCGCACCGGGATGACGGCCTGTAGCGGCCCCATGAGGTCGAGCCGCCCAAGTCCTGCGCCGGTTCGGGGTGATGACCTGGCCCGCACGTATCGGAGGCCTGTCGGTCCGATGTCGGCGGCTTGTCGGCGGGGTCCGGCACCTTTCCATCAGATCCTGCCGGGTGCCCGTCCGGCAGGCGTCCGACAGGCAAGGAGTCACCATGAACAATGACGTCACGATAATCGGCGCCGGACTCGGCGGTCTCACGCTCGCCCGCGTCCTGCACGTCTACGGAATACCGGCCACGGTCTACGAGGCGGAGCCCTCCCCAGCTGCGCGTTCGCAGGGCGGCATGCTCGACATCCACGACTACAACGGACAACTCGCCCTCGAAGCAGCAGACTTGATGGACGCGTTCCGTGGCCTGATCCTGGAGGGCCGCCAGGCAATGCGGGTCCTCGCCCCGGACGGGACCGTCCTGTTCGACAAAGCTGACGACGGCACGGGGGGACGGCCCGAGGTGCAACGCGGCGAGCTGCGACAGATCCTGCTCGACTCACTCCCGGTCGGCACCGTCCAGTGGGGGCACAAGGTCAGCAGCACCCGTAGCCTCAGCCAGGGGCGCCACGAGGTGACGTTCGCCGACGGCAGCACCGTCGTCACCAGCCTGCTGGTCGGCGCGGACGGCGCGTGGTCCCGGGTCCGGCCGCTGCTCTCCACCGCCACACCCGGGTACATCGGCAAGTCGGTCGTCGAGACCTACCTGTTCGACGCCGACATCCGGCACCCAGTCGCCGCACAAACGGTCGGCGGCGGGTCGATGATTGCACCCACGCCGAGCAGGGAGATCTTCGCTCACCGGGAACGGGACGCCACTCTGCACGCCTACGTGGGGCTGTCCGAGCCGCAGGACTGGTTCGCCGCCATCGATTTCGCCGATGCCGCCGTGGCCACCGCGCGGATCGCGCAGGAGTTCGACGGCTGGGCGCCGGGGCTCACCGCGCTGATCACCGACGGCGACATCGCGCCGGTCCTGCGCCCCCTCTACGCTCTGCCGACCGGGCACCGCTGGGACCGGGTGCCCGGGGTGACCCTGCTCGGCGACGCCGCCCACCTCGCGGCCCCGAACGGCGAAGGCGCCAACCTGGCCATGCTCGACGGTGCCGAACTCGGCAAGGCCCTCGCCGCACACCCCGACGACATCGAGGCGGCGCTGACCGAATACGAGCAGGCCATGTTCCCCCGCAGCGCCGCAGCCGCCGCCGAAGGCGCCCAGCTCGACGACCTCCTCTTCGGCGACGACGCACCCCACCGCCTGATCACCATGTTCGAGCAGGGCCAGTGAGCCGCTCAAGGCCCGCACCGCTGTCGGCTGCTCATCGGTGAGGTTTGGCAACTTCAAGAGATTCCGGCGGTTCCCCACTCGACCGATACATCCGTTTCAGGAAGGTGATCTTCATGCATGACGTAGTGATCGTGGGCGCTGGCCCGGTTGGCCTGTTCCTGGCCTGCGAGCTTGGCCTCGCAAACTGCTCCGTCCTGGTGCTTGAGCAGGAGCCGGGGCTCCACTCCCCGCGGCGGGCGCTCCCTCTCGGGCTGCGGGGCCTGTCCGCCGCATCGGTCGAGACGTTCTACCGCCGCGGGATGCTGGAGCAGTTGCTGTCGGCGTCGGGCGTCGACGACTATCCCGACGCGTCGGACGAGCCGGCGCCCCCTCGTCAGGTGGGCCACTTCGCCGGCATGGTGCTCGATCCGGCCGACGTCGACGTCGCCGCCCTGCCGTTCCGGCTTCCCAGCCCGGCAACGGAGGGCGTGCTGACACACCTCGACGCGGTCGAGCAGGTGCTGTCCGAGCGGGCAGCCAAGCTGGGCGTGGAGATCAGGCGCGGTGTCAGGGTCTCAGGCGTCACGCGGAACGAGGAGAACGTGGTCGCGCACGCCGGCGAGCACGAGTACGCGGCGCGCTGGCTCGTCGGCTGCGATGGCGGACGCAGCGCGGTCCGCAGGCTCGCGGGCTTCGACTTCGTCGGCACCGAGCCGCAGTTCACCGGCTACACCATGCTCGCCACCGTCGCTGATCCCGAGAAGCTGCGCCCTGGGTTCAATCTGACGCCGACGGGCGTGTACCTGCAGATGCCCATGCAAGGACATGTCGCCATGATGGAGTTCGACGCGGGCGCGTTCGATCGCTCGCAGTCGCCGAGTCGCGAACACCTCGAGGCGGTTCTGCGCCGCGTGTCCGGCACCGATGTGACGCTGAGCGATGTCCATCTCGCCTCGACCTATACCGATCGGGCGATGCAGACGACGACGTACCGGCAGGGACGCGTCCTGCTCGCGGGCGACGCCGCCCACATTCACTCTCCCCTTGGAGGGCAGGGCCTCAACGTCGGCATCGGCGACGCCCTGAACCTGGGCTGGAAGCTCGCGGCGACCGTGCGCGGGGATGCGCCGGAGGGGCTTCTCGACACCTACACCCGTGAGCGTCATCCGATCGGCGCCTGGGTGCTCGACTGGACACGCGCCCAAGTGGCGACCATGCAGCCGAACCAGCACGGCCAGGCGGTTCAAGCGCTGATTCGCGACCTGATCGGGACCCGTGACGGAACGACCTACGTGTTCGAGAAGTTGTCCGGATCGTCGGTCCGCTACGACCTCGGCAACGAGCAGCCGCTCGTCGGCCGCAACGCCCCGGAACTTCGTCTTCAGGACGGCACCCGCCTGGGCGACCTGATGCAGGAAGGACGAGGCGTCGCCCTCGATCTCACCACCGACCGCCGTCTGCACGACTCGGTGAAGGGCTGGGACGAGCGGATCCGCTACATAGCCGGGCCGGCCCGCGACGACCTCGGACTTGGTGCCGTGCTTGTCCGACCTGACGGCATCGTCGCCTGGGCAGGCGACAGCGCCTTTGATCGTGAAGCGTTCGAGCGGGTCGCCGGCCACTGGTTCGGCAGTCCGGCGATCTGAGCAGCTACCCCGTTCCCTTGGAGCCAGGAGAGGGGCCCGGTGCCACCCGCTCGGGATTCGACGCGGGTGGCGATCGGTATCCGCGGTGCTCTCAAGCGGCTGTCTACCGGGCCGCCTTCTTGACACCGAGTCAGCGGAAGAGCGGCAGCGCGCCGGACGCTCGTTTTCCTCGGTCTCAGGGGGCGCAGAGGCGGGTCTCGGTCCAGTCGACCAGCAGTCGGCGCTCGGCGAAGAACCAGTCGCCGTGCTGCTTGACGAACTGATCGAGATAGCGGATGGACGCGATCATGACCGTGCGTTCGGCATCCGTGCCGAACGAGATGTGGTGCGCCAGGCAGTAGGTCTCGCCGCTGGCCCGGTCCCCGTCGAGGAACACGGTGCTCTGGCCGTTGAAGTGAGTAGTGGCCTTGTAGGTGTTGAGGTTGTCGAACACCGGCGCGAGGGCGTCGCGTCCGTGCAGTTCTTGAGTTGGTCGGGCGGCGGTGGCGTCCATGTAGACCAGGAAGCGGCTGTCCTCGGTGAACAGGGACATCTGTCCCTTGGCGTCCCTGCGGTCCGCGCAGTGCGCGTAGGCGTCGATCAGCGAGCGGATGGCCAGCTGGTCGGCGGCTTCCTGGGGTGAGAGGGCGGTCTGGGAGGACATGTCGACTCCCGTCGTAAACTGTTTTACATATGTATAAGACCATTGGTCGCGGATGTCCCGCAACCGGGCCGAAGGGGACGGAGGGCTCTCTGTGAGTTCTGCGAGCCAAAGGACCGATCCCCGCGTGACTCGGACGGTCGCTGCCTTGCAGCGGGCCGTGGTGGAGCTCGCCTCGCAGCGACCGGCTTCCCGGATCACCGTCGCCGAGCTGGCCGAGCACGCCGGGGTCACCCGGGCGACCTTCTACAACCGTTACAGCACCCCCCTCGATCCGCTGGTCGAGGCGCTCTACGCAGACCTGGAGACCGGCCACCGGCTGGAGGACCAGCGCCGCGCCGCTGGATACCCGGGCCCGGAGCTGCTGCGGTTGGCCGTTGCGCAGGTGGTCGATCACGTGGAGCGGTTCGCAGGCGTCTACCGACACGCCCTCGACGACCCGGCGGACCGCGGCGTCTACGACGCGCTGGTGCGCCACTTCGACGACTACGCCCGCACCCACCTCGCCCGTGCCACCGGCATCCCCGGCGCCGACCACCAGGTGATGGCCCAGTTCCTCGCCAACGGCTTCGCCGGAGCGATCAAGGCCTGGCTCCGCAGTCCGTCGGTCACCAAGGACGACCTGGTGCTCGCCGCCGTGACATGCGCCCCGACCTGGTGGGCGGCCGCAGAACTTCCTCCGCCGATGTCAGTTGACCGAGGACGTCCCTGATCGAGGCGAGCCTTCGGTGTGCGGGTACGCGAAGGTGCAGACGCCGGCGGCGTATCAGGTGAGGCGGCGGAGGGTGTCGGGGGTGAGGTCGGCGAGGGTGGGGTAGCCGTCGACGGCCATGAGCAGGTCGGCCTCGGCCAGGAGGGAACGCAGGACGTGGACGACGCCGTCGGTGCCGGCCAGTGTCAGTCCGTAGAGGTAGGGGCGGCCGATGCCCACGGCGGCGGCGCCCAGGGCGAGGGCCTTGACGACGTCCGCTCCGGTGCGGACGCCGGAGTCGAACAGAACGGGCAGGCCCTCGGCGGCCTCGACCACCTCCGGCAGAGCATTGAGCGCGGGAAGGCCGCCGTTGGCCTGCCGGCCGCCGTGGTTGGAGCAGTAGATGCCGTCGACGCCGCCGTCCTTGGCACGACGGACGTCGTCGGGGTGGCAGATGCCCTTGAGGATCAGCGGGAGGCCGGTGACGGACCGCAGCCAGGGCAGGTCGTCCCAGGTGAGGGGGTTGCCGAAGGTCGTCGCCCAGTGCATCACCGCCGCGGCCGGGTCGTCTTCCGGCGCTTTCGCGAGCCGGGAGCGGAAGACCGGGTCGCTGGTGTAGTTGGCCAGGCAGTGGCCGCGCAGCTGTGGGAAGTTGCTCGCGGCCAGGTCACGGGGCCGCCAGCCGGTGATCCAGGTGTCGAGGGTGACCACGATGGCCTGGAAGCCCGCGGCCTCGGCCCGGTGGACCAGGCTCTCGGCCAGCTCTCGGTCGGTGGGGGTGTAGAGCTGGAAGAAGCCCGGGGTGTCGCCGAACTCGGCCGCGACCTGCTCCATCGGATCTACGGTCAGGGTGGAGGCGATCATCGGGACGCCGGTGCGGGCGGCGGCGCGGGCCGTGGCGAGGTCACCGTGGCCGTCCTGGGCACACAGACCGACCACGCCGACCGGGGCCATGAACAACGGCGTGGGCAGCCGCATCCCGAAGAGGTCGACGGACAGGTCGCGCTGGGTGGGGCTGACCATCATGCGTGGGACAAGGCCCCACTGCTCGAACGCGCTGACGTTGGCCCGCTGGGTGAACTCGTTGCCCGCCCCTCCGGCCACGTAGGAGCGCACCGCGGGCGGCATCGCCGCCTCCGCCAGAGGCTGCAGTTCGTCGCATGTCATGGGCAGCCCCGGCACCACGCCCCGCAGCCCGTCCAGGTAGATCTCGTCCTGGTAGTCGGCGAAAGCCACGCTCAGGCCCTCCTTCACGGCACGCCCGCCGGGTGCGGGCCTTTGCAGTCCACCGTGGGAGGGAGGCGTGCGAAAGCCGCCGAACGCAGGAATCAGGCGGCGAAGCCGATGTTGGTGACGTACTCGTACTGGCCCCACTCGGAGCCGAGGTCCACCACCGCGTCGCTGATCCAGGCGTCGTCCAGGGCCCCTTCGTCATCGTTGGTCCACGCCTCGACGATGCGGTCCCAGTGACGGACGTTGAGCGTGCGGTAGGTCACCACACGCTGGCGGGGCCGGTCGACCTGGGACTGGTTGAGCGGGTGGAACTCGACACGGGTTCCACGGCCTTCACGGTTGAGGCGCGTGAGCAGGTAGCGGGCGACGTTGCGCCGGCGCACCGTTCGATAGGCCGTCTCGATGCGCTCGAGGTTCTTCTTGGACGGGCTGCGCCTGCCGTCCAGCCACGCCTTGAGCGTGCGATCGGTGACGGCCAGTCCGACCTCACGGGCCGCCCGGCGGGCGTGCTCGGTGCGAGTGAGGTAGTGCAGGCGCGCGAGCAGGCCACGCCGTGCCGTGATCGGGGTGGCGATGAAGCCGGCGAGCGCATCGAGCTGGCGAGCCACGGCCTCATGTCCCCTGATGCCGCGAGCACCGTACTTGCCGAACTCGATATTCCTCTCCGGCACCTCGTCCCCTCAGCCTGCTCGTAATTGACGAAGCTTCAAGCGCTCGCTGCTCTCGGTTCGTCAAGAATACCGGACGCTGAGGTGCGAAAATGCAGCGTCAGGATTTCTGAAGCCCGGCGGTAGGTCCAACAGAATTGCACCGCCCGTTGGCACGCTGCCCTCCGTTTTGAATCGGCACCGCCACTCGCTCGCCCTGTGCGCGGGCATTGAAGGGACGGTCCCGCACCACGCCGGGACCTGGGCCAGGAAAGCTCTCTAGTGCTTGGCACGGGCTCGCGCAGCCTCAGCGGTACGGCGTGCCTCGTGTGCAGCGCGATCTGTCCGGGCGGCTCGGTTGCGGGCGTTGTCGAGTTCGTTTCGCATCCGGCGTCGTAGCTCCACCGTGGCGTGGAGTTGCTGGGCCAGTTCGGTCGCGCGTTCTTCGAGTTCACGCAGTGCGGCTTCGGTCCGCTCGATCTCGCCTGCGCCTGGTCGTGATCTTCTGCGGCAAAGCCGACGGGTGGGGCGAGGGCCTTGACAAGCCTGCCGGCAGCCCATTTCTTCGCTGCCGTCGGACTCGCCAGAGCCGCATGCAGGGTCTGATCGACCTTGCGCTGCGCGGCCTCTCCGATGGGATGTCCGGCCTCGGTTGCCAGCGTGCGGGCGTGCTCGGCGAGAGCGTCGACGAGGGTGCCCTGCTGCCTGCTGAGACGTCCAAGCTGACTACGGGCGGGTTTCTGGTGAGCTTCGCGTAGGCCTTGGCCCAGGCGGTGCAGGCAATCACCGGCAATTGATCGGCGACCCGGTCACCTGCCGGGCCGACGCGCCGCAAGAGCTGGTGGCCGCCTTCCGCAGCCTGCCGCGCCGACGCCTGGTCGCCCTGGGACCAGCCGGATCAGGCAAAACCACCCTCACGGTGCTCCTCACCCTCGCCTTGCTACGCGACCGTGGCCCGAACGATCCGATACCGGTGCTGCTCTCGCTGGCCTCGTTCGACCCGTCCCGCGAGAGCGTGCGGGCATGGCTGCGGCGCCAGATCGCCGCCGACTACACCGAGGGCCTCAAGGTGAGGGCGCCTTGGCATCTCCCTCTGGTCCGCACGTCGATCCAGGTGAAGCTGCCTAGTCCAAGGCCATCGTGCCCCGGGTGTAGCGCATGCCGTACTTTTCGCCGATCACGTTGACCTTCTCCAGGTCCATTGCACCGCTGGCATTCCTCACGGCGGGTCCGGCCCCGAAGAGATCCTCCATGAACTGGTCCCAGCCGCCCGGTGTGGAGATCTGCAGGACTCGCGCCGGGGGCTGGGATGCGTTGCGCATGGCGTGCGGGACTCCGTGAGGCAGTAGCGCGCACATGCCGGGCGTCAGCCGGTAGGTCGTCCCCTGGAAGTCGATCTCCATCTCCCCTTCCAGCACGTAGACGCACTCGTCCATCAACTCGTGCACATGGGACGGGATATCAACGTCCAAGCGGTTCTCCAGGACGGCGAGTCGGCCTTCGCTGTCAGTGGTGGCGACCTTGACGCCGAAGCCGGGCGGCAGCGGGACCCGCGTGTGCCGGGTCTCTCCGGGCTGCAGCAGGACAAAACGGTCTGCGGACATGAGTGATCCCTCCCTGTCGACCTCAGGATGCCGATTGGCACCTCTCACCATACGCCCGAACCGGAGAAAAATCTCCGGTTACTTGAAGCCGCTTACGATCGCCGCATGACCACTGAGCCGCCCCTGCGCGCCGACGCCCAGCGCAACCGCGAGAGAATCCTCGCCGCCGCTCGCGAACTGTTTCGAGAGCAGGGAACCGCGGTGGCCCTTGACGACATCGCGCGCCGCGCCGGCGTGGGTGCAGGCACCCTGTATCGCCGGTTCCCTGACCGCGACGCACTGATCCGGCAGGTCATCATCGACGGCTTCGAAATCTGCTTGGCGGCAGTAGAGGCGGCACGTCTGGAGTCGGCCGATCCGGCGGTGGCGCTGGACAGGCTGTTCCGGCGTGTGGTGGAACAACGGGAACGCCTTGTGCTCCCACTGATCGGCGGACCGGTCGTACATGATCAGCGGGTACAGGAACTCCAATTCGCCATCCGCAACAACGTCGAGGAACTCCTTGCGGCCGGTCAGGCCGCCGGCGTCGTGCGCGATGACGTCACCGCAGAGGACCTGATCACCGCGGCTGCCATGGCCTGTCGCCCCATGCCGCACCTACCTGGTGAAGTGAGCGCAGCTCTCGCCGTTCGGCACGTGGCGGTCTACCTGCACGGACTGCGCCCCGAAGGCGCAGCACCCCTGCCCGCGGCCGCACCCACCCCCGAAGGCATCGGTCGGTACGTCGCCATGGACCAACGTGACTCGAAAGAAGCGCCCTAGGTGCCAGTGACAGACAATGCCGGGACGGCCGGACCCAGAAGCCGCGTCGCCGCGTACGTGGTCCGGCATCCCGCCGCGCCCCAACTGCTGGTGTTCGACCACTGGAGGAAGCGGCCCAGGTAACCGGAGGACCTGCGGAACGACCGGACCTACGGAATCACCAGCCCCGGCCCGTTGTCCCCACCCAGGTTCCTTCCGAACTGCGCTCCTGCCGGCGGCGCCCCCAGATCCACCGGGTTCTCCGCGAAGGCCTTCGAAGCCGTCAGACCGGAAGTCGTGCCGCGCAGCAGCCACACCGCGCCGCCGTTCGCAATCCTGCCCAGGTCCTCCCCCGGCGCGCCCACGGCCAGGTCCGCCTTCCCGTCCCCCGTCACGTCCAGCAGCCGTACCGCGCCGCCGAACAGGTCGCCCTTCTCCACGCTCCCCGGCACACCCGGTGTGTTCTGGTGGAATGCCTGCGCACCCGTGCCGGTGAGCCCACCCCTACCACCCTTGAGCAGCACCACCGAGCCGGCCTTCGCCACCGAGCCGATCGCCTCGCCCGGGTCGCCCACGGCCAAGTCCGCGTATCCGTCGCCGTTCACATCGCCCGCGCTCAGCCGGGCCCCGAACTGGTCGCCCTTCTCACTCACGCCGGGCACGCCTGCGGTCTCCTGCGTGATCGTCTTCGTACGGGTCGTGCTGGGGCCGGCCGCCGAGCCGTAGTAGATCTTGATCGTGCCCGGGTCGTCCTCCAGATAGGTCTCGCCGTTCGGGAAGACTCTGGTGGCGAGGTCGGCGTAGCCGTCCTTGTCGAAGTCGCCGACGGCGGTGGTGTTCGCGGAGGGCAGCCGTTGCGGGACGGTGGACAGACCCTGTCGTGTGCCGAGCCACAGCTTGCCGCCCTCGGCGTGGTCCTCGTAGACGTAGAAGGTGGCGAGGTCGTCGATGCCGTCGCCGTTGAAGTCGCCTGCCGCGGTGGAGCAGATCGTGTTGTCGGTGCTGAACGCGGTCAGTTGCTGCTCGCGCACTGGTGACCCGGTCCGGCCGAACGGGCCGTAGAGCACTGCGCGGAAGTCGAAGTCCTCGGCGTTGCGCATGAACAGGTCCGTGTGTCCGTCGCCGTCGAAGTCCCCGGCGGTGATGTCCTCGCCGACGAACGCGTTCGCAGGTGCGGGGACGCGGACCGCGCCCGTGCCGGAGATGCCCGTTCCGCTGCCCCAGAGGATGATCACGGAACCGCTGATGTTGTTCGCCGGCTGGTGCTCGTTCGTCACCACGGCCAGGTCGGTCAGGCCGTCGCCGTCCAGATCGCGGGGGATCAGCTCGTAGCCGAAGCCGTGGTTGTCGCCGGAGGTGCCGGGCACGCCCGGGGTGTCCTGGGTGATGATCGTGGTACGTGCCGGGCCGAGGCCGTTCGTCGAGCCGTAGCTGATCGCGACGTAGCCCGCCCAGGAATGGCCGCCCACCGTGGCGGCGGGGGCGGCGACGGCGACGTCCTGGTAGCCGTCGCCGTTGAAGTCCTCGCGCACGGTGGTGGCGCGCTCCTCGGCGAAGGCCGTGTCCCCGGCGAGCGGCACGGTGAACGCCCCGATCAGCGCGGCGGCTGCGGCGGTGGTGACGGCCGGTCTGCGGATGCCCACGGTTCCTCCTTGAAGCGCGAGCGGCGGCGAGGCGCGAGCGCACGCGGGTGAGATTCGACTGCGAGACAAGCAGGAACGGTCGATGGTTGTGCGGTGAACGGCGCGTGAACGCCTCGTACGATGCGGGAGGCCCGGCGCCGCGTGGGGTGCCGGGCCCACGGCGGAGCTGAGTGCGTCAGTTGGCCGCGTGCGCTCCCGCCGGCGCGTTCGCTTCTGCCCGTGCGGTCCGGGCTCGCCGGCAGTCCCGCCCCTGCTCGCATAGGCACGCGAGCGGCGTGATGATCAAGAGACTGTGACGGCCGGTGGGGTCCACCGGTGGGTGCGGGGCGTCGCGCTGGAGATGCCGTAGTCACTCTTGAGCCGTTCGGGGATGGCGTAGTGCATGACGCGTCCGCGGGTGAGGGTGGACAGTTCGAACACGCTGGTGAGGTGGCCGAGACGGTCCAGGGCCCAGGCGCCGAACGGGGAGCGGTCCTCGATGGTCTCCAGGACGCCGAGGAGGTGGGGTACGGCCTTGACGACCGTGTCCCACGGTGTGTTCGGTACGCGGAGCCAGTCGGCGCAGGTGTCGCCGACGAGGTAGCGGATCAGGGCGGAGACGATCGGGTCGAAGAAGGTGCCGGGTACCACCTCTTCGTAGAGGTCGATGAGCTGGCGGGTCAGATGGGCGCCCTCCTCGGAGGGGCCCATGTGCCGGATCATGTACCGGTCGAGGAAGTGGCGGGCGTCGTCGAGGGTCTTGGGGACGGCGTCCTGGTCGACGCCGAGCATGGCGCCGACGACGCGCCAGGCGTAGTAGTAGGCTTCCGCGCCTTCCTGTGACATGTGGATGCCGAGGCGGTGCAGGCTGTCCAGCACGAGCATGGAGAAGAACATCTGCCCGCCGATCATGTCCTCCTGGTTGATCGGCGTGCCGAGTACGTCGGTGTCCCACCGGTTCTCGCGCTTGAGGTGGTGGCGGATGGAGGCGTGCAGGAGGCGGACCTTCTGTGCGGCGGGGATGAAGCGGCTGCCGGCTTCGAAGGCGTCGGGCTGCATCAGGTAGACGGTGAACTGGCCTGTCTCCGCCATCCGCTTGGACGGGTATTTCAGCCCGTGGGTGGCGGACAGCAGCTTCGCCACGTGCGGGACGACGTAGCAGGCGGGCATGGAGGCGAAGGACAGGGCGGTGGAGATGTGCACGTTGTTGTCGATGAAGAACAGCCGAGCCTTCTCCATTTCGGCCCAGTCCACCCAGGTCGGCGGGACACGAGTGGCCTCGAGGTAGTCCCGGGCCACGTCGGGCAACCCGTCCGGGAGGGGAGCGCCTGCCGTGGAGACGTAGCGCATCAGGGTGTTGAAAGTGCCCACCTCGCCCCGTTCGAAGAGCGCGGCGACGGTGGCGTCGGCGAGTTCGTCACCGCCGTTCCGCAGGGCGTCCATCGATGCTTCGGTGTAGGTCATGAGGGGGCTCCTTGTCTTTCGCGGGGTCGTCCGCGAGCGGCGGCAGGGGCTGGGGCCGGCTCGGGTCGCGGTCGGCTGGGGGCTGTGCGGCGGCGGTGCGAGGGTCAGGACAGGCGGTTCGTCGCCGACTGCGCCAGTGAGGTCAGCGCGCCGGCGGCGTGCGCCGGCACGTCCAGCTCGTGCAGAGCGTCCAGTGCCTCCTCGACCCGTGCGCTGATCAGGGCCTCGATGCGGTCGGGTGCCTTCAGCCGGCGCATCACCTCGCGGACCGTGTCCAGAGCAGTCGCGTCCAGGCCGGGGCAGCCCAGCTGGGTGCGCAGCCGTTCACGGTCGTTGTCGCCGGCGAGGCGCCAGGTCTCTGCCAGCAGTGCGGTGGGCCGGTGTCCGCGCACATCGTCGGCGGCGGACTTGCCGGTGCGTTCCGGGTCGCCGAACAGGCCGAGCAGGTCATCGCGCAGCTGGAACGCCTCGCCCAGCGGCAGCCCGTACGCGGAGTAGCCCTCGCGCAGCCGCTGACCGGCCCCGGCCAGGGCGCCGCCGATCAGCAGGGGTTGCTCGACGGTGTACTTGGCGGTCTTGTACCGAATCACCTTCAGGGACGCCTCGGTGTCCGGGCCGACTCCGGTGCGCAGGATTTCGAGGCACTCCCCCGCGATCAGTTCCCGGGCCATCACCGCCCACAACGGGCGGGCCCGAGCGAGGTAGGCGGCCGGCAGACCGCTGGTGGCGAACAGTTGTCCGGCCAGTGCTGTCAGCAGGTCTCCCACCAGCATCGCCAGCGACCGTGCGGCGGCATCGGCGTGCGGACGGCGCCGTACGGCACCACGCAGGGCGACGTGTGCGGTGGGGCGACCGTGCCGCAGCGGGCTCTCGTCGATCAGGTCGTCGTGCACGACCGCTGCGGCATGCACCAGCTCCATGGACGCCGCCGCCCGCACCAGCGCGTCACTGTCCGGCTGCCCCACCGCGCGCCAGCCCCAGTAGCAGAACGCTGCCCGCAGCCGTTTGCCGTCGGCGACCGCAGCCTCGAGCTGATCTGCCACCGGGCCCAGCAGCGGATCGACCGCGGCGAACTGGTCGGCCTCCTCGGCGACGAACCGGTGCAACACCCCGTCGACGCGGTTCTTGAACGCCGCCGGCTCCCACCGGTCAGACATCGTCCCCCGCTCGACGAGCCAGGGCGTGCCGGGCAAGGATCTCCAGGTGGGCCGGGGGTACAGTCGCGTACCGGTCCAGCACCAGGCGCCCACGTGCCATGAGGTCCTGCTCCGCCTGCGCCGCCAACTCCGTGGCGTCCGAGCGGCGCAGCAGGCTCCGCACCGTTCCCACGGCCGAGTCCAGCGTGCTCACCGCCAGATCGGCCAGCCCGGCGGCGAGCAGCACCGCCTGCTCGTCCAGGCCCCTGCGCCGTCCCGATTCCGTTTCTCGCGTCATGCACTTCCCCCACCCACAGCACGTCCGGACGGCGCCGGTCACGCGCCGCTTCTCCGAGCATCGCGCCGGACTGGATGCGAGAGCGGAAGAACTCACGATCGAGCGATCATCTCGATTGACCGTACGGATCATCGCTGCTGGAAGCCCCAGCGCCGTCGAAGCGGTGTCAGCCGGCGACGCCGCCGGGAGCGACAAGGCCCGTCTCGTAGGCGAGGACCACGGCCTGGGCGCGTCGCGGAGCGCGGGTGTGCTGAGCACGGTCACTTGGCCACCCGACAAGTCCTGCGGAGCGTCTATCGATCACCAGTTGCGACCTACCGCAGAACCGGCAGCGGCCGTGGTCGGACGAACGTGCGAAGATCCCTGGGTGAATGATCTACGTGTCCGCTCTGCATCCGAGGGCGACTTGGCTGCCCTGGTCCTCCTTCGCGACGTGGCGGCACGCTGGATGCTCGCCCGCGGTATCACCGGGCAGTGGCTGCCGGGAGAGTTGGACGAGGATCACTTCCGCCGGGTCATGGCACACGGCGAGATCTGGCTCGCAGAGGCCGGCGGGCGCATCGTCGGCGCCTGGGAGCTGTGGTGGGAGGACGAAGACGCCTGGGGCCCGCAGCCGCCCGTGGCCGGATACGTGCACCGCCTCATGGTGGACAGGGGTGTCGCCGCGCCCGGCACGGGGAGGCTGCTGCTGAGCGCCGCGGAACACCGAGTGGCTGCGGTGGGACGGACATGTGTGCGCCTAGACTGCTTGGCCGGTAATACGCAGCTCAACGCCTACTACCGGAACGCCGGTTACCGTCCCGTGGGCCTGAAGGAGGGCAAGCCGCAGCCGAGCGGGACGCCCAAGTCCTTCACGCTGCTGGAGAAGCAGCTCCTGAAGGCAGGGTAGGGCGGACATCGGGCGTCCCTTTCAGATCAGCGTCTGCGTCGACTCCACGACTGGAGACCACCTTGCCTGTGACAGCCAGGGCCTGCCTCCGGCCTTTACCGGCACTGGCCCAGCGCGCTGACGAAGAGCCGCATCAGCTCAGTTCGAGCGTGAGCAGCGGCTCAGCAAACACAGGCGCCGGGGCGTCGGGATCTTCGGCGACAGCCTGCTCCAGTCGGAGGAAGCCGGCCTCCAGCTCGTCGGGACTGAGCTGCGCGAAGAAGGAGAGGGTGCGCAGGCGCAGCCGTTCGAGCATGGCGCCGCGGGTGCCCGAGGACGGCTCGGTGACCGTGCCGAAGCTGGCCACGCGCCAGCCGACCGACGTGAAGGTCTCGATGACTTCGTGCAGGGGCTGAAATATCGAGGCGTCCGCCTCGTAACCGCGGGGGAAGTACTCCAGCCACCACGGCCGGGGATGGTGGTCGCTGAAGTTCGTGCGCAGGAGCAGCCGTCCGCCGGTCCTGACCACCCTGGCCAGCTCCCGGGCTGCCCGGGGCTTGTCCTGGACGTGGTGCCAGGACCAGCCCATGAGGGCGTAGTCGGCGCTGTCGGACGGCACGGGTATCTCCTCGGCGGTGCCTGGGAGATACCGCACACCGGGATGCTGGGACTGTGTCTGCGCGACCTCGCGCATACGAACCGATGGCTCGACGCCGATGACCGGCCCGAACGCTCGCGCCAGCGCGGGGGTGAACCTGCCGGTCCCTGAGCCGACGTCCAGCCCCGCCAGCGTACGCCGTTCGGGCAGCGCCGCCTCAAAAGCGCTCATCCATACGTGGAGTTGCTGCTGGGTCAGCGCGCGGCCGCGCGCATAGTCCTGATGCTGCTCCGAGTCGTAGTCGATCGATCTCATCGCTGCTCCCCGTGTTGACCGGGCGACCGCAAGTGCCGCACCGATATATCAAGTTGATACATCGGAACGATATGCGTCGGCGCGTCACCCGACAAGGCCGTCTGCCCGAACGGGACTTCACCGACGACCCGTGGTGCACTGTGACCCTCGCCGGTCGGTCTCACGCCGGTACGAGATGAGGGCACCGGCGATGCAGACGAAGGCAAGGGAGAGTCCGGCCTTGCGCTCATGGCGCCGATGCAGGTGTCGGCAGCCGTTCAGCGCGCCAGGTCCGCCAGCACACGCCGGGCGACGACGCGAAACTCCGAGTCGTTGTGAATGACCAGCATCAGCGGCAGTTGTGCGACGGCCGCCGCGCGCGCCGCACCCGGCTGGTCCAGGCTGTGTTCGTCCGCACTCTCAGCGACGGCGCCCAGCATGCCGAGCAGGTTCGCGCGACGCACTCCCGCCGCCGCGAAGCATGCCAGAAAGGGGGCGGCCGCCACCGTGGCCTCGTACGGCGTGCCCTGGTGCACGAGGCTGCTCCACAGTTCCTCCTCCGCCTCTGCCGCAGCCTCCTCGTCCGCGCCCGTCGCCGCACGCAGCAAACCGGGCACATCATCGGCCGGACCATGGGCATGGCCGAGTTCCGGCCAAGCAACCCGGTGAAGGTCTGCAAACGCGGCGGCAAGATCCATACGGTGGATCCTGTCACCGTGCGCGGTCCCCGAGGTCGCGGGCTCCGGAAACGCCGCTTAGCGTGGAAGGCAAGGCGCGTCCGGGCGGGCACGCACGGCAGGCGCGAGGTCCGGCCCTCCCTCGTGAGGTTTCCCAGTGGGTACCGTCTCGTTCCTTCTCATCGTCGTCGTTCTGACAGCTCTGGCTTTCGACTTCACCAACGGGTTCCACGACACCGCCAATTCGATGGCGACGTCCGTGGCCACCGGTGCTCTGAGACCTCGCGTCGCGGTCGCGGTCGCGGGTGTGCTCAATCTGGGGGGCGCCTTCCTGTCCACGGCCGTGGCGAAGACCATCTCCGGCGGCATCGTGGACGACTCGAAGGTGTCCCTGGTCATGATCTTCGCGGGTCTCGTCGGCGCACTCCTCTGGAACCTGATGACCTGGCTCGCCGGGTTGCCGTCGAGTTCGTCGCACGCTCTGTTCGGGGGGCTGATCGGTGCCGTGTGGGTCGGTGCCGGCGGATCCGCCGTGCAGTTCGGGGTGCTCGTGGAGAAGATCGTGATCCCTGCCGTCCTCTCGCCGATCGTCGCCGGCGTCGTGGCCGTGCTGGCGACCTTCCTCGCGTACGTCATCACCGGGCGGACGGCGCCTGATCAGGCGCGGAGCGGATTCCGCAGGGGGCAGGTCGGTTCGGCGTCGCTGGTCGCACTGGCGCACGGCACCAACGACGCGCAGAAGACCATGGGCGTCATCACTCTCGCTCTCATCTCCGCCGGGCTACTGCCCCACGGCTCCGGGCCGCCCTGGTGGGTGGTGCTCACCGCCGGTCTGGCGATCGCCCTCGGCACGTACGCGGGTGGCTGGCGGATCATCCGCACCATGGGCAAGAGCCTCACCGACATCGAGGCGCCCCAGGGCTTCGCGGCCGAGACCAGCGCCACAGCCGTGATTCTCGCGTCCTCCCACATGGGCTTTCCTCTGTCGACCACGCAGGTGTGCACCGGAAGCATCCTGGGCGCGGGGCTGGGGCGCAGACTGGCGCAGGTGCGGTGGGGCGTAGCCGGGCGCATCGCCCTGTCGTGGGCGCTGACGCTGCCGGCAGCAGCGGCCGTCGGCGGCGCCGCAGCCTGGATCGCAGATCACGGCACTCTCGGTGTGGCCCTGGTGGCGGCCGCGGCCGTCGGCTCGGCAGCCGGGTTCTGGGCCTTGTCGCGCCGCCGCCCCGTGACCGCCGACAACGTCAATGACCTGCCCGCTCCGCTGCGCCGGCACGCGGAGAACCCCGCCGCGTGAGCGGGGGCGGCCGTCCGGTCCACAGTCAGAGGGAGGCGACGGATGGACATCGACTGGAGTGCCTTCGGCGGAGTCTTCGGTGCGAGCCTCGGTATCACGCTGCTCACGGTCGTGCTGTTCTCTCTCGGCATCGCCGCCTGGCCCGGCGACACCGGCGAGGAACAGACGCGCCGTGCCAACCGGCCGATCGGCGCCGCGGTGGCGGTGTTGTGCTTCTGCGCGTGCCTGGCGGTCGCCACCTACGGGATCTCTCTGATCGTCGGCCGCTGACAGACGAGTGTCGCCTCCGGGTGCTGCCCGCGGCGCAGGGGCACGGCGGTGCCGGTGATCGCGGCGGATACAGGCCATGGCCGCCGCGTTCTTCCCGGCTTGCTCCGGAGAAAAGCGGCTGGTCCTGGATCATGGACGTCGACCCGAAGGAGACCGCCCGGTCGACCATGGCCGAGCCGTTTCAACCCGGTCATGCGATCCGAACGCAAGCCTCTAGCCCGTCGTGGCGGGGGAACCGACGGTGTAGACGTCCTTGACCTTCACCTCGGTGACGCCGCGTCCCTCGGGGAACACCGCGCGCCAGTCACCGATCACGTGCAGCTCGTCGGTGCCCATCGCCCGGACGACCATCAGGCCCTCGTCGTACGCCCTGTGCGCCTTCCACCACAGGTTCACGAATGCCTGCGAGCGGATCATGTGCATCCAGTCGGTGCGGTACAGCTCCCGGTTGTAGTTCGACTCCCCCATCGTGGAGACGAACTTCGAGTACATGGCCTTCACGTACTCCAGCGTGACCTCGTCGTCCTCGGCGATCGCGCGCTCCCGGGCGTCCTTCAGTGCGACGCGGAACTTGTCCAGCAGGATCTCCGTCGCCCCGGAGGTCCAGGACTCGTGGATCTCGGGCGGGTCGCACAGCCCGTACTTCGGGCCGGAGAGCCGCAGCAGCAGCCGCAGGGTCGGCTCGGTCACCCACAGCGGGCCCGGCTCGTCCCGGCTGCCGATCGGATGGGGCAGGCAGGCGTCGTGCTCCCAGGTGGGCGGAGTGATCAGGTGGACGCCGGCGCGGCGGCGGTCGTGATGGTTGCCGGTGGAGTGCTCCAGTTGGCCGAGCGGCAGGTGGGTCTTGAGCGCGGACAGGTAGGCGCCGTTGACATCGAGCGCGGTCACCTCGTGCTTGCCGGGCGGCAATTCTGCCCGTGCCCACTTGGGCCGGGCCTCCCAGATCTGGTCGGCGCCCCGGGAGGTCTGCTTGCGCAGGATGTCGGGCAGCCACGGGTGGGCGACGACGTCGTACCGGCCGCCCTTGCGGCTCTCGTCCAGCAGCACCATCGCGTCCGGGATGGCTCGCTTCACCAGTGCCGCGGTTGCCGCTTCGACGTCGCCGGAGTGCTGGGCGAGGGCGGCCGCGACGGCCGAGCCGATCAGGCCTGGGGTGTCGGCGGTCTTCAGACGACGCCCGACGGGTACGACCTTCACTCCCCGCGCCGCCTGGCCGGCGCTGTCGGAGGACGCCGGCCGACGGGGTTCGCTCTGCGGAGCGGGGCTCTCCGGCTGCGCGGGCTCGGGCGTCCGGGTGTGCCCGGCCGTCTGCATGTGCCCGGCCGTGCCGCAGTCGGCGGGGTCCAGGTGCTGCGGAAATCCCGCGACCTGGTGGGAGGCGGGCTGCCCGCACAGCACACAGGGCTGCGGCGTGTACAGGGCCTCGACGTCGTCGGGATCGGCCGCCTGCTCAGCTTCCGCCGGGGCGGCGTCCGCCGGTTCCTCGGCGGGGGCCTCCTCGGCCGTAGCGGCAGCCAGCTTGGTCCGCGCTCCGTCGAGGAAGTACGCGTACTTCTCCCGCACTTCACCGCTCGGATCCCGCCCGGCCTCCCAGCCCCCGACCGTGGACGGGCTGACGTTCAAGACCTGCGCGAGCTGGGCACGCGAAAGGCTCAGTCCTTCGCGCAGGGCGCGCCGCTCCTCGGCGGGAGGCAGCGGGACCTCTTTCCTGGCCCCCGCGAGCAGGGCATCGATCGCTTCGAAGTCCGTCATCGGACTCCCCCGTCCGGTACGGCCGCGGGGCGTGCGGTCTGGGCGTGGCGGCCGGGAACGCGACGGCGTTCCTCGGGCAGTGACTCCGTGGCACGGGTGGGTCCTGCCAGGAGTTCGAGGACGTCGATGCCGTAGTGCGCGGCGACCGCGTCGCAGTCGGCCAGGCTCCATACGGCGGTGCCGGACTGACGGCGGCTCACCTGGGCCTGGCTCACTCCCAGTGCGGCGGCTAGATCGGTCTGCGACTCGCCGGTCGCGTGCAGGAGTGCAGCGACAGTGGAACGTACCCGCTCATCAAGGCTCATGCCCATGGCGATGACTCTATCGCGTATCACTCATGTGCTATGCGCATATTGCATGGGAGTTCATCGAGGGAGTGGACCTGGTCGGGTGGATCCGGTACCCGCGCAGGATCTGGCCGCCGTCGGTCCGGCGGCGTCAGCGAGCTCAAATCCCGGGAACGTCGCCCAAGGTCCTGCATGATCGCTATGTGAGACCTGTACCGAAGCAGGTCGGACTGCTCTATGTCGTCCTGGTTGGCGTCTTTCTCACCCGGTACATCGCACGCGGCCAAAAGGTCGACCATCTGGGCACCGTGGTCTCCGCGTTCACTGCCCTGCTCGCGCTGCCCGCCGCAGTCGTCGCCGTGATCCGCTCCGGCAAGACCGGGCCGGTGCCCGCCCGTCCCGGTTGGACATGGCCGACCAGCTCGCCCAGGCGGTACGCCAGCAGTGGGAGGCCGAGGCCCGGCTACGCCGCCTGAACGACCCCTGCCCGCTGCCGGTCGCAGGGGAGGCGGCCGACGCGGACCTCGTCGAATCGTGGACTCATCTCGACCAGCCTCGGGGTCGGGCTCGGAGTCGGGCTCCCGTGTGCAGTGATGGCGGCCTTCATCACTGCGTCCGCACGAGACAGAAACCCAAGTTCAGGGATCCGCTGGAGCTGGAGAGGGAAATCCTGGCTCACCGTCGAGGTTGACGTCAAAAATGCGCTCCAGTACGGACTCGTGGCCGCACTCGCAGGCGGGTTCCCGTTCGCGCTCATGGGCGGGCTCCGGTCGGTACACCCCTACCTGGACAAGGCAGTGGGACCAGGCGTGGTCCTGGCCCGGGATCGGCGCACCTTTTCGGCCATCACGCTCGCGGTCGGGATCGTGGGCGCGCTCGCGTTCGGGCTCGTCACCGTGCTTGAAATCGCGTTCGGGTACCCGCCCGACTACTCGTCGAGTGAGCTCGCACCAGGGCTCGCGTACGGGCTCGCCGCCGGACTCACGGTCGGCCTCATGCTCGCCCTCGCCCGGTCGGTGTGGATGCAGTTCCAACTGGCGCGCATCACACTGGCGGCAGCGGGGCGTGTGCCCTGGCGCTTCATGAGTTTCCTGGCCGACGCCCAGGAGCGACGCGGCGTGCTACGACAGGCAGGCGCCGTCTACCAGTTCCGCCACCTCGACCTCCAACGCCACCTCGCACAACACCAACCGTGATCAGCGACAGTCGCTGGCCGATGTCCTGGTGGTCGTTGCCAGGCGAAGTCTCATGCCTGAGGGATCCGGTCGAGGAAGGCGAGGACGGAGGTGATCCGGCCGTCCTCGTCCAGGGTGACCACGTCGGAACCGGCGACCGGCGCAGAGCCGTCGGCGGTGGACACCAACTCCCAGCCGAAGCGGGCGATGTGATGGTTGCCGTCCACGTCACCGGCCAGCCTGAACTCAAACCCGGGGAACTGCTCGTGCGCGCCCCGGATTCGTCCCGTCGAGGACGACTGCGACCGGGTTGCCGCGATAGGGGCTGGTGGAAAACACGTCGACCTGTACGAACGGGCGTGTGCGCGTTGCAGATCGGCTGCTCGATCAGTCATCGTCTTCTCCCATCACCATCTCGACGTGGTCGTCTGGAGCGGGTCAGGGGGCCGCTGGTGAACCGTTCCGCTTGTTCACCCCGTCCGCTGACACAGAACGTTGTATGGCCCGTCAGCCGATGCGCGTACATTCAGCGGCTCGCAGCACAGGAAACGTGTCACGGTTGCGTCATACCATGCAGAACATGCGCCAGTCGCTCGACGAAACGGACCGTCGGATCGCGGCCGCCCTGCTGGCCTCGCCGCGGGCCTCCTGGCGCGAGGTGGCCCGCTGCCTGGGCCTGTCCGAGCGCACCGTCGTACGCCACGTCGCACCCCTGTACGCAGACGGCACCCTGCGTGCGACGGTCGTGCGCAACCCGGCGTGCTTCCCGCACGTGATCCCCATCGCCCTGCGTATCCGCTGCCGCCCCAACAAGATCCTTCAGGTCGCCCACGCGCTGGCCCGCCGCAGCGACACCGTCTGGGTCGACATCCTCGGCGGCGGCGACGAGATCTCCACGATCTTCTTCCTCGCCGGCCCCGAAGCCCGCAACACACTGCTGCTGCGCGACCTGCCCGCCACCGAAGCGGTCGGCACCTGGACCTCCCACACCCTGCTGCGGGTCTTCCCCACCGCGTTCCGCTGGACCGCCGGTCTCCTCTCACCCGACGAACTGGCCCAGCTCACCCCCGAGCCCACCCCGCCCACCGCGCCGCCCGCGGCCGCCGACATCGACTCCGCGCTGATCACTGCGCTGACCGAGGACGGCCGGGCCACCTACACGGACCTCGCCCGCCGCGCCGACACCACCGCCCTCACCGCCCGCAGGCGCCTCGACGCACTCGTGCGCGGCCAGGTCATCCGCCCGGCCACCGAACTCGACCTCGCACTGCTCGGCGCTCACGCCGAAGCCCTGCTGTGGATCGCCGTGCGGCCCGGCGCACTGCAGGAGACCGCGCAGACCCTCAGCGCCCACCCTCACGTCCGGTTCTGCGCCGCCACCACCGGCCCCGCCAACCTGGTCGTCGCGCTCGCCGCCGCCGACCTCGGCGCTCTGTACATGTTCCTCACCGACTCCGTCGGCCCCCTGGACGGGGTCACCGCCATCGACACCACCCCACTCCTGGCGACGGTCAAACGGACGGGCCTGATCCGCCGCTGAGGAGGGCGGAGGCATCCGCTGTGTCCACCGTGAACTCATCGCGATCTCCGCCGCATGCCGCGCCTTGCCCCGTTAAATTGCCGATCTTGAATCGCACAGGAACCTAAGCTGCGCCGATATGACGGCATCACAGAACGAGACGATCCGCCCCTTCCGCATAGCGATCCCGGAGAGCGACCTGGAGGACTTGCGGAACCGCCTTGACCGCACCCGCTGGCCGGACGAACTGCCGGACGTCGGCTGGGCCTACGGCGTTCCGCGTGACTACCTGCGGGAGCTTGCGCACTACTGGCGGCACGAGTACGACTGGCGAGCGACGGAGGCCCGCCTGAACCAGTGGCCGCAGTTCATGACCACGATCGACGGCGCGGACATCCACTTCGCTCACATCCGCTCCCCGGAACCGGATGCCACGCCTCTGATCATCACGCACGGTTGGCCCGGTTCCATCGTCGAGTTCGAGCGGATCGCCGGCCCTCTCACCGACCCCCGTGCGCACGGCGCCGACCCTGCCGATGCCTTCCACCTGGTTCTTCCGAGCATCCCCGGCTTCGGGTTCTCCGGCCCCACCCGCGCATCGGGCTGGGAGTACCGCCGTGTCGCGGCTGCGTTCGCCGAGTTGATGCAACGCCTGGGACACCACCGTTACGGGGCCCAGGGCGGCGACTGGGGATCAGCAATCTCCCGCGAACTGGGCCGTATCTGCCCCGACCAGGTCATCGGGGTCCACCTCAACATGATTCCCGGCGCAGGGGCGACGGCCGAGCCGACCGAGGAGGAACTCGCCGCCCTCAGCCCCGTGGAGCAGGAACGCACACGGGCCTCCTGGGAGCGGATGCAGGCATGGAGCCGCGAGAAGCAGGGCTACGCCGACATCCAGTCCACGCGTCCACAGACCCTCGCGTACGCACTCACCGACTCCCCCGTCGGCCAGCTTGCGTGGATCATCGAGAAGTTCAAGGAGTGGACCGATTCCTCCGGCCTGCCGGAGGATGCCGTGGATCGAGACCATCTCCTGACCAACGTGATGCTGTACTGGCTGACCGGGACCGCCGGCTCCTCCGGGCGGATCTACTACGAGCGCGCCCACGCGTCCTACTGGGGACAGCAGCCCGAGCCCTCCAAGACCCCCACCGCGTTCGCCTCCTTCCCGCAGGAGAACTTCATCGTCCTGCGCCACATCGCCGAACGCACCGACAACATCGTCCGCTGGACGGAGTTCGATCGAGGGGGCCACTTCGCAGCGATGGAGGAGCCCGACCTGCTCGTCGGCGACATCCGTGCCTTCTTCCGAAGTCTGCGCGGCACAATCCCGTCCTGACGAGAGAGGCATCGGTTGCATCCCCGGGCGGCGGGGATCACGGTACCGGTCCACGGGCACCGTCCACCCACTACCGGGCTTGCCCGGCCACGAGCGATGATCCGCCTGAACGCCCCGGATGCAGATGACGGTTGAGGGGAGCACACGGATGAGGGTCTTCATCTCGTCGGACATGGAAGGCACCGCGGGGGTCGTCGACTGGGACCAGTGCCGGCCGTCGGGCCCCGAGTACGGCTACTACCGGGAGCTGTTGGAGCAGGAGGTCAACGCGGCGATCGAGGGCGCGGCGGCGGCCGGCGCACGGGAGTTCCTGGTCAACGACTCGCACTCGGCGATGGCCAATCTGCGGCCGGACCGCCTGGCGCACCGGGCACGTTACCTGTCCGGCCGGCACAAGCCGCTGTACATGATGCAGGGGCTCGACGAGTCGTTCGACGCGGTCTTCCTCGTCTCGTACCACGGCTCCATGTCCGGCGCCCCGGCCACGCTGTCGCACACCTACAACCCGCGTGCGATCGCCGAGGTCCGGCTGAACGGCGTGCCGACCGGGGAGGCCGGGATCAATGCCCTGGTCGCGCTCGGACACCGGGTACCGGTCGTACTCATCACGGGCGACGACGTCACCGCCGCGCAGATCGAGCCGTTCTGCCCCGGTGTCCGGGCAGCGGTGGTGAAGAACTCGGTCTCCCGCTTCGCCGCCGACAGCCTGCACCCGGAACAGGCTCGTGAGGTGATCAGGGAGGCCGCCGGTGCCGCGGTGCGGCGGCTGGCGGACGCCCCACTGCCCGCGATCGATCTGCCGGCCACCCTGGCCGTCCGCTTCCGCAACGCCGACCTGGCCGAGATGGTGACCTGGATCAACGGCGTGGCCCGTGCGGACGAACTCACCGTCCGCCTACGCGACGACGACCCCGTCCGCCTGTACCGCACCTTCGTCACGACGGTCCTGCTCACCCGAGGCATCGCCGAGTAGCCCGCAGCTTGGTGATCAAGCCGATTGAGCCGGCCTTGAGCGGGTGAGTGTCCGGCCTGTCCGCGGATTTCCTTGCGGACAGCGGGACTTCAGATCTGGCAGATGCCCCGTTCGTAGTCGACCGTGGCGGACTCCTTGGAGTAGGACCACTGCGGGCTCAGGAGCTGGGTGTCGAGCTGCTGTGCGGCGTGGGGGCTCTCGACGATGTACCCGAAGTCCTGCAACCACGCCGGATAGAGGTTCTTCGAGCCGATGTAGAACGCGGAGCCGTCGACCGAGACCAGCTTGTGGTGCTGGGCGTAGGGGTGTCCGTCGGCCCATTTCGCGCCCGGGGAACTGCGGAAGGACGCGAGCTGCAGGTTGGAGCAGAGCGCCGCCGTGGCGCTGCCCTCGTCGCCGGTGACCTGGGTGAGCCGGCTGCGGAGTACGTCGCTGATCTCGGAGAGCGACTTGATCTGTGAGTAGCCTCCACTGCCGACCGCGCCACGGTTGGCAGGGTCGCTGACGACGATGCGTACCTTGACGCCGGCGGCGAGCTTCGCGGCGAGGGCGTCGTAGACGCGGGTGTCGTAGCGGGGCAGCGGTGGGCAGGTCGCGTTGAGGTCCTGCTGCGAGATCTCGATGTGGCTGGTCGCGCTGGAGATCAGTGAACGCAGCGCGCTCTCTTCGGGGTTGACCGTGTCGTAGTCGCGGTCGGCATTGGTGTTGTCGTGCAGTCCGACCACGCACCGGGTGCCGGACGTGGACGGCAGGGCCGGATGCCAGGTCGAGGTGGGATCGGCGTCCTTGATGCCCACGCCGAGCCCGCCGACGGCGATCACCGGGACGTCGCCGGTGGCCGGGACGGCCCGCGGGTTCGTGTCCCGCTCCATGGTCGCCATGCAGTCCCCTCCGCCGGAGGCGGCGTACCAGACGCTGGCGATGTTGTTCTGGTTGCGACAGGTCCAGCTCCACAGCTGGTCCAGGTACCGGCCGGCCGTGCCGGCGGCGGGGCCGGTCAGGGCGAGGTCGACGTCGGTGACCGGGTGGGCGGTGTCGAGGTAGTCGCCCTTCCAGTCGTTGATGCCGCCGGTGATCGCGGACTCGCCGTCGACGACCAGGAGTTTGGAGTGGTTCCACGAGAAGGCGGTCTTCGAGGTGGTCATCGAGGCGACGTTGAGCGTGACGGCGTCGGCCGCCGGGCCGAGCTTGCTGCGCAGGTCGTCCCGGTACTTCGAGGGCAGCACGTTCATGTGGTACAGGGGCGCGGCCCCGACGAGGACGCGGACCTTGAGCTTGTGGCCGGAGGCCACGGAGGACTTCAGGCCGGCGACGATGGCGTCCTGGAAGGCGCCGTCCGGGAAGGGCGCGAGAGTTGAGATGTCGACGGTCCGCGTCGCCCGGGAGATGTTCTCGGTCATCTTCGCCAACAGCCGCTTGGCGCCGACGCGGTCCTTGCAGTCGGCGTCGCCCCAGCAGCCGGGCGTCTGCAGCAGCCAGCCGGCGGGGTCGCCGTCCGCGGCGTCGAGCTGGTTGCCGCTCGTCCGCTCCCACACGTCCCCGTCGAGGCCGGGTGAGACCTCGCGCAAGGTGCGTTCCACGGCGTCGAGATGTGGGGTCGCCGAGTCGGCGGCGGTGGCGGGTGCGGCGGGCAGCACGGCCAGGGAGAGGGCGGATATCAGCGTGACGCGTGCCAGACGGTTTAAGCGGGAGGAAATGATCACCCGGAGAAGTTACCAGGCAGTAGATCCCGCGTACCCGCACGCCCGGGCCCACTGCCCTCCGAGCGTGTCAGAGACAGATCAGGCCGGCGTCAGTGGGCCCTGCCAATGTTGTTCACGTGAACGGCGCGGGTCACCCGAAGCCGGGAGCAGGGAGAGGTGCCCGGAGTGGTTGATCGGGGACCAGCGAGCACGCCTCAAGGTCGGGCCTCACGAGGCCCACGCAGGTTCGAATCCTGCCCTCTCCGCCAGTACGTTTCCGGATACGTCGCTCATCCCTTGCCGGGCGGCGTCCACGGCTTCTCGGCAGGCGCCGGTCCGTCCCAGGCGCTGCGGAACTTCTCCTTCAGGCTTTTGGGCGGGGCTTCCTTCTCCTCCCGTGAATGCATGAGCCGCGCCGTGGTCACTCGTACATGGCACTCCCGGTGCCGCTGCCTCACCAGCACCACCCACGCACCGTCCGCGGTGAGGAGGGCATGCCGCGCCGGCTCGTCTCCCGGTCGGGCATGCCGTGCGAGAACCTGTGGCATGTAGTGCAGGGCCGCGTCCTCGGCCGCTTCTGCAGCCTGTGCCTCGTCCCCCTCGATGTGGTGAGTACCCACCAGCATCCAGCGATGCAGCTTCAGTTCCACGCCTTCGACGCGCTCTGTCAGTCGAGTGTCCTCTTCGATGAGGACGTACCACTCATCAGCCATGAGCTGTGCCTACCTGTCTTGCCGGGCCGGACGGACTGACGAGCGGTCGTCCGCGCCTCACCGAGGTGACCGGCGCAGACACTCTTCAACCAGCAAGATGACCACGCCGGTTGGTCAGCCCCGCAAATCCTGACATGTCGATCATCAACAGCAGACACCAGGGGCCCGGAACCAGGTGGCTGAGGATCCGGGGTGCTGACCGGGTCGGTGTTTCGGCCGCTGGTGAACGCCGATCCTCCGGCAGGGCCCGACCGCATATTCTCCGGCCATGGTTGATCAACACACGGTCGACGTCGGCGGGGTTCGGCTGGCTTGTCGGATGTCGGGTCCGCCGGATGCTCCGCCGCTCGTCCTGTTGCATGCGATGGGCGAGAATGCCACCGACTGGGAGGCGGTTGCTCCGGCCCTCGCCCGGAACCGACGGGTGTACGCCCTCGATCTTCGCGGTCACGGCCGAAGCGACTGGCCGGGGGACTACTCGCTCGAACTCATGCAGGCCGATGTGCTCGGGTTCCTGGACACACTGGGACTCGGCTCGGTGGATCTGGTCGGGCACTCCATGGGCGGGGTCGTCGCCTACCTGCTCGCTCAGGACTGTCCGCAGAGGGTGAGCCGGCTCGTCCTGGAGGACGTTCCCATCCCGCGTCCCCGGGAGCGGGCCACCCCGACCAGGCCAGACGGCGCCCTGACCTTCGACTGGGAGATGGTGCTGGCCGTCAGGCGGCAGATCGACGTGCCTGATCCCAGGTGGCTGCAGCGGCTCAGCCGGATCAACGCCAAGACCCTCGTGCTTGCCGGCGGTCCACACAGCCATGTTTCCCAGGACGGCGTCGCCGAGCTCGCTCGCTGCATCCCCGGCGCGCGAGCGGCCACCATCCCGGTCGGACACCTGATCCACCACGCGGCCCCGGAGGCGTTCGTCGAGGCGGTTTCGGCGTTCCTGGAGGAGGACTCCCGTCCTGCCCGCCACCCATAGGTGGCCACGGACACGATCGCCGCGCGTACCGACCTCACGCCCCGGTCTTGTCGTCCTGTCGACGCACCATCTCGGTGATCCAGACGGGCGCGAACGGTGACGTGCAGCCCGGGGAGGTCGGGTAGTCCTTGAGCACCTCCAGGCGCTCACCGATGTCGATTGCGCGGGTGCGGTACTCGGCGTGTTCGATCCCGATCTGAGCCAGGCAGTGGTTCATCGCCCACTGCAGGCGATCCGGCGCGTCCTTCATCTCCGCCTCGATGACGTCGAGCAGCCCTGCGAGGTCGAGGCCCTCGGGCTTCTTCGCCACGCGTTCGGTGGTCAGCGCCCAGCCGGCACTAGCAACCACCGGATCCGGATCGTCGGACCAGGCCAGACGCAGCTCTTCGGAGTGCGGGTTCTTCTTCACCACGTAGTTCACGAGCCAGTCCTGCACCTTGGGCGTGCGCGCCTCCCGCAACATGACGTCCAACTCGTCACGCTCGAAAGCCTTCGGACGGCAGATCAGGATCGCCAGCAGTCTCGCTGCGGTGTCGCCCGTCTCCCAGAGCCGGCGCGCGAGTTCCTGCTGTGTCTTCAGCCGCTTCGCGAGCGCGCGCAGCTTGCTGAGGTTCACACCGTGATCGTCACCGTGCTTCTCGTTCACCGCGCGTGCCTCCGGGTCCTCGAGCCCGGCCAGCTCGGCCATCACCTCGGCGAGCGTCGTCTCGGCCACCTCAGCCTCCTCTCCACCATGGTCGAGATTCAGCCTACGGCGGAGGGCGGCGTCCGGCCGTGCACGCCTGGCCGAGGGGCCGGTACCGGACGGCTCACCGTCCGGTACCGGCCCCTGGGCAGGGCATCGGTGCTCAGTACCAGAGCTGGTACTTGTTGTCGTCGTTGCACTCGTGCATGTAGACGGAGCTGCCGTTGCTGTCGAGGCACTCCTGGGTCTGCCGGTTACGCAGCTTCCAGTTGCCGCCCCCGACGCCGATCTCGTCCCAGCGCTGGTAGTTGTTGCCGCTGCACGGCTCCATGTAGGCGTCGTGGTCGGTGTAGGCCGTCAGACAGTAGCCGGTGTCCGCCAAGCTCTTCTCGAGCCAGCTGCCGTCGCTCAGGTGCACGTCGTGCCACCGGGTGAAGACGTCCGAGTCCCAGCCGACCGTGACGTCGTCCGGGTGGTTGTTGGCCCACTTTATCTGCAGGGCGTTGCCCGACTCGCGGTGCACCCAGTGCACGTCGCCGTCGGCGTGCGCCGCCGTGGACATGGTCAGCGCCAGGACCGGTGCGAACGCGGCGGTTCCGAGAACCTTGGCTATGCGGGCGGTGTTGATGCGCATGGGAGATCCCCCTGTGTGTCGTTGTTCGTGGTCGGAAGGGTGTGCGGGACGGAGCCGACGGCTCAGTACCAGAGCTGGTACTTGTTGTCGTTGTTCCAGCCGCCCGGGCCGAGGTAGACGCTCCTGCCGTTGCTGTCCAGCCAGCGACCGGTCTGCTTGTGCTGGAGCTTCCAGGAGGAGCCGGTCCAGCGCTCGTACCAGCGCTGCCAGTCGTTGTTCGGCTGGCAGGGCTCCATGTACACGTCGTCGTTGGAGTTGGCCGCCAGGCAGTAACCCCGCCAGGACTGGGCCTGCGGCTTCATCAGCCAGGTGTCGTCGTTGCTGTTGTACTGCTCGTACCAGCCATGGCCGACGTCGCACCCGTTCATGCCGACGTCGTACGGCTGGCCGGCGCCGTTGATGACGATGGCCAGGCAGTTGTTCGACGGCCGATGACGCCAGGTCACGTTGCCGTCGGCGGACGCGGTGCCCGCGCCGGCCAGCGTGAGCGCCGCAACCGCGACCGCGGTCGCAACTGCCTTGCGGGCATGCTTGATTGACATGGGTTCCCCCGGAGACTGGTGGTCGTTTCGGTGGCGAGCGTAATGGGCCGTTCACGCTCCGCAGGGTTCCCCGGGACTGTCCCGCACCGTCTCGGGACAGCGTGTCCCGCGGCACGGACCGTCCCGCGCCGCACCGCGGACCGTCCCGTCCCGTCCCGTCCCCGGATCGTCCCGCGTCGTCTCGGGACGGCACCTCCCGCGTCCCGGGACGCCCTGGGACGGAACCTCCTCGGCATGGCAGCGGTTGCTGTCGGGGACGCAACCGGGGGCGTTGTCGAGGCCGGCGATGTGGCCGGCGGCCAGGTGCGGGCGGATGTGTCGTTGCCGAAGCGGTTACGGCGCCCGAGGCCGAGGACTGAGTCGGGTGCGGGGCGGCGTACGGCTTCGAGTCACCGAGCGGGATCCAGCGGCCCGTCGTTGCCACCGGCCGCTCGGATCCTCCTCACGGCCGCGAACCCTGGCGGTGCATCGGTGGTCGATCGAGGACTTCGACGTACATGATCCGGCCGTCAACGACGTCCAGGCACAGCATGCCTCGCGAGGGCAGGAGCGGCACGCAGCGGTGGCCGGCGCCATAGGGCTTGCCCTTCGGATGAGGTGCGGTCCGGAAGCTCTGGCAGAACCCATCACCGCAGCCGCACTCTTCGACCAGACGAAGATCCCACGCGCAGACGGCCAGCTCGCGTTCTCCTTCGTTCTCCAGGAGAGCGATCACCTCTGCGACCAGATCCGGGAAGACTTCACGGACGAGGGGGTGGACCTGTTCCATGAACGGAGGGTGCCGGAGCCGTCAACCAGAGCGCCAGAGATTAATTGCGGGACAGTCCTTGGCCGGCTGCACGCGGCGGCACCCACCTGGTGTCAGTGCCCCCGCACGGCCCGCCGCCGGTGCCGGAATGCGCACTTCCACGCGGACGCCGCGTCCGGGTATTTTCTGCATGAATGGGCCGTATCACCGCCGTCCGTCGCTAGGGTCGTCGCACCAGCCACCGTCGTGCCGTCCCAGTGACCGGGACGGCTGGCCGACAGCCTTGAGGAGCCCGTATGCAGTACTACGACCTCGGCAGCCACGGCCGGCACGTGACAACGTCGTCCTCAGAGGCGCAGATGTGGTTCGACCGTGGGCTGAACTGGACGTACGCCTTCCATCACGAGGAGGCCGTCCGCTGTTTCGAGGCCGCCGCCGCGGCGGATCCCGACTGTGCCATGGCGGACTGGGGCGTGGCCTACGCGCTCGGCCCCAACTACAACAAGCCCTGGGAGTCCTTCGACGAGCAGGACCTCGGACAGAGCGTGGAGCGTGCGCACGCCGCCATACAGCGCGCCCACGCGAAGGCGGCAGGCGCCACCCCGGTCGAGCAGGCGCTCATCGACGCATTGCACGCTCGCTATCCACGGGCGCAGTCCCCCGACGCCGATGACTGTTCCGTGTGGAGCGCCGCCTACGCCGACTGCATGGGTTCCGTCCACCGACTGGCGCCCGACGATCTCGACGTGGCCACCCTGTACGCCGACGCGCTGATGAACCTCACGCCCTGGCAGCTGTGGGACATCCGCACGGGCAGGCCGGCCCCGGGTTCACGCACCACCGAGGCCAAGGCGGTACTCGATCGGGCGATGGCCACAGAGGCGGGCGCGTGGCACCCGGGCCTGCTTCACATGTACATCCATCTGATGGAGATGTCCCCGACCCCCGAGGCCGCTCTGTCGGTGGGTGACCGGCTGCGCGGCCTGGTGCCGGACGCGGGACATCTCCAGCACATGCCGTCCCACCTGGAAGTGCTCTGCGGCGACTATCGCCGGGTGATCGCCGACAACCACGCCGCGATCGCAGCCGACGAGAAGTTTCACGCCCGGGCCGGGGCGATGAACTTCTACACCCTGTACCGGTGTCACAACTACCACTTCAAGATCTACGGCGCGATGTTCCTCGGCCGTTTCCAGGACGCGATCGACACAGCGGACCGACTCGAAGCGGCCGTGCCCGAGGAACTGCTGCGTGTGGCCAGCCCGCCCATGGCGGACTGGCTGGAGGGCTTCCTCGCGATGCGGGTGCACGTGCTCATCCGCTTCGGCCGCTGGGAGGACATCCTGCGCCTTCCCATGCCCGCCGACGCCCAGCTGTACTGCGTGACCACGGCGATGCTGCGGTACGCGCGCGGAGTCGCACTCTCCGCCGCCGGCCGGGTCGACGAGGCCGACGTGGAACGTGAGCTCTTCCGCGAGGCGGTCACCCGGGTCCCGCAGACACGAACGCTGTTCAACAACACCTGCACGGACATCCTGGCGATCGCCGCGCAGATGCTGGACGGAGAGCTGGCCTACCGCAAGGGGAAGCACGAGACGGCATTCGCCGCACTCCGCCGCTCGATCGAACTGGACGACGGTCTTCCGTACGACGAGCCGTGGGGGTGGATGCAACCCACCCGGCACGCATACGGCGCGCTGCTTCTCGAACAGGGCCTGGTCGCGGATGCCGAGGCCGTCTACCGCGCCGACCTCGGACTCGACGACACGCTGCCGCGCCCGCTGCAGCACCCGGGCAACGTCTGGGCCCTGCACGGCCTCCACGAATGCCTCGTCCGGCTCGGCAAGGAGGGAGAAGCGCTGCTCGTGGCCCAGCAGCTGAAGATCGCCGCGGCGATGGCGGACGTGCCGATCGACGCGTCCTGCTTCTGCCGTCTGGAAACCACCGCGGGTTCGGCATCCGGGGACAGCTGCTGTACCGGGGAGCAGTGAGCGACAAAGACCGTGTTCCCGGCGCCGGCGCGGGCAATGTCGTGCAGCTGGGCGGCGGCCGGCGGGGCAGGCGGCCGGCGCCACGTCATCAGCCCTGAGCCGGCCGATCATCGGGATCGGTGTCGCTCGGCCCCAGTCGGACGCAGCATTCCCCGGACTCGGGGGCCAGGACGGCCTGGACCCCGTTGACCTGCAGGCCGTCGAGGTAGCCGCTGAGGAAGGCCTGGTTCATGCCGCACACCAGGTCAGTGGCCTTCGCGGCCAGCGGGTGGAAGGGGCAGTTGCGCAACCGGAGCCGGGTGGGGGTTTCCCGGACGGGCTCGTAGCCGTACCGCTCCAGCAGGCGCTCGCAGGCGGTCACCCCGCGCTCAGGGCCCAGGCGGCCCGGGCGGGTCTCGTCGCGGGCGGCCTCGCCCATCTGCCGACCGCGCTGCCCGGCGGTCCGTACGGCCGCCTGCGCGGCGTTCTCGCCCGCCTTCTCGGTCAGGACGGCGTCCAGGAGCAGGTCCGCCAGGAACTCGTGGCGCCGGTCGGGGATGCTCACGGTGATCTGTGCATCGGTGGGCTCGTACACCTTCGGCTGTCGCCCGACCTTGCGGATCCCGCCGGGCGTTTCGTAGCGGGCGCGCAGCAGGCCGGCGTCGACGAGTTTGTCGAGGTGGAAGGCGGCGAGTTTGCGGGAGATGCCGACGCTGGCGGCGGCCTCGTCGCGGGTGACGGCGCGGCGGGCACGCCGGATGAAGGTGAACATGCGCCGCCGTGAGTCCTCGCTCAGGACGCTGACGGAGTCGATCGCGGTGCCGGCCGCATGCGCGTCGGCGGTCTCGGCCGTGTCGGCCTGCGGAGTCGGGTCAGGAGCCACCTGACCACAGTAACGCCCACATGGGTGGGCACAAGAGCTGTTTTGACGCCCTGTACTGCGCATCTTGACGTCTCGCTGAGGTAAGACCAACAATTGTTGGTGAAACCAGTGGGAGGTTGCGATGGTCACTGAGACGCGGCTTCAGGCGAAGCGTCCGGTCAGCGCCTCGCTCGCCGGTCCGTACGGCCACCCGTTCCACCCGATCCTGGTGACGGTGCCGATCGGCGCCTGGGTGACCAGCCTGGTGTTCGACATCGCTTCCCATGTCGTGCACCGTCCCGGATTCCTGACCCAGGGCTCGGAGTGGTTGATCGCCGTCGGCGTGATCGGAGCCCTGCTGGCGGCCATGGTCGGATTCCTCGACCTGTTCGCGATTCCGACCGGCACTCCGGCCCATCGCACCGCCCTGGTCCACATGACGCTGAACCTGGCGGTGACCGCCGCCTACGCCGTCAACTTCCTGTGGCGCTACAGCACCTACGCCGACGGCGGGAGTGTCGGCGTCGGCAAGCTCATCCTGTCCGCACTCAGCATGGCGGCCCTGGGCGTCTCGGGTTTCCTGGGCGGCAAGCTCGCCTACCGCTATGGCGTACGGGTCGCCGACGAGAGCACCCAGGCCGAGGGATTCATGCCTGACCACAACGCGCGAAACGCAGGCTCCGGCATGTGACCGGCCCACGCACCGTCCACGGCCGCCGGTGTCGTCCGGCTGCCTTCGACACGGTCAACACCAGGGAGTTCCCCATGGACATCGCCGCACTGATCGCCTGGGTGGTCACCGCCCTCGGCGGGTTCTTCATGCTCGGCACCTGGATCCAACGGGGCGGAATCCAGCAGCAGCAATCCGGTACCAGTCATCTGCCGGCACCGGCCGTCTTCGGGCACTTCGCCCTGGCCGCGATCGGGCTGGTGGTGTGGATCATCTATGTCGTGGCCGACCAGACCGCCCTGGCCTGGACTGCGTTCGCTCTGCTGCTGCCGGTCGCCCTGCTGGGATTCGTGATGCTGGCCCGCTGGATCCCCGTCTACCGGGACCGCGCCGCCGCCGGGCCGACACCAGCTACCGCAGCGGCTCAGGGAGCGGAAGGAGCCGTTCCCGCCGAAGGGCACTTCCCGCTGCCGGTCGTGTTGGCCCACGGCCTGTTCGCCGTGACCACGCTCGTCCTGGTCCTGCTCACTGCCCTGGGCATCGGCGGCAGCTGACACCGAGCACTCGTGCGAGTGCGTTTGACGGTGCGGTCAGACCCGCTCCAGCAGCACCCACATCGGCTGCGTCCACTGCCCATCGGTGCGACGTGATGTTGGGTGATCGGAGGGTCACGCGACCAACTTCTTTGTGCCATCTGCCAGTACGGCGGCCGGACAAGGGCGGAGCAGACTCTCTGCCACGACCGCGGCCCGGCGAGCCTCCGTATCCGGAGGGCCGGCGTGGCCACGTACAGGACGAGTCACTGGAGGGGGCGGCACGTGAGCGTGCAGCAGTACGACGAGATCGGCGAGGCTTTCGAGGGGTTCAAGTCCCTGCCGCTGATGCGTTACGGGGAAGTGCCGAGCTTCCTGGGCATGGTCGGGGACGTGAGCGGCAAGTCGGTTCTCGACCTGGCGTGCGGCACCGGCTTCTACAGCAGGGAGTTCAAACGACGCGGCGCCACGGATGTCTTCGGTGTCGACATCTCCGTAGAGATGATCGCCGCCGCGCGGGAGAGCGAGCAGCGTGAACCGCTGGGTGTGCGCTACGAGATCGGTGACGTGGCCGAACTGCGGCCTCTCGAACGGCGCTTCGACATCGCCGTGGGTGTGCAGTGCCTCAACTATGCAGCGGACATGGCGGAGATGGAGCGCATGTGCCGCAACATCCACCGGAGTCTGGTGCCGGGTGGAGAGTTCTTCGTGTTCGCCCAGAAGCCCGACTACCGGTTCGACTGCCCGTCCCTGGACAAGTACGGGTTCCTCTGCGAGCCGACCGGCGAGGAGATCGAGACGGGTCCGCGGGTGCGGGTCACGGCTCTCCTCGATCCGCAGCCGATCAGCATCGTCTCCGCGGTCCCGCGCCGCGAGGTCTACGAGGAGTGTCTGCGGGCGGCCGGGTTCAGTGACATGAAGTGGGTTCCGCTGCAGCTGTCCGAAGCCGGCATCCGCGAGTTCGGCGAGGACTTCTGGGCGGACCTCCTCGCGCACCCACCGCTGGAGATGCTGCGCTGCCGCGCCTGACTCCGGGCAAGTGCCGTGGCCGATGTTGTCAGACCTGCATGCCATCCTCCGGGCATGGAGATGACACTGCAGCTGGTGATCGACTGTGCTGACCCGCAGAGGCTGGTGAGCTTCTGGGCCGAGGCTCTGGGGTACGTGCCGGAGCCTCCGCCGGGCGGGCACTCCACGTGGCGGGAGTATTGGGCGAGCACGGGGGTCCCTGAGGAGGAGTTGCCCGCCGGTGCCGGGGAGACGTCGGAGTCGATCATCGATCCTGCGGGGCAGGGGCCGCGGGTGTGGTTCCAGCAGGTCCCCGAGCCGAAGGTCACCAAGAACCGGCTGCACCTCGACTTGAAGGTGGGCGGAGGCCGCGAGGTCCCGTTGGCGGTCCGCGCTCAGCGGGTCACCGTCACGGTGGAGCGGCTCACCAAGGCCGGTGCCACCGTGCTGCGGATCACGGATGAGCCGGACATGGAGCACTACGCCGTCCTTCTGCAGGACCCCGAGGGCAACGAATTCTGCGTCGTCTAGAAGCCCGTCAGGCGGTGCCGGTCGCAGTCACTCGGTGATGACCGCGACCAGCACCGTCGCCTCGTAACGGACGGTGGGTTGGTCGTAGCGGGTCGCCGCGGCGTGGCGCTCGCGGTAGCCGGCCACTCCGCGTCCGGAGGGTTGGATCACCTTGGCGGCACTCGCGCAAGCAACACGACGGTTGCGGCTGGGCACACTGGTCACGGACATCCACTACCGGCACCCCGCGGTGCGCGCCAACATGGCCGCCACACTCGACGTCATCTCCGACGGCCGCCTGGAACTCGGTGTCGGCGCGGGGTGGAGCCGCTGGCGAACGAGCCGGCCAAGCTGTCCTGATCGGGACACTGCGCGTTCAGCGGGCGTTTACGCAGGTCACAGCGTGTAGTTGACGAGCCGTCACGCCGAGCGGACGGGCGCCGAAGTCTCCTCCCCGCGCTCGCCATCAAGGCCGCGTCAAGACTTCACCCCTTACCGCCCTCGGCCGGATAAACGTTCATTCAAGGGAGCCCTCGGTCGGGCAAAGAGGTCTACTCGCATAGATGATCCCGGTGCTGTCATGCTCACGATCGCCCGGAATCCTGCCGGGCACCACACCGGGAGACCCCCACATGTCCCGAATACCGCGCGCCCTGGTGACCACCCTCTCCACCCTCGGCCTCGCCGCCGCGGGCCTCACCGTCACCACCGGCTCCGCCCACGCCGCGGGCTGCAGCCAGGCCTACCTCCCCCTGCCCGACCCGGCCTGTACGCCCGGCGACCTCAACCCGGACGTCACCCAGGACACCATCGACTCGACCATCTGTGTCTCCGGCTGGACCGCGACCGTACGGCCCTCCACCTCGTACACCAACGCGCTCAAGAAGAAGCAGATCGCCGAGTACGGCTACGCCGACACCAGCCTCTCGGACTACGAGGAGGACCACTTCGTCCCGCTCGAACTCGGCGGCGCGCCCAAGAGCGAGGAAAACCTCTGGCCCGAGCCGCACTCCGGCGACGCCACCTCCGCCCAGAAGGACAGCGTCGAGAACAAGCTGAAGAAGGCCGTCTGCGCCGGTGAGGTCAACCTCGACGACGCGCAGAACGCCATCATGACCGACTGGACGACCGCGCTCTCCAGCCTCGGCCTGGGCTGAGCCGTCGCGCCCCGTAGGGGGCCGGCCGTCTCCCCGGGAGCAGCCGGCCCCCTACCGCTCCTGACGCGGAGGCAGATCAGGTACCTCAGCGGGCACGGTGTGCCAGGACGTCGCGCATGACCCCCTCGGGGCGGCTGTTGTCGTACCAGAGCGTGATTCGGGAGCAGTGACCCCTGGGCCACAATGCCCCCATGACCGATGATCAGTCCCGGATTCCCGCCCGTCCGCTGCTGCGTAGCCCCGAGGACGGTGAACTCATAGACGTCGCCGGTGTCGCACACTTCTTCCGGCTCACCGGCGAGCACACGGGCGGGCACTTCGCCTTCGAGGAGTTCAGCCTCGCCCCTGGCACGATCGGTGCCAGGCCGCACGTACATGAAGGCCACGACGAGTACTTCTACGTCCTCGAGGGCGAGTTGACGCTCCACACCGGGGACGGCGAGGTGACCGCCGGTCCTGGACATCTACTGGCCGCGACCCGCGGCACCCCGCACGGCTTCCGCAATGCAGGGTCGGTCCTCGCTCGCGCCCTGTGCCTCTACACCCCTGCCGGCTACGAAAACTACTTCCGTGACGTCCACACCGCCGTGAGCGCCGGGGCCGAAGCGACCGATGAGCTGCTGGCCGAGTTCCGCAGCCGTTACCGGACCAGCGCCTACCAGGATTCCGTGAACAAGCCCTGAAGCCTGCCTCTTTGACGCGGCGCCCGCACGACGACCGAGCACGGTCGGCGCCGCCCGGTCCGCCGGAACCTCCGGGAGAGAAGCTGCATCTACCTGTCCGCAGAGGCAGGGGGCCTCTTCACGGGGGATGTTTTGAGAGCGCAGCAAAAAGCAACGGTCCTGATACTCAGCCTGGCGGCGCTGCTGGGGTTGACCGCCTACCTTTGGGTTCACCCCCGCCCCGCCGCCTGCGGATCACCGCAGCTGCGCTGGAAATGGACACGCCCGGCCGACAAGTCGGCCGGCGCGCCGGCGGCCATGCTCAGCGCCAGGAACAGAAGTGCAAAGCCCTGCGCTTTCGACGGCTACCCGCAGATACACGTCTGGGTCGGCAAGGCGCAGGACGTGGAGTCGGAGCCCAGGAACGAAGCCATACCGGTCCGGCTGGTGCTGAACCCGGGCCAGTCGGTCGACTTCCCGCTCTTCTACCAAGCGCACGACGTCCCGCGCGGGAGCTGCTGGATCGCGGGGAACTACAACGCCTCCAGCGACGTGGCGGCGCCCCACCCGGCCGAGCACGACTACGGCTCCTTCGTGCACGTGACCGATGCGGAGGGACGCCGGCTGCCGACCCAGGTGTGCAGCGACACACTCCGGGTGGGCCCACCCCACCTGCGTTAGACGGCCCTGTCCGCGAGCACGCCTCGGCCAGGGGTTCGGTCTCAGGGCTCCACGACCGAGCCTGCGACCGGTCAGCTGTCGGGGACGCCCTCGGAGAGTCCCTCGGCGAACTCCCACCAGGCGAGGGGGAGCCAGTCGCCGTCCACGAAGGCGTCGACGGACGAACCTCGGCCGGTGATGGCCACGGGCGTTCCCGGCGGGTACATGGTGCCGGAGATGCCAGGCACAGGGACGATCAAGGTCCCGAAACGCTGATTCACTTTCCTCGTCCTCCCATTCGGCGCAAGGTTGAAATCGGAATTTAATTGACAATAGCTGGCCTGTTTCATGTTCCTCTACAGGGGGACCATGAGAGTTGGGTCACGTGAGGCGAACGGCCGCGACCTTCCTACTGCCCGTTCGCACCAGGCTACGTTCGGTTGACGGCCGTTTGACCTCCGGCAGCGATCAAGCACCGCTCAGTGGAGGTGTCATATGAAGGCTGTCGTCTACAAGGGACCGTTCGAGGTAGCGGTGGAAGAGGTCCAGAAGCCTCGACTCCAGCACCCGAACGAGGTGATCGTGCGGGTGACGTCCACCGCCATATGCGGCTCTGACCTGCACATGTATGAGGGCCGCACCGCCGCCGAACCGGGCATCGTCTTCGGCCACGAGAACATGGGCATCGTCGAGGAGCTCGGTGAGGGGATCACCTCTCTGAAGAAGGGCGACCGCGTGGTCATGCCCTTCAATGTCGCCTGCGGTTTCTGCAAGAACTGTGTGGCCGACTACACCGGATTCTGTCTCACCGTGAATCCGGGCTTCGCCGGTGGCGCATACGGCTATGTGGCCATGGGGCCGTGGACCGGGGGCCAGGCCGAATACCTGCGCGTACCGTACGCCGACTTCAACTGCCTGAAGTTGCCGGAAGGCGCCGAGAACGAGAGCGATTTCATTCTGCTCGCCGACATCTTCCCGACCGGCTATCACGGCAACGAACTCGCCCAGGTCTCCCCGGGTGAGAGTGTCGTGGTGTACGGCGGCGGGCCCGTCGGACTCATGGCCGCCTACTCGGCCATGATCCGCGGTGCGTCGAGGGTGTTCGTCGTCGACCGGGTGCTCGAGCGACTGCAGAAGGCCGAGGAGATCGGCGCGATCCCGATCAACTTCGCCGAAGGCAACCCGGTCGAGCAGATCAAGGAGCAGACGAACGGCGAAGGCACGGACAAGGGCATAGACGCGGTCGGCTACCAGGCCATGGCCAGGGGCGAGAACCGCGAGGAGCCCGCAGCCGTGCTGAACTCGATCATCGAGACCGTCCGGCCGACCGGAGCGCTGGGCATACCGGGCCTCTACGTGCCGGCCGACCCGGGAGGACCGGACGAGCAGGCCAAGAAGGGCCGGCTCATGGTCTCGATCGGCAAGCTCTTCGAGAAGGGGCTGCGTCTGGGCACCGGGCAGTGCAACGTGAAGCGCTACAACCGGCAACTGCGCGACCTCATCATCTCGGGGCGCGCCCGGCCGAGCTTCGTCGTCTCCCATGAGCTGCCTCTGGCCGAGGCGCCCACGGCGTACGAGAAGTTCGACAAGCGCATAGAGGGCTACACCAAGGTGGTTCTGCACCCAGGGCAGTAGCTCTTCCGTGGCGGCGTCCGCCGGCCGGGGCAAGGCCCGGGTCGGCGGGCGCCGCTGTGCCACGCCTGCGCGAACGCATCGACACGGCCGTCGTCGATACGGCCGGGTTCAGCGGATCACCAGGACGTGATCGCCGCGCGGCAGCAGCTCGCCCACGACGGGCGCGCCGGGGATTTCGCCGGCCACCAGCAGGCCGCCGGAGGTCTGTGCGTCGGCCAGGAGCAGCGCCTCGTCCTCGCTCACCGCCGACAGGTCGGTGTGCGGGCGTACCCATGCGAGATTGCGTCTGGTGCCGCCGCTGACGTGTCCCTCGCGCAGCGCCTGCCGGGCGCCGTCGAGGTAGGGCACGGCGTTCGCGTCGATCAGTGCCGTGACCCCGCTCGCCCGGGCGAGCTTGTAGGCGTGGCCGAGCAGCCCGAACCCGGTGACGTCCGTCGCGCAGGTGAGCCCGGCGGCCAGTGCCGCTTCGGCCGCCTCGCGGTTGAGCCGCGTCATGGCCTCGATCGCGTGCGGGAACACCTCGCCGGTGGCCTTGTGCCTGCTGTTCAGCACGCCGATGCCGAGCGGCTTGGTCAGGGACAGCGGCACACCCGGCTTGCCCGCGTCGCTGCGCAGCAGGCGGTCCGGGTCGACCAGGCCGGTGACCGCCATGCCGTACTTGGGCTCGGGGTCGTCCACGCTGTGGCCGCCGGCGACGTGGCAGCCGGCGGCCGCGGCCATGTCCAGGCCGCCGCGCAGCACCTCGCGAGCCAGGTCGAGCGGGAGGACACCTCGTGGCCAGGCCAGCAGGTTCACCGCGAGGAGGGGTCGGCCGCCCGTGGCGTACACGTCCGACAGCGCGTTCGCGGCCGCGATGCGGCCCCAGTCGTAGGGATCGTCGACCACGGGCGTGAAGAAGTCGGTGGTGGCCAGCACCGCCGTGCCGTCCGGCAGCCGCACGACGGAGGCGTCGTCGCCGTCGTCCAGCCCTACGAGCAGTTCGCCCTCGGGGTCACGGACCGGTACGGCGGCCCCCAGGCCCCGCAGTACTTCCTCCAGCTCGCCCGGAGGGATCTTGCAGGCACATCCGCCGCCGTGCGCGTACTGGGTGAGGCGGACGGATGCGCTGGGCGCCGTCGGTGAGGTCATGCGGATCATGATTCCGGATGCGTTCCGTTAGCGCCCGTATACGGCCTTTGCGAAGATGGCCGCGTGGCGCGGGGAGGCGTGTCCGGCCTGGTGACCGGCCCGGTCTTCAAAACCGTTGAACGGCAGGAGCTGCCGTTGGCGGGTTCGATTCCCGTCCGCCTCCGCCACGCAGGAGGGCCAAGGTGAGCGGAAGGGGTGCCATGAGCGATCCGCGCCGTCGCATCCCCGGCACCGACGCCGTGCTGGCCGAGCCGCGCATCGCGACCGCCGTCCGGACGCTGGGACGCCCTCTGGTGAAGGCGGCTGTCGCGGAGGCCCAGCGACGCGCGCGGGCCGGCGAGATCGCTCCCGAGGACGTCGTGGACGCGGCGGTCGGTCAGCTGCCCGAGCGGGCCTGCGGCCTGCGGCCGGTGATCAACGCCACCGGGGTGCTGGTGCACACCAATCTCGGCCGCGCGCCGCTGTCGGTTGCCGCCCGGGACGCCGTGATGGCCGCATCGGGATGCACGGACGTCGAGTTCGACCTTGCCGAAGGCCGCCGGGCTCGCCGCGGACGCGGGGCGCTCGCCGCGCTGGCGGAGGCCGTACCCGATGCCGGAGCGGTGCACGTGGTGAACAACAACGCGGCCGCGCTGCTGCTGTGCGCCCTGGTGATGGCTCAGGGACGGGAGATCGTCATCAGCCGGGGCGAGCTGGTCGAGATCGGCGACGGGTTCCGCATTCCGGAGCTGCTCGCCTCCACCGGTGCGCGGCTGCGCGAGGTCGGCACCACCAACCGCACCCATGCGCGGGACTACGCCGAGGCCATCGGCCCCGAAACCGGCTTCCTGCTCAAGGTGCACGCGTCCAACTTCCACATCAGCGGTTTCACCGCGGCGGCGGAGGTGGCCGAGCTGGCGGCGCTGGGACCGCCGGTGGTGGTGGACATCGGATCCGGTCTGCTCGGCCCGCACCCGCTGCTCCCCCGGGAGCCGGACGCCACCACCACGCTGCGTGCCGGGGCAGCACTGGTCACGGCCAGCGGGGACAAGCTGCTCGGCGGGCCGCAGGCCGGGCTGCTGCTCGGTGAAGCGGTGCTGGTCGAACGCCTGCGCCGGCACCCCGCGGCCCGCGCCCTGCGGGTGGACAAGCTGACCCTGGCCGCGCTGGAAGCGACCCTGCGCGGTCCGGAGCCGCCCGTACGGGCCGCGCTGGCCGCGGACGAGACCGCCCTGCGCGAGCGCGCCGACCGGCTGGTCGAACGGCTGCGGGCCGAGGGAGTACCGGCGGAAGTGCTGCGTACGGAGGCGGCCGTGGGCGGTGGTGGCGCGCCCGGGGTGACCCTGCCGAGCGTGGCCGTCGGCCTCCCCTCACCGTACGGCCCGTTGCTGCGCACCGGCGTGGTCCCCGTGATCGGCCGGGTGGAGCGTGGACGGTGCCTGCTGGATCTGCGCACGGTCGGGGCCGAGGAGGAGCAGGCGGTGCTGGAGGCCGTACTCGCCGCACGGCGGTCGCACACGAGCGGTGGACGCCCGGACGGAGACGACCACGGAAGTGAGCGGCCGTGCACGTGATCGCAACCGCCGGTCATGTCGATCACGGCAAGTCGACGCTGGTGAGGCTGCTCACCGGGATGGAGCCGGACCGCTGGGAGCAGGAGCGCCGGCGCGGGCTGACCATCGACCTGGGCTTCGCCTGGACGACCCTCCCCGGCGGTCCGGAGGTGGCGTTCGTCGACGTGCCGGGCCACGAGCGGTTCGTGCCCAACATGCTCGCCGGTATCGGCCCGGTCCCCGCCGTGCTGTTCGTGGTGGCCGCCGACGAGGGCTGGATGCCGCAGTCGGCCGAGCATCTGCAGGCACTGGACGCGCTGGGCGTACGGCATGCGCTGCTCGCCGTCACGCGCTGCGACCTGGCCGACCCGGAACCGGCCCGGCGACAGGCGCTGGCCCGCCTGGCGGCGACCGGCCTGGGACCCGTCGACTCGGTGGCGGTGAGCGGGCGCACCGGCGAGGGCCTGGACCGGCTGCACGACGGGCTGAAGCGGCTGGTGGGAGCCCTGCCACCCGCCGATCCGGACGCCGACGTGCGGTTGTGGGTGGACCGCTCGTTCAGCGTCGTCGGCGCCGGCACGGTGGTCACCGGAACGCTGACGGCCGGCACCCTGCGCAGGGATGCGGAGCTTCAGCTGGCGGCCACCGGGGCGGTGGTGCGGGTACGCGGCCTGCAGACGCTGGGCCGGGACACGCCCGAGGTCCCCGCCGTGGCCCGCGTGGCAGTCAATCTGCGCGGCGTCGAGCACCGGGCGATCGGGCGCGGCGACGCGCTCCTCACTCCGGACCGGTGGCTGACGACCGCCGAGGTCGACGTCGCGCTGCGCGGCGCCGACGGCAGCGGGGGTGACGCCGGCGAGCGCCGTGACCTCCCTCGCGAGCTCGTGCTGCACGTGGGATCCGCCTCCGTCACCGCCCGGGTCCGGCCGCTGGGGGCTGGCAGCGCCCGGCTGCGGCTGGCCCGGCCCCTGCCGCTGCGCGTCGGAGACCGCGCCCTGCTGCGCGATCCCGGCCGGCACCGTATCGCCGCCGCTGTCGACGTACTCGACGTGACGCCGCCCGAGCTGAGCCGGCGCGGTGCCGCACGGTTGCGAGCCGTGGAGCTGACCGCTCTGGCCGATGCTCCACCGCGGACGGTGGCCGAGGCGATGCTGCGTCGGCAGCGCTTCGCGACCGCGGGCGAGCTGCACGCCGTGGGGCTGCCCGTGGTGGGCGAGCCGGTGGGTGACGGCCTGTGGGTGCATCCGGCCGTGTGGCGCGAGTCGGTCGTCTCCCTGCGCGCCCTGGTCGACGAGTGGCGCGACGAGCATCCGCTGGAGTCCGGCATGCCCGTGGACGCGGTACGACGGCGGCTGCGGCTGCCCAGCGCCGGTGTCGTGGAACGGCTTGCCGCTGCGGCGTCGCTGCCGGTGGTGGAGGGGCGGGTGTGCGCGCCGGGCAGCCTTGCCGTGCTTCCCGAATCTGTCGAGGCGGCGGTGGCCGCGCTGACCGCCGAGTTGCGCGCTGACCCGTTCGCGGCGCCGGACGCCGCCAGGATGGCCGAACTGCGGCTAGGGGCACGGGAGTTGGCTGCTGCGGTGCGCGTCGGACGGCTGCTGAAGGTGGCCGACGGTGTCTTCCTGCTTCCCGACTGCGACGTGCGGGCAGTCGAAGTGCTCGCGGGACTGCCCCAGCCGTTCACCCTCAGTCAGGCGCGGCAGGCGTTGCGCACCACGCGGCGGGTCGCGGTGCCCCTGCTGGAGCTGCTGGATCGCCGGGGTGTCACCGAGCGGCTGCCGGACAGCACTCATCGTGTGCGCACCGGGTCGGCCTGATCGGTGTTCGACATGCCCCTCGCGGGTCCCGGCGTTACGTTGGCTGCGACGGCGCAAGGGCACGAGGCGGGAGATCGCCATGGGCCTGTGGCAGTGGATCGACGGCTGGCCGGTGTACCGGCAGCTCACCGGTGACGATGCGCTGGGCCGGGGAAGCGCGGCGCGCTCGCGCGGCACCGAGCGGCTGTCCGCCCGTACCGAGCGGGCCGACAGGGTCGTACGGTCCGTGTGCCCGTACTGCGCCGTGGGCTGCGGGCAGAAGGTCTACGTCAAGGACGAGAAGGTCATCCAGATCGAGGGCGACCCGGACTCCCCCATCTCACGCGGCAGGCTGTGCCCGAAGGGCTCGGCGAGCAAGCAGTTGGTGACCGGTCCCGGCCGGATCAGCGCCGTCCTGCACCGGGCGCCGTACGGCACGGGGTGGGAGCGGATCCCGCTCGACCGGGCGATGGACATGATCGCCGACCGGGTCGTCGAAACGCGACGGCAGACCTGGCAGGACACGCATCACGGAGTTCCGGTCCGGCGCACGCTCGGCATCGCCTCGCTCGGCGGAGCGACGCTGGACAACGAAGAGAACTACCTGATGAAGAAGCTCTACACGGCTCTGGGCGCGATCCAGATCGAGAACCAGGCGCGGATTTGACACTCCGCCACGGTTCCCGGTCTGGGGACCTCGTTCGGCCGTGGCGGAGCCACGACGTTCCAGCAGGATCTGGCCGAGGCCGACTGCATCGTCATCCAGGGCTCGAACATGGCCGAGTGCCATCCGGTCGGCTTCCAGTGGGTGGTGGAGGCCAGGGAACGGGGTGCCACGATCATCCATGTCGACCCCCGCTTCACCCGCACCAGCGCGCTCGCGGACGTCCACGTGCCGCTGCGGGCCGGGACGGACATCGCCTTCCTCGGCGCCCTGATCAACCATGTGCTCAGCAACGACAAGGACTTCCGCGAGTACGTGGTCGCCTACACCAACGCGCCGGCGATCCTGCGCGAGGACTTCGCCGACACCGAGGACCTGGACGGGCTGTTCTCCGGCTTCGACCCGGAGAGCGGGCACTACGAGACGACCAGCTGGATGTACGAGGGAGCGCAGGCCTCGGCCGCGGCCGGTGATCGGGACCGGTGGCCGGCATCGGGCGACGAGGGCGAACAGGGCGCGGCTGCCCGGCAGCACGGAGGCAGGAAGCTGCGCGAGAGCGGCCGCGCGCATTCGTACGGCTCGGGCGGTCCCGCCCTGGGCGGGGAGCCGGCCATGGACCCGACGCTGCAACACCCGCGCTGCGTGTACCAGGTGCTCAAGCGGCACTTCGCCCGCTACACGCCGGAGTTGGTCGAGGACGTGTGCGGTGTCCCCCGCGAGCTGTTCGCCCGGGTGGCCGACGCGATCACCGCCAACTCCGGGCGCGAGCGCACCACGGCGCTGTGCTACTCCGTCGGCTGGACCCAGCACACGGTCGGGGTGCAGTACATCCGTACCGCGGCCATCCTGCAGGCGCTGCTGGGCAACATCGGACGGCCGGGAGGCGGCATCCTGGCTCTGCGCGGGCACGCCAGCATCCAGGGCTCCACGGACGTCCCCACCCTGTTCGACCTGCTGCCCGGCTACATCCCCATGCCGCACGCCCACCAGCACCAGAACCTGGACGCGTTCGTGGCCGCGGACGCCGGCACGACCGGCTTCTGGGGCAACATGCGTGCGTACGTGGTGAGTCTGCTGAAGGCTTGGTGGGGGGACGCGGCCACCGAGGAGAACGACTACCGCTTCGACTGGCTGCCCCGGCTGACCGGCGACCACGGCACCTACCGGACGGTGCTGAACCAGCTCTCGGGCGAGTGCAAGGGGTACTTCCTCGTCGGCGAGAACCCGGCGGTCGGTTCGGCCAACAGCAAGCTGCAGCGCCTCGGCCTGGCGAACCTGGACTGGCTGGTGGTGCGGGACCTGCGTCTGATCGAGAGCGCGACCTTCTGGCAGGACGGGCCGGAGATCGAGACCGGTGAGCTGCGCACCGACGAGATCCCGACGGAGGTGTTCTTCCTGCCGGCCGCGGCGCACACGGAGAAGGACGGCAGCTTCACCAACACCCAGCGGCTGCTGCAGTGGCACCACACGGCGGTCGCCCCGCCCGGGGACGCCCGTAGCGACCTGTGGTTCTACCACCACCTCGGGCGGATCATCAGGGAGAAGCTCGCCGGCTCCACCGAGCCGCGCGACCGCCCGCTGCTCGACCTCACCTGGGACTACCCGACGTCGGGCCCGCTGGCCGAGCCGAGCGCCGACGCCGTACTCGCCGAGATCAACGGGTACGGGCAGAGCGGGCAGCCCCTGTCGTCGTACACCCAGCTGCGGGACGACGGCTCCACCGCCTGCGGCGTCTGGATCTACTGCGGGGTCCACGCCGACGGACACAACCACGCGGCGAACCGCCGGCCGCACGAGGAACAGAGCCGGGTCGCCCCCGACTGGGGCTGGGCTTGGCCTGCCAACCGCCGCATCCTCTACAACCGGGCGTCGGCCGACCCCGAGGGAAGGCCGTGGAGCGAGCGCAAGCGGTACGTGTGGTGGGACGCCGAGCAGGGCCGGTGGACCGGCGACGACGTCCCGGACTTCGAGGCGGACAAGCCGCCCGACTACCGGCCGCCGTCGGATGCGACGGCACAGGACGCCCTGGCCGGCACCGACCCGTTCATCATGCAGAGCGACGGCCGCGCCTGGCTGTTCGCGCCGGCCGGACTGACCGACGGCCCACTGCCCGCGCACTACGAGCCGTACGAGTCGCCGGTGGACAACCCGCTGTACGGACAGCAGACGAACCCGGCGCTGGAGGCCTACGACCACCCGGCCAACCGGTACCACCGGGCCGGCAGCGAGGTGTACCCGTACGCGTTCACCACCTACCGGCTCACCGAGCACCACACGGCCGGCGGCATGAGCCGTACGCTGCCCTATCTGTCCGAGCTGCAACCGGAGTTCTTCTGCGAGGTCTCCCCCGAACTCGCCGCGGAGCGCGGCCTGGCACACCTGGGCTGGGCGACCATCACCACGGCCCGTACGGCGGTCGAGGCGAGAGTGCTGGTGACCGACCGCATCAAACCGCTGCGGGTGCGGGGCCGCACCATCCACCAGGTGGGACTGCCGTACCACTGGGGTCCGAACGGTCTGTCGACGGGGGACGCGGCGAACGAGCTGCTGTCCGTCGTCCTCGACCCGAACGTACGCATCCAGGAGTCCAAGGCGGCGACCTGTGACATCCGGCCCGGCAGACGTCCACGGGGCCCCGCGCTGCCGGCTCACGTCGCGGCCTACCGACGGCGCGCCGGCCTCCCCGAGGACACCCCGCCGGGCGCAGGAGAGGGGTACCAATGAGTTCCGACCGCAACAGGCTGTCCGGGCCGCTTGCCGACCCCGCCGCGGACGCCGGTTACCCGGGCACCCACCCGCCCCGGATGGGCTTCTTCACGGACACCTCCGTCTGCATCGGCTGCAAGGCGTGTCAGGTGGCGTGCAAGGAGTGGAACCTCGTTCCGGCCGAGACCGAGGAACTCGACCTGCTGGGGCAGTCGTTCGACAACACGGGCACACTGAGCGCCGACAACTGGCGGCACGTGGCGTTCGTCGAGCAGAAGGTGGCACCGGACCGGCCGCCGGTCGACCTGGGCATGCCGGCCGTCGGACCACCGCCCGAGCACGACGCCGGTCCCGGGGACGGCCAGGTGCGCTGGCTGATGTCCAGTGACGTGTGCAAGCACTGCACCCACGCCGCCTGCCTGGACGTCTGCCCGACCGGGTCGTTGTTCCGCACCGAGTTCGGGACCGTGGTGGTGCAGGAGGACATCTGCAACGGCTGCGGATACTGCGTGCCGGCGTGCCCGTACGGCGTGATCGACATCCGCCCGGGCGACGGCCGGGCCTTCAAGTGCACGCTGTGCTACGACCGTTTGGGGGCGGGCCGGGAACCGGCCTGCGCGCAGGCGTGTCCGACGGACTCCATCCAGTTCGGCCCACTGGAGGAACTGCGCGAGCGGGCCGACCGGCGGGTGACCGAGCTGCACGAGCGCGGGGTGGACCAGGCGAGGCTGTACGGCCGGGAGCCGGAGGACGGCGTCGGTGGTGACGGCGCGTTCTTCCTTCTCCTCGACGAGCCCGAGGTGTACGGACTGCCACCGGACCCGGTGGTCACCACCCGTGACCTGCCGTCGATGTGGCGGCACGCGGCGACGGCCGCGGTCGGTGTGGCAGTGAGTGTGGCGCTGTCCTTTCTGGGGCGGGGGATGTCGGAGAGGACGCGGCCGTGACGGGGCGCGGTGAGCGGGAACGGCCCATGGTTCCGCGCGCGGAGTTCCGGTCGTACTACGGCCGGCCGATCCTCAAGCGCCCCACCTGGAAGGTGCCGGACGTGCCGGGGTATCTCTTCCTCGGCGGCACCGCCGGCGCCTCGGCGACGATGGCCGCGGTGGCCGAGCTGACCGGGCGCCGGGAGCTGGCCGGGGCGGGTCGTAAGGTCGCTGCTGTCGCATCGGTGGCGAGCGTCGCCGCCCTGGTCCATGATCTCGGCCGTCCCGAGCGCTTCACGCACATGCTGCGCGTCCTCAAGCCCACCTCGCCGCTGTCGGTGGGCTCCTGGATCCTCGCGCCGTTCTCCACGCTCGCCACTGCCGCGGCCGCCTCGCAGGCCACCGGACGGCTGCCCAGGCTCGGCCGCGTCGCCGGACTCGGATCCGCCGTGCTGGGGCCGGCGATGTGCACGTACACCGCGGTCCTGCTCTCCGACACCGCGATTCCGGCATGGCACGAGGCGTATCCGGAGCTGCCGTACGTCTTCGCGGGCAGCGCACTGACCAGCGCCGCGGGTGCGGCACTGCTCTTCACACCGGGCGCGGACCACGGTCCGCCGATCCGGATGGGCCTGCTCGGCGCGAGCATGGAACTCGCTGCGATGCGCCGTATCGAGCGACGGCTCGGGCTGGTCGGTGAGCCCTACGTCACGGGGCGGCCCGGGCGGCTGCTGACGGTGAGCAAGGCGCTGGTCGTGGCCGGAGCCGGCCTGTCGCTCCTCGCCGGGCGTCGGGCGGCTCCGCTGCCGGCCGGAGGGGCGTACCTGGCAGCGGGACTGTGCACCCGGTTCGGCATCTTCGCGGCGGGTATCGCGTCCGCTCAGGACCCGGGGTACGTGGTGACTCCGCAGCGGCAGCGCCTCGGGGCGGAGGGTCTGGATGCCACCTAGCCAGCAGAGGCGCTCAGGGGTGCCCGGAGTCCTGCTGTTGCGGGCCGGGGCCCTCACCCCCACAACCGGCCCCCGACACCCCCGTCCCGCAAGGAGTCACGACTCATGGTCACCGCCATCTCCAACACCCTGGAAGGCAAGCCCGTCTTCGTCGGCGGCGCATCCCGCAACCTCGGTGCGCTGATCAGCCGTACCCTGTCCGACGCCGGCGCACGCGTGGCCGTGCACTACAACAGTGAATCGTCCGCGGCCAAGGCGCAGTCGGTCGTCGACGAGATCACGGCCAAGGGCGGCGAGGCGTTCTCGCTGCAGGGCGATCTGACACAGCCCGATCAGGTCGAGCGGGTCTTCGACGAGGTGGTGAACCGCTTCGGCTCGCTGCACGCAAGCGTCAACACGGCAGGGATGGTCGTCAAGAAGCCCCTTGTCGACGTCACGCCCGAGGAGTACGACCGCATGTTCGCGGTCAACTCCAAGGCCGCGTTCTTCGTGATGAAGGAGGCCGCCAAGCGGATCGAGGACGGCGGCAAGATCCTCACCGTCGTCACCTCGCTGCTGGCCGGCTACACCGGCCTGTACTCCCTCTACGCCGGCAGCAAGGCACCGGTCGAGGACTTCACCCGCGCCCTGTCCAAGGAACTCTTCGGCCGGAACATCTCCGTCAACACCATTGCGCCCGGGCCGATGGACACCGGATTCTTCTATCCGGCCGAGACCGACGACTCCGTCACCTATCTGAAGGCGCAGGCCATGAACGGCGACCTCACCAAGATCGAGTACATCGTCCCCTGGGTGAAGTTCCTGCTCACCGACGGCTGGTGGGCCAACGGCCAGGTCTTCTTCGTCAACGGGGGCTTCACCACCCGCTGAGCACACGGAAGTTCACGCCACGGGGTTGTCGCGCAGCCACGCCAGGACCTGCTGGGCATGCACGTTGGGCGGGAAGATCGGGTAGAAGACTTGCTCGATCACCCCATCTCGGATGACGAGGGTCAGCCGCTTGAAGAGCGTCACCCCGTCGACGTCGAACGTGGGCAGGCCCAGGGCCGCGGCCAGGTTCAGCCGAGGATCGGAGAGCATGGCGAACGGCAGGCGGAGCCGCTCGACGACCTCGCGTTGATAGGCGGTGTCCTGGCTGGAGAGACCGAAGACCCTCTGCGCCCCGGCCGCAAGAAGCTCTTGGTGATGGTCGCGGAAATCGCAGGCTTCGGTGGTGCAGCCCCGTGCTCCGGGGATGGAGTCCCAGCCGTCGGGGAGGTCGGCATCCGGGCGGCCCGTGAGCGGGTAGATGTAGACGATCGTGCGGCCCGAGCCGAGGGCATCGATACGGACCACCTCGCCTGTGGTGTCGGCCAGTTCGAGGTGGGGTGCCTTCAAGCCGGGGAGGTGGTCGGCCGCGCCGTCGTCTTCCGGGACGGGCAGGTGCGCGGGCAGGCGGTGGAAGTCGCTCATGATGTGCTCTCCGTCGTCGGGCGCTGGACTGCTGCTGTTGCGATAGGCGGCCTGTCTCAGATGCCGTATCAGGGTCGCTCGGCGGCTGGTCAGGGCCTCGATCCGCTCGGTCAGCTCGTCGATGGCCTCGCGATAGCCGGCCAGCGACGCCGGACAGTCGTCGGCGTGCTGCTGTCCGGACGCCAGACACTCCAGGAACGGCCGTGTGCGCTCGACCGGGATGCCGAGGCTGCCGAGAGCCCGGATCTCTCGCACCATCCGCACGTCGTCCTCGTCGTAGTCCCGGTACCCGTTGGCGAGCCGGCGCGGCGTGATCAACCCGAGCGATTCGTAGTAACGCACCGCTTTGATTGTCACGCCGGCGCGTCTGGCCAGCTCGCCGATCTTCATGCCGTTCATCTCCACGAACGCTAAACCCTGCCCTCAAGGGCAAGGTCAAGTCGCACTCCGGAGAGTGTCACGACGTGCGTGGGCCAAGCACAGGGCTACAGGGCGATCAGCCCGGCCGTCGTCTCCTGGAAGCCGCAGGCAGCGAAATAGAACGGACGCAGGTGGTCCTCGAAGTCGACGTGAAGCCACGCGCACTTCGCGGCACGGGCTTCTTCGGCCGCGATCGCGACGAGCCTGGCGCCAACTCCTCTTGCCCGGCAGTGCTGGGCGACCACCGTGTCCAGGATGAAGGCATGAGCACCGCCGTCCCAGACAACGTTGACGAAGCCGACCAGGATGCCGTCTTCCCACGCACAGACCCAGCCGAGGCTGTGGCGTTCAAGTCGTGCCCGCCAGTCGGTCCGAGCAACCGGGTGGCCGAAGCCGTCGGCGTGCAGCGCGTTGAGGGAGGCGTTGTCGACGTCGGCCCGCCAGTCGTACGTGATCGTCACGTCCCGATCGTATGTCGTGGCCGAGCTGCGGGCTGGCCCGACAACGTCTCCCAGTCGCCGGCGGAGCCCGCTCTCGGGCCGGCCCGCCGTACAGCGGGTGGTCGGCGGACTTGCCGGCAGGCAATCCTGGTTCTCATGCACGGACAGCCACCTCGGCGATCGCCAACGCCGTTGCCATGATGCTCAGTTGGGGATTCACCTGAGGGCAGCTGGGGAGCACGGAGGCGTCGGCGAGCAGTACTCCGTGTACTCCGCGGAGCCTGCCCCACGGGTCGGCCGGGAAGCGGTGCGGGTCTGCGCCTGCGGCGACCGTGCCGGTGGGGTGGTAGGCCGAGAGGTGGAGGTGGCGTGCGCTCGTGCCCGCCAGGACGGAGTCCAGTTCCGTGAGGCTGCGTACGCGGGGTGTACGGGGGATGCCGGTGAGCACTTCCTCGGCTCCTGCGGCGAACAGCAGCTCTCCCATGGCACGCACGGCACGTAGCAAGCGGCCTGCGTCGCGGCCGTCCAGGTCGTAACGGATCAGTGTGCGGTCGCGGCCGAGGACGCGACCGGAGGGACGGTCGGCGATCATCGCGCCGAGTGTGGCGAGCCGGTCGGCGGTCTCCAGTTCGCGGCGCAGCTCGGTACCCAGTCCGGGGAGGATGAAGGAGCCCATGCCGGGCGGGGTGGCGGTGGCCTCGACGAGGATGCCTTGCGAGTGGTGCTCCTCGACGCCGACGCTCTGCAGCACTCCTTCCCAGGCGGTGACCGGTTCGGCAAAGCGTCCGGCGACACTCGTGGCCGGGTGGACGCTGAGATTGCGGCCGAGGCGGGGGTGCCGGCCGAGGCCGGAGCGGCGTAGGAGCGGTGGGGACTGCAGCGCGCCCGCGGCGACGACGATCAGGGGCGCGAGGATCTCGAAGCCGCCGCTCTCCCCGCAGCGGGCGCGTACTCCTGCCGCGCGCGGGCCTCCGGGCCGGTCCGTGTCGATAAGGATGCGCTCGACTCGGGCTCCGGTGACGATACGGGCCCCCGCGGCGCAGGCCTCGGGCAGCACGGACACCTGCACGCTCTGTTTGGCGCCGGTCGGACAGCCCACCACGCACTGGCAGGAGCCTTGGCAGCCGGGCGCGTTGCGGCGCAGGGGCGCGGCCTGCCAGCCGAGCTCGCGCGCGCCGTTGAGTGCGATGCGGCCGTTGTTGCCGAGGACGTCGACCGGTTGGGTGGCCACCCGCAGGGTGCGCTCGGCCTCGTCCAGGTACCGATCGAAGCCGTCGGCGGGCGTGAATCCGAAGTCCTTGCTCCAGCGGGCCAGGACGTGGTCCGGAGTGCGGTAGCAGGTACCGGAGTTGACGACCGTGGTGCCGCCGACGGCTCGGCCCGTGGGCAGCAGCAGCGGTGGGTTGCCGACGGCGACGGTCGCTCCGCCGTCCCGGTAGAGGTCGGCGAAGCGGTCCAGGGGTGTGCGCCGGCCGAACGACTCGGTGGAGTGGTGCTGCCCCTCCTCCACGACGACCACGTCCAGCCCGGCTCGGGCCAGGGTCCGCGCGGCCGTCGCACCGCCCGCGCCCGAGCCGATGACGACGGCGTCGGCGGTGGAGCGCGCGGGCCAGGCGGGCGCGGGCGTCAGGTCGAGCGGCGGATCCTGGCGGGCGAGGCCGCGCGGTGCGGGTCCGTCCTGGAGCATCCGCTCCGTTCCGGCGGCCAGCAGGACGGGCACCTTCAGCACGTCGAGGAGGGGGAGAAGGGCGGGCCGTGCGGCCAGTTCAGCCAGTACGGATTCCCGTTCGGGCGTGGTGAGTGCGGCGAGCGTGCGTCCTGTGCGTGTCATGGCGTAGGCGTCCACGCCGCGCGCTGCTGCCCGTAGGCCGGCCCGCGCGGCGAGTGGCATCGTGGTGAGGACCGTCTCCAGTCTGGCGGGGACGCGACGGGGCCAGTCTGCTGTGCCGTCGTCGGCGATCAGGGCGGACACGAGGCCGGTGAGAGTCATCGTGTGCCCACCTCCGCGTGGGCCGTGCCGTCCAGCGTCCACTCGGCCTCGGTCCGCCAACCGCCGAACCACCACCGTTCCAGCAGGACGTGCGCGTCGGCGCGCTCGCTGTTGTGGCACGTCGCGTGTCGACCGTCGGGGTCGGTGTAGTCGAGGGCGAGGGTACGGTCCGCTCGCTGGGTGACCTCGACCCGGATCCGGCGCAGGCCGGCGCGGCCGGTGACCGTCCAGGTGGGCAGGGCGATGCCGGCGCGGAAGCGACCCACTCCCGCCCAACCGGTCGCGGAACGCTCGGGGCGGCGCGGCCAGGTGCGACCCTGCCGGCGCAGTCGGAGGAAGACGAGAGGGGGAAGTCGGCGCAGGCCCGGGCGCATGGAGACGGCGGCGACGATCTCCAGGACGTCTCCGCCGCCGAGGTCGGCGTGCAGCCACGCCCAGCGGCGGGCGTTGCCGTGGCCGTAGATGCGGGCGGAGGCGCCCGGGGCGGCGGTGAGGGTCAGCCTGGTGTCGTCGTGGGTGAACGTGCCGTCGTAGGTGGCTCTGGCCGCGGGGAGCATCTGGGCGGCGGGAAGCAGGGGCCGGCGCCAGGACCAGCGGGGGAAGGTGAACAGCGGTTCGTCCGTGGGGCGTTCGGTCAGGTCCCAGCGCAGGCCACCGCCCTCGGCCGCTCCGGACAGGCGTCCGGGTCGGACCGCGACCCCGTCGGCGCTGAAGCCGGACTCCTCGGGAGTCCACTTGGCGGGGCCGAAGCGGGAGTGTCGCACGGGTCCGTCCTGGGGGAAGACCGCGGCCCACCCGTGCGCGTACGGCTCGGATCCGTCGGCCGGCGCGGTCAGTTCGTGGTGCAGCCACAGTCCGCTGCCGGTGGCCGGGTCGGTGACGGTGGTGTACCAGACCTCGGTACGGCCGGGCTCGCCGCGCCAGCGTGGCGGGAGGAACGCATCGGGATCCTGCTGCCGTGGGAAGCGGAAACTGGCCAGGAAGGGGAGGAGTTGCGTGCCGAGGGGGAATCGGAGGGTGCCGGTGCCGATCCGCTCGCCGTCCTCGTGGAGGGTGTACGGCAGCACGGTCATCGAGGCCACGGGGTGGCGCGGGGTGACGGACTTCCAGCCGTCGAGGGTGAGTCGGCGGCCTTCGGCGGTGAAGGTGATGCGGTAGCGGATGCGGCGTCGCGCGAGCGGCGAGATCTCCAACTCCCCCTCCGCGTCGGGGTCGTCGGCCCAGCCCGCGATCCGTATCCGGCCGGTGGCGCGGGCCTCGGTCGTACCGAGGAGGCGGAGAAGGCGGTCGGCCGAGACCGTCAGATCGAGGCGGACCCGGCGCGTACGGTCCTCGTCGTCGAGCCGCAACGTGCCGAGCATCGTCTCGCGAAAGGCGGTGCCACGAGCGGGCGAGCCGGTGCTCGTGGCCGTGTGTGAGGCCGTCCGCCCGCTCATGCGAGGCCCTCCAGCATGATCCGCTCGGTCGCCGTCAGGTACTGCTCGGCCGCCCGCCGGGCACCGGCCTCGTCCCCGCACGCCACCGCCTCGACCACCGGCTCCAGGCGCCCGCGGGCCACCCCGGCGTCCGTGAACGGGCCCCTGAGTGCGGCACGCACCGGCAGATAGGCGTTGAAGAGGGTGTTGGTCAGCAGGACGTAGACGCGATTGCCGGTGGCGCGGGCCAGGGCCCGGTGGACCTCGATGTCCGCGAGCTGCACGGCATCGGCGTCCGCCGCGTCCCCCACGACTGCCAGGAGCGTGCGCAGCTCGGCTCGCTGCCGGTCGGTCGCCCGCGCCGCGGCCCGCTCGGCGATCAACGCGCCGATGCTGCGCCGTACTTCGAAGACCTCACCGATCCAGTCGGGGCTGTGCCGTACGAGCATGGGCAGCAGGTCGGCGCCGCCCAGGCGCAGATAGTCCCGCACGCGGGTGCCGACGCCGTGCCGGGTCTCCAGCAGTCCGGCCTGCATCAGGCGGCCGAAGGCGTGCTTGAGGGTGGTACGGGTGACGCCGTAACCGTCGGCGAGTGTGCGCTCGGGCGGCAGGTAACTGCCCGCCGGGTGGCGCCCGGTGAGGATGTCCTCCCGCAGTCGGCTCTCCAGAACATCGACGATGGTCTCGCGGGGCAGTGCCTCCACGCCGTCCTCCCGAGTGGCTCAGTGGATGAGCCACTCAACCAACATGTGTTCGTGGAGTCAATGGTCCGGTCGCGACGAATCGGGGTTCAGATGGCTCAACTCGACGCGGAAGGCTGGTAGATGGGCAGCGGCTGCTCAGATGCCGTCGTGCACGGCGGTGAGGCCGTTGAACACTCCGACGTAGGCGGTGCCGTCGGGGCCGAGGGTGATCGGAGCCCAGTTGTTGTCGTAGTTGATGCCCGTGCCCACGAGTTGCTTGAAGCGGGTTTCGCCCGTGCGGAAGTCGACGGCGGTCAGGTACCAGGCGTCGATGCCCAGCGGGTTCGGGTCCTTCGTGTACAGGTACAGCAGGCCGTTGGCGGTGGACAGCTTCGGCACGGTGGAGGGTGAGCGTTCGCCGCTCTCCCACACGGTGTCGCAACCGCTGCCGTCCTTGCGGACGTCGATGCGGGTGACTCCGCCGACGACGCTGCGTCCGAAGGTGAGCGAGCTGATGTTCTCGTAGCCGTAGTTGTTCTCGACCACGAGGCTGTTGCCCCAGCTGATCAAGGAGTTGTCCGTGGTGGAGGCCCCGGACCCGAAGACGGGGATCTCGCAGACCGGGCGGCGGTCGTCAGGGACGGTGGCATCCCGACGGTAGACCAGGACGTGCATGCGGTCGTCGGCGTTGTCGGTGATGGCGACGTACTTGCCGCCCTCGCCGAAAATGTCCGGCGTGGTGCCGGAGCCCTGGTTGACCGAGCCGGGTTTGGTCCCGGTTCCCCGGTCGTAGGTCTGCCGCCAGATCACCTCGGGTGTGCCGTCGGCCGTGGCGCGGAAGTCGTAGAGAGCGTGGTCGGAGACGATGGCGACGCCGTCCTCGGCGACGGCGAAGGAGTTCTGGATCTCCTCGCCGGCGAGCTGGACGGACCGGATGGTGCCGGTGGTGGGATCGACGGTGCCGACACGGCCCTGCCGGGTGACCCACCAGATGCGGCCGTTCCAGTCCGGCACGACGGACGTGACCGGGTCGCAGTCGCCGCTGGGGTGCAGGTTGGTCCAGGTGACGCAGTCATGCGGTACGTGACTGCCGAGGTCCCAGTCGTCGGTGACGCTGAAGCTCCAGGTTCCGTCCGGGGCCTGTCGGTGCGCCAGGCGCAGGAGGTGCTGGCGGGAGTCTGCGAGCACCAGCCGGTCCTGGTCGTCGAGGTAGGAGTAGGCGCCGCCGGACGTGTCCTTGAAGATCCGGGAGAAGTCGAGACGGGTGATCGCCTCGATGGTGGACGGCCGTTGCGGCAGCTTGTACTCGGCCAGGGTCGCCAGAGTGTGCGGGTCGAGCAGCTTGACCAGGAAGCCCTTGAACGTCCCGCAGACGGTGACGATGCGGCCCTCCCGGTCGAAGGTGACGTTGGCGCACTCGCCACCGAGCAGCGCCATTCGTTCGCTGCCGACCTGGGGTCGCCTGCCGAGCGGGCCGTTCCACGGGTAGGTGGCACTGCCCCAGGCATCGGCGTGCATGCCGCTGCGGCCGTTGGCCGCGAGGAACGGGTGCTGCGGGGGCTGCGTGCCGGGCAGGGGCTGGGCGGTGGCGGGGGCGCCGTCGTAGGCGTCGACCAGCCGGTGGCCGGGGGCCTTGGGAATCGGCTCGGCCTGCGCGGGTGTGGGCCCGGAGACGGCTGTGGCTGCCGCCAGGGTGAGGGCGACGGCCAGGGCACGGCTGAGTCTCCTGCGGGACATGCGGCTCCTCGGGTGCGTACGACAGTGGTCGCGCCGACGGCGACCATAGGAGCGCTGTGTCGAGGAGTCCACAGAAAGGTGAGGATTGTTCATGATCCTGCAATGACCTGGGCCGGGGCGTGCTGTCGGCCGTGCGGAGTTGCCGTGTGCGACCGCGGCGGCCTGCTCCGAAAATGGCTGGCCCGCAACCTGACTCGGCGGGATGATCCCCGATGGCAGCTGTGCGCCCGCCGCCCTGGCAGAGGGGCGGCCGCACGCTGTGCGTTCTCCCCGCCCGCGAAGGGACTGTGATGATGACTGCCGCGTCCGAGCCGACCGGTTCCGAGCCCGAGGTGCGCACCGCAGCAGGAGTGCTGCGCGGCAGCGCGGATGAAGGCTTGGCGGTCTTCCGCGGCATCCCCTTCGCCGAGCCGCCGGTGGACCGGCTCCGTTTCGCCGCACCCCAGCCGGTCACGGCGTGGGACGGCGTACGCATGGCCGTGTCGTACGGCCCGCCGCCTCCACAGGCAGGGCACTTCGGCATGGACGCGCTGGCACGGGAGTCGGTCGGCTCCGGCTGGCTCACGGTCAACGTCTGGTCGCCGGAGCCGTACCCGGGAGCCGGACTACCGGTGATGGTGTGGATCCCCGGCGGCGCCTACAGCATCGGCATGTCCAGCCTCCCCGAGTACGACGGGGCCCGCCTCGCACGGGAGGGCGGTGTCGTCGTGGTGACGCTCAACTACCGTGTGGGCATAGAGGGGTTCGCGTACATCGACGGAGCGCCCCCCAACCGGGGACTGCTCGACCAGGTGGCCGCGCTGGAGTGGGTGCGCGACAACATCCGGGCCTTCGGGGGCGACCCGGACCAGGTCACGGTCTTCGGCCAGTCGGCGGGCGCGGGGTCGGTCGCGGCGCTGCTGGCGATGCCGCGCGCGGCGGGGCTCTTCCGCCGGGCCATCGCGCAGAGCGTACCGGGTACGTTCTTCTCAGCGGCGCTCGCTGCCGACATCGCCGCCGCCTGCGCGGCCGAGCTGGGACTGCGGCCCACGGTGGCCGACTTGGCGACCGTGGCCCCGAACCTGCTGCCGGCGGCCGGCGACGCCATCACGGCCAAGTGCGCCTCGTTCGCGGAGCGCTGGGGTCCCGTCGCACACAGGTCGATCCCGTTCTCGCCCGTCGTCGACGGTGATGTTCTGCCCGTCACTCCCTGGCAGGCCCTGGCCGACGGTGCGGGCCGGGACATCGACCTCCTTGTCGGGCACACGCGTGACGAGCAGCGGCTGTTGACCGCGCTCGACGGCATGCTGGGGCAGGTGACGGCGGAGCAGGCCGAGACTGCCCTGCGGGTCTTCGCCCCTGGCCCGGACGGCGCACGCCGGTACCGCGACGGTTTCCCGGGCGCGGGCCCGGACGAGCTGTACGAACTGGTCAACTCGGACTGGCTGTTCCGCATGCCGAGCCTCCACCTCGCCACCGCGCAGATCACCGGCGGCGGACGTGCCCACGTGTACGAACTGACCTGGCCCGCCCCGGGAATGGGGGGTGTCCTGGGCGCCTGCCACGGCCTCGACGTACCTCTCGTGTTCGGCAACCTGGGCAGCGGCCAGCCTGCGGCGCTGATCGGCGAGAGCCCCTCCCCCGCCGGGGAAGAGCTGTCCGCACGTATGCGCACCGCGTGGACCGCCTTCGCGGCGTACGGTGACCCCGGCTGGGCCCCGTACGACGTCGGACAACGCCGCACACAGCTCTTCGACACGCGATCGACCGTCATCGCGTATCCGGAGGAGACGTCCCGCCTCATCTGGCGAGACCACTCCATCCCTGTGCTGCCGCTGACGGACCGGTAGCACCCCGGTCCCTCCTCGTTCCGTCATGGGATGCACACCGGACGGTGTCACCAGGCCACGGCGTTGAACAGAGCGGCCGCGTCCGGTTCCCGGCCGTGGTTCAGGGTCTGCTCGGCCCAGATCACCTTGCCCTGCGCCGCATAGCGGGTGCCCCAGCGGTCCGCGAACTGGGAGACCAGGAACAGGCCGCGGCCCCCTTCGTCGGTGGTGGCCGCGCGCCGTAGCCGGGGTGAGGTGTTGCTGCCGTCCGACACCTCGCAGACCAGGGTGCTGCCCAGCAGGATCCTGACCCGCACGGGCGGAGCGCCGTACCGGATCGCGTTGGTGAGCAGCTCGCTGAGGATCAGTTCCGTGCTGAACGCCGACGCCTGCAGCCCCCAGTCGTCCAGGCGGCGGCTGACGTCCGTACGCACCCGGGACACGGCCTGCGCATCGGAGGGCACGTCCCAGATGGCGACCTGGGACGGGTCGAGCAGCCGGGTCCGGGCGACGAGCAGCGCCACGTCGTCACGGGGTGTCTCGGGCAACAGCGTCTCCATGAGGGCGCGGCAGGTCTCCTCCGGTGTCTGGTCCGCGTGCGCGATGGTCGAGCGGAGCAGGTCCAGGCCTTCGTCGACGTCCCGGGTGCGGTTCTCGATCAGGCCGTCGGTGAACAGGACGAGTCGGCTGCCCTCCGACAGGGCCAGCTCGCCGGCTTCGAAGGGGTGCCCACCCACGCCCAAGGGCGGCGACAGGGGGACGTCGGGCATGGTCACCGTGCCGTGTTCGTCGGCCACGGCCGGTGCGAGGTGGCCGGCCCGGGCGACGGTGCAGCGCCCGCCGACCGGGTCGTAGATGGCGTAGAGGCAGGTGGCGCCGGTGAGCGGTGCACGGTCGTCGTCGGCATTCGCCGTCTGGGTGTCCAGGCGGGTCACCATCTCGTCGAGACGGCTCAGCAGCTCGTCCGGGGCCAGGTCCAGGGAGGAGAAGTTCAGCACGGCGGTCCGCAGCCGGGCCATGGTCACGGCGGCGTGCAGCCCGTGCCCGACGACGTCGCCGACGGTCAGGGCCACCCGGAAGCCGGGCAGCGGGATGACGTCGAACCAGTCGCCGCCCACGCCGGACCGCGCCGGCAGGTAGCGGGAGGCGATCTCCAGTGCGTCCTGGTCCGGCAGGTCCAGGGGCAGCAGGCTGCGCTGCAGTGTCACGGCCATGGCGTGCTCGCGGGAGTAGCGGCGCGCGTTGTCGATCGCGACGGCCGCCCGGGCGACCAGTTCCTCGGCCACGGCGACGTCCTCCTCCTCGAACCGGGCGGAGCCGGCGCCGCGCCAGAAGTTGACCATGCCGAGGACGACCCCGCGGGCCCGCAGAGGGACCGTGACCAGTGAGTGGATGCCGTAGTCCAGGGCCTGTCTTGCTCCTTCCGGGTCCTGGGCCCGCCAGTCCTGGGCGGTGTTCAGGTCCTGCACCAGGACGGCTTTGCCGCGGTGCAGCGCCGCCACCATCGGCGTGTCCGCCACCACGAACCGGATCAGGTCTCCCACCGGCTGCAACGGATGCCCGGCTCGTGATTCGCTCAGCGCGGTGCGCCGCATGCGCAGTACGGCGCCGGTGGGTTCCTCGCCGCGCAGCACGGAGTCGAGGAGTTCCACGGTGACGAAGTCGGCCATGCGCGGGACCACCACCTCCGAGAGCTCCTCGGCCGTGCGCCGTACGTCGAGCGTGGTGCCGATCCGCGTGCCGGCCTCGTACAGGAACGCGAGCCGGCCCCGTGCCACCTCGGCCTGGCCGGACAGGGCTCTCAGCTCCGTGGTGTCCCGGAAGGTGGCCACCAGGCCCTGCGCGCCGTCGTACGGTGCGATGTGCCGCGTGTTCACCGCCAGCAGCCGCTCCCCGGCCGGCATCACCTCGTCGGAGACGGCCTCGCCCGACGCCAGCAACCGTCTCAGGCCGGGCCCCAGCCCCAGGTCCGTCACGTGCCGCTGGTCGGCGTCCTCGGGCAGGTCCAGCAGCCGGTGTGCCTCGTCGTTGGCGAGCAGCAGTCGCCCGTCGCCGCCGACGATCAGGACTCCTTCGCGCACCGCGTGCAGCACGGCGTCGTGGTGCTCGTACATCTGGGTCATCTCGGCGGGGCCGAGTCCGTGGGTCTGCCGCATCAACCGCCTGCTGACGAGAGCCGCACCGCCGGTCGCGAGCACGAGTGCCCCCGCCGCCGCGCCGAGCAGTATCGGCAGTTGCTGGCTCAGTACGTGGCCCAGGGTCTCGAACCGGATCCCGGCGCTGACCATACCGATCACGCGTCTGCTCGCGTCCGTCACGGGGACGACCGCGCGTACGGCGTCGGCCGGCCGGCCGTGGAACGTCTCCGTGAACGTCTCCCCCGCGGCGGCTCGGCCGACGCCCTGTGCCTTGGTGCCGATCAGGGCAGGGTCGGGGTCGGTGAGCCGGACCCCGTGTTCGTCCAAGACGGCGATGAAGTCGACGCCGGATCCCAGCATCGCCCGCTCCGCCGGCGCCTGCAGCCGTGCTGTCGGATCCGGTGACTGCAGCGCGAGCACCGTGCCGGGTGCGTGCGCGAACGCCTCCGCCGCGGCCAGTGAACGGTCCTTGGCGCCGCGCTCGGCGTCGTACCGCCCCTGCACCACCAGTGCGGCCGCCGCCACCGCGACCAGCAGCAGCATGATGAGGGCCTGCAGCAGGAAGACCTGTGCGGCGAGCGTGCGGACACTCAGGGACGGCCAGAGGCGGCGTCCCTGTGACGGCCAGGGGCCTGTACGACCACGACGGGGCAGATCGGACGACCGCCCCGGGCCCGGCGGCGGCGCCGCTCTCCCCCATGGCCGGCGGGAGCGTCCGCTCATGCCCCTTTTCTAACACTGCGGCAGCGTCCGCTCTAGGCGGGCCGCTCCTCTCCCGGTGGGGTCCGGCAGCGTATGGCGAGGGCCGCGATGTCGTCGTCGAGCCGTCCGCCGCTGTAGTGGAGCAGGTCCCGGTGAAGCCGGTCCAGCAGCTCACGGGGCGGCGCCTGGCCGAGCTGCCGCATCCACTCCGGCAGAGGGAAGAACGTGCCGTCGCGGTTCCTGGTCTCCGTTACGCCGTCCGTGTAGAGGAGCAACTGGTCGCCGTCGCAGAAGTTGACGGTGTCAACGATGTAGTGGTCCCCGAGGAGCGTGGCGAGGTTGAGGGGCGGCGAGGGCATGCTGGACTCGAGGACGCGGACCTCCCCGTTCTGCACGAGCAGGGGTGGCGGGTGCCCGCAGTTGAGAATTCTGACCTGCCCACCGCCGTACGGGATCTCGGCGATCAGTGCGGTCGCGAAGTGCTCGGGCTGGTCCGGGGTGGGAGAAGCAAGGCTGTGCCGGGCGATGCTGGCTTCCAGGCGACGGATGATGCTCCTCAGGTCGGGTTGGTCGTACGCGTTCTCCCTGAAGCAGTTGATCACCGCCGAGGCCGCTCCCACCGCCTGGAGTCCCTTGCCGCGCACGTCACCGATGAGGAGCCGGACCCCGTACGGGGTGTCGGCCGCCTCGTAGAAGTCGCCTCCGATCCGGGCCTGCTCCTGGGCGGCCAGATACAGCGACTCGATCTCGACGTCCTGGATGCGGCGCGGCAGCGGGCGGAGCAGCACTTTCTGGGCCGCGTCCGCGACGAGCCGCACCTGGAAGAGCATCTCCTCGCGCTCGAGTCGTAGATGGCTGGCGTAGGCGGCCGCCAAGGTGACCGCGACGATCGCGGCACCCGTGTACGGCGTCCCCAGGTCGGAGTAGACGAGGCTGAGTCCGATCATGACCAGCAGGCAGAACGCCCCCAGGAGGATCGTCGGCACGACGGCCCACAACGCGGCCGCGAGGGCGGGTGCTGCGGGCAGGAGGCGGCTGAAGGCGATCTCCCTCGGGGTGGCGAAGGCCAGGCTGCTGATGAGGACGGTCAGGATCACCGGTGACAGCATCACGGGGTCCCGTCGGCCACCGAGTGGAGGGCGACGCTGGAGCCGTCCCGACCTGATCACAAAATGCATCCTATCGGGATGATGCGGACAGCACGCCATGCAGAGGTACCCACGCGCGGTCGGTGATCAGCCGCTCGAAGCCGCAAAAGCCAGGCCGGCGGCGCGCACGGGGGAAAACCCCCCGGAGGTCACGTGGGGCAGCCCGCGTACCCACTGGGTGGCTGGCAGGCTTCTTCGGGGCGGTGGGCCGTCCCGAGAATCTTCGGCATGACGATTTCCCCTGATGCCTCCGTGGCGACCCGGGCCGCCGACGCGCGTGCGGGCACGCCCGCCCCCGGCGCCGGCAGCGACTTCGCGAGGCTGTCCCAGCGCATAGGCGAAGCCGGTCTGCTGAAGCGGCGCCCCGGTTACTACACGGTACGGCTCGGTCTCGTGGTCGGACTGTTCGCCGCGGGCTGGGGAGCCTTCTTCGCGCTCGGCGACACCTGGTGGCAACTGGCCGTGGCCGCCTTCCTGGCCGTGATGTTCGGGCAGGTCGCCCTGGTGGCGCACGACCTGGCCCACCGGCAGGTCTTCCGGCGGCGCCGGCACAGCGAGATCTGGGGGCGGCTGTTCGGCAACCTCGGCATAGGGATGAGCTACGGCTGGTGGATGAACAAGCACACCCGCCACCACGCCAATCCCAATCATGAGGAGCTGGATCCCGATGTCGCCCCGGACATCCTGGTGTGGTCCACCGAGCAGGCCCGCGCCAGCAGCGGCGTGGCCCGTCTCCTCGGTGGCCACCAGGCGCTGCTGTTCTTCCCGCTGCTGACCCTGGAGGGCTTCAATCTGCACGTCGCGAGCCTGCGGGCACTGCGCTCGCCGTCCATGCGGAACCGGCTGCTCGAGGCCGCTCTGCTTCTGCTGCACATCGCGGGTCTGCTCACCGCCCTGTTCCTGGTGCTCTCACCGGGGAAGGCGGTGGCGTTCCTCGCCGTGAACCAGTGCCTGTTCGGCGTCTACCTGGGCTGCACCTTCGCCCCCAATCACAAGGGCATGCCCACGATCACCGGTGCACAGCGGCTCGACTTCCTGCGCCGCCAGGTGCTGACGTCGCGCAACGTGCGCGGTGGCTGGCTCACCGACGTGATGCTGGGTGGGCTCAACTATCAGATCGAGCACCATCTGTTCCCGAGCATGCCCACGGTCCACCTGCGGCGGGCCCGGGTGATCGTGCGGGAGTACTGCGCCGAGATCGGAGTGCCGTACCACGAGACGGGTCTGATCCAGTCCTACCGCGAGGCCCTGACACACATGCACCGGGTGGGAGAGCCGATCCGGCAGCAGCGCAGGGCGTGATCGCGCCGGCCCGGTGCCCCCAGGCCCTGAACCCGGGAGCACCGAGCCGGTCGGGCCGGTCGGGCCGGCTCGATCGGCACCTTTCGGCTCAGCCGTCAGTGGGTGTGGCGGCCCCGTGTGAACGGCTCGAAGGCGTGGCTGAACTGCCAGGTGTCCTGGGCGATTCCGGAACAGGAGTTGGCGCCGGCAGTGCCGACACAGCCTCCGTTGTCGCGCTGGAGGGCCCAGAAGGAGAGGGTGTCGATCCCCTTGGCCTCGGCCCACTTCTCGACCGTGGCCGCGTTCTGCGTGGTGAAGGTCTCCTCGGGACCGTAGTCGTCGATGCCGGGCATCTCGGTGACGCCGACCGTGCCCCACAACTTCGCCGGGCTCTTCTTCGGGTGGAGAGCGGCCAGTTGGCTGTACAGGCCGACGGCGGCGCTCTCGGTGTCGGCCGCCATGTCGTGGGTGGCGCCGTCGTAGTAGTCGAACGTCATGATGTTCACGACGTCCACCCGGGCATGGTTGTCGACGGCGTTCTGCAGCAGGGCCACCCCGCTGGGCGCGAGGCCGGTGTTCGTCGTCGGCAGGGTGTAGGAGAACTGCAGGCTGTGGCCGGTGTGTTCGGCCCAGCGTTCGGCCTTGGCGACGGCCTTGTTGCGGCGGTCGACGCCGGCGGTGTTGGTGATGGAGTCGGCCTCCACGTCGAGGTCGATGCGCGTGACGCCGTAGGTCTTGACGAGGCTCTCGTACACCGCGGCGATGGCGTCGACGCTGGTGCAGCTGTCGGCGAGTTCGGTGCCGGTCGTGTCGGCGCCGTAGCCGCCGAAGGAAGGGATGACGTTGCCGCCGCGAGCCTGGATCGCGGCGATGTCGCTACCGAACACCGACGGGGAGATCGGCTGGGTCGTGTCGCCGTTCCAGTACGTCGCGCACGAGCCCGCGGCGGGCGTCTGGAGGAAGGCCATCGTGAGGTACTTGTTGCCCGACTCCGCGGCGAGCGCCGCCGGGCTCTCACCGGTCCACGCCTCGAAGTACGGGGCCGCCACATGTGCGGGCATGGACCCGGCGGGGCGCGGGGACAGCTGCGACGAGGCGTGTGCGCCGCCTCCCCCGAGGGCAACCAGCGTGGCCGACAAGGCAGTTACGGTCACGCTGGACAGCAGCGCAGGAACAGGACCGGTTCGTCGCATTGACGCTCCCATGGCGAAATGAGCAGGCGGGGACAGCGGAAGACCGCGAGGACAGACGTGCGTGAGGTCGAACCGGGTCCATAGTTGGACTAGACCAATTAACTGTCAAGGTTCTTTACAATTAACTGACCAAGTCGGCGCGAGTGAACACCACGTGCGTGTCGGGCAGTTCGCCGGTTCGCCGATGCGCGCGATACCCCGAGCACCGTCAGATGCGGGACGAAGCCGAGGGGGTGGTCAGTCCGCTGCTCCCAGGCCGAGCTTGTCGCATGCGCGGCGGAGCGCCCGGGTGCAGAGCTGCTCGACGGTGTAGACGCGGTCCTTGAGGAGCGTTCGCCTGATGTCGGCGGCCGTCACCGACCGGGGAGTGAGCAGGACGGTCGGGATGTGCTTGGTGGTGGGGCTGTCGATCGTCGTCGTGGCGATGTCGCGCACACTCTCGCCGCGCCCGAGGGCGACGGCCATGGCGGCGGCCCCGGCGGCTTCCGCCGGGAAGGGCTTGTAGACCGTCATGAGCTGTTCGCCCTTGATGATGCGCTGTACGGCCTCGAGGTCGGCGTCCTGGCCGGTGACGGGAGGAAGTTTCCGCACCTGCGCGCTCTTGAGAGCGGAGATGACACCGGCCGCCAGGGAGTCGTTGGCCGCGAGGACGCCGTCGATCCGTTGCGGGCCCAGGGCTGCGATGGCGGCGGACATGTTGTTGTGGGCGGTGTCCGTGCTCCAGCCCGGCGTGTCGTACGACCGGCGGATGTTCACCTTGCCGGCGAGGACCGACATCGCCCCGTTCCTGAACCATGCCGCGTTCGGGTTGGTCGGATCGCCGTTCATCATGACGACGTTGCCGCCGTTCGCCCTGTCACCCATGGCCTTGAGGAGTGCCTCGGCCTGGAGCTTGCCGACCTGGGCGCCGTCGAAACTGACGTAGCCCGAGATCGGACCCTCGGCGAGCCGGTCGTAGGCGACGACCGGGACGCCCGCCGCGTGCGCCTGCTGGATCGAGGAGCGGAGCGCCTTGGGGTCCGTGGCATCGATGATCAGGACCTTGGCCCCCTTCAGGACCATGGAGGCCATCTGTTGCTGCTGTCTCGTCACGTCGTTGTCCGCGTTGGCGTACTCCACGTCGCACCGGGGACACAGCGCCTTCAGCCGCTTCTCGATCAGCGGCTTGTCGAAGTGCTCCCAGCGGGGCAGTGTCCGGCTCGGGAGCAGCAGACCGACGGTGAAACCGTCCGCGCCCGCCCTGTCCTTGCCCGCGCAGGCGACCGCAGGCATCGCCAGGAGTCCCGCGACGAGCATCGCCACGGCATGCCGAGTACGCGCTCTCATGGCAGACCCTCCTGGTCCGTCCAGAGCCCCGGGCGCGGGCGATCCGGATCGGCGGGCGGTACGACGATCTCGCTCCACACCTGCTTGCCGCTGGCGACCGGCATGGAGCCGAAGGACTCCGACATCGCCTCCACCAGCATCAGGCCCCGGCCGCCGGTCGACTCCCAGTCCACGATCACCGGCTTGGCGGGCGATCGCGGGGAGGAGTCGCTCACGCAGACCCGTACCCGGTCCCCGCGGAGCGTCAGATCGACGTGGACCGACCCCTGGGTGTGCACCAGGGCGTTGGTGACGAGTTCGGAGACGACCAGCAGCACCGAGTCCCCTACTTGCTCGATGTGCCAGCGGCGCAGCGTGCGCGAGGTGAACCGACGGGCGTGCATGACGGCGTCCGGGAGCCGCCACACCGCCCAACCGGCCCGTATCGGCCGGGTCTTCATACCGTCGTAGCGCAGCAGCAACAGCGCCACGTCGTCCTCCCGGCGGCCGATGTCACCGAGCAGTTCGTCGGCCACCCGGCCCGGGTCCGACGGGTCGGCGGCGGCGAGCGCGACGCGTGTGCGCTCCATGCCCTCGTCCAGGGGCAGGTCGGCGGCCTCGACCAGACCGTCGGTGACCAGGGCGAGCAGCGTGCCGGGGGCCAGTGCGACCGACGTCATGGGGAACTCCGCCTCCGCGGCGATGCCCAGCGGGAGCGCGCCCTCGACCTGCACCTCCTCGGTGCTGCCGTCGGGATGCCGTACCAGCGGTGCGAGATGTCCGGCGCGGACGAACAGGGTGTTGCCCTGCTCCATGTCCAGTTCGGCGTAGCAGCAGGTGGCGAACAGGTCGGTCTCCATGCCGACGAGGAGTCGGTTGGCGTGGGAGACGACCACGTCGGGCGGGTGGCCCTCCACCGCGTACGCCCTGACCGCGGTGCGCATCTGCCCCATGATCGTCGCCGCGCCGGCGCTGTGTCCCTGCACGTCTCCGATGACCAGTGCCACCCGGTCCTCGGAGAGGGCGATGACGTCGTACCAGTCACCGCCCACCTGCAACCCGCGCCGGGCCGGCAGATAGCGGGCGACGGCGGCCCCTCCGGACAGTTCGGGCAGGCGCCGGGGCAGCAGGCTGCGCTGCAGCATCGTGGCGAGTTCCTGCTCGGCGTCGTGTGCGTGGGCACGCTTGAGGGCCTGACCGACCAGCGCCGCGGTGGCGGTCAGCAGGGAGCGTTCCTCGGGGGCGAACTCGTGCGGCCGGTCCCAGCCGATCAGGCACAGGCCGGCGGGGCGGCCCTTGGCGGGCAGGGGCAGGACGGCGAGACCTCCGGGACCGATGCCGTTGAGTCCGGGTTCGAGGGCTGTGCCGGCGGGCCACAGGTCCATCCGTCCGTCCCGCAGCGCCAGCCGCAGGGTGGGCAGCGCGCTGACGGGTGCGTCGGGCCACTGCGAACGCCACTCGGAGCGCCATGCCTCGGGCCAGGCGGCGGGCTCCGGCGGGTCGAGCACGGTGACCATGAGCCGGTCGTCCTGCAGCTCGGCGAGCGCGACCCGGTCGGCGCCGAGCGGCTCGCGGAGCGCGGTGACCACCACCTGGCTGACGTCGGCGACCGTGGTGGCGTCGTCGAGTGCGGCGGTCAGCCACTGGATCCTGGAGACGTCGTCGGTGCTCCGGGGCAGGACCGAGGTCGCCGTCACCACACCCAGCACCTGGTCGGGCCGGTCGTCGCTGCCGGGGAGCACCCGGCAGCTCAGGCTCAGCCAGCGCATCTCGCCGGTGGGGCGGCGGACCCGGAACTCCAGCACGCGGCCGCCGAGCGCATGGGCGGACGGCTCCAGGACCGACATCAGGGCGTGCATGTCCTCCGGGAGGGTGTGCGCGAGCAGGGTGTCCGCCTTGCCGTCGAACTCGTCCGGCGTGATTCCGACCAGATCGAGGAGGGTCTCGTCCGCATCGACCAGGCCGGTGTCCGGGACCAGGGCGAACGAGCCCACGCGCAGCTGCCGCAGTGCGGGACCCAGCGGCAGCGACGGCGTGGTGCCCCCGGTCGCCTGGAGCAGGCCGGCGACCGCGTCGGCGTACCCCTCCAGGAAGCGCTGCTGCTCGGGCTCGAAGCCGTCCGCGCACGTGCCCACGGCGACGAGGCAGCCCAGACGCCGGCCCTCCGCGCGCAGCGGCAGTGCGCCCAGCGACGTCTGCGCGCGCGACGGTATCGGGCCGCCCTCGGTGAAGGAGGCGAGTGCCGTGGGATTCAGCCACAGGGGTCGGCCGGTGCGGAAGGCCTGGGCCGCGGGTGAGCCACCGGACAGGGTCAGGCGCTCGGGCAGCCCGTACTCGGAGGCGGCCCGACCGGCGGTCTCCACCAGTCGCAGCTCTTCCGTCCCGGCACCGAGCACGTAGACCGCCGCCAGCGCCGCTCCGGCGAACGTCAGTACGCGCACAGTCGCGGCGGCCTCGGGCACCGGCGGCGGGCCGGTACCGGCAGGGTCGGCGTCGGATGCCCGCAGCTGTGCGACACCGGCCCGGGCACTGCCGTCCTGAGGCATGTCCGCACCCACCTCCCGTCCAGGCCGAGGTGCCGACAGGGTGTGATGAGGGCCTTAGACCAGAATCGCATATACGGACCAACTGGACAGATCGGCCGTGTGGCGGCCTGGTTCGCAGATCACTGCGGCCGGTGTCACACTGACGACGTGGTCGTCCTCCCGGCCAGCCCGTTCAGAGAGGTCTCTCCGATGAAGACCTTCATGGGGAACGCGGCCATGGCGATGGCCGTTGTCTCGGCGATGGTCGCCGTCGCGGCCTGCGGCACGGAGGCCGGTAACGCCTCCGCCGGGGGGAACTCGCCGAGGATCGGTGTGCTGCTGCCGGACTCCACCACCGCTCGTTGGGAGACCCAGGACAGGCCCCTGCTCGAGAAGACGATCAAGGACCTGTGCCACGACTGCGTGATCGAGCACGCCAACGCCAAGAACGACGTGGCCATCCAGCAGGAACAGATGGACTCGATGATCACCGAGAAAGTCGACGCCATCCTGCTCGTGCCCGTGGACGCCAGGTCGATGCGGCCCACGGTCCAGAAGGCGCACGATGCGGGCATCCCGGTCATCGCCTACGACCGGCTCGCCGAGGGCCCGATATCCGGATACGTCTCCTTCGACGGGAAGGAGGTGGGCAGGCTCCAGGGCCGCGCGCTGTTGCAGGCCATGGGCGACAAGGCGCACGGTGGCCAGATCGTCATGATGAACGGCGATCTCGCCGACCCCAACGCGGTGGCGTTCAAGGAGGGCGCCCTCTCCGTGCTCAGAGGGAAGGTGAAGATCGGCAAGTCGTACGACACGCTCCAGTGGCGGCCGGAGGCAGCCAACATGAACATGAGCGGCGCCATCGCCGCACTCGGCGCCGAGAACATCCAGGGGGTCTACGCCGCCAACGACGGCCTCGCCGGCGGGAGCATCTCCGCGCTCAAGGCGAACAAGGTCCGTCCACTGCCCCCTGTCACCGGCCAGGACGCCGAACTCGCCGCCGTGCGGCGCATCGTCAGCGGTGATCAGTACGAGACGGTCTACAAGTCGTTCAGGCCCGAAGCCTCCTCCGCCGCCGCCATGGCCGTGGCCGCGGCCCGCGGTGAGAGCCTCGACGGGGTCGCCACGACCAAGGTGAGGACCCGCGGCGGGACAGAGGTGCCGGCCGTCATGCTCAACCCGGTGTCCGTGATCGCCTCCAACATCAAGAACACCCTGGTGAAGGACGGCGTGTACTCGGTCCGGCAGATCTGCACCCCCCGGCTCGCGGCCGCCTGCGAGAAGGCCGGACTGACCTGACAGCGCGGTTCCCCGACCGCGGCCGTGTCCCGGGAAGGAGATGGTTCTCGTGCCGGCTCCCCCGCTGCTGGCGCTGCACGGCGTGTGCAAGCGCTTCGGTGTCGTCGATGTCCTGACGGACATCGAGCTGGAGATCCACGCCGGCCAGGTCCTCGCGCTCATGGGCGACAACGGGGCCGGCAAGTCCACTCTGGTCAAAGTGATCTCCGGCGTCGCCCCCGCGGACAAGGGCACCATCGAGTGGGAGGGCCGCCCCGTCCACATCAGGCGTCCCCATGACGCCCGCGCCCTCGGCATCGCCACCGTCTACCAGGACCTGGCTCTGTGCGGGAACCTCGACGTCGTCGGCAATCTCTTCCTCGGCCGGGAGATCCGCAGGTTCGGGTTCCTCGACGAGGTGGAGATGGAACGCCGCAGCAGACGCCTGCTGGAGCGGCTGACCCGGGGCATCCCCGATCTGCGTGGCCCCGTCGTCTCCCTGTCCAGCGGCCAGCGGCAGACCGTCGCCATCGCGCGCTCCCTCCTCGGTGAGCCGCGGGTCCTGCTCCTCGACGAACCGACGGCGGCGCTGGGGATCGAGCAGACCGCCGAGGTCCTGGACCTCGTCGACCGGCTGCGCGACCGCGGCCTGGGTGTGCTGCTCATCAGCCACAACCTGGGAGACGTCAAGGCCCTCGCGGACCGGGCCGCCGTGCTGCGGCTGGGCCGCAACAACGGGTTCTACGACGTGAACACCGCGTCTCAGGAGCAGATCATCTCCTCCATCACCGGTGCCACGGAAAACGTGCCCCGCCGGATGGCTCACCAGGAGTCGGGGTGGTGAAAGGGATGCACGACATGGCGGACCACACGCGAGCCGAATCCTCCGCAGCCACCGCCGAGGCCGCCCGGCCGCACCCCATGCGGGCGGTCACGCGGGCCCTGGAGCGCGGGACCGCCGTCGTCCGCCACAAGCTGCGCGCCGGCGAACTGGGCTCGCTCCCCGTCATCCTCGTCCTCGTCGTGGTCTGGATCATCTTCCAGTCCCTCAACCAGAACTTCCTCTCCCCCCGGAACCTGTCCAATCTCAGCGTGGACATCGTGGGTACGGGGCTGATCGCGGTCGGCATCGTCTTCGTGCTGCTCCTCGGTGAACTCGACCTGTCGGTCGGCTCGATCAGCGGACTCGCGGCGGCGGTCTTCGCCGTGCTGAACGTGAACCAGGGCGTGCCGGAATGGCTGGCGCTCATCATCGCGCTGCTCTCCGGGACCCTGGCGGGAACCATCCAGGGCTTCTCCTTCGCCAAGATCCGGGTCCCTGCGTTCGTCGTCACCCTCGCCGGGCTGCTGACCTGGAACGGCGTCATGCTCGCCGTCCTCGGGACGAGCGGCACCGTCAACCTCGACGAGAACGGACTCGTCGCCAAGCTGACCAGCTACTACTTCACCAACCACGCCGCCGCCTACGGCCTGGCGGCCGTCGGCACGGCCATGGTCTTCCTCGGGTTCCACCTGGACCGGCGGCGCCGCAAGGCCGTCGGCATGCCGTACCGCTCACTCCGTGGCATCGCGGTACGCACGGCGGTACTCGCGGTGATCGCCTTCGCTGCCGCCTACGTGCTCAACCAGTTCCAGGGTCTGCCGCTCGCCCTCCTGATCTTCCTCGTGGTGGTGGCCGGCCTCGACATCCTGCTCCGGCGCACGCACTACGGACGGCAGGTCTACGCCCTGGGCGGCGGGGTCGAAGCGGCCCGCCGGGCCAGCCTCAGCGTGGTGCGGGTACAGACCGCGGTGCTCGCGATCTCCGGCACCATGGCCGCGCTGGGCGGCCTGTTCCTGGCCTCGCGCATCACCTCGGTGAGCCAGGGTTCGGGCTCGGGGGTGCTGCTGCTCAACGCCATCGCGGCCGCCGTGATCGGCGGCACCAGCCTGTTCGGAGGGCGCGGTACGACGTGGTCCGCGGTGCTCGGCATCCTGGTCATCCAGTCGATCGCGTCGGGCATGGCGCTCACGGACACCCCCACCGCCGCCCAGCTCGTGATCACGGGCGGGGTGCTGTTCGCCGCGGTGGTCATGGACTCGCTGTCGCGCCGCTCGCAGGAGGCACACGGACGGGCTTGACGCGTGCGGCGGCGGACCGCCGCAGCCTTCTGTGGCGGACGGTCAGAGGATGGTCTCCTCCTCCGGGACGACGACCTGGTCGACCATGTGCTGGATCTTCTCGGTCGGCAGGGCGACCGCCAGGGCCCAGTAGTAGATGAGGAGGCTGAACGCGGCGACGACGCCGATGTCCCACCACAGCGGGAACCAGGGGTGCTTGAGGGGCCCGAAGTCGCTGAGGTAGACGATGAGGCCCATGCCGACGAGGTAGACGGGCAGCCACTGCGCGGCGTGCAGGTCGAGCTGGGGCGTGATCGGGTTCATCTTGAACACGCGGTTGGCGATCAGGATGACGTAGCCGATGAGGATGGCGACGCCGAGCTTCCAGTCGGTGTCCCACCCGGACCACAGGATCAGCAGGTTGGCCACGACGAAGGCCAGCGGCGACATCCAGCCGCCGCCGGGCAGCCGGTAGGGGCGGTGGGCGTCCGGCAGACGGTTGCGGAACACGCCGAAGGACAGCGGGGCACCGGCGTACATGAGCACGCTGGCGCTGGTGATCAGCCCGACCAGGGAGCGCCAACTCGGGAAGGGCAGGAAGCAGATGCAGCCGATCACGAACGCGGTGATCAGGCCGACCCACGGGACACCCCGCCGGTTGGTGGCCTCGAACACGGTGGGCACGTAGCCGTTGCGGCTGAGGCCGTACGAGACCCGGGAGGAGCCGGTGATGTAGATCAGACCGGTTCCCGCGGGCGAGACCACGGCGTCCAGGTAGAGGATCGTCGCCAGCCAGCCCAGGCCGATGAGCGTGGCGACCTGGGCGAACGGTCCGCTCAGGGCGGTGAACGCGGAGGTGGCCCAGTGGCTGCCGATCTGGGACGCGGGCAGAGCGGCGAGGAAGGTCACCTGCAGCAGGATGTAGATGATGATGCCGAGGACGATGGATCCGATCACGGCCCGCGGGATGTCGCGCTTGGGGTTGGCGCTCTCGCCGGCGAGCTGGTCCGCCTGCTCGAAGCCCAGCAGCGCGAAGATGATGCCGCTGGTGGAGACGGCGGACAGGATGCCCTTGGCCCCGTAGGGGTTGAATCCGTCGGCCGCGGTGAAGTTGCTGGTGTGGAACTGGGCGACGGCCAGCACGAAGATCGTCAGGAGCGGGACGCCGACTTTCCACCAGGTGGCCGCGCTGTTGGTGCGGGCCAGCAGACGGATGCTCAGGAAGTTGATGGCCGTGATGACCGCCATCAGACCGACGGCGACGGCGATGCCGGTCGGGGTCAGGACGTGTTCGCCGCCCTGGATCTTCTCCCAGCCGCTCGCCCAGGAATAGTGCTGGGCGTACGTGATCATCGCCAGCACCTCGATGGGTGCCACGGTGGCCGCCTGCAGCCAGGAGAACCAGCCGAAGGAGGCGCCGGCGGCCCCGCCGAAGGCGTAGTGCGGGAAGCGGGCGGTACCGCCGGAGACCGGATACATGCCGCCGAGTTCGGCGTGCACCAGCGCCAGGATCAGGATGGCGAGGCCGCCGATGCCCCAGGAGATGATCGCCGCGGGTCCGGCCGCCGCCAGTGCCGTCTGAGCACCGAACAGCCACCCGGATCCGATGATGGACCCCTCCGAGGCCCAGATGAGCCCGATGAAGCCGATCTCGCGCCGCAGCCCCGGGTGGTGGGTTCCTGAGGCAGGTGCCCTTTCGGATGTGGCCATGCCCCACACCCCCTCAGTAGGTGATGCTCACCACCATCGTGCCACGGTGCGGTCCCACCGGCGGTCGGGTTGCAACGCCGGGGACTTGGCGGTGCGGCGGGCGTCGGATCACTGCCCGGCGGTGGCCCTCCGCTGTGCCTGGTCGAACTCCGTCAGAGCGTCGCCGCCGGCCTGCCAGGGCCACCCGGTGACGGCGCCGCCGATGGCCTCGAACACCGGACGGGCCTCGTGGCGCCGGTCGGCGGCCATCAGCGCGTAGGCCAGGACGTTGAGGTCGGCCAGAGACTTGGCATGGCGCAGGAATCCCGGCTGCACCCAGGTCCGGGCCACGCGGTCGAGTGCCTGGGCGGCCATCGCCTGGGACCAGTGGTTCCGCGCCACCAGTGCTTCGAATCCGCCCCGACCGAGGACGGACTGGTACTGCAGGACCTGGGCGGTGAGTTCCGTGACCGCGCAGGGTGCGTTGGCCGGCATGCGGGCGCACAGGGCGTCCACGAAGTCCAGGACCTGGATGCGGGAACCCGCTTCCTCCGGGGTGAGATAGCCGAGCATGCTCAGGTAGGCCTCACGGTTCCAGCGATCACGCGCGAGTACCTCGTTCCACACGCCGAACACCTGGGGCTGCTCCCAGCGTTGCAGGCGGCCCAGCCCCAGGAGCACCACCCAGGGCGTGGGGTCCTCAGGGACGATGTCGGCGGCACGGAGACAGGCATCCGTGGCGTCGCCCGTGTCCTCCGGGCGCCCCTGCGAGCGCGCGCGGGCCAGCAGGGTCCACGCGTGCAGCACGAGCGCGCTCGCGTTGTGTGGCTCGCGCGTGGCCCAGGACCGCGGCAGATGCGAGTCGGCCAGGAAGTCCGCCAGGGTGCCCAGGCGGTGCGTCTGGCGGTCCCAGTCTCCCGGCTCCTGGTCCAGGAGACGGGAGATCTGCGCCGCGCACAGGTCCGTCGTCGCGATCGTTCCGGTCCTCGTGATCGCCAGCAGGGACTTCAGCAGCCTGCCCAGGTCCTGGTCGTCGAGTTCCGGGGCGAGGCGTGCCCGTTTGCGGCGACTTGAAAGAAAAGCCATGTCGGGAGGCTAGAGGCGGCCAGGAATAACGCAAGGTTTCGGCCAAGATCGTTATGGATTACACGAATCACCAGGGTCACCCCGTACATGACTCAGGCGGTCAGTTCCGTCTGGGCGACCGACGCGCAGGCGAGGGTGTGGCGGATGTACCACTCGGTGGAGAAGAGCCGTTCCCGAGCCTCCTGGGGAAGGCCGGCGATCAGGCCGGGAACGGCTCCCCGTTCCACCTCGGTGCGATGGGCCAGTACGGCGGCGATCTTCTGTTCCATCCAGGGGCCGACGTCGACGGTCGCGGTGACCCGTTCGTCCGGAACGCTGTACAGGGCCTTGTGCACACCGACCACGTCCCTCAGCGCGGGCACGGCGGAGTGCGGGTGCGTGGCCAGATAGAGGGCACGCGGCTGCCAAGGGGCACCCGCATCGGGGTGGAGCTGCTCAAGTCCGGCCGCCTGGGCCGCGAGCATGGCCACCCGGTGCGTGTGCACATGGTCCGGATGGCCGGTCAGACCGCCGTACGCGTCGTGGGTGACCATGATGTCCGGGCGGAAGTCCCGGATGTGTGCCACCAACCGCCCCACCGCCTCGTCCAGCGGCGCATCGCAGAACCGCGCACCGCCCGGGGCCGACTGAGGCACGCGCGCATCGGCGTACCCGAGCATGCGCGGTGCGCCGACCCCGAGGATGCGCAGCGCATCGGCCAACTCCGCGGCGCGCGGGGTGTCGGCCGCCCAGGTCGCCGTGACCACGCCGACCCGCGCACCCGTGGCCGCGTGGCGGGCGAGCACGCCCCCGGCGGACAACGACTCGTCATCCGGATGAGCGAAGACCGCCAGCAGGCTCGGCACGGGCATGGGGACCGCCTTCCGGTGAGGGGGCTGGATCATGGACCGGGGGGGGCCGGGGCGGCCTGCGGTCACCTGGCGGAGTACTGCAACTCAGCCCCGCCATAAGCCATTTGCTGGGGCCGCCACCACCCCGGTAACCCCGATCCCTCCGTCGCGGCGGGCTCGTCCGAACTCGCCTCGACCGCGTGCCCCCGCTCCCACGCCATCAGCACCCGCTCGCCGTCGTCCGCGTCCTCGGCGAGCCGGATGACGACCTTCTCGTCGCTGCCGTACAGCCCGACCCAGTCGCGCCAGGTGCGGCGGGCGGTCGCCCCGTCGGCCCACTCCCCCGTGACCGTCGGGCCGCCGGTCACGAACTGGAGGCGGACCAGGTGCGTCACGGCAGCGGCTCCAGGGCGCGAGCCCGGCGGCGCAGCTCGACCCGTGCCGCCGGGGTTCCGGCCGGGCCGGACCAGTAGGGGTGCCACAGCAGCCGCCCGGACAGTGCCAGCAAGCGGCGGCGCAGGGCGGTGGGGTGCACCGGGTCCGGCGCGGCCAGTGCTGCGTAAGTGCGGTGCCAGTCCGCCTGGAGCTGCAGGAGGTCGGGCGGGAAGGGGACGTGCTCCATGCCTTCAATTAGGCCACATGTTCGATTTCCGAGCCAAGCCGACACGAGGGGTCCTGTGCTGCTGCGGGCTGTGGACGCACCGGCGGACACGATGGTCCGTCCCACCCGGGTGTCCAGGCACAACAGGCGCGCCATGCCCTTACCTGCGCAGGCCGTGACCACAAGGGAGGCCGCGTGGAACGGGGTGACGGCGGCGACGTCGGTGGGGCTGTGGCCGAGCCGAGGGTCGGCATGCCGAGATCAACACGGGCGGGAGCTGTGCGGCAGGCGGCTGCCCGACGACGACGGCGGCGCAAGACGAAGATCCCGGCGACGGCGGCGACGGCCGGCACAGCGAGGGCGGGCACCCACACGGCACCGATCGCGGAGGCGGCCCCCACCCCGCCGAGCACGGCCAGGAGCGGGCCCGCGCAGCACACCGCGCACGCGGCCAGCGCAGCCGCTCCGGTCCCGAACATGCCCCAGGGCCGGGAGGGACGGGAGGACGGGGTCGTGGTCATGCGGGCGCTCCGAAGAGTTCGGCCAGCATCCCGGCGGCATGCTCCGGCGCGCGAACGGTCAGCTGGAGGGCGTCGGGGGTCAGGTGCAGGGTGAAGTCGAAGAAGGCGCAGCAGCGCTGCTCGGCGGCGGCGAGCGCCGCGATCCGGCCGGCGAATTCGGCGTCCGGCGGGAAGGACAACCACAGTCCGTCGTCGATCTCCTCGTGTCGGCCGGCCTGCCCGATGAGCGTGCGCCACTGCTCGGTGCGCTCGCCGAGCTCGGCGTCCTCCAGAGTGCAGGCGACCGGCACATCCCGCCACGCCTCATGCTCCGGCGCCGGGCCCGCTGTCGGGCGGGTCGGGGAGAGCGTCACCGGCACGGGCCCGACCGGGCCCGTGCCGGTCGTGGTGCAGCCGCAGTCGGGCCCGCACACACCCTTGGGCGCCGGACCCGACAGCGTGGTACGGACACCCGCCAGGTGAGCGGAGAAGGCGCGCAGCTCTGCGATCCGGCCGTCGGTCTCCGCGATCCGGTCGGCGATCAGCCGCAGCATCCGGGCGCGCACCGAGGCACAGGCGCCTTCTTCCCGGACGTCCAGGAGCTCGCGGATCTCCTCCAGCGCCAGCCCCAGCAGCTTCGCCGAGGAGATGAACGCCAGCCGGTCTACCGCCTCCTCGCCGTAGACCCGGTACCCGGACGCGGTCCGCCCGGCCGGCAGCAGCCCGGAACTCTCGTAGAAGCGCAGCGTCGTCGCCGGAACACCGGAGCGTTCGGCAAGCTGCGAGATGCGGTAGGTCGTCACAGCGCCGACCGTAAAGCTTCAACCCGACTCGAAGGTCAAGCCGTGCATGCCCACGAGGAACCCGCCCTCGGCACAACGACCCGCACGTCGCCCGCGGACGGGTTCGCCCGCGTCCCCGCCGCCCACCTCGTCGTTCAGGCGGGCGCGATTTCGGTGATCAGGTCTTCGACCAGGGTCCTGATCCCGTCCCGGATCGGCCGGACGGCCTCGACGCCCTGTCCCGCCGGGTCGTCGAGCTTCCAGTCGAGGTAGCGCTTGCCGGGGAAGACGGGGCAGGTGTCGCCGCAGCCCATGGTGATGACGACGTCCGAGGCCTGGACCGCCTCCGTGGTGAGGATCTTCGGGGTCTCGGCGGAGATGTCGATGCCGACCTCGTTCATCGCCTGCACGACCGCAGGATTGACCGTCTCGGCGGGAGCGGAGCCGGCCGAGCGGACCTCGACTCGGTCGCCGGCGAGGTGGGTGAGGAAGGCGGCGGCCATCTGGGAGCGGCCTGCATTGTGGACGCAGACGAACAGCACGGACGGGCGCGGGGCGGCAGTGCTCATGAGCAGGATCTTTCTCTGAGTACGGATCGGTCAGGCGGCGGGTTCGGGCTCGCCGTGCGGGACGACGACCTCGTCCGCCGCGGGGGCGGGGCGGCCGTAGACCGCCGCCACGGTCCCAAGTCCCAGCAGGATTCCGAGCACTTGAGCGGCGATGAAGGGGGCGACGGAGGCGGGCGCGATGCCGGCGAAGGTGTCGGTGAAGGCCCGGCCGATGGTCACCGCCGGGTTCGCGAACGACGTGGAGGAGGTGAACCAGTAGGCGGCCCCGATGTAGGAAGCCACCGCAGCGGGGGCAAGCGCGGCGCGGCCGAGCCGGTCGAGGCCGAAGATCAGCAGGATCAGCCCGGTCGTGGCGACCACCTCGCCCAGCCACAAGTGTCCTGCGGAGCGGTCATGCGTGGAGAACTTCACCAGTGGCTCGCCGAACATCGCGTCGGCCAGGATCGCCCCGCCGATCGCGCCCGCGATCTGGGCGGGCACATACGCGGCAACGTCCCGCAGGGTGAGGCCGTCCGGGGTGCGACGGCCGGTGTACCAGGCGGCGAGGGTGACGGCCGGATTGAAGAGGGCACCGGAGACCGGACCTAGCAGCAGGACGAGCACGCCCAGGCCGAAGACGGTGGCCAGGGAGTTGGCGAGCAGTTGTACGCCGACGTCGCGCGACAGCTCGGTCGCCTGGATGCCGGAGCCGACCACCACCGCAACCAGCAGAGCGGTTCCGATCGCCTCGGCCGCGACACGGCGACGGCGGGAGATGTTCACGCGTCGGCTCCAGCGGTCTGCGAGGTGGTCAGGAATTCGGCGAGCCGGTCCAGCACACCGGGCAGCACCCAGTAGTAGACCCAGGTGCCGCGCCGCTCGCAGTCGATGAGCCCGGCCTGCCGCAGGAGCTTGAGGTGGTGAGAGATCGTCGGCTGTGACAGGTCGAAGGCGGGGGTCAGTTCACACACACAGACCTCGCCCCCCGTTCCGCGCGAGGCGATCATCGACATCAGGCGCAGCCGGACCGGATCACCCAGAGCCTTGAAGACCTTCGCCAGCTCGGCCGCCCGGTCCTCGTCCAGCGGTGCGGTGGACAGCCCCGGGCAGCAGGCAGCGTCCTGATCGATCACCTGAAGCTCTTGTTTCGACATGCCTCTATGTTGACGTTTTTCGATTCAAGGCGCAAGGTTGGATCAATGAACGTCAATACAGGCCGTTCCGGGCCCGTGCCATGGCCCGTCACCTGGGAGTGAACATGAGCGAGCAGTCCACCGACCTGCGTGAAGCCGTCCGCCGGCGGTACGCCTCGGCAGCCGTGAAGGTCACCGAGGGCGGCACCGCCTGTTGCGGAACCGATCCGGTCGAGGTCGACGAGAACTTCGGCTCGGCCCTGTACGCGGCGGACGAGCGCGATGCTCTGCCGGCCGGGGCCGTCGCCGCCTCCCTCGGCTGCGGCAACCCCACCGCCGTGGCCGAGCTGCGCGAAGGAGAACGCGTCCTGGACCTCGGTTCCGGCGGCGGCATCGATGTCCTGCTCTCCGCCCGCCGCGTCGGCCCGGCCGGCAAGGTGTACGGGCTGGACATGACCGAGGAGATGCTCGCCCTGGCCCTCGCCAACGCCGCAAAGGCGGGCGCGCGGAACGTCGAGTTCCTCAAGGGCACGATCGAGGCGATCCCGCTGCCGGCGAACACCATCGACGTGGTGATCTCCAACTGCGTGATCAACCTGTCGATCGACAAGCCCGCCGTCTTCGCCGAGACCTTCCGCGTGCTCAAGCCCGGCGGCCGGATCGGCGTTTCCGACGTCGTCGCCGACGACACCCTCACCGCCGAACAGCGGGCCGAGCGCGGCGACCACGTCGGCTGCATCGCCGGAGCCCTGTCCCTCACCGAATACCGGGCGGGCCTGGAGGCGGCGGGCTTCACGGACATCGAGATCACCCCGACCCACCCGGTCGCCGACGGCATGCACTCCGCCATCGTCCGCGCCACCAAGCCCACCACCGCCGGCCCGGACACCGCCACAGCGTCTGCGACGGACCACTCCTGCTGCGGCGTCACCTCCTGCTGCACCCCGGCCGAGCAGGCGACCGACCCGTCCGTCACCGTCAGCGAGGCCAAGAGCGCCGCCGGATGCGCCTGTCAGAACTGAACTGCCCCTCGGCCGTCGTCGATTGCGGCATCGGTTGTGCGGGCCTCGGCGACAACCGCCGTGCCGGCCACGACCCTTCCGGAAGCTGATCACCAGAGCGTAATCTCCTTGCCGCGCACAAGATCTTCACGCCACGGTCAGGGGGAGACCGCATGCAGCACCGTTCGACGCCGCTCGCCAGGACTCTGGGTGCGGCGGCCCTGCTGTCGGCAGCCGTCGCATGGGGCACGGCCTCGATCCAGGAGTACGCCGACGGCCCACGCCCGGACGTTCTCGTGCCGCTGGCTCTGGCGGCGGTGTTCGTCGTGGGCTGGCTGCTGGCCGTTCGGTCGGCTCCCCTCGTGAAGCCGCTGCCGGTGGCCGCTCCTCACCGGGAGACGATCCCCGGCAAGCTGGGAGCGGTGCGCCGGGACTGGGGGCTCATCGCCACGGCCTACCTCACCGTCTGGGCGCCCTTCGTGGCAGCCAACAGCGCCTTCTACAGCGGGCCGGGCTCAGCTCTCCCTGCCGTGTACTGCTTGCTCACCTTCGTCCTCGGTGCCGTGCTGTCCCTGTGCAATCTCTCCCTGCTCCAGAGCTACCTCGATCGCGCACAGCGCATGCTCAGGGAGGACGCCGCCGCGGGCAGCGTGCACGCGGTCCGGGTCCGGTTCGGTACCCCCGTGCGGGAGACCTACCGGTACCCGACAGGGAAGGGTGTCGGCCGGATCGGCGTCAAAAGCACCTACCGCATCGAGCTGGTGCCCGAGGACGACACCGGGGTGAGACAAGTCGTCCGGCTCCAGACCACACACGTAGGCCACAGCATCACCGTCAGCGAGAAGCACCTCACCCATGCCGCCGCTCAACTCGGAGGCCACAGCGGCTGGCTGTGCTGGCCGACCCGGTGGCGGGACATCGCGGGCACGAACAAGGAGCGCATCGTCCCCGCCGCCTTCGTCTCCGACTCCGGCCATGTGGTCTGGGGCGTGACGCCGGAGGACGACCACGCGCCCTACCTGCGCGCCGGTGCCGCACCGGTCTGCCGGACCGACACCACGCTCGCTGTCGCACCGCTTCCCCGGCCCTCTCGGTACTTCCCCAAGGTGCACGCCTCGCACCTGCGCGTCGCGGCGGTCGGTGCCCTCCTCGCCGTCCCGTTCCTGCTGGATGTCGTCCCGCACTGGGCCGGCCTGCTGTTGGGTGTGGTCTCGGGGGCCTTGGGGCTCTTCGCGGGGATGACGACGGACGGGGTCGGTGTGGACCAGGAACCCTGGACCCGCCGGGAGACGTCGCACCCGGCACTGCAGTAAGCGCAGCGCCGGCGGGGCGCTCGCCGAGACCATGCCGGGCGGAGCCGTCGTGCCGCGGACGACAAGGCGCGGCACGATGACGTTCTCGCGGTCCGCTACACCTCGAGAACGGTCGTCTCGGACACACTGACATCTGACCGGTACCAGCGGCACCCGACCGGTACCGGCGGCATCACCTCGTCGAGAACGGAGTGCATGGATGCGCAGCGGCATGTTCGAGGTCGACCACGCCGAGCTGTACTACGAGATCCGCGGCGGCGGGCCGGCGCTGCTGCTCATCAGCGGGGCAGGCGGCGATGCCGGGTACTACGGCGCCGTCGCCGACGAGCTGGCGGACGCGTTCACGGTGATCACCTACGACCGGCGCGGCAACTCCCGCAGCACCGGACGGAACGGCACGCCGATGCGGCTGGCGCAGCAGGCGGCCGACGCCCGGGAGCTGGTCGAGGGTCTGGCCGGCGGTCGGGCGCTGGTGTTCGGCAACAGCGGTGGCGCGATCATCGGGCTCACGCTGGCCGCGTCGTGTCCCGAGGTGGTGTCGGGTCTGATCGCGCACGAGCCGCCCGCGGTGAACGTCCTGCCCGCCGGCGATCCGGCGCGCGGCTTCTTCGCGGAGCTGGCCGCGCTCTACGCCGAGGGCGGCGGCCCGGCGGCGGGCCGCCGTTTCGCGCAGACGGTGCGCGGCGAGGGGACATATCGCTGGCCGGACGACCTGTGGCAGCGGTTCCTCACCAACCAGGACCATCTCTTCGGATCCGAGTGGTCGGGCTTCGCCGCGTTCCGGCCCGACGAGGCCGCGCTGAGAGCGGCGCCCTTCCCGATCGTGCTCGGCGCCGGTGCTGAGGACCGCGGCCTGTACTACGCGCGGCCCTCCGTCGAGATCGCTCGTCGGATCGGGGCGCCCTGGACCGAATTTCCCGGCATCCACATGGAGTTCCTCCGCGGCCCGGTGGCGTTCGCCGCCGCGCTGCGGACGCTGGCGACCCAGATGCACACCGGCGGGGGCCGGGTGCCCGAGCTGTGGGGGGTCAGTCCACCGGCACCGAGTCCGGCAGACCCAGCGCCGTGGACACCTGGCGCCAGATGGCCGTGAGGGCGCTGTCCAGGGTGACCGTCGGGTCGCGGAGCATCAGGCGGATGCCGTAGCCGTCGCTCAGGGACAGGACGAGTGTGCTGAGCTCGTCCACGTCGGTCGGTGTGAACTCGCCGGACTCGATGCCGCGTCGTACCGCGTCGGCCACCCAGGTGTGCAGCTGCGCGTACAGGTCGACGGCGAAGGTCCGGGTGGTCTCGTCGCGCAGGGCCCGGGCCCACAGTTCCTGCCACAGCCGCCAGTCCTGGCGCAGTTCGGGATCGGTCGGCAGCAGGTTGCGCAGGATGCGGGCCAGGATGACGGCCGCCGGCGCCGTGTCCGCGTCGCGGTCGACGTCGAGGGCGGTGTTGGCGAAGGAGTGGGTCATCGCCTCGGTGAACAGCTTCTCGCGCGTGTCGAAGTGGTAGTGCAGCAGCGCCGTGGACACACCGGCGCGCTCGGCGACCATGCGCATACGGATCTTCTCGAAGCCGATCTCGGCGATGACCTCACACGCCGCGGCCAGGATGCGCTCGCGTGTGTCTGCCGTGCGCACCTTCGTGGACACCCTGCGGCTCCCCTCGTTCGGTGGTCGTACGCCGTGACCATTTTCCCTCACCGCGGCCTCGCCGGGGTCACAGCCTCACGATGTTGTTCTTCGTACACGTGGAAGCCCCGCCCGGACTTCCGTCCCAGCAGGCCGGCCTCCACCATTCGGGAGAGCAGCGGTGGGGGTGAGTACTGCGGCTCGCGGAACTCGGCGTACAGGGATTCGGCGATGGCGCGGGTGGTGTCCAGGCCGATCAGGTCCGTCAGGGCCAGCGGGCCGAGCGGGTGCGCACAGCCGAGGACCATCCCGCGGTCGATGTCCTCGGCCGTCGCACTGCCCGACTCCAGCATGCGGACGGCCGCGAGGAGGTAGGGGACGAGCAGCGCGTTGACGACGAATCCGGCCTTGTCCCGGGTCCGGACGACCTCCTTGCCGAGCCTGCCGGTCACGAAGTCCTCGGCCCGTGCCGTGGTGGTGGGTGAGGTCAGCAGCGACGGGACGAGCTCGACGAGACGCAGGACCGGTACGGGGTTGAAGAAGTGCACACCGACGACGCGGTCGGGGCGGGTGGTCGCGGTGGCGAGCCGGATGACCGGGATGGAGGAGGTGTTGGTGGCGAGGATGGTGTGCTCGCCGGTGATCACGGAGTCGAGGCGGGTGAAGACGTCGAGTTTGAGGCCCTCGTCCTCCGGCACCGCCTCGATCACCAGGTCGTGGTCGTGCAGGGCTTCGATCTGGTCGACCACGGTGATCAGGTCCGCGGCGGCCGCGCGTCGTTCGGCGTCCAGCCTGCCGTGTGCGACGGCCCGGTCGAGCGAGCGGGTGATACGCAGCAGGCCCGCACGGGCCGCCTGCGTGTCGCGTTCCACGATCGTCACCGGCACGTCGGCGCGGGCGCAGACCTCGGCTATGCCGGCGCCCATCAGGCCGCAGCCGACGACTCCCACTCGCTCGATCTCGGTCATCCGTCTTCCTCTCCGATCTGTTGCGGCGTACGGGTGTCAGGCGAGGGGCAGGTCCAGAACCCCCGTGCCGCGCCTGACGAGTTCGTTGGCGATGATCAGGCGCTGGATCTCGGAGGTGCCCTCCCAGATCCGGTCCACGCGCAGCTCGCGGTAGAGCCGCTCGACGGCGTACGAGCGGTCGTACCCACGGCCGCCGTGGATCTGCAGGCAGCGGTCGATCACACGGCCCGAGGCCTCGCTCGCCGCGAGCTTGGCGATGGCCGCCTTGGCGTGCAGCGTCTTGCGGTCCTCGGCCGAGGCCTGGTCGATCTCCCAGGCGACCTGGTGCGTGTAGGCGCGGTTGACGGCGATGTCGACGGCGCAGTCGGCGAGCATGCCCTGGATCAGCTGGTACGACGCGATCGGCGCCCCGAACTGCTCCCGCTCCACCGCCCAGTCACGGGACAGCTCCAGGGCCCGCTCGGCGGCGCCCGTCGTGCGGGCCGCGATCATCAGGCGCTCCTCGGTGAACCAGGAGCGGGTGATGTCGTAGCCCTCGCCGATGCCGCCGAGCACGGCGTCCTCGCCCACCTGGACGTCGGTGAAGGTGAACTCGGGGTGCTCGTAGACGAAGGTGTGCATGAAGCGGGGCACCCTCGTCATCTCGATGCCGGGGGTGTCCTTGTCGACGAGGAACAGGGTGGGAGCGCGGTCCGGGCCCGCCGCGGCGAGCACGATCATGAAGTCGGCGTGGTCGCCGACGGTCACGAACCACTTCTCGCCGTTCAGCACCCAGCCGTGGTCGTTCTTCGTGGCCGTGGTGGCCAGGTTCTGCGGGTCCGAACCCGCGCCGGGCTCGGTGACGGCGTAGCAGTCGCGCCGCTCCCCCTTGATCACCGGGACGAGGAAGCGCTCACGCTGCTCCGGGGTGCAGAACCTGAGGGCGTTGGCGGGGCGCCACACCATGTCCCACAGGGCGCCGGTGAGCCGGCCCAGTTCCTCCTGCACGGTGACCTGCTCGGCGATGGTGAGTCCGGCGCCGCCCCACTCGGCCGGCATGTTCACGGCCTGCAGTCCGGCATCGAGGACCGCGTCGCGGATCTTGGCGTGGGCGCTCGCGGCGAGGCCGTTGTCCTCCTCGCACTGGAGCTCGTAGGCGGCGATGACGTCGGTGAGGGCGCGCGCGTCGGCCTTCAGCTGTGCCTGGCGCGGGGTGAGGCGGAAGTCCATGGAAGTCCTCGCTGTGGGGTGATCGGGGGTGGGCGGTTTCAGTGCGTGGGCAGGGCCAGGGCGCGGGTGCCGCGCTTGATCAGCTCGTTGGCGATGATGAGGCGCTGGATCTCGGAGGTGCCCTCCCAGATCCGGTCGACGCGCAGCTCGCGGTACATGCGCTCGACGGCGTACGAGCGGTCGTAGCCGCGGCCGCCGAAGATCTGCAGACAGCGGTCGGCGACCCGGCCGGCGGCCTCGCTGGCGGCGAGTTTGGCGGTGGAGGCCTTGGCGTGCAGCGTCTTGCGGTCGGTGTGCGGCTGGTCGGCTTCCCAGGCGACCTGATGCGTGTAGGCACGGTTGACGGCGATGTCGACGGCGCAGTCGGCGAGCATGCCCTGGATCAGCTGGTACGACGCGATCGGCGCCCCGAACTGCTCCCGCTCCACCGCCCAGTCACGGGCGAGTTGCAGGGCGCGCTCGGCCGCACCGACCGTGCGGGCCGCGATCATCAGGCGTTCGTCGGTGAACCATTCCTTCGTCAGCTCGTAGCCGTTGCCGACGCCGCCGAGCACGTCCTCGTCGGCCACGAAGACGTCGGTGAAGGTGAACTCGGGGTGGCCGTTGACCGCGGAGTGCATGAAGCGCGGGACCCTGGTCATCTCGACTCCGGGCGCGGCCTTGTCCACGAAGAACAGCGTGGGCTGCCGCTCCGGGCCGGCGTCCGCCTGCACCAGCAGGAAGTCGGCGATGTCGCCGCAGGTGACGAACCACTTCTCCCCGTTGAGCAGCCAGCCGCCGTCGGTGCGGGTGGCCGTGGAGGTGCCGGCGGACGGGTCCGAGCCCGCGCCCGGCTCGGTGACGGCGAACGCGTCGAACTTCTCCGCGCGGATCACCGGCAGCAGGTACTTCTCGCGCTGCCGCTCGTCGCCGTACGCCAGGACGTTGGCGGGCCGCCAGGGGATGTCCCAGAGGCAGTTGGTGACCTTGCCGAACTCCTCCTCGACGATGACCTGGTCGAGGAGGCTGAGGCCGGCGCCGCCCCACTCGGCGGGCATGTTGATGGCGTAGACGCCCGCGTCCATGGCGGCGCGGGTCAGTTCGGTGACGAGCTCCTGCGGCAGGGGTCCGCCGGCCTGCTCGGACTGGTCCTCGTAGCGCATGAGCAGGCGCGCGTACTCGGCGGCGCGGCGCTTCAGGTCTGCCTGTTCGGGGGTGTAGCGCATGTCCATGGGTGCCTCTTCGGTCGGCGGGACGGCGTGCGGGGGCGGGTCGGGTGGTGCCGGTCAGGCGAGTACGGCTCGGGAGTCCAGGGCGAGGACTCCTTGGGGGCCGACGAGCAGGGGGTTGACCTCGATCTCGGCGATCTCCGGGTGGGCGGCGGCGAACGCCGTGATCGTCTCGACGGCCGCCGCGGCCGCGGCGACGTCGACGGGCGGGCGGCCGCGCACGCCGTCGAGCAGGGTGGCGGTGCGCAGTCCGCGCAGCAGGCTCAGGGCGCGGTCGGCGGGTACGGGGGCCAGGGTGAAGACGACGTCGTGCAGGGCCTCGGCCAGCACTCCGCCCAGGCCGACCATGGCGACCGGGCCGAAGCGCGGGTCCCGGTTGACGCCGACGATCAGCTCGATGCCGTCGGTCAGATCCGCCATGGCCTCCACGGAGTAGGAGGAAGCACCCAGCCGGGCGTGCATCTCGCGGAAGGCGGCGAGCAGTTCGTCGGGTCCGGCCAGGCCCAGTGCCACGCCGCCCGCGTCGGACTTGTGCAGCAGGTGGAGGGCCTTGAGGACGTAGGGGCCGGTGAACTCCTCGGTCGCGGCCAGTAGTTCGGCCTCGTCGTGGATCTCCCGGGCGGCGGGGAAGACGAGTCCGACCGCTTCGAGGGCTCGCCGGGTCTGCAGATAGCCGCTCTCGCGCAGTGGTGACGCTGGAGGGGGAAGAGGTGTGACGCCGGTGCGGAGCGCGCGGGGTGCCGTCGCGGCGAGGGCGCGTGCGGCGTCCTCGGTGGCGGCGAAGACCGGGATACCGGCCCTGGTGAGGGTGCGGCAGCTGGGGGACTCGGGGTACATCGACTGCACCACGAGGGGTTTCGCGGTGGCGCGGTGCCGGGCGGCGATGAGACGCGCGGCCTCCCGTTCCCCGTCCGCGAGCACGGTGCCGCCGCCGCCGAGCCCGCCGTCGGAGGCCGCGTAGCCGCCGAAGTAGCCGGTCATCAGGACGGCGTCGACCTCCTCGGCCGCCAGCAGCGCGGTGACGGTCTCCGCGTACGAGCCGGGGTCCTGCTCCCCCATTCCGGCGAGGTCCACCGGATTGGCGACGGCCGACTGCGCCCACAGGGCCTCGCGCAGCTGTTGCCGCGTCGGTTCCGGGAGTTCGGGCACCGTCAGGCCGGCCGTCTCGACGGCGTCGGCGGCCACCACCCCGTGGCCACCGCCGTCCGTGAGCACGGCGACCCGGCGGCCCACCGACCGTCGTGCGTTGTTCAACGCGGCGAGGACGACGGTGAGTTCACGGGGCGTGGCGACCAGTTCCACACCGGCGTCGCGGCAGGCAGCGGTCACGACGTCGGCGGACGTGGTCAGCGCGCCGGTGTGCGACTGGGCGCTGCGTGCGGAGGCGTCACCGCGTCCGGCGGTGAGCAGCACCACGGGTTTCCCGGCGTCGGCGGACGCCTCGGCGAAGGCGCGTCCGTCGGCGAAGTCCTCCGCGTAGACCGCGATGGCGTTCGTGCCCTCGTGCCGGGCACAGTCGGCGAGCAGGTCGACGAGGGTGACGTCGGCCTGGTTGCCGAGCGAGACGAAGCGGGAGAAGCCGAGGCCGTGCGGGCCGAAGCGGAGCTGGAGTTCGAGGGCGAGGTTGCCGCTCTGGCTGAGCAGTGCGATGCCGCCGGGTGTGAAGGTGTCGGAGGCCAGGAAGAGGTCGGTGGTGTTGTCGGCCAGGCCCAGGCAGTTGGGGCCGATCATCACGGCTCCGGCGGCGCGGACGCGTTCGGCGACGGCACGCTGGCGGCTGCGCCCCGCCTCGCCGGTCTCGGCGAACCCTGCGGTGATCGCGACGATCGCCCGGGCCCCGCACCGCAGCGCCTCGTCGACCGCGTCCTCGAAGCCGGCGGCGGGCACGGAGACCACCGCCAGGTCGACGGGCTCGCCGATCGCGCTCAGGCTGGGGGCTGTGGTCCGGCCGAGCACCGTGCCGCCACGGCGGTTGACCAGGTGGACGGGGCGGCGGCCGTTCGCGCGGACGGCCTGGGCGGCGATGGCATGGCCGTACTTGGCCGGGTCGTCGCTGGCTCCGACGACGGCGACGGAGACGGGGTCGAAGAGGGCCGACAGGTCACGTCCCATGTCACTTCACCAGCCGCAGGGCGGAGTTGGGGCAGGCGGCGACGGCTGCTCCGGCGGCGGCCCCGCCGCCCTGCGGGACCTCGTGCGCGCGCACCTGCGCGTAGCCCCACTCGTCGAGGTCGATCAGCTCGGGCGCGGGTTCCTGGCAGAGGCCGTAGCCCTGGCAGCGGGTGGAGTCCAGCAGGAGCTTCATGGTGCGGTCCTTTCGGTGCGGCGGGGTGAGGGTGCGTGGCGGGGGTCCGGTTTGCGGGTCGGGAGGCCGGATCGGGGCTCCGGGTTCGGATGCGACTCAGGGGACTGGACGGGGCTCAGGTCTCCCGATGCGGCTCAGGAGTGCGGATGCGGCTCCGGGGGCCGGACGGGGCTCGGGAGTCCGGATGTGGCTCAGGGCACCGGCACCGTGAACCGGCGCCCGTCTTCGGGTGTCGCGCCTTCGCACGCGGGGCAGGCGGAGCGGCGGTGGGCGTCGACGCGTTCGGGGAAGTGGGCGAGCAGGGTGGCGACGACACGGGCGGCGGCGTCGAGCAGCCCGCAGGCCCCGCGGCCGGGCAGCTGCCGCGACCAGCGGTGCAGCTTGTCGGCCGCGTCGTCGCCGGACTCGCCGCGCGCGACGGCCGTGAGGGTGCGGGCCATCGCCCCCGTCCCGGAGACGCACACCCCGCACTGCCGGGCGCTCTGCGCCGCGAGGTAGGCGGTTGCCTCGTTGGCGACGGCGACCGGGCAGTCCTCGGGGTGCAGGAAGTGCAGCGCCCCGCAGCCCAGGGCTCCACCGGCCGCGCGCAGGCGGTCGTGGTCGAGGGGCAGGTCCGTCCAGCCGGTGCCGTGCAAGCCGCCGAAGAGGCCGCCCAGCAGGACCGCCCGTGCTGTGCCGTGCCGGCACAGGTCGGCGAGCACCTTCAGGTGCGTACCGGCGGGCACCTCGGCCAGCGCGGACGTACCGCTGCCGCCCGAGAGGGTCACCAGATGGGCCCCGGCGACGGCGTCCGCGGCTTCGGGGCGCGAGTAGATCAGCGCGATGCGGGCCAGCGTCTCCACGTTGGCGACGAGGGTGGGCGCGCCGCCGACACCGCTCTCGAAGGGGCGCGGGGGTTTCGCCGTGGGCAGCGCCGGACCACCGTCGATGCGCCGGACGACCGCGGTCTCCTCCCCCGCGACGTAGGTGTGCTCCGTGCGTACGACGTCGATGCGCAGCGTGGGGGGACACTCGGCGAGTGCCCGGCGCACGGCCTGCTCGGCGGGGGCGTCGGAGAGGTACACGCAGCCGCGCTCGGCGCCTGTCATGGCCGCGACCAGGCGGATGCCGTCCAGGACCAGGTGGGGCCGGTGCCGCAGCAGCCAGCGGTCCTTCACCGAGCCCGGCTCACCTTCCTCACCGTTGGCGACGACGACGGCCGGGCCCGGTGCATCGCGGACGGCCTGGATCTTGACCGCGGCGGGAAAGCCGGCCCCGCCGCGGCCGCGCAGCCCCACGGCGGCGATCCGGTCGAGCAACCGGTCGGGCGAGGTGAGCGGTGCGTAGCCGCCCGCGGCCAGGTACCGGGAGCCGTCCTCGCTGCCGCCGGACAGCCAGGCGCCGGACAGCAGCGGGGTGAGGAGGCCGGGCCGGCCGTCGGGGAGGAGGGAGAAGACGCCGGTCATGCGGTGCTCCTGGAGTCAGGGTGGCCCTCGGGGCCGGTGTCGTCGCGGGCTCGCAGCCGCACCAGCGCCCGTTCCAGGTCCCGTCGCTGGGTGGCCGTACGTACGTATCCGGCCCCGGGCAGGCCGATCAGCATGTGGTGGTGGTCGAGGACGACCTCACATGCCACCAGCGCCGGACGTGGGTCGGCGGGGGCGGTGCCCGCCGCTGCGTCGACGACCAGGTCGGTGACTTCGCGGAGGTAGCGGAGCCAGCCGGCTTGCGTGCCGCGCAGCACCAGCCGCTCGACGCGGTGCCGCTCGGCGGCGACGAGGGCCGCCGGCGGGCGGTCGTCCGCCGGGGCTCGCAGGGCGGCCACCGCGGCGGGCAGTTCCTGTTCGGGCTCCGGCGTGAGACCGAGCCAGACGAGACTTCGGCGAGCGCTCATGCGTGCCTCCGGGGGCGCACCGTGTCCGGGTGGTCCGGAGCCGGGTGGCGCGGCGATGGCGTGGACGGGGAGCTCCGGCACCGCGAGGAGAGGGGTGGGGAGCTGTGCGGGGTGCCCGGCCGGGACCGGGCACGGCGTGGACGGTGACAGGGGGTGTCCGGACCGGTGCGGGGTGCCCGGTCGTCCGTCCACCACGACACTAACTAACTAATTAGTCAGCTCACAAGTCTTGACTTGATCCCGCCGTCGCCGCACTCTGACTAACCAATTAGTCAGCCGGATCCCGGCAGGTCCGGCCGCCTCACGTGACGTCGTACGTGACGCCCCGCCTGCCGTACGTTCCGGGCACAGCCTCACCGCCCATCGCCGCCGTCGCGGCGCGGAGGAGGACCCCATGCACCCCCCGACCACCCGGGCAGCCGATGCTGTCTCCCCTGCCCCGCCGGAGCCGCCCCCCAAGCACCCCGGGGAAGCCCTGCCGGCCCGCTACTACACGCATCCGGCCATCGCCGAGGCCGAGACCGAACGCATCTTCGCCAAGTCCTGGCAGCTCGTCTGCCACGAGTCCGACCTCCCCGGACCCGGCGCGCGCCTCACCGCCACCGCCGCCGGCCGGGAGGTGCTGATCGTCCGCACGGAGGACGGCGGCCTCGCCGCCCACCTCAACGTCTGCAGGCACCGCGGCACCCGCCTGGTCACCGCCCCGGAGCCGTCCGGCAAGGCGATCCGCTGCCCGTACCACGGCTGGACCTACAAGCTCGACGGGCGGCTCGTCGGTGCCCCCGAGGCGCGCCGGATCCCCTGCCTGGACAAGCCCCGGCTCGGACTGCACCCGGTCAACGTGGAGTCCTTCCTCGGATTCGTCTTCGTCAACCTCGACATGGAAGCGACCCCGCTCGCGGAGAGCTGCGCCGGGCTCGCCGAGGCCGTCGGCCGCTACGCCGACCCCGGCCTGATCCCCGTCGGCAGGCACCGCATCCACGACCTGGCGGGCAGCGAGGAGCAGAACGCCAACTGGAAGGTGATCGTCGACAACTACCTCGAGGGCTACCACGTCCCCGTGGCCCACCCCGCACTCATGCGGCTGCTGGACTACCAGGCGTACACGGTGGACGTGCAGGAGAACTACGTCCTGTTCGAGTCCCCGCTGCGCGACAAGCCCTCCTCGAACTGGACCGAGCGGCTCTACCAGCGCCTCGCGACCCCGATGCCGGGACTGACCGAGGCCGACCGGCGCGTGTGGCGCTACGCCGTGATCTATCCGAACACGCTCATCGACTTCTACCCTGACCACGTGCTCGCGTGGACCGCCCTGCCCACAGCCCAGGACCGGGCGGCAATACCTGGCGGCTTCTACACCCGGCACGGGGAGAGCGTCCGCACCCGGCTGGCCCGGCGGCTGAACATCCACATCGGCTGGATCACCAACGACGAGGACGCCGAGCTGGTGGAACGCGTGCAGGCCGGCCTGCGGACGCCCGGTTTCGAGCCGGGGCCGCTGTCGCAGCGCGAGGCTGCCGTCGGCTGGTTCGCCCGCCGGGTCCGGGACGACCTGGAGGGGGACACCCCATGACGTCCTCCCGCGCGCTCTACGCCGTACGCCTCCCGTCGGAGTTACCCCACCTCCGCTGACGCACGCACCCTCCCCAGACCGGTCCTCCCTACGGAGTCAGGGCCTCCGTGAGCCGACCAGCCGGTCCCGCCCTGGACTTGTGCCGTTCCTCGACGGAGAGGACGTTCCATGTCCCCCGAGATACCACCGCCGACCCGACGCGCCGTGCTGCGGGCGGGCGCCTGCGGCCTGCTGGGCGCCGCGGCCGGCGGCTGCGGGTTCATGCCCGCCAAAACGCCCGACGCCAGACAGCTCGCCCCGGTCCGGGCGCGCGTCGACGGCGATCTCGTCTACTTCAACTGGGCCGACTTCGTCGACCCGTCCGTGTTCAAGGGGTTCGAGAAGGAGTACGGCGTCAAGGTCATCCAGTCGAACTTCGACTCGATGGAAGGCATGGTCGCCAAGCTCAACGCCGGCAACCGCTACGACATCATCTTCCCCACGGCCAAATGGGCCCAGCGCCTGGTCCGCGGCGGCCGGCTGCGCCGGATCGACCACTCCCAGCTCACCAACTCGCACGCCATATTCGGCACGCACGCGTACTTCGCCGACCCCTGGTACGACCCCGGCTCCGCGCACACGGTCCCCTTTACCGCGTACAAGACCGGCATCGGCTGGCGCCGCGACAAGATCGGCGACCTGACCGGGTCCTGGAAGGACCTGTGGAGCGACAAGGCCAGAGGCAAGGTCTTCCTGCTGGACGACCGCGACGAGGTCCTCGGTATGGGCGCCCTCGAACTCGGCCTAGGCGTCAGTACCGGAGACACCGGTGACCTCGACCGCATCACCTCCCTGCTGAGCACGCTCCGCCCGCGACTGCGCGGCTTCTCCAGCGACAGCTACAACAACCTCCTGAACGGCAACGCGGTCATGACCCAGGCCTGGAGCGGTGACATGGCTGCCATGCTGAACCAGGCCAAGGACCCCTCCGTGTTCGGCTTCGAGGCGCCGAGGGAGGGCACGCCGATCAACTCCGACTGCTACGCCATCCCCTGGAACGCCCCTCACCCCGGCACCGCGATGCTGTTCATCGACTACATGCTCCGGCCGGAGAACGTGAAGAAGAACATCGAGTACATCGGCTACCCGATGCCGGTGGCCGGCTCCGAGAAGACCTACGCCGAGCTGGTCAAACCGTTCCCCGAGTGCCTCGTCACCGAGGACGACCTCAAGGCGGACCTGTTCTTCCGCAACGGCGGCCGCGCGGCGGAGGACGCCCGCGACACCGCCTGGACCCATGTGAAGGCGGGCTGACCCATGGCACTGCTCCGCCACTCCTCACGCACCCGCCGCCGGGACACCGGCGGAAACCGGATGTGGGTCTGGTTCATGATGCCCGGCACCCTCTGGATGACCGGATTCCTGATCGCCTCGCTGGTCCTGGTCGCCGTCCTCGCGGTCGGCACCACCGACGACCTCGGCAATCCGCGCTTCGGCTTCGACCTGGCCGGCGTACGCGCCCTCGCCGACCCCGCCTACAGCGAGGTCCTGGCCCGCTCGCTCGGCTACGCCCTGCTGACCTGCGCGATCTGCCTGCTGATCGCCTACCCGGTGGCGTACACCATCGCCCTGCACGGCGGCCGGTACAAGCACGCGCTGATCGCCGCGATCGTCGTGCCGTTCTTCGCCAACTACCTGGTGCGGATGTACGGCTGGTCGGTGGTCCTCTCCGACGACGGGCCGGTACTGCGCGCCCTGCGCGCGGTGGGGCTCGCCGACGAGAACACGAAGATCCTCAACACCGGCGTCGGCGTGGTCGCGGGACTCGTCTACGGCTTCGTCGTCTTCATGATCATCCCGTTGTACGCGGCCCTGGAGCGGCTCGACGTCTCCCTCATCGAGGCCGGCCGCGACCTGTACGGCGGCCCGGTCCGCACCTTCTTCTACGTCACCCTGCCGGCCACCCGGCAGGGCGCGGCGGCCGGACTCGTCCTGGTCTTCCTGCCCGCCATGGGCGACTTCGTCAGCGCACAGCTCATGGGAGGACCGGACCAGATCATGATCGGCAACCTGATCCAGGACAAGTTCTTCCAGGGCCAGAACTGGCCGCTCGGCTCCGCGCTCACCATGCTGCTGATGCTGGTCCTGCTGGTCGGGATGTTCGGCTACCTGCGGCGCACCCGCAAGGACGAGGCGGAGGCCCGCCGATGACCCTGCTCAAGCTGCCCTCCACCACCGCCCCGGCCCGTCCGACCGCCCGTACCCGCACGCGGCGCGGTCGCGCCGACCGCAGGCCCCGCATCCTCATCGCCGTCACCGGGCTCTTCTTCGCACTGCTCTACCTGCCCATCGCCGTCGTGGCCCTGTTCTCGTTCAACTCCAAGAAGTCCCTGACCGTGTTCGGCGGGTTCAGCCTGCGCTGGTACCGGGCCTTCGTCCACGACGACGTCCTCATCTCGTCGTTGGGCACCAGCCTGCGGATCTCCCTGGTGGCGATGGCCGGCTCGGTCGTCCTCGGCGTGGCGCTCGCGCTCGGTCTGGTCCGCTGCCGCACCCGGCTCGGCTCGCTGGCGGGACTGATCATGCTGGTGCCGCTGATCACGCCGGAGATCGTCACGGGCGTGGCGTCCATGCTGCTGTTCAAGGGCCTGGGCGTGGCCCTGTCCACCGGCACGGTGATGCTCGCCGAGATCACCTTCTCCATCTCGTACGTCACGGTCATCCTCCGGTCCCGGGTCGCCGCGCTGAACCCGGAGGTGGAGGAGGCCGCGATGGACCTCGGCGCCACCCGGTGGCAGGCGGTCCGACTCGTCACCCTGCCTGCCCTGCTGCCCGCGGTGCTCGCCTCCGCCGTGCTGATCTTCGCGCTCGTCTTCGACGACTTCGTCCTCGCCTACTTCACCACCGGCGTCGACCCCCAGCCGCTGTCGGTGCGGATCTACTCGGCGATCCGCTTCGGCGTGCAGCCCACGATCAACGCGGTCGGCACGCTCATGCTCGCCGGATCCATCGCCCTCATCGCCCTGGCCCTGTTCATCCCGCGCCTCTTCGGCCGCCGTGGCGGCCTCGACATCTTCTCCGGAGAGTGATCCATGGACGCGACCCCTGCCGTCCGGCTCGACGGCGTCTCCAAGCAGTTCGCCGACTCCTACGCCGTCCACCGGCTCGACCTCGACATCGAGTCCGGCCACTTCTTCTCCCTGCTGGGCCCTTCCGGCTGCGGCAAGACCACCTCGCTGCGCATGATCGGCGGGTTCAGCGACCCCACCGAGGGCTCGGTGCTGCTCGCCGGTGAGGACGTGACCGCGTTGCCGCCGAACCGGCGCAACGTCAACACGGTCTTCCAGAGCTACGCGCTGTTCGACCACCTCAGCGTCGCCGACAACATCGCCTTCGGGCTGAAGCGCAAGGGCGTCGCCAAGGCCGAGACACGGCAGCGTGTCGGCGAGATGCTGGACCTGGTCCAGCTCGCCGGCCTCGCCGACCGCAAGCCGCGTACCCTCTCCGGCGGCCAGCGGCAGCGCGTCGCGCTCGCCCGCGCGCTCGTCAACCGTCCGGCCGTCCTGCTCCTCGACGAGCCGCTGGCCGCCCTCGACCTGAAGCTGCGCCGGCAGATGCAGGTCGAGCTGAAGCAGATCCAGCGCGAGGTCGGCATCACCTTCGTCTTCGTCACCCACGACCAGGACGAGGCGCTGACCATGTCCGACCGGATCGCGGTCATGAACGAGGGCCGCATCGAACAGTGCGGCACCCCCGAGGACGTCTACGAGCATCCCGCCACCCGCTTCGTCGCCTCCTTCATGGGCACCTCCAACCTGATGACCGGCACCTACCGAGGTGGTGAGGTCGCCCTGGAGCAGGGGCCCGCCCTGGCGGTCGGCGCCCGGAGCGGCATCACGGACGGCACCGCCGTGAGCGTGTCCGTGCGCCCCGAGAAGATCTGGCTGTCGGACTTCGAACCGGGCATGTCGATGCAGACCGGCGTCATCCGCGAAACCGTCTACAGCGGCCCCACCACGACCTACCTGATCGAACTCGCCCCGGGCGTCACTCTGTCCGTGCTGGAGCAGAACACGGCCCGCGCGCGCATGGAGGACCGCTGGAGCGGCGGCGAGACGGTCGAGTTCGGCTGGCGGCCCGAACACTGCCTGGTCCTGGCCTGATCCCCGCCCGCCTCACTCACGAAAGCGAAGCTGATGCATCACGACGTGATCGTGCTCGGTGCGGGTCTGGCCGGGCTCGCCGCCGCCCGGGACCTGGCGGCCGCCGGCACCGACGTGCTCGTCCTGGAGGCCCGGGACCGCGTCGGCGGCCGGGTCGAGCAGACCCGCACGCCCGACGGCCGTACCGTCCAGCTGGGCGGCGAAGTGGTCGGCCATGCCCACACCGGGTACCTGCAACTCGCCAAGGAACTCGGCCTGGAGCTGGTCGCCAGCTACGTCGCCGAACCCGGCCGTATCACCCGTTCCACACCCGAGGGTCTGTCGGCCGGCGACCCACCGCACCTGTTCGGCCCCGGTGACATGGCCCAACACGAGCAACTCGGGAAGGAGTTCAGCGAACTCGCCGCCACGGTCGACCCCGACGACCCCTGGTCGCACCCGGAGGCGACCGCCCTCGACCGGCTGTCCGTGGCCGACTGGCTGCGCTCCCGCCACGCCGCACCCGCCGTGGTGCGGCTGTGGGACATAGGCCAACTGGCCCTGGCGGGAGGATCGTACGAGCGCATCTCGCTGCTGGCGGCGCTGCGCAAGTGCGCTGCCGTCCCCGGTACGGGCGACTACGACTACGAGAACTGGGAGGGACTGCGACTGGCGGAAGGGTCGGCCACTCTGGCCGAGGTCATGGGCCGCGAGCTGGGGCCGCGCATCCGCCTCGGCTCGCCCGTCGCCGCGCTGGACATACGCCCCGGCCACTGTGCCGTACGCCTCGTCACCGGCGAAGTCCTCACCGCGGCGGCCGTGGTGAGTGCCCTGCCGGTGGGCCCCCTCCGGTCGGTCGCCGTCACCGGTGTGAGCGACGCCCGCCTGGCCTCGCTGCACCGGCAACGACACGCGATGGCCGCGAAGTTCGCCGCCGTGTACGACCGTCCCTTCTGGCGCGCCGACGGGCTCAACGGCCTGTCCGAGAGCGAGGGGGTCCTGGGCAGCACCTGGCCGCAGAACGAGGGCGTGCTGTCGGCGCTGATCCCGCCCGAGCGCTACGGCGTCCTGCTCGGCACCCCACCTCATCTGCGCACGCCCGAGTTGCTCGCCGAGATGGCCGCGATGTTCGGCGACGAGGCGCTGCGGCCGACCGCCTGCCATCTGCGGCTGTGGGGCACCGACCCGTGGACCCAGGGCTACGTCACCCAGTGGCCGCCGGGCGAGGTCATGGCGGTCGGCCCGCTGCACGGCACACACGAGCCGCCGTTCTACGTCTGCGGCTCCGACCAGTGGGTCGCCGGATACATGGAGGGCGCCGTCCGCACCGGGCGCAACGCCGCGGAGGAGGCGCTGCGCCGTGGCTGACAACGCCCGTCTCAACCACATCGACGGCAAGGAGGTACCGGCCGCCTCCGGTGCCACCCTGCCGCTGATCGACCCGGCCACCGGACTCCCCCACGGCACGGCCCCGCTCTCCGGCCCCGAGGACGTGGACGCGGCCTGCCGGGCGGCCGAGCAGGCCCTTCCCGGCTGGTCGGCCACGACTCCGGCGCAGCGGCAGAGCGCACTGCTGCGCATCGCCGACGCCCTGGAACGGGAGGCGGACGCGCTGGCGAGCGCCGAGGTGACCGACACCGGCAAGCCGCGCGCTCTGTTCCTGGCGGACGAACTGCCCGCGATCGTCGACGTGTTGCGGTACTTCGCCGGGGCCGCCCGGAATCTGCCGGGCGCCGCCGCGGCCGAGTACACGCCGGGCCGTACCTCCGTCCTGCGCCGCGAACCGGTCGGCGTGTGCGCGCAGATCACCCCGTGGAACTACCCGCTGATGATGGCCGTCTGGAAGGTCGCCCCCGCGCTGGCCGCCGGCAACACCGTCGTCCTGAAACCGTCCGACACCACGCCGTCGTCGGCCACGCTCCTCGCCCGGCTGGCCGCCGCGCATCTGCCGCCCGGGGTGCTCAACGTGGTGTGCGGCGACCGCGACACCGGGCGCGCCCTCGTGGCCCACCCGGACGTGCGGCTCGTCGCCGTCACCGGCAGCGTCCGCGCCGGACAGGAGATCGCCGCGGCGGCGGCCGCCGACCTCAAGCGGCTGCATCTCGAACTCGGCGGCAACGCACCGGTATTGGTGCACGACGACGCCGATCTCGGCGACGCGGTCGAGCAGTTGTCGTCGCTGGCCTTCTACAACGCGGGGCAGGACTGCACGGCCGCCACCCGGATCCTCGTCCACCATCGTGTGTACGAGACCTTCGTGGACGCCTTCGCCGACCGGGCCGCACGGCTGCTGCCCGGCGGCCCGGACGACGAGCGCGCCGACTTCGGTCCGCTCGCGAACGCCGCCCAACTCGCCTCCGTGCGCGGCCTGCTGGAGCGGCTCCCGGAGCATGCCGAGGTCGTCACCGGTGGCCGGGCCCTGGACCGCCCGGGCTACTTCCACCAGGCCACGGTGGTCGCCGGAGTCCGGCAGGAGGACGAGATCGTGCGGAGCGAGGTGTTCGGCCCGGTCGTCACCGTCCAGCCCTTCAGCGAGGAGTCCGAGGCCTTGCATATGGCGAACGCCGTTCCGCAGGGGCTGGCCGCGAGTGTCTGGACCCGCGACCACGACCGGGCCATGCGCGCGAGCCGCGCACTGCACACCGGTATCGTCTGGGTCAACACCCATGGCACGACAGTCTCGGAGATGCCGCACGGCGGTGTGCGCCACTCCGGTTACGGCAGCGACCTCTCTCTGACCGGCCTGCTCGACTACACACAGGTCAAGCACGTCATGTTGTGAGGGCGGACCGGCGCCTGCCGAACGCCTCAGTTTCCTACAGGAGGCATCAGGATTCCCGCACGACTGTGGCCGGATTGCGCATCTGACGGGTGTTCGAACGTGGCGATACTCAGGGCTGGGCAATCCGCCCCAAACTCCCGCCTTCGGAGGCCACCGATGCCCCAGACCAGTGTTCAGACCGCGGCCGTGCTCGAAGCCTGGCTGTCGGGTGCCGAGAGCGCCTACGGCCAGCTCAACCCCGCCGGGCCGCTCTACGTCGGCGGCGCCGCCGCGGAGGCCGCGCTCACCGACCCGAGCGACTCCCTGTACGGCTTCTGTTCCAGCCCGAGCGGGTCGCACGGCAGCTGGTGCTGCTGATCGTCCACGGTGCCTTCGGGCCCCGACCGGGGAACTGCGCGCTGCTCGCGCGGTTCCCCGCGTCTCGTTCGGTGAGCTGGAAGAGGGAGGGTGGAAGGTGAGCGGATCGGCGCCGGACGGCGTGGACGAGTCCGAGTGGTTCGCCGGGCCCGTACGGAGCATCGCGCGGCCGTGGCGGGACGAGTTGGCAGGGCGCCTTGCGGCCGTGACCGCCCTGGACCGGAACGAGCGGGACGTGGTGCTGGAGGCCGGTCACACCACCCTGCTCAGGTCGTTGCACGCCAAACTCTCCCGTCTCTTCCTGGTCGAACTGCACGCGCTGCGCCTGGCCGGGGGCGGCGGTCCGGACGCCGAGGGCCCGGCGGACACAAGGACGTGGGCCGCGTTCGTCGAGCAGGCCAGTGCGGAGGGCTATCTCGACAAGCTGGCCGACCGGTACCCGTGTGTCGGCCGGCGGATCGCTGCCGTGGCGCGGATGTCGGTCGCGGCCACGGCCGGGTTCGCGGAGCGGCTCGCCGCGGACCGGGCCCTGCTGCACCCGCTGCTCGGGGCACCCGCGGGGCCGGTGCACGCCCTGACGTTCGGGGCGGGCGACAGCCACCGGGGCGGTCTGACGGTGAGCCGGGTCGACTTCGCAGGCGGGAGCGTCATGTACAAGCCCCGGCCGTCCGAGGCCGACGTGGCTCTGGGCGCACTTCTGGACGAGCTGTTCTCGGACTTCCCCGGCGCCCCGACGCCGGACGAACGGATCCGCGTGCCGCGGACGTTGGCGCGCGAGGGCTACGGCTGGGCCGAGTTCGTCCACCACCGGTACTGCGCGAACGACGCCGAACTGGCCGCGTTCTACCGCAACATGGGGCACTGGCTGGCCGTGCTGCGCTTCACCGGCGGCACCGACATGCATGCCGAGAACATGATCGCCGCCGGCCCGGTGCCGGTGATCGTGGACGCCGAGACGCTCTTCGACTCCCCCGCGCCGTTCCCGCCGAGTGGCCGGGGTGACGCGGTGGACGTGGCAGCTGCGGCCATCCGCCGGACGGTACTGCGCACCGGGCTGCTGCCCGTGCGGGGCACCGGGTTCGCGCTCGGCGGAGTGGACATCTCCGGGGTGGGGGCCCTGCCCGGGCAGCAGCCGCTGATCCCGAACCCGGTGATCGCGGACGGCGGCACCGCGGCGGCCCGCTTCCAGGTGGACCTGGTGGCGATGCCCACCGCGGGCAACCACCCGAGCCCGACCCCCGTGCTGAGCGCGTACTGGGACCGGATCCTGGCCGGTTTCCGCGAGATGACCGCGCATCTGCGCCGGCCCGGCATGGATCCGTACCGTCTGCTGGCCCGCTTCGAAGGCGCCCGGGCACGCCGGATCCTGCGGCCGACCCAGGCGTACGTCGACATCGGCCGCATGCTGTGGCATCCCGCGTCGTTGCACGACGAGGCGTCGGCCGTGGAGCGGGCCCGGGACATCCTGCGGCGCAACGCCGAGGTGCTGCCCGGTGCGCCGACCGAGCGCAAGGCTGTCGACGGCGAGATCACGGACCTCCTGGCCGGCGACGTGCCGATGTTCGGCTTCACCGTGGACACGGCCGCCGTACGGAACACGGTCGAGGACTGGCGCACGGCCGACTTCGCGCTGGAGGAGTCGGTGATCCAGGACGCGCTGGTGGGCGCGTACCTGAACGAGCGTTCGCTGCCGGCACGGGTGCAGGCCGCCGCCCACGAGCCGCACGCCCGTGACCGGGAGCGGCGCCGTCGGGAGCTGGCCGCGCGGATGGTGCGGCGGCTGTGCGACGGGGCGGTGCCCGGCGAGGACGGTACGGCGACCTGGATCAGCCCGGTCTTCACCCCCGCGGGATGGTCCATCAGGGTGCTGCCCGCCGACCTCTACACCGGGCAGGGCGGGGTGGTGCTGACGCTCGCGGAGTACGCGGCCGAGGTGCGGGCCGGGCGGGCGGACGAGGTGCCCGGCGTCAACGCGACGTTCGACGGCGCGCTGCGCGTGCTGATGAGCACCGAGGACCGGACGCCGACACCGTCACCCGGGGCGTTCAGCGGCGCTGCGTCGCAGGTGTGGACGTGGCTGGCGTTGCACCGGGTGCTCGGTGAGAGCCGGCTGCTGGAGCGGGCCGCCGCGAGGGCGGTGCTGCTGGAGGGCCGACTGGTCGAGGACGACGTCGAGGTGGATCTCCTCAACGGAGCGGCCGGCGGCATCGTCCCGCTGCTCAACCTGGCCGCGGCGACCGGGCAGGACCGCTGGCTCGCCGCGGCGGCGCACATCGGCCGCCGGCTGACCGGGCTGGCCACGGTGGACGCGAGCGGTGCCCGCTGGACGACCCGGCTCAATCCGGAGGGCATCGGCGGCTTCGCCCACGGCGCCACCGGCATCGGCTGGGCGCTGGCCCGGCTCGCCCTGAGCGACGCCGGTTCCGCGGCCGAGCGCCGCGACTGGGCCCACCTCGCCGGTCTGGCCTTCGCCTACCAGGAGTCCCTCTACCAACCGGACCACGGCAACTGGCTCGACGTCCGCATCGGCGCCGAGGAGGACTTCTTCACCAGCTGGTGTCACGGCAGCGCGGGGGTCGGGATCGGCATGCTCGACCTGCACCGGCGCACCGGCGATCCGGCGCACCTCGACATGGCCCGCCGCGCCGCACAGGCCTGCGCGGCCGAGGGCTTCGGCTGGAGCCACACGCTGTGCCACGGCGACCTCGGCCTCTGGCAGTTCCTCACGTCCATGAACGTCGGCGACCCCTCCGACCTGGACGGCGAGATCCTCACCGGCCTCGAACAACGCGGCCCGGTCGGCGGCCTGGCCCGGGAGGCGTTCTCCCCCAGCCTCATGTCGGGTCTCTCAGGAGTCGTCCACACGCTCCTGCGGATGCACGGTTCGGTGTCCTTGCCGGATCCCCTGGTCCTCGACTGACCCGGGGGCAGGCATGGACCAGGGCCGGCGCCTTCCTCCCCGACCCGGCGGTGCGCGTCGAGTTTTGGGACACGCTTTACACGACACGTGCAACTGAGGCCCAGGTCTACTCTGTCTGACAGGGAGTCGGGCCCGTCAGGGCCGAAGAGCGAGAGAGCGGGGCGGGGCGTGGGACGGCGCAAGGGCAGCATAGGGATCGCACTTGTCACGGGTGCGATGCTGGTGGGCGTGACTGCCTGCGGCGGCGGGGGCGGCAGCGACAAGGCCGGTGGGGACGACGCGAAGGCGTCGGGCAAGCCGAGCGCGAGCGCCTCTCCGTCGCCGAAGAAGCCCGCGGGCCCGCCGATGCTGCTGGAGACGATCACCCCGCAGACGGGCACCACGGTCGGTGTGGCCATGCCGATCTCGGTGGTGTTCACGAACCCGGTGGCGGCGAAGGCACGGGCCGCGGTCGAGAAGCACATGAAGGTGAGCGCCTCGCAGCCGGTGGCCGGCGCCTGGCACTGGTTCGGTGACAGGCGCGCGGACTGGCGCCCGAAGTCGTACTGGCCCTCCGGCACGACGGTGAAGGTCGACGCCGACATGCAGGGCGTCAGCAACGGCAACGGACGCTACGGCGTGCGCGCCTACACGCACACCTTCAAGGTCGGCGACGACGTGCGCGCGGACGTCTCGGTGACCGGCCACACCATGAAGGTGAGCCGCAACGGCAAGGCGGTGCGCACCCTGTCGATCAACGCGGGCAGCCCTCAGTACCCGACGTGGAACGGCACCATGGCCGTCATCGACAAGCAGGAGAAGGTCCACATGACCTCCTGCAGCGTCGGCATCAGCTGCGACAAGGGCAGCCCGAACTACTACGACCTGACGCTGCCCTGGGACGTCCACCTGACCCAGTCCGGCACGTACGTGCACTTCTCGACCGGCGACCCCAACCCGGGCAGCGGCAGCGCCCGCGGCTCGCACGGCTGCGTCCACCTGTCCATGTCGGACGCCAAGTGGTTCTACGGCCAGGTCAAGCAGGGCGACCCCGTCACCATCACCGGCTCGACCCGTGCCAAGGCCTCGCCCGACAACGGCTACGCGGACTTCAACCTGGGATGGGACGAGTGGCTCGCGGGCAGCGCGTCCGGCGAAGGGTCGACCGCGACCCTGTGACGCGCTGCGGTGGCGTCGCGATCGGCACTCGATGATGCCGACCGCGACGCCACTGCCGTACGTGCCCTTCGGGCGACCGGCAACGGCTGAATCCGTCCTCGCCCGACGTGCGTGTGCCGTCAGCCGCCGCTGGGGGGCTTGGGGAGTGCGCGGTGGGCGTACCAGGCTTCGAGAGCCTGGGCGCGGGTGCCGGCCGGGTTCTCGCGGTGCCAGGCGCTGGTGAAGCGGTTGAACTCGAACTGCTCCTCGATCTCGCGGGGCCGGGCCGCGTCCGGGCGGGTGGCGTGCCAGTGGGTGACCGCGTCCGCCAGGGTCCGGCCAGGACTCTGAGCGATGAAGTCGCGCATGAAGGCGTCGAAGTGGAAGCCGGGGCCGATCGCCTCGACGAAGTACCTCCGCAGAACCTGGCTGCACCGCTGGCCGGTCGGGATCACGGTGTCGCCGTCGACGGGCTCGGCCAACTGCGCGGTCGCCGGGCGACGGCGGGCCGGAGCGGCCGGCAGCGGCCGGCCGTCCAGCGCCGCGGCGAGCCGGGCGGTGAGCGCCGCCTTGCCGCCCTGCCGTGCGACGCCCATCGTGCGGGCGAGACCGGTGAGCTCGTCCAGCGTCCAGTACCAGCGCAGCAGCTCGGCACCGGTGAGGCCGGCCGTCAGCGGCGGCCTGGACTCGACAGCTGTCGTACTGGTGTTCCCGTTCCCGTTCATGCCCGTCATTCTGCCGGACCGAGTCCCACGGGTGCTCAGCCGTGCTGACCGATACGGTCGACCACCTGGATGTCCTGCAGACTCCTGGTCTCGTAGTAGTAGTTGACCTGCTTCCACTCGCCGTGCACCTTCTTCGGGCTGCTCCCCCTCGTACGCAGGCCCAAGTAGTCGTACGTCTTGCGGTCGAAGAGGAAGGTCCACTCCATCGTGGGGTACGACACTCCGACGGCGGTCCGGCCGGCCACGTCCACGTCGTCGTAGTCCAGGCGGATCCGGGGAAGCTTCGCCAGCGCTTCGAAGGCGGCGGCCTGCAGGCCGGGGGGCATCACACGCGGCCCCATGAGCAGCATGCATCCTTCGAAGAACGCGTACTTGTCGTTGTCGGGCGAGCTCGGCTGGCCCATCCTGAACCGGGCGAGGAGGTTGTCGGGGTCCGTCGGTATGGCCTTGAGCTTGGAGTAGATGGTGGGGGGCCAGCGCACTTCGTGCTTGCCGAGCGGCGGATCGTGGTGGATCTTCCCGTGCTCCTGACGCAGGGAGGGCTTGGATCCGTCCACCGACATCCAGCTCTCGTCGGTCCACGTCCTGGTCTTCCCGCCCTCGACCGGCGTCTGCGTGATGTAGGTCCTGGTGTAGAAGTACTGGTCGTTGCGCGGAACGGGCAGATCGTTCCCAGCGGCGCGTGACCTGTCAGCGGCCTTCTGCAGCACCTCCGTTGCGCCGATCGCGCCCAGACGGGGCTTGTGGTCGTCCTTGGCGTCCTGGGCCACCACGACGGTGACGCCCACCGCCGCCGCGGTCACGCCGACGAGCGCGGTACGGAACACGAGTCGCCGGCTCGGTGCGCGTCCACGGGATGCGCCACTGCGGGACTCCTCGACCATGGCGGCTCCGAGGCGGGCCCGGGCGGCGACTCGGGCGGCGTCGGACAGCCCGCGCTCGTCGGCTTCCCATCCGCGCACCATCGTCAGTTCATCCATGATCCGTCTCCTTCTGAGGCGCGGTCGAGGTGGTGAGATCCGCTGCGCCCAGTGCCCGCCGCAGCTTGGTGCGGGCCCTGTGCAGGCGGGAGCGCACGGTGCCGACGGGCACGCCCAGGGCCTGCGCGGCCTCCGTGTAGTCGAGTTCTCCCCAGGCGATCACCAGCAGCACGTCCCGGTACCGGGCGGGCAGCGCGGCGAGAGCGCCGGCCAGCGTGCCGTGCGTCCCGCCGGCGCTGAGCTTCTCGGTGATCCCGTCCTCGGGACCTTCGAGACCCCGGTCCGCGGACAGTGACGCCATGCGCGACAGTGCCCGCAGTCGGCGCGCCTCGTCCCTGCGGTGACGGCCGATCAGGTTGGTGGCTATCCCGTACAGCCAGGGCCGAGCGTGCGCGTGCGACAGGTCGTAGCGCCGACGGCGCTGGAACGCGATCACGAACGTCTCCGCCATCAGGTCGTCGGCGGTGTCGGAGCCCAGACGTCGTGCGATGTAGCGGTGGATGTCGTCGGCGTGGCGGTCGAAGATCAGGGCGAACGCGTCGGGCGTCCGCCAGGACCGTTCGATCACCGAGCCGTCGGAGTCCCCGACCGCGTCCGTCGCCGTGGTGAGTGCGGCAGCGGTGCCCGGCAGGAGCGTCACGTCTCACCTCTGTGGTTCATCTCGTATCCCTCGAAAGCCGTGTCGTGGTCACCTCCTGTTCGTCGATGCCGGCTTTCGAGTTCCACCCTGCCAGGTGACCTGACTCACATGCCGCGTCAGCCGTCGTTGGGCATCACCTTGGTGACCTTGCCCTGGGTGTTCGCCTGGAGGTAGCCGGTCTGGCCGTAGGCGTTGGTGAGGTAGACGGACATCCCGGCGGGGTCGCCGAAGGGGTTGCCCGGAAGGATCACCGTCAGGTAGCGGGTCGTGACGTGATCGACCTTCAGTTTCCGCTCGGCTTCGGCCAGCAGGGCCGGGACCTTGTCCCAGTCGAAGTCGTCCAGGCTGACGGGCTTCTCTTCGCCGTCCAGCGTGTCGCTGATGATGCCCTTCTGGACGCCCTGGCCGGGGCGATAGGTGTACGAGTCCTTCTTGGTGTCGCTGCCCTTCACCATCAGGTCGGCGGAGACGTACTCCGGATACACGACGAAGGACCCGAACCGGGTCCGTCCGGTCTGCTGCTTGAACGCGCTGATGGCGGTGCGGATGCCGGCCGGAGTCAGCAGGTTCCCCTTCGTGCTCGCCGTCCCGCCGGTCGACTCCTTCGCCGACGGCGTGACGTCCGTGGCGCTCGAGCCGCCGCCCGTCGGCGGCTTGCTGGTGGAGTTGCCGGACGGGGTGGAACCGGATGCCTTCGAGTCTCCGTCGGGGAGCCCCGCCCAGACGAGGACCCCGGCGAGCGCCACTCCGGCGACGGGCAGGCCCACCACCTTCCAGCGCCTGCCACGGTCCGGCCGCACCAGGACGGTGGGGGACGCCGGACGCGCGTCCTGCGGGCCCTGGAACGTCGTCGGGGCCGCAGGAGCGGCGTACGGCCCCCCGGACATCGCGGGCGCGGGGCCGAAGCCCGTGGGTGCCGTGGCGGGCCCGGGAACGTACGGTGCCGACGGGGGGTGCAGTTGGTAGGAGGTGGGCGACTCGGGCTCGCGGGCGACGTCGGTCAGCATCCGGTCGAGTTGCTCGGCATCGGGCCGCGCCGCGGGGTCCCGGACGAGGACCCGCGTCAGGACGTCCTGCAGCGGACCGGCGTTGACCGGCGGCGGGATCTCCTCGCTGAGGACGGCTGCCAGAGTGGCGAGTGTCGTGCCGCGGCGCAGCGGGTGGTGGCCCTCCACGGCCGTGTAGAGCATCATCGCCAGCGACCACAGGTCCGAGGCGGGACCGCCGTCCTTGCCGGAGACACGTTCGGGCGCCATGTAGTCGGGGGTGCCGATGACCGACCCGGTGGCCGTGAGGGAGGTCGCCTCACGGATCGCCGCGATGCCGAAGTCCGTCAGCACCGGACGGCCGTCGGGACGCAGCAGGACGTTGGCCGGTTTCACGTCGCGGTGCTGGATGCCCACCTGGTGCGCGGCGCGCAGCGCGGCCAGCACCTCACGTCCGATCCGTGCCGCTTCCTGGGGGGACATCGTCCCGCGGGCCAGACGGTCGGCCAGGGAGCCGCCGGTGACGAGTTCCATGACGATCCAGGGGTAGGTACCCGGACCTCCGTCGACCACATGATGGATGGTCACCACATTGGGGTGATCGATACGCGCCAGCGCGCGTGCTTCCCGCAGGACCCGCTCGCGCAGCATCCCGGCGGCTTCCGGATCGTACTCGGCGAGGTCGGGATCGGGCGGCCGGACCTCCTTGACGGCCACGCTCCGATGCAGCACCAGGTCCGTCGCACGCCAGACCATGCCCATACCGCCACCGCCGAGCCGTGTTTCCAGCTCGAACCGCCCGTCGACAACCCGTCTACCGCTGTTGTCGCTGCCCTCACCGTTCATGCGCGCGAGCTTAGCGGGAGCCGGGATGCCTCCTTCGCCGCAGGGGGGCACTCACCGGTGCCTGTGCGGCGGGGGTTTCGACGACGCCCGGCATGCTCGTGTGAGCCCTGTGTGCGCCCCGCATCGTGCGACAAGAATGCGCCATGCCTGTGGGCGGGTGACCGGTTCACGGCCCCGCTGCTCAACTACCCAGAAAGGCAGGTCGGCTGCGATGCTGTTGCGACTGCCCAGCTCCGTGTCCGATGCGCGGGAGTGTCTGGCCGAGGGGGCCGTGCCGATCGGCGGGGCGACGCTGCTGTGGGCCGACTGGCAGCGGGACGGCTTCCCCGAACTGGCCATGTCGCTGCGCAGCCTCCCGGAGGCCAACGTCATCGGGCGTGAGTCGCTGGGCGCCGCCGTCGTGCTGAACCGGATCGACGACCGGGTCCCGGACGTCATACGCCTGGCCGCCGCCTCGGTGGGGACCGGCGCCGTACGCCGGACGGCGACGGTCGGCGGCAATCTCGTGGGCAGCACACTGCGTTGCCTGCTGCCGGCGGCGCTCGTCCTGGACGCGCGGGCGTCCGTGCTGGGACCCGAGGGTGTTCAGGAGATCGACCTGTCCGAGGCGACGGCCAAGCGTCCGCTGCTGCTGAGCATCCACTGGCGTGAGCCCGTCGCCACCGCCTACCGCAAACTGCCGGCCGAAGCGGGCGGAGCGCCGCCGCTCGTCGTCGCCACGGCCCTGCACACCGACGTCGGCGGGCAGAAGCTCCTGCGAGTCGCCGTGCGCGACGGATACGACGTGGTCAGCGCCAGTGCCACGGGCGACACCGGCAGCGAGGACGCGCTCGGCGCGCTGCGGTGGACAGCGCTGGGTGATCTCCCGCCCACCGCTTGGGACATCATCGGCGAACAGGCCACGCAACTGATGGGGCCTGCCGCCGGTCACTGAGCGGGCGGACAGCCTCGCGCGAGCAGCAGGAGGGCGTCGACCAGGTCCTCGGCGGGGCTGCCGGTGGCCAGACGCCGTAGTTGCAGCCCCATCACCACGGCGACCGTGGTGGCCGCGAGGCGTTCCGCGTCCGGCACACCCAGGGCGGTGAGGATCTGGGTGGCGAGCCGGTCGTAGGCGCGGAACGCCTCCGCCGCCGCCTCGCGCAGTCGCTCGTCGCGCCCGGCCTGGATGTACAGCTCGAACGGCGCGAGATGGGCGCTGTCCAGTGCCGTGCCGCACGCGACCTGCCCGGCCAGGGACGCCGCGTCCTCGATGTCGATGCCCTCGGTCTGGCACTGGTCGGCCAGTTCGGTGAAGTACCGGGCCTCCTCGCGCACGAAGTACAGCAGGCTCTCCCGCAGCAGATCGTGCTGGGTCTCGAAGTGGTACGTGACCGAGCCGAGTGACACTCCGGCTTCCTTGGCGATCCGCCGGTTGGTGACCGCCGCGACCCCGCCTTCGCCGATGATCTGCAGGACGGCTGTGATGATGCGCTGGCGCGTCGTGGCGGCGGGAGCGTCGTTCGGCATGTCCTGCATTCTTCCATCCACGTCCGGGTGGACAGTCCCTCACACCCTCTCTATTGTTCGTTCGAACGAACAGTACGGGAGGGTAGTCGTGCACATTGCTGGGGCAACTGTTCTGCTGACCGGGGTCACGGGCGGCATCGGCGGCGCGATCGCTGCGGAGGTGTCCGCTCGCGGTGCGGATCTCATACTCACCGGCCGACGGCGCGAGGCGCTGGAGCCCCTCGCCGAACGCTACGGCGCGCGTACGATCCTGGCCGATCTCGGTGACGCCGACGATGTGGTGCGCCTCGCCGAGGAGGCTGCCGGTACCGACATCCTCATCGCCAACGCCGCGCTGCCCTCCAGCGGTGACGTGCTCGACTACACGCCGGAGCAGATCGACCGGGCGCTCGCGGTGAACCTGCGCGCGCCCGCGATGCTCGCGCGGTTGCTCGCTCCCGCCATGGTGACCGCCGGGCGCGGGCACATCTGCTTCGTCGGGTCGCTGTCGGGAATGGCGGCCACCAAGTCGTCGTCCATGTACAACGCGACGAAGTTCGGGCTCCGCGGCTTCTCGCTGGCCTTCCGCCAGGATCTGCACGGCACGGGCGTCGGTGTCTCGATCGTCCAGCCCGGATTCGTACGCGACTTGGGGATGTTCGCGAGCACGGGCTCGCCGACGCCCGGCGGGGTGCGGACCGTCGCGCCGGAGCAGGTCGTCAAGGGCGTGACCCGCGCGATCGAGCGCAATGTCGCCGAAGTCAACGTGGCACCGCTCGAGTTGAAGTTCCTCACCAAGATCGCCTCGCAGTTCCCGGGCTTCGCGGAGCGGGTGCAGCGGCTGGCCGGGGCGGAGCAGACCGTCGACACGATCGTGGCGTCCCAGAAGTCGAGCCGGTGAGCCGCTGAGGCTGCCGCGCGCTCAGGCCGCGGGTGTGATCGTGACCTTGACGTGTTTCATCAGGGGCTGGTCGCTCTGCGTGCTGTAGTCGCCGAGCGCGCACAGCACGTTCATCTCCGGCATGCAGCCGGCCGCGCAGCCACGGGGGATGTCGTAGGGGATGGCGAGGAATCCGTCGAGGTGACGGTGGCTGCCGTCCTTGGCGGTGCTGGTGATGTCGACCGGGTCGAACTCGGAGATGCCGCGTTCGCGCATGTCGTCCTCGTTCATGAAGACGAGCGTGCGCAGGTTCTTGACGCCCCGGTAGCGGTCGTTGTCGGAGTAGATGGTCGTGTTCCACTGGTCGTGCGAGCGCATGGTGCCCAGGGCCAGGGTGCCCGGGGCGGGGACGACGTCGGGCAGCGGGGCGGCGGAGAACTCGGCGCGTCCCGAAGGAGTGAGGAAGACCAGTTCACGGGCGGGCTGCTTGCTGCGGAAGCCGAGCGGCAGGCGCACGCGCCGGTTGCAGTCCTCGAACCCGTCGAGCACCTGGGCCATGGTGTCGCGGATGCGGTCGTAGTCCTCGACGTACCACTCCCAGGGGGTGTCGCTGTCCGGGAGGGCGGCGCGGGCCATTCCCGCGATGACGGCGGGCTCGGACAGCAGGTGCTTCGAGGCGGGGCGCTTCATGCCGACCGAGAGGTGGACCATGCTCATCGAGTCCTCGACCGACATGGCCTGGAGGCCGCCCCGCTGCTGGTCCTTCTCGGTCCGGCCCAGGCACGGCAGGATCAGCGCCTGCCGGCCGTGGACCAGGTGGCTGCGGTTCAGCTTGGTGCTCACCTGGGCCGTGAGGTCGCAGGAGCGCAGCGCCTCGTAGGTGTACGGGGTGTCGGGCGCGGCGAGGGCGAAGTTGCCGCCCATGCCCACGAACACCTTCACGTCACCGCGGTGCATGGCCTGGATGGTGCCCACCGTGTCCAGGCCGTGCTCGCGGGGCGGGTCGATCCCGCAGATCCCGGCCAGACGGTCCAGGAACTCCTCGGTGGGCCGGTGGTCGATGCCGCAGGTCCGGTTGCCCTGGACGTTGCTGTGTCCGCGCACCGGTGACGGACCGGCGCCCTCGCGGCCCAGATTGCCGCGCAGCAGAAGGAGGTTGACGATCTCGCGGACGGTGTCGACGCCGTGCTCGTGCTGGCTGACGCCGAGGCACCAGCTGAAGATGGAGCGGTCGGCGTCAGCCAGCACGAGCACGGCCTTGAGGATGTCGTCGCGGCTGAGCCCGGACTGGTGCTCGATCTCCGCCCAGGGGGTCGCCTCGCACAGGTCCCGGTACTCGTCGAAGTAGGCCGTGTGACGGTCGACGAAGTCCTGGTCCACCGCCTTGGGGTCGGTCCTGGCCTGCTCCAGGACCGCCTTGGCCATGCCGCGCAGCAGCGCCATGTCGCCGCCGACGCGCGGCTGCAGGTTCAGGGTGCTGGTCCGGGTCGTCTTGAAGAGGGCCATGTCCGTGAAGTCGTGCGGCACGATGGTGCGCGTGGCGGCGGCTTCGACCAGCGGATTGACGTGCACGATCTGGGCGCCGCGGCGGTATGCCTCGGAGAGGGCGGTGAGCATCCTGGGCGCGTTGGAGGCCGCGTTGACGCCCATGATGAACAGGGCGTCGGTGGTCTCCCAGTCCTTGAGGTCGACGGTCCCCTTGCCGGTGCCCAGGGACGCCTGCAGCGCGCGGCCACTGGCCTCGTGGCACATGTTGGAGCAGTCGGGCAGGTTGTTCGTGCCCAGTTCGCGGGCCATCAACTGGTACAGGAAGGTGGCCTCGTTGCCGAGGCGGCCGGAGGTGTAGAACGACGCCTGGTTCGGGTCGTCCAGCTCGCGCAGGACGCGGCCGACCAGCTCGAAGGCGTCGCGCCAGCGGATCGGGACGTAGTGGTCCGACTCGGGGTCGTAGACCATCGGCTCGGTCAGCCGCCCCTGGTCCTCCAGGTCGAAGTCGCTCCAGCCGAACAGCTCCGTGACCGAGTGTGCGGCGAAGAAGTCGCGGCCGACCCGCTTGCCGGTCATCTCCCAGGTGACGTGCTTGATGCCGTTCTCGCAGATGTCCAGATGGAGCCCTTTGGTGTCGTCGGGCCACGCGCACCCCGGGCAGTCGAACCCGTCGCCCTCGTGGTTCATCCGCATGATCGCCCGCGGCCCGTCCACCAGCGCGCCCTCGCGCATCAGCACCCGGCTCACGCTCTTGGCGGCGCCCCAGCCGGCGGCCGGGTGGTGGTACGGGTGGAACTCCGGCTCCTCCTTGGGGGCGGGACCCACCCGGGACTCCCGGCGCTTCTGGTCGTGCTCGGAGATGGCCACGGCTCTCACCCCTTCGGCACACGGAGGCCGGCGGTCGTCGCTGTTCCCGAGGCTATGCCGGGGGATCATCCGCAGCACCTCGACTAACATGACCGAAAATTCACATTTTCGGTCAGTTCATTCCTCTCCACCACGTCCGAGGAGCACACATGGCCAGCGAACCCGAGCCGATCAATGAGGCGGCCCGTCAGGCACTCGAAGAGGAACTCGCCGAAGTCCGCAGCGAACGCGATGCCGTGGCGGCGACTCTGCGGGACAGTGACACGGTCGGCGACCTCGCCGACGGGGCCGACGAACTGCAGCGCGCCGGCGAGCTGGATCGCCTGGACGCCCGTATCTCCGAGATCACCACGCGACTGCGGCAGGCGGCCGACGCGGGCCCGCCCCCCGCCGATGTGGTCGGGGTCGGCAGCACGGTCACCGTGCGCTTCGAGGACGGCACGGAGGACACGTTCCAGATCGGCGCGATGGCGGACGTGCTGGACCCCGCGCTGATCACGGCCGACAGTCCGCTCGGGCACGCGCTGCTCGGCCACCGGGCCGGAGACTCGGTGAGCTACCGCGCGCCCGAGGGACAGCTGACCGCAGTGGTGGTGTCCCTCGGCGGGGCACAAGGCTGACCCGGAGCCGTTCGGGCTCAGCCGGGAGCGGCGGGCGGGTCGTCGAGGAACGTGACGGTCGGTACGTGGAACAGGCACCCGGTCATCGCGGTCGAGTAGTCGAGGATGCGGTCGTGCGCGGCTCGGCCGTCGCCGAGGAACATGTGCCTCAGCATCTGTTCGGTGACGTCCGGGGTACGTGCGTAGCCGATGAAGTACGTGCCGAACTCGCCCTTGCCGAGGTTGCCGAACGGCATGTTCTCCCGGATGATCTTGCGCTCGTCGCCGTGCTCGTCGGTGATGGTGTTGAGCGCCACGTGGGAGTCGGCGGGCTTGATGTCGTCGGGGAGTTCGACGTTGGCGAGTTTCGTCCGCCCGATGACCTTCTCCTGTTCGTCCGAGGACAGGGCGTTCCATGCCGTCATGTCGTGCAGGTACTTCTGCACGATCACATAGCTGCCCCCGGTGAAGTCGGGGTCCTCGTCGCCGACGAACACCTCGTCGGCCGCGACCGCCCCTTCGGCGTTCTCGCTTCCGTCGACGAACCCGAGCAGGTCGCGCTCGTCGAAGTACTTGAAGGCCTGGACCTCGTCCACCACCGTGACCGCGTCGCTCAGCCGCTCCAGGATCAGCCGGGCCAGTTCGAAACACAGGTCCATGCGGCGGGCTCGCACATGGAAGAGGAGGTCTCCCGGGGTGGCCGGGGCACGGTGGCGGGCGCCGCGCAGTTCCACGAACGGGTGCAGTTCCCGTGGGCGCGGTCCGCCGAAGAGCCGGTCCCAGGCCTCCGATCCGATGCCGACGACACAGGTGAGCCGGTCGTCGGGTGCGCGGAAGGCGACCGAGCGGCGCAGGCCCGAGACGTCCTGCAGCAGGTCGCGGACGGCCTCCTCGTGGCCCGGCTCGATCGTGACCACGAGGAAGACGGTGGCTCTGGCGGGTTCGACGATCACGGCCTGTGACTCGGGCACGAACCGGCCTCCTCCTGAGTTGGCTGCTCGTCCCATCCTGCTGTGTCCGACGTGAAAGCGCGAGGACGTCAGCCGGTGACGAGTCCCGCGACGAGGTTGATGGCGGTGGCGAGAATGCTGGTGCCGAAGACGTACGACAGGAGGGTGTGCCGCAGCACGATCGCGCGGATGTTCGTACTCGAGACGGAGGTGTCGGACACCTGGTAGGTCATGCCGAGGTTGTAGCTGAAGTAGAAGAAGTCGCGGTACGCGGGCCGCTGGTCGGAGTTGAAGTCGATCCCGCTGTCGGCGGTGTAGTAGACGTAGGCGTAGCGGGTGGCGTACATCAGGTGCAGTGCGGCCCAGGCCATGAACACCCCGAAGAGTGCGAGCGCGGCGCCGACATGGCCGGTGTCGGAGGCGCCGAGCAGGAGCAGCAGCACGATCGCGACCAGTCCGCACGAAGCGACCGCCACGACCGCGAGTTCCTCCCCGAGGGGCCGGATGTTCTCACGTCGGGCGTTGCGGTGGGTGGCCGCGGCGTCCATGGGCCACAGCACCGCCCAGCCCGCCACCACGAAGGCCAGCTCCGTCGCGGCGATCCCGGCCAGCGCACCCAGCAGCGCCCTGGCCGTCAGCCCGACGACGGCGCCGGCCAGGGCTCCGAGCGCCACCGAACCGGCCAGCCGGGGCACGGCGTCCAGCGGCAACCAGTTGCTCATGCGCCACCAGGGTAGTTCCGTCGCCGCCGGCCGGCCCGCCGGAGTGCGCCGCCTCGGGCAGGCCGTGGCGGGTCCGGGCCGCATGCCGGCCGCGCACCCGGCCGGAGCACGGGGTATACACCGAGCATGCCGGGTTTGCGCCGATTCTCCCTTCCCGTGCGCGGGCACGGCCGGTGGAGCCCGGTCGCCGGCGCGGGGCGTGCGCTCTCCCCGCGCGGCGCGCTGACCCTGCACGAGGTGGACGGAGCGCTTCTGTTCGCCGTGCGGGCCGCCCTGGCCATGGGCCTGGTCGCCGTACCGATCGTGATGGCGGGACGGCCCGATCTCGCGGTCTACGCCATGCTGGGGTCCTTCACCACCACGTTCGGCCGCAATCTGCCCTACGCCCGGCGCGCCCGGGTCCTCGCGGTGGTGGCCGCGGCCATGACGGCGTGCGTGGGCTGTGGGTCGGCGCTCGCGGTGTGGGCCCGCCCCGGGGAGTCGACGGCCGGTGCCGCCGTGGTGGCGGTGGCGACGGCCCTGGTCGCGGGCGCGGCCAAGTACGTCTGCGATGCCACGCGGCTCGGCGGGCTCGGCGCGGTGCTGCTCCTGTTCTCGTTCGCCGTGGCGGCCAACGCCTCCCCCACGTGGGCCGACGTGCTTCCCTACACGGCGCTGGCGGCGGCCGGAGCCGCGCTCGCGTGGCTGTTGGCGGTCTCAGGCCGGTTCGTGCATCCCGAACGACCGCAGCGTCTGGCGGTGGCCATGGCTCTGCGCCGGCTCGCCGAGGTGCTGGAGGCGTCCGCCGCATCGGGGAACATACCGCGGCGGACCCGGCACGGGGCCACTGTTGCCGTCCTGCACGCGTACCAGTGCCTCGGCTCTCCGCCACCGGCCCGGACGCGGCGCGCCGGGCCGGGCCCCGACGCGGTCTTCCTGCGCCTGACCGACCTGTCCTGGACCCTGCTGGTCGGCTCCCCCCGGTGTGCCCCCGGCGACCCCGCGACGACGGCCGTGCACCGGCGCCGGCAGGCCACCCTCCTCACCGACCGGCGCCGCCGGACCCCCGCCGTGCTGCGGGAGCTGCCGTTCCTTCCCACGGCGTCGCCGTCGCCGGAGAACCGGGACGACGGGGCCGGACGCACGATCGAGTCGGCCGCGGCGCGGGGCGATGCCGCCGCGCTGCGTGCCACGGAGCTGCTGATCGGGCGCCCGGGTGGCCCCGACCGCCTCGCCGTCCTGGCTGTTCCCGCGCTGCGGATGGCCCTCGGCACCGGTGTGGCGGGCGTGTTGGCCGTCCTGCTGCACCTGGAGCACGGCTACTGGGCGGCGATCTCGGCCGCCGCCGTCCTGCATTCGGTCAACCTGCGCACGACGGCCCAGCGTGCCGTGCAGCGCACCCTGGGCACGTGCGTCGGACTGCTGATCGCGCTCGGTGTGCTGGCCGCGCGACCGGAACCCATGACGCTCGCTCTGGTGATCGTGGCCCTGGAGTTCCTGCTGGAGTTCCTGGTGGTCCGCAACTATGGCCTGGGCGTCGTCTTCCTGACGCCGATGGCGCTGCTGCTGAGCGACCTGGCGGCGCCCGCACCGGCCGGTGCGCTGGTCCTCGATCGGGTGCTGGGCAGCATCCTGGGGATCGGCACGGGGCTGCTGTGCGCGCTGCTGGTGGTGCACGACCGGGCCGCGGTGCGGGTGGAGCGTGCGCTGGCCGCGTGCGTGGCGGCCGCGGACCGGGCCGAACGGTCACTGGGCCGCGCCGTCGGGCCGCCGCCCCCGCTCGTCCAGGTCCGCCTCGCGGTGGCGGTCGTGGAGCTGCGTGACGCGGACGACGCCGCCGCCGGTGAGCTGTGGCCGGCCGGGATCGACCCCGCCGAACTCGCGGCCGCGGAGAATCGTGCCTACGTTCTGCTCGACCGGCTGCATCACCACCGCTAGGGCGCTGCGCCGGCCGCGCCGTCGAGCACCGTGCAACCGACGAGAAATGCCGGGCGAGATGGGATTTTCCTCCACTGTGCCCGGGCTCGGGTGCACACCCAGACTGCCTCCCATGACCCATCGATCGCCGTGCACGGCATGACCCGTTCCCTCGCCCGCCGCGTCGCCGCCGAGGCGGTCGGTACCGGGCTGCTCGTGGTCGTGGCCGTCGGTTCCGGGATCCAGGCCACCCGGCTGTCGCAGGACGCCGGTGTGCAGTTGCTGGCCTGCTCGCTGGCCGCGGTCTTCGGCCTGGGCGTGCTCATCACGCTGCTGGGGCCGGTGTCCGGCGGGCACCTCAACCCCGCGGTCACACTGTCCGCCTGGTACGTCGGCCGCCGCCGGAGCACCGGACCGACCCTGCGGGAGGTCGCCGCGTACATACCGGCGCAGGTGGCCGGGGCGGTCGGCGGCGCGATCCTGGCCGACGCCATGTTCGCGAGGCCACTGCTGAAGCTCTCGACCCACGAGCGGTCCGCCGGACACCTGTGGCTGGGCGAGGTCGTCGCCACCGCCGGGCTGATCCTGCTCGTCCTCGGCCTGCAGCACACCGGCCGTGCCCGGCTGGTACCGGCCGCGGTGGGCGCCTACATCGGGTCCGCGTACTGGTTCACCTCCTCGACCGCCTTCGCCAACCCCGCGATGACCATCGGCCGTGTCGTCACCGACACGGCCGCCGGGATCGCCCCCGCCTCCGTGGTTCCGTTCGTCGCCGCCCAACTGCTCGGGGCCGGACTCGGAATGGGCGCAGCGACGGCGCTGTTCGGGCGATCCACGCACCCCTGACACCACGTCAGAGATGCGTTCCCCCCGCCGCGTTCCACGGTCCGTGACAGCACGATCACGGAACTGCGAGACTGGCCGCGTCGACGGCCCGCGGGCTCGGGTGACGAAGAGGTGAGGAGTCCGAGTGGTCGTACAGCACCGTGCTCTGGTGACGGTTCCGGCACCCGCCGACGTGTGGTTGCTGGTGCGGCAGCGGCCGGCCGTGCTGCGCCGGTCCACTCACGAACTGGCGGCAGCGCTGGCAGCCGCCCACGGCCCTCGCTTCGCGGTCTGGCACACCGACGAGCTGCTCTTCGGCGTCCAGGGCGGGCGGTTGGTGCTGCGTACCCTGGGCGGCGCGGATCTGCCCGCTCCTGGGGTGGTGTGCGTACGCCAGGTCGCCGGTCCCATGCACAGCGACCGCGAGGTGACCTTGCTACGGCACCTGGAGCGCATGGGCAGCACCCTGGTCAACACGGTCACCGCCCAGCTCAAGTGCCGTAACAAGGTGTGGCAGTTGCAGGAGCTCGCCCTGGCCGGGCTGCCGGTGCCCGACACACTCTCCTACGCCACCGCTCCGCTCGAAGGCGTCGTGCGCAGCCCGCGGCTGAGGACGCCGTGCGTGGTGAAGTCCGTCAACGGCGCCAAGGGTGGGCAGGTCTTCCTCGCCCCCGACCCGCACCTGCTGCGCGAGGTGGCCGGCAGTCTCACCCAGGAGGCACCGTTTCTCTTCCAGGAGCATGTGGCCCACTCGCACGGCCGTTCCCTGCGCGTGGTCGTGGTCGACGGCGAACCGGTGGGCGCCGTACTGCACACCTCCTGTAACGGCACCCTCGCGTCCAACATCGCCAAGGGCGGCTCCGCCACGCCGTGCGCGGGCCGCTATCCGCAGGCGGAGAAGCTGGCGGTGGGCGCGGCCCGTGCCCTGGGACTGGACATCGCCGGGGTGGACCTGCTGTTCACCTCCGAGGACACCTACACCATCTGCGAGGTGAACGCCGTACCTGGCTGGCGCCCGGAGATGACCGCGGTCACCCCCGCCATCGCAGCCTGCATCGCCGATCGCCTGTCCACCCGCGGCTGCGCGGGCTGATTCTCGAGCTGGGTGCCCAGCCTGAGAATCAGCCCCTGGGCCGGTCGGTTCACATGGCGCCCTCAGTGCACCGGAGCCGAGATCTCCCGCTTCAGGATCTTGCCGCTCGGGCCCATGGGCAGTGCGTCCACCAGCCACACCTGGCGGGGATACTTGTAGGCCGCCATCCGATCCCGCACGTACTCCTGGAGTTCCTCGGGGCTCGCCTCGGCTCCCGGGCGCAGGACGACCGCTGCCGCGATCTCCTCGCCGAGCCGCTCGTCCGGCACGCCGAGGACCGCCGCGAGGGCGACGGCGGGGTGCTCGTGCAGGACCTCCTCGATCTCGCGCGGGTAGACGTTGTAGCCGCCCCGGATGATCAGGTCCTTCTTGCGGTCGACGATGTACAGGTAGCCGTCCTCGTCCTGCCGGGCCAGGTCGCCGGTGCGCAGCCAGCCGTCGGGTATGGCGGCGGCGGTCTCCTCGGGGCGGTTCCAGTAACCCTTCATCAGGTTCGGTCCGCGCACCGCGAGTTCGCCGACCTCGCCCGGGTTCACGTCCCGGCCGTCGTCGTCCACCAGCCGCACCTCGACGTCCTGGATGGGGGTCCCGATGGATCCGGCCTTGCGCGGGCGGTCGGGGTGGTTGAAGGAGACGACCGGGCTGGTCTCGGACATGCCGAAGCCTTCCAGCACCATGCAGCCGAAGCGCCGCTCGAAGCCGTGCAGGATCTCCACCGGCAGGGACGCGCCGCCCGAGACGCACAGGCGCAGGGTGGACACGTCGGCCTCGCCGGCGCCCGGGTGCTGGAGCAGCGCCGCGTACATGGTGGGCACGCCCTCGAAGACGGTCGCGCGGTGACGGGCGATGGCGTCGAGGACGGTCTGCGGGTCGAACCGGGGAACGAGGACGAGCGCGGCGCCGCTGCGTACGGCGACGTTCATCGTGCAGGTCTGCCCGAAGATGTGGAACAGCGGCAGACAGCCCACGATGACGTCGTCGGTGGTCATCTGCTGCACGTTGACGACGTTGACCTGGGTGTTGTGGCGAAGTCCCGCGTGGGTGAGCGCCGCGCCCTTGGGACGGCCGGTGGTGCCGGAGGTGTAGAGCAGCACGGCGATGTCGTCCCCGGCGACGGTGGCGATCTCGTACTGCGGCTCCAGCCGTGCCAGCTCGGCGGCGAAGGCGGCGGGTTCGACGAACATGTGGCGCACGGAGGCCGCGGCCGCGCCCTGGGCGCCCTCACCGGGTGCCTGGTGCCACTCGAAGAGCAGCACGGCGCCGGAGTCGCGCAGGTGGTACTCGGTCTCCCGGGTCTTGAGCAGCGGGTTCATCGGTACGACGATGCCGCCGGCGCGCAGGATGCCGTAGTACAGGACGGCGAACTCGGGCACGTTCGGCAGCATCAGCGCGACGCGGTCGCCCGGGCGCAGTCCCTCGGTGCGCAGCAGGGCGGCGGCCTGGGCACTCAGCCGGTCCAGCTCGGCGTAGGTGGTGGTCGCCGTCCCCAGCCGCAGGGCGGCGCTCTCGGGGTGCCGGCCCGCCGTCTCCGCCAGGAATTCCGCCAGATTGGCCATGATGCCTCCTCGCACGCATGCGCGCCGGGTCCCCGCCGGCGCTCACGGCATCGTGGCGTCCGTGTCCGGAAGCGGTCCATGGCCGGGCGGACAGCTCACGTGCCCGTGGATTGTTCCGGGGAACAAAGAGCACGCCGTACGCTGCAGGAATGAGTCTCTCGGACGTGAGTGCCGCCCTACTGGGACGGCTGCCGGAACTGGGTGAGCGGATGGCGCGGCGCATCTGCGCCGAGGTCGAGTCCTACGCCGACGAGTCGCTGATCCCCTTCGCATCGCTGCGGGAGTCCTGCACGGCCAACGCCGATCAGTTGCTGGGGCGTTTCGCGCTCGACGCGGAACCCGATGTGCGGCCGGCGGAGCAGACCGGCCGTCTCCGCGCCGAGCAGGGAGTGCCGCTCGCGGACACGCTGCACGCCTATCGGATCGGGTTCGAGTTTCTCTGGTCGCAGATGGTCCACGAGGCGCAGCGGCATCCGGACGTCACGGATGCCCAGCTGGTGGCGGGTTCGTCGGATATCTGGGCGCAGTTCGGCCGTTACGCGGAGGCTGTCGCGGCGGCTTACCGGGAGGCCAGTGCCGAGTTGGCGCTGCAGCGCGAGGCACGCCGATCGGCGCTGGTCGAGGCGCTGTTCACGGGCGCGCTCGCGGACCGGACCACGCTGTGGGAGACGGCACGGCAACTCGGTCTGCCGGAGCGGGGACCCTACGCGGTCGTGGCCGCCTCCGTGCCGGATCCGGGCGGGGAGCCACTGCCCGGTATCGAGGCGGCCCTGCGCCAGACCGGTGTGCAGTCGGCGTGGCGGCTGCTGCCGGGCGAGCAGATCGGACTGCTCTCGCTGGCTCATCCGGACGCCGAGACGGTGAGCCGTGGGGCGCTGCGGCACCGTGAGGCACGGGTGGGGGTCAGCCCCCGGTTCGACTCGCTGCGCGACACACCGCAGGCGCTGCGCTTCGCCCGGCTGGCGCTGGCCGGGCTGCCGGGCGACGGGCCGGGCGTGGCCCGCTTCGACGACAGTCCGCTCGCCATGCTGGTCGCCGCCGCGCCTGCCGAGGCGGCGCGCCTGGTCGAGGTCGTCCTGGGCCCGGCGCTTGAGCTGCCGGCGCCTGAGCGGGCACGCCTCCTGGAGACGCTCGGGCACTGGTTCACGGCCGGGGGCGTCGCCGCCGAGACGGCGAACCGGCTCTTCATCCACCCGAACACGGTGCGCTATCGACTGCGGCGGATAGAGAAGCTGACGGGCCGTTCGCTCTCCGACCCCGCCGCCCTCGTCGACCTCGGCACCGCCCTGCACGCGCTGCGACTCGTTCCGCGGCCGGGCAGCAGCCGCCACTGAAAGTGCCGGGTCGGCGCGTTCGGTCGCGGCGCCAATTCACCAGCTCGAAGATTTCGGAGCCGCAAATGAGATTATCCGGAATTTCGGGGCACTCGCAGGGGTGGAAACTTCCGATACCGGCAGGAGGCAATCATGCTCATCCTCGGCATCATTCTGCTCATTGTCGGCTTCCTCACCGGCATTTCGATCCTGTGGACCATCGGCATCATTCTGGTGGTGGTCGGCGCGGTCCTGTGGATCATGGGCTCCATGGGCCATGCACTCGCGGGCCGACGACATTACTGGTGAGCGCGGCTACTTCCCGCTCGTTCGAACATGGTCACTCCTGGAACTCCAGGAGCGACTTGAGGGTGGACAGTTCCGTGTCGACCAGGGCGATCTGTTCGTCGAAGAACTGGTCGCTGAAGCCCGGCGGCCGATAGAAGGTGATCATGAATTCGGCTCCGTCGCCGTTGGGGACGACGCGGGCAGGGACCCGCCAGGACGCGGTGTCGTCCAGGTAGTCATGGTCCAGGATGCCGAACTCGGCGTCGGCGCGCAGGCGGAGCCGGGCCGGACCCACCGGGGTCGACATGGCCCACCAGTCGGGGTCCTCGGTGGGCTCGATCGACTTGACGTTGACGACGGCCCACTTCGACCAGTTCGCCGGGTCGGCCAGGAAGGCGAAGACGTCGGCGACGGGACGCTCGATGCTCACGGTCTTGGTGCAGGAACGGGCGATCATGATGACTCCTCAGCGGTGTCGTGCGGTGGCGCGGGGTGGGGTTCGCCGATGAGGCGCCGGATCCAGCTCTCCAGCTGGTCACGCTGCGGGCCCTCGAGCGAGCCGAAGAAGTAGGCGTCGTTCTGGTCGGCGAGGCCGGCCAGAACGGGGACCAGTGCACGGCCCTCGTCGGTGAGGACGAGCAGCACGGTGCGCCGGGAGGCCGGATCGGGCTCGCGGCGGATCAGGTCCTTGGCGACCAGGCGGTCCACGAGCCGCGAGACGGCCCCGGGATCGATGGCCATGTGCTGCGCCACCGCCTTGGTGGTGGTGTGACCGTGGAACACGCTCGCCATCACCCCCCACTGGGAGACGGTGACACCGTGCCGGCCGATCTCGGCCTCGAAGCGGGCGTGAACCTCGTCCGAGAGCCGCCGTAGCCAGTAGCCGAGGTGGTCGTGCAGTCCGTGTGTCGTAGTCACATACCCATCGTGATTGCCGAGGCAACTGTTGTCAAGGCAATCGTTAGACCGTGCGACGCGCCTGACCCACAGCGCTGCGTGCAGGCTTGCCCGCCGGGGAGGCGGCATCCGGCGTCAGACGGGCGGCTTCCGGCGCTGGAGGCGCACCGACATCTCCACCGTCACGTCGTCACCCTCGGCAAGACCCTGCGGCTTGCGCACGGCGTTCTTGAGCGGCAGCAGGTAGGAGCCGTCCTTCGGGAAGAGCGACGTCGTGAAGGTGACCTCGCCTATCCGGGCCTCGACCGGAATAACGCCCCAGCCGTACGTGGCCGTCGCGGCCACCTCGCGGATGTCGGCCGACTCCTCGTCCGGCACGGCGACGAAGTAGTAGGGCGACGGACCACGCCATTCGATCACGCGACCGGCGAAGGTGAGTTCCATGAGGTCGGTCCCGTTGCTGGCAGGGGCAGGTCGCGCTCAGCGTACCTGCGCCGCCCCGGCCTCAACGTCCCTTGAACTCGGCTGAGTCGGACCGTGGGGAAGGGCACGTGCCGGTGCGGCGGCGTACCCTGCTCGGACGCCCTTCCCCGTCCGCCCGGTGTCAGAGCTTGGCGCCGAAGTCCTGTGTCCACCAAGGGCCGCCGGAACCCTTGTGGACGCCCACGCCGATCTCCTTGAACGAGCAGTTGAGGATGTTGGCACGGTGGCCGGGGCTGTTCATCCAGGAGTCCATCACGGACTGCGGGGTCTGCTGGCCCTTCGCGATGTTCTCCCCGTACGTGGACCAGCGGTAGCCCGCGGCGGTGATGCGCTGACCGGGGTCGGCGCCGTCCGGATTGGTGTGGTCGAAGAAGTTGCGGGCGGCCATGTCGTCGGAGTGGGCCTGCGCGGCCTTGTCCAGTTGCGCGTTCTCGGTGAGCGGTCCGCAGCCGGCGGCCGAGCGCTCCTTGTTCACCAGCGCCACCACCTGCGCCACATCGCCCGCGGGGGCGGGCTGCGCCTGCGGTGTGCTGGGCGTGCTCTGCGGGGGGCGGGTGGTCTGCCGGGGAGTCGGCGTGGCCTTCTTCGACGGGTGGGGCTTCTTGGAACTGCTCGCCTTCTTCGAGGTCGACGGAGACGGCGACGGGGGGGCCGACGGCGAGGTCTCGACGACGCGGGGTGCGGAGAGGTCCACCACGGGATCGCCGGCGACCCGCGCGGCGGTCGCCCCCTCGTTCCCCGACCCGGAGTCCGTCCCGAAGTACCAGAGGCCACCGCCCGCGACGCAGGCCGCCACGACGGCGCCGCCGACGGCCCGGCGCCGGATGCGCCGACGCCGACGGACCTCGCCCCGGGAGGCCGACCGGCCGCGGCCAGCACGGCGACCGTCCGCCGGGCCCGCTGCGGCGTGGTCCGCGGTCGCGTCCAGCCGGGACGCCGAGCCGGCCAGGCCCATCTCGCCAGCGGCGGGGCCCATCTTCGCCAGCAGCGCGGTCGACACCGAGACCAGCCCCAGGCCCGCCAGCAGCCCCTCGGCGGGCATCAACCCGCTCCACAGACCGGAGCAGTGCACGCAGCCGCGGGCGTGCCGGGCTATTCGCTTGCGCCACAGCGCGGAGGGCCGGCCGTCCCAGGAGGCCAGCACGCCCTGCAGCTCCGCGCACGGCGGCTGCGCGTCCAGCGCCCGCACCACGACGCGGGCCGCCTCCAGCTGCGCCTTCATCCGCTGCACGCGGACCGCGGTGTGCTGGGGCGACAGCTCCAGGGCCGCCGCGACCTCGCCGCGGGTCAGCTCACCGGCGCACTCCAGCCACCACAGCGACAGCAGTCCCCGGTCGTCCGGCTCCAGCCAGCGGGTGGCGCGCGCGGTCTCCAGGCGCTGCCCGGACAGCTGCAGCTGGACCATCGTCAGGTCCACGAAGTCCGCGCCCGGATCCGCGAGTTCCTCGGCTTCCTCGACGGCGCCCGGAGCGAACTGCCGGTCCTGCCAGTGCGCCCGGACCTGGTTCATCGCGATGGCCACGAGCCAGGAGCGGAAGCTCTCGGGAGTACGCAGACCGCCCAGCGCGTCGAGGGCACGCAGCATGGTCTCCTGCACCACGTCGTCGACGTCGACCGAGCCGTTCAAAGCACGCCCCACGATGTTGTAGACCAGCGGAAGGTACGCGCTGACCAGGGCGTCCTGGGCCGCCGCGTCACCCGCCCGGGCAGCGGTCACCAGTGCCGCCGACGCCGCAGTGTGCTCTGTACTCATCAATCGCTTCCCTGTCCTCGAATGCCGAACGGTGCTGTCCGATACCTGGGAGACCGCACGGCGAGCCCCCGATAACAGTTCTTCGGAGATTCGTTCGACCAGAGGTTGGCCGCATCGGCCCGTCGGCCGCAATGGGAGAGATCACACACGGCACGAGCCAGGCGGTTCCGGGGCTCAGGCCCGCGCCCCGCCGTCGACGCGAAGGACCGTACCAGTCACGAAGGAGGAGCGGTCGCTGAGGAGCCAGGCGGCGGCCTGGGCCATCTCGTCGGGCTCGGCGGCGCGGCGCAGCGGGGTCTGTGCCCTGATCCGGTCGAGGACTCCGGGCGATTCGGCCTCCCAGGTGCGGATCATCTCGGTCAGCGTGCCGCCGGGGGCGATCGCGTTGACACGGATGCCCTCCGGGCCGTACGTGACGGCGGCCGACTCGGTGAGGCTGTTGACGGCCCGCTTCATCGCGCCGTAGACGGGCAGTTCGGGGTTGCCGCGCAGGCTGCCGATGGACGAGTTGTTGACGATGGCCCCGGTTTTGGCGGTGGCCCGGATGGCGGCGACCTCGGCGACCATGGCCACCCAGACGCTCTTGAGGTTCACGGTGCAGACGTGGTCGAAGTCGGCCTCCGGAAGCTGGTCCATGGGGCCGGGCGGCTGGATGGTCGCGCCGTTGTTGAAGGCGATGTCGAGGCGGCCGTACCGGTCCACGACGCGGTCCACGGCCGCCCGCACACCGGCCGCGTCGGCCAGATCGCACAGCACGTAGTCCGCGCTTCCGCCCGCCGCCCGGACTTCCTCGGTCACCGCCTCGAGCTGTGCCTCCGTCCGGGCCGCGAGCATCACCTCGGCGCCCTCCCGGGCGAACAGGCGGGCCGCGGCGGCGCCGATGCCGCGCCCGGCACCGGTGATGAAGGCGACCTTGCCGGCCAGCAGGCCCGAGGGAGGGGTGGTGGATGTGTTGTTCATGGCAGCGAGCCTGCGTCGGTCCCGGAAGCCGATCCAGGCACCGGCGGTACCTGGATCGGCTCCCCGGACCCTGCGCACACTGAGGACGTGGACAGAAAAGAACTGGCGGCCTTCCTGCGCAGCAGGCGTGAGCGGATCACCCCCGCCGAGGTGGGGCTGCCCACCGGGCCGCGCCGCCGCACCCCGGGGCTGCGCCGTGAGGAGGTGGCGCAGCTGGCGTTCATCTCGACCGAGTACTACACACGGCTCGAACAGGCGCGCGGCCCGCGCCCCTCGCGCGAGGTGCTGGCCGGGCTGACCCGGGCGCTGCGCCTGTCGGACGCGGAGCGCGTCCACCTCCACCACCTCGCCGGCGCGCCGCCGGGCCCGCCGCCCGGTCCCCCACGCGAGGTGCGCCAGAGCATCCTCGACCTGCTGCACCGGCTGCCACAGGCCGCCGCGATCGTGACGTCGGCGACCTTCGAGGTGCTCGCCTGGAACGATCTGGCGGCCGCGCTCATGGAGGATTTCTCCGCCCTGCCCCGCCGGGAGCGCAACCTCCTCCGCCGGGCCTTCCTCGGGCCGAGCCCCCATGGGCGGCGGTTGTACGGAGTGTCCGACGCCGACGCGTTCGCCCGTGCCTCGTCCCAGCGCCTGCGCGCAGCCGCGGCCCGCTACCCCGACGACCCCGAGCTGACCGGTCTGATCGGAGAACTGCTCGCCGGAAGCGAGGAGTTCGCCCGGCTGTGGGCGTCCCATGACGTGTCCGCCGAGCCCACGTTGTGCAAGACGTTCCAGCACCCGGTGGTCGGCCCGGTGACCGTCGACTGCGACGTCCTCCACATCACCGACCGGGACCAGCAGGTCGTCATCTACACCGCGGCCCCCGGCTCGCCCTCCGAGGAGGCGCTGCGGCTGCTGTCGGTCATCGGCACCCAGCGCATGGACGCGTTCCGCTGAGCGGCGTCAGGCCGTGGCGGCGCGGGCTTCGGCACGGTCCGACAGAGCCCGCAGCAACCGGCCGTGCAGTGCGGGGGCCGCGACGAGGAAGCTGTCCGAGCCGGATGTCCACGGGCGGCCCGCGGCGTCCGTGACGACGGCGCCCGCCTCCCGCGCGATCAGGGCGCCCGGCAGCAGGTTGGCGTGGTCGCGGCCGAACTGCCAGAAGGCGTCGAGGCGTCCGGCGGCGGTGTCGGCGATCTGCCAGCTGGTGGGGCCCAGATTGCGTACGGCGCCCACGAGTGGCAGTACGGCGGCGAGGGATCGGCCCGCCTCCTCGGCCGCCCCGGGATACCGCCCGATGAACGGAGGCTGACTGGTGGCCACGAGCGCGGCCGCCGGGTTTCGGTGCGCCGCCCGGCGCCGGCGGAGTGCAACGGCTGGTCCGGCTCATGGGTGCCGGTCGCGCGCTTGAAGTGCTCCTCGGCACCGAAGACTACGACGCGGAACTGGCCGAGCGGTACGGCTGGATCAACCGGGCGGTTCCCGACGCCGAACTCGATGCCGTCGTGGACCGGTTCGCCCGCCGCGTCGCGCGCTTCCCGGCCGACGCCGTCGTCGCGACCAAGGCCACTGTCGTGCACGCGACCGCGCCCTCCGACGACGAGCTCCGCGCCGCCGCGGTCGTCTTTCAGCACTTCGTGCGCGAGGGGGCCGTGGGCCGGCGCACCGCTCTGCTGATGGAGCGGGGACTCCAGACGCGCGGCACGACGGAGCTCGATCTCGGCGAGGCGCTGGCCGCCCTTCCCCCTGACCGGTCGCACGACGAGGTGTCCTGAAACGACCGGCGCCATCGCGGTGATGCCCTCTAACGGCACAGCTCGTCGCCCAAGGCCGTGCGCGCGTACCGCACCGTACGGCCGCTGCGGGTCCGGCTGAGCAGCCCCGCGTCGTAGAGGACGGCCAGGTGCTGGCTGACCGCGCCGGGGGTGACGTTCAGGCGGTGGGCGAGTTCGGTCGTGGAGGCGGGTTCGGCGAGGAGGCTCAGCAGGCGGGCGCGGGGGCGGCCGAGCAGTCGTGTCAGGGCGCGGTCGGTGACCGGTGGCGGTGCCTCGGAGAGGGTGGCGCGGCCGCGGGCAGGATAGATGAGCACCGGCGGGCGCGAGGCGTCGATCACCGTCTGGGCACCGCGGGCGAAGACCGTCGGCATCAGCACCAGGCCGCGCCCGGCGATGCGGATGTCGGCCGGCGGCCAGGGGGCCGTGTCGCGCGTGCGGGTCAGCCGCAGCTGGTCACCGGTCCACACGAGCCGCGAGTCGAGTCCGACGAAGAGTGCTGCCGCCCCCTGCTCCGCCAACACCCGTGCCTGGTGGGCGAGATCGGCCTCCAGGATGCTCTGCACGCGCGGCCACCAGCTGTCGTGGAGGCAGGTGTGCCAGTAGGCGTCGACGGCGTCGGTGAGCCGGGCGAGGAAGCCCGCGGGGTCGGCCAGGCCTCGCACGACGACGGGTGGGAGGGCGTCGTCGGTGCGGTACGTGGCGCGGAAGTCGGCGATGACGACGTCCGGCGGGGTGCGGCGGACCTCGTCGAGTTCCTCGGTGAACGTGGGGCGGGCGCGGGCCGGGCGCGGCGTGAGGAAGTCGGGCACCCACAGCCAGGGGGCGATCAGGGCGGTGAGCACGTCGCGGTCGAGGGTCTCCAGGCGCGGGCGGATGCGGCGCAGCCAGGGTCGGTGGTGTGGGTAGCGGGCCGGGTCGTGCAGGCAGCGCAGCGAGAACACCGTCTCCTGCAGCGGGGAGTAGGCGAAGGAGGTGGTGGCGAGGTCGCCGACGGCGAAGCGGAACTCGATCATTGAGCGTCAGGCTAAATCATTGTCGGACTGCGGTGGAGACGGGGTTGGCTGTCGGGCATGACCACGACACCTGTCTCACCCGCCCCCGACCAGCACGGCAGTCCCGAGGCGAGTCGCGCGACCCGTGCCGGCGGACTGCTGCCGGCCGACCCGGTCCTGCGCCTCGCCACCATGCTCACCGCCGTCAACTCCCTCGGCAACGGGCTGTACTTCCCGCTCGGCATCCTGTACTTCACGCGCATCGTCGGCCTGGACGCGACGGCGGTCGGGGTCGGGATGACGGTCGCGGGTCTGGTCGGTGTCGCCGCCGGGGTGCCCGCCGGGCAGGCCGCGGACCGGTGGGGCGCCCGGCGGATGGGGGCCCTGCTGTGGGGCGGTACGGGCATCGCCACGGCCGCGTACACGCTGGTGCACTCCTACGCCGGGTTCCTCCTGACGGTGATCTGTGCGACGGCGTTGCAGATGGCGAGCCGTGGGGTGCAGGGCGCGCTCTACGCCGACGTGCTGCCTGCGGCGACGCGGGTGGAGGCACGGGCCTATCTGCGGATGGTGACGAACGTCGCGATGGGCCTGGGCGGCGCGCTCGGTGCGGTCGCTCTCCAACTGGACACGCGGGGCGCGTATCTGACGGTGATCCTGGTGAACGCGCTGTCCTTCGCGGGCCCCGCGCTGCTGGTGCCGCGGATGCCGCTGGCGTCGCATGTGCGCGAGCGGACGGCGCCGGACGCCGACGCCCCGGCCGTCGACCGCTGGCGGGCGGTGCGTGACCTGCCGTTCCTCGCGGTGACCGTGCTCAACGCGGTACTGGTCGTGCAGTACACGCTCTCCGAGGTCGGGCTGCCGCTGTGGATCGTGGAGCGGACCGAGGCGCCGCGCTGGACGGCGGCGCTGCTGATGATCGTCAACTGTGTGCTGGTGGCGCTCCTGCAGGTGCGGGCCGCCCGCCGGGCCTCCCAAGTGCCCAGCGCGGTACGGGCGATGCGCTGGGCGGGACTGCTGCTCGCGGTGTCCTGTGCGGTGTACGCCCTGTCCGCGGGCCTCTCCCCCGTGTGGGCGGTGCTGTCGCTGACCGCCGGTGCGGTGGTGCAGGTCTTCGCGGAGGTGCTGTCGGCGGCCGGTGGCTGGACCCTCGGGTACGAACTCGCCGACGCCCGGGCGCACGGCGTGTACCAGGGCGTGTTCGGTACCGGGATGTCGGCGGGGATGATGGCGGGACCGGCGCTGGTCACGGTCACCGCGATCGCCCACGGCACGCTCGGCTGGGCGGTGCTCGGCGTGGTGTTCACCGTGGCCGGGTTCGCGGTGGCGCCCGCCGTGCGCTGGGCCCAGCGGGACGGCGCCTGGCGGGGCGAACCGGCCTGACGCCGCACCTCCGTCGGTCAGGGGGACGGCTGTGTCCCCTCCGGTGTGTCGAGGTCAAGGGCCGTACCGCGCAGGGCTGTTGCCACGCGGGTGACCGCTTCGGCCGGCGGGTGCGGCAGCCGGGCGAGGAGCAGGCGGCGCTGCTCCTGGGGGCCGCCACGGACCGGCAGGATGCGTACGCCCGGCGGTGCGGCGGGAGCGAGCGAGGCGGGCACGGTGGTCAGTCCGCAGCCGGCGGCGACCAGGTGGAGCTTGGCCAGCCAGTCCCGGGCGGTGTGGGCGATGTCGGGCCGCTCGTCCAGGCCCGGCCACACCCCCATCAGCCCGTCCTCTCCGGAGGAGGACCCGGCGATCCAGCGCTGACCGCGCAGGTCGGCCACGTCGACGAAGTCGCCGCGGGCGAGCGGGTGGGTGGCCGGCACCGCGAGGCGCAGGGAGCGCTCGGTGAGCGTCCGCAGCACCAGTGGGGGTGACTCGGCGTCCGGCGGCCGGAACGGCGGTGCCGACGCCAGCAGTGCCAGGTCCAGGCTGCCCGCGCGCAGGGCACGGACCAGGGACGGGGTGCCGCCCTCCCGGCCGACCACGTTCAGGCCGGGGTCCGTGCGGCGCAGCGCGGTCAGGGCCCTGGGCACCAGCACCGCTCCGGCGCTGGGGAACCAGCCGAGCCGGACCGTCCCGGCCTGCCCGGGAAGGCCGGACAGTTCGCGCGCGGCCGCGTCGATCTCGTCGAGCACGACCGTCGCCCGGCGCATGACGACCCGGCCCGCCGCGGTCAGTCGTACGCCGTCGCGCCTGCGTTCCAGCAGTTCGGCGCCCGCCGCCCGTTCGATCGCGGCGATCTGCCGGGACACCGCCGACTGGGTGTAGCCCAGCGAGGCGGCGGCCGCGGTGAAGGTTCCCTGCTCGGCCACCGCGCGAAAGACGCGCAGCGCCGTGAGCGACACATCCGTGAAGTCCATGACGTTTACGCATACTAGCCGTGCGGAACCTTCGTTGGACTCATGGCGCACGCGTTTCTAGCGTTGCCTGCATGAACGCTTCTCGAATCGCCCTCGTCACGGGCGCCAACCAGGGGCTCGGCCGCGCGCTCGTCGAGGGGCTGGCGGCCCGCATGGGCGCCGACGACCTGGTTCTGCTCACCGGCCGCAATCCGCGGCGCGTCGCCGAGGCCGCCGCCGAGGTGGCCCAACTGCCCACCACCCGTGGTCAGGTCCAGGGCCGGGTCCTGGACGTCACCGACACCGACGCCGTCGACCGCCTGGCCGGTGACCTCCAGCAGCAGTACGGCGGCGTCGACGTGGTGATCTCCAACGCGGTCGCCCGGGTGCTGCCCGACGAGTCGCAGTCCGAGCGCGCCGACGAGTTCATCGACGTCTCCAACACCGCCACGCACGCGATCCTGCGATCCTTCGGTCCCGTCCTGCGCCCCGGCGGCCGGCTGCTCGTCGTGGCCAGCAGCCTGGGCACCCTCGGCCACCTCGATCCGCAACTGCACCCCCTCTTCGACGGCGCGAGCCTCGACCAGGTCGAGTCCGCCGTCGAGTCCTGGCGCAGCCTGGTCCACAGCAGGACCGCGGAGGAGGCGGGCTGGCCGCGCTGGCTCAACGTGCCCTCCAAGGTGGCTCAGGTCGCCGCCGTCCGGGCGGTCGCGGCCGAACGCCGCGCACACGACCTCGCCGCCGGCACCCTGATCGCCTCCGTCTGCCCCGGCATGGTCGACACGGCCACCTCCCGCCCGTGGTTCAGCGACTACAGCCGGGCCCAGTCCCCCGCCGACGCCGCCCGGGCCGTGCTCGACCTGGTGTTCGCCGAGGGCGTCGATCCGGTGCTCTACGGCGAACTGGTCCGCTTCGGCAAGCCCTTGCCCTGGCACGACGGCGCGCCCCTGGTGGAGCAGGACCGCATGCTCAGGCCCTGACGGCGGGGCCGCTTCGCGCGTTTCGTCACACGGCAGGGAGTTCAGGAGGCGTCGGTGACCACCGCACGCCGGTCGGTGAGGACGACGCACGCCGCCCGTGGGCCCTGTCGGAGGAGCTGCCGGCCCGTACCGCCTGGCGCACAGGGCGCGTCGGCGTCCGTGCGTCAGGGTTCGCGGTGCTCGTGTGCCGCCCGTTCCAGTGCCGCAGCCTCCGCCTCCGCCACGCGTGTCTCGGCCTCCACGTCGATCGAGCGGGTCAGCCACCAGTACAGCGCTGCGGAGACCGGCAGGCCGATGAACAGGGAGATGTCGGCTCCGCCGAGCGCTTCGGCGGCGGGGCCGACGAACAGGGTTCCGACGGAGAAGAACGGGATCATGACGGCGAAGCCGACCAGGTACGCGATGATGCCGTGCCAGCCCCAACGCCCGTAGATGCCGTTCGGGTTGAAGATCTCGGCGATGGCGTAGTGCCCGCGGCGTACGACGTAGTAGTCCATGAGGTTCACCGCGGTCCACGGGATGAACAGGTAGAGCACCAGCAGCAGGAAGTTGTTGAAGTTCGTGAGGAAGTTGGAGGTCGCGGCGAGCGCACCGACCAGGGAGAGCGCCGCGGTCAGGCCGAGGGTCAGCAGACGCACGCCGAGCGTGGGCTGCACCCGCTTGAACGAGTCGATGGCGCTGATGAGGGTCAGTGAACCGCCGTACATGTTCAGCGCGGTCACGGACACCAGGCCCAGGGCGGAGAAGAGCAGCACGATCGCGCCGAATCCGCTGAACACCTCGTCGCCTGCGGCGTTGATCGAGGCGATCGTCTCGAAGTCCTTGCCGGCCCAGGCGGCCAGCAGCGATCCGAGCACCATCAGCCAGATACCGCCCAGGGCGGAGCCGAAGTACGTCCAGTAGAAGGTCTTGCGGACCGTCACGTCCGGCGGGAGGTAGCGCGAGTAGTCCGAGACGTAGATCGCCCAGCTGATCTGGTAGCCGGCGACCACGCCGAACTGGGCCAGGAACGGCGTCCACTTGAAGGCGCCGAGGTCGAAGGAGCCCGCCGGATAGTGCAGGGTGACCAGGACGCCGACGGTGAAGATCCCGAAGATGAGGAGGAAGGTGTAGGTCAGGAACCGCTCGGCCTTGTGGATGACGTCGTAGCCCACGAGCGCGATGACGAGCGCGACCACGGTGACCACGACCACCCACAGCTTCACGCCGGCGTGCACCGTGGTGTGCAGGGCGTCGGCGGCGAGGATGCTGTTGAAGACGTTGAATCCCGCGTACTGGATGTAGGCGAAGAGCCACACCAGGAGGGCGCCGACGTAGCCGAACTGGGGCCGCGACTGGATCATCTGGGGCAGGCCCAGCTGGGGGCCCTGGGCGGAGTGGAAGGCCATGAAGAAGGTGCCGATCAAGGTACCGGCGACGATGGCCAGCAGCGACCAGATGAGGTTCCCGCCCCCGGTGATGCTGATCAGCCCCACCGCGAGGGTGGCGATCTGGGCGTTGGACATGAACCACAGGGGGCCCAGATGCCACAGCTTGCCGTGCCGCTCGTCCAGGGGGACGTAGTCGATCGACCGGATCTCCAGGCCCGACACTCTCGGCTCAGCTGATGTGCTCATGACGCCTCCCGGGCCCGGTGTGCCTCTCTGGTCACTTTCTTCCCCGCGGGTGAGGAGGGCAAGCCGTTCCGGCGTTCACGCAGTGTGAGCAGTGGTCGCGTTCGGTTCACGTGTTCCGGTTGTTGCTCTGCTCACAATTCAGGCCCAAAGGGGCCTGTCGTGGCAGCGGTCACTTCGCGAAGCGGGCGTTTTGTTTACGTTCGCAGTCCTGTGTCCCTGTCCCCCCGAACTGCCGAGGCCCTCTCCATGGCGTACCGATTCCGCTTCTCGTCGCACCTCCGAGGCCCCCGCGCGGCGATCGGCGGCACGCTCGCGGTCGCGGCGTCGACACTGGTCGCGGCCGCCGCGCTCGCCCCGGCACCGGTGGCCGCGGCCACCATGTCGACGGGGTCCGGCTCCGCCCCGGCCGACTTCTCCACGTCGGTGAAGGCCAAGGGCAAGGCGCGGGTGACGGCCGCGGTGCTCGACCTGGACGGCGCCGGCCGGACGCCCAGGGTGTACGGCGACGACAGCGCCTACGACACGGCGAGCATCATCAAGGTCGACATCATCGCCACGATGCTGCTCCAGGGGCAGGACTCCGGGCACGCCCTGACCGCGAAGGAGCGCGCCCAGGCGGAGGCGATGATCGAGCACAGCGACAACACGGCGGCGAACGCCCTGTGGCGGCGCATCGGCCTCGCCCCGGGACTTCAGGAGGCGAACAAGCGGCTGGGACTGACCTCGACCCAGGGCGGCCCCGGCGTCCGGTGGGGGCTCACCCGGACCACGGCGAGCGACCAGATACGGCTGATGCGCGCGGTCTTCGACACCGGGCCCGCCCCGAAGGCGGGCTCCGCGCCCGCACTCAGTGACACGTCCCGCGGCTACATCCGTACGCTGATGGGCCGCATCGCCCCCGAGCAGTCCTGGGGCGTCTCGGCGGCCGCCGGCTCCGGGTGGGCCCTGAAGAACGGCTGGCTGCAGCGCAACACGACCGGGCTGTGGGACGTGAACAGCGTCGGCCGCATCACGACCGGCGGACACCACTACCTCGTCGCGGTCCTGTCGGACGGGAACACCTCGATGAAGGACGGCGTCGCACTCGTGGAACGGGCGGCCCGGGCCGCCGTCTCCTCGACGACGGCCCACTGACGCCGCCCGGCTCCGGACGAGGTCAGGAAGGCTTCACCGCCGACACGGCGGTCGCGGTGACCTTGTTGTCGCACTCGGCGATCTCACCGTCCGACAGGGCGACCTGGTGGGCACCCGACCCGGGCAGGCCGACCACCAGCGTCGGGTACACGGTGGGCTTCGCGCCGGACACGCAGTAGCCGTCGGCCTCGCCCTGCACCTGGACGAAGGTCAGCTTCACCCATGCCTTGCCGTGCGGCGCGACCTTCACGCTCGACGCGGTACCGGTGGGGGTGACCTTCAGCGGAGCGTTGTGGTCGGGCGAGCCGTTGCCCGCCCCCGCCACCGTCGGGTGGCCCTGCAGGACACACGTCTTTCCGGAGACGTTGGTGAACTCGACGATCGCCGCTCCGGTGCCGGTGCCGCTCGGGCGGTTGGCAGCCTGGTAGGCCGTCACGTCCAGGGCGGTGAGGGGACACGTCGACGCGGTGCCGCCCGACGGGTCGGACGCCGGCGTGACAGTCGCACCCGAAGGGGTGGAGGTGCCGCCGCCGGAGGGCTTCGAGGCAGCGGTGGCCGGGCTGGTGGGAGACGAGGCCTTGGGGGAAGCTGCCGCACCGGACGGCGCCTGGGACGACTTCTCGGCCGAGGGTTCGCCACCGCCCGACTGGCACGCGGTCAGCGACAGGGCGGCCGCGATCGTGACCATCGCCGACGCGGTGACGCGGATGGTGTTTCGGTGCTGCATGGGGTCCCCCGATTTCGGAAGTAAACAGGTCGTCCGGCTCGGTGCCGGTGGTCACGGACAGAGACAGACCAATCTGACCAGGGGTTCCGCTGTGGATCAGCTGTGACATGGCGGTGACAGAAATCCGGCCGGATCGGCACGTAAGCACAGGGTAGGGCGGGGCAGGCCCCGGCCCCGGCAGCGGCGTGGCGTGTCAGGTGCGGGCCGGGGATCGTGGTGGGTAGAGCCCTGGCTACACCGGTTTGGAGGCGGGTATGACCGTGAACCGTATCGGCCTGGTCGTGCACGGCGGACGGGCGGAGGCCGTGGCCGCCGCGAACGCCGTGCGTGAGTGGAGCGCCGAGCACTCCGTGGAGTGTGCCGACATCGACGTGTGGCAGGAGGGCGCGCGGCACAGCGCCCGAGAGGAGCTCGACACCGCGGGCGATCCGGATCTCATCGTCACCCTGGGCGGCGACGGAACCTTCCTGCGCGGTGCCCGGCTGGCGGCCGAGAACGACGCTCTGGTTCTCGGCGTGGATCTCGGACGGGTGGGCTTCCTGACGGAGGTCCCCGCCACGGCCGTGCGCGCGGCGCTGGACGCCGTACGGGAGGACCGGATCACCGTCGAGAGCCGGATGCTGCTCACCCTGCGGGCGTCCTGCCGGCTGGAGGTGCCCGATCAGGTGGAGGCGCTGGTGCACTACGCCCGCGGACCGATGCTGCCTCCGCCGCCGGTGCGCATGGAGTGCGAGACCGGTGACGACTGGGGCGTCGCCCTGAACGTCACCGCGCTGAACGACGTCGTCCTGGAGAAGCTGGCCAGGGACCGGCAGGTGTCGGTCGGCGTCTATCTCGCCGGGCGGCTCCTCGCGTCGTACTCCGCCGACGCACTGCTGGTGGCCACGCCCACGGGCTCGACCGCGTACAGCTTCGCCGCCGGTGGTCCGGTCGTCTCGCCCCGCGCGGAGGGCCTCATCTTCACGCCGGTGGCCCCGCACATGACGTTCAACCGGTCGGTCGTGGCCGCTCCGGACGAGCCCATCGCGCTGCGTGTCCTGGAGCGGTCGGGCCAGGCCGCCGTCAGCATCGACGGCCAGGTGCGCGGGGTGCTGAACCCCGGGGACTGGATCGGCGTGTACGCCGCTCCGCGCCGGCTCAAGGCGGTGCGGCTCGGCCCCATGGACTTCTACGGCCGGCTGCGCGAGCGCATGAACCTCACCGACGCGCCGGCCGCACTCGCCGACGGGGTCGCCGCTCCGCTGTGGCCGGTGACGACGCCCCCGCCGGGCGACCTCGCGCACCTGGCACTGCCCCCGGCTCCCGACGAGACGGAGCGGCAGCCGCTCCCCTGAGGTCTGCCGCACGGGTCTCGAGGGTTTCGTAACGCCCCCGATTTCATCGGTCGTCCGTACGATCCCAGGCGCCGGCGCACGCGCCATCGTCACAGCATGACTGACACCCCCCACCACAACACCGCGGAACCGCAGCGCGCCCCCGAGCCGGGCGACGCCCCGGCCGGCGCCACCCGCAGATCGGTCATCGCCACCCTGGGCGGTGCCACCCTCGGCGTGGCCGCACTGGGCCTCGCCGGCACGCAGCCGGCGGCCGCCGCGGCTCCCCGCACCCCGGCCCGCCTCGCCGCCGCGTGCGTCCTCACGCCCGAGCAGACCGAAGGGCCCTACTACCTGGACCTGGAGACGGTCCGCAAGAACATCACCGAGGGCAAGGCCGGCGTTCCGCTCACCCTGCGCGTCACGGTGACGGACAGCACCACCTGCGCCCCGCTGCCCAACACAGCGGTCGACATCTGGCACTGCGACGCGGTCGGGATCTACTCGGGTTACGTGGCCGGCGGTTCCACCCCCGACACGACCTTCCTGCGCGGTGTGCAGCTGACCGACGCCGCCGGCGTCGCGGAGTTCACCACCGTCTACCCGGGCTGGTACGTCGGCCGAGCCCTGCACATCCACGTCAAGACGCATGTGGGCGGCACGGTGTCCAACGGGACGTACCACGGAGGCCATGTGTCCCACACGGGCCAGCTCTACTTCCCGGAGACCTACAACACCAGGGTCGCCGCCCTGTCCCCCTACCGGAACAACACGGCGACCCGCACGCTCAACGCCAGGGACGGCATCTACCGCAACGGCGGGTCCTCGACCCTGCTCACCCTCACCCAGGCGGGCAGCGACCTCGGCAAGGGAGTGACCGGAACCGTCGTACTCGGGATAGACCCTGCCGCCACGCCCTGACGCAATGGTTTCCTCCCCGGAGCGGGCGGCCAGGAATCGGGGATGACCCGGAGTCGAACGTGTGAGGCATGCGGCGCAGCACTGATCACGAGACCGCACGGCGGCCGGCCGGCCCGGTACTGTTCCAACGCCTGCCGGCAACGGGCGCTCCGGCGCCGACTGGCAGCACGGCGGGCCTCGCCGTCCGAACCGTCGACCCCTGCCACCCACGAGCACGGCCCCGTCCTGCTGTCGGCGCTCGACTCCTTCGTCGGCCGGCAGCAGGAGATGTCCCGCCTGCGCGCCCTCCTGAGAAGCACACGTCTGCTGACGCTGACCGGTGCGGGCGGGGTGGGCAAGACACGGCTGGCGCTGGAGTTCGCCCGGGCGTTGCCGAACCGCTTCGCCCGGGTGGACCTCGTGGAGCTGGACTCGCTGCAGGACGGCTCTGTGCTGACGCAGTCCGTGGCGGCCGCGCTGGGCGTGGGCGAACGAGCGGGCAGGAGCGGCGCCGACGCTCTGGCCCGTGCGCTCGGCGACGCCTCCCGGCTGCTGGTCCTGGACAACTGTGAGCATCTGGTCGAGCCGTGCGCCCGGCTGGTCGCGACCCTGCTCGGCCGCTGCCCTCGGCTGCGGATCCTGGCCACCAGCCGAGAGGCCTTACGGGTGCCCGGGGAGACGGTGTTCCGGGTCGGCGAGCTGTCCCTGCCCCCGGCCGACGCCGGGGACGACGTGGCGGCCCTGCTTCGGGCCGATGCCGTGCGGCTGTTCGTCGAGCGTGCGGCCGGCCGCTCGCCCGGCTTCTCCCTCGACCGGGGCAACGGCCGCCCGGTCGCCGAGATCTGCCGGCGGCTGGACGGCCTGACCCTGGCCGTCGAACTCGCGGCCGGGCACGTCGGCGCCCTCACGCCGAGCGACATCCTGGCCGGGCTGGACGACCAGCTGTGCCAGCTGGACCTCCTGGCCGACGGAAGCCGAACCGGGCCCCGGCGCCACAGCGGGCTCGCTGCCGCCGTCGACTGGAGCCATCGGCTGCTGGACCCGGCGGAGCAGGTCGTCTTCCGGCGTCTTGCGGTCCTGGTCGGCGGCTTCGACGTGGGCGCGGCGCAGTCGGTGTGCGTGGGCGACGGCATCGGACCGGGGCAGGTCTTCCGCATTCTGTGTGCCTTGGAGGCAAAGTCCCTGGTCGTACGTCTGCCGGGAGACTCGGCACCGACCCGCTTCAGGCAGCTCGGCGCCATCCGTGCCTATGCCCTGCAGCGGCTGCGCGCGTCCGGCGAGCTGCCGGGCACCCTGCGACGAGCCCTCGCCTGGCTGACCGGGCTGGCCGACCGGGGCCGCGGGGACGTGTTCGCCGACCAGGCGAGCAGCCCGCTGGCGGCGGAGCGGGACAATCTCGCCTCGGTACTGGCCTGCGCCACCGGCCACGACGGGGCGGCACAGGCGCGGCTCACGCTGGAGCTGGCCCGCGTGCACTACCAGCAGGAGCAGCCGTCGGCCGCCCGCGCGCTGCTGGCCGGACCGCTGCGCGAAGCCGACGGCCCGGCGCCGGGCGGAGAGGCGCCCGCGCTCGCCGCGCGGGTGGCGTGCCAGCAGGCCGACCTGGACGAAGCGCTGCGCCGGGGCGAGCAGGCCGTGACCAGGGAGCGGATGCGCCAGGACCCCGCCGGACTGGCCAACGCCCTGGACGCCCGGGCTGCGGCACGGCTGTGCCGCGAAGAGTTCACCGAGGCCGTCGCTGACCTGCGCGAGTGCCGGGGCGTCCTCGCCTCGCTCGGCACACCCGAGGAGATCGCGTGGTGCACCCATCACCTTGCCTGGGCGCTGCTCCAGGCGGGCCTGGCGCACGAGGCGGACGCCCTCATGGCGCGATGCCTGCCGGTGCTCAGGGAGCACGCGCCCTGGCCCCGGACCGCGGCCGCGCTGCACACCGCGGGGGCCGTACGCCTGGCCCTCGGGCAGCTGGGAAGCGCCGAGCGACTGTTCACCGAAGTCCTGCGGATCACCCCCGGGACGAGCTTCCACTCGCTGTATCCCGTCGAAGGCCTGGCCCTCGTGGCCGCCGAGCGCGGGGACCCGCAGCGCGCCCTGCGGTTGTACGAGGCGAGCACACAGGCACGGCGCCGGCTGGACACCGAGCCCGAGGCACCCTGGCGACGCACGATGGAGCAGGCGGCGGACCGGGCCGGGAAACTCCTGTCGCGGGCGGCGCGGGAGGCCGCCGTCGCCGGCGCACGGGGGCTGCACGGGGAGCGGCTCGTCGCGTACGCCCTGCGGACGAGGAACGGTGCGGACGAGCGGTCTCGGCTGACCGCGCGGGAGTTCATGGTGGTCGAGCTGGTGACGGAAGGGTTGACCAACCGGCAGATAGCCGAACAACTCAGACTTTCCGTGCATACGGTCGCCACGCACCTGGACAAGGTGCGCGACAAGTTGGGCCTTCGCTCGCGCACACAGATCGCCCTGTGGGCGGCCGACGAGAACCGGAAGCTTTGGTTCCGTGACATCCATCACGCCACCCCGAGAGCTAGGGGTGCCGAATAGTAGATACCGTTCTGGCGACATATGGGATTTGTCCGGCTTGGCGTGGGGGCGTACCGGGTCAGGCGGGACGGCATTGCACCGGCTCGGCGTTCTCGCCCGTTCTCTGAAACAGACTGGGTTTCTGACGGGGCAACAGGACTCCGTGCAAACTGCAAACGCGCGACCAGCACGCTCCCCTGCACTTGGCAAGGGCCTTCCGTATCTACGAAGCGAGGTAGTACGAAGGCTCTTTGCGCTCCCTGTGAGGCCTTTCTAAGAATGACGGCCCGCAGGAAGTTACCGGTGAGGTCACGCATGGCGAAGCATCGTAAGAAGCAGCACTACCGGCGGATGGTCATCGGGGCTGTCGCCCTGAGTGCGGTGGGCGTACCGTCCGTCGCCATGGCCTGCAGCGACTGGGGGAACGAGGGCGGGCCCCAGGCCGCCGGCGCCGGGAACCACTCGGCCCAGACCTGGCACTACCACGCGCACCACGCTCACCACCGCAAGAGCCACTGGAATCACCACTGGCAGGGCGGCGAGAGCAGCACGCCCCCCGCGGTGCCGTCGAAGACTCCGACCGCTTCCGCGATCCCCCACAAGACCGTCAAGCCGAAGCCCAAGCCCACCGCGACGCACAGCGCGCCCACGCCGACCCACTCCGCGGCTCCCACCCCGCCGAGCACCCCGAAGCCGACCGCCACGGCCTCCGGGGTCGTCGCTCGCATCGTGGCGCTCGTCAACGCCGAGCGCAGCAAGGTCGGTTGCTCGGCCCTGACCCTGAACTCGACCCTGACGAAGGTGGCGCAGGCCCACAGCCAGGACATGGCGGCGCACCAGAACATGTCGCACACCGGGTCCGACGGATCCTCCCCCGGCGACCGGATCACGAGGGCCGGCTACACCTGGAGCACCTACGGCGAGAACGTCGCCTACGGCTACTCCACTCCCGAGCAGGTGATGGCGGGCTGGATGTCCAGCCCCGGCCACCGGGCCAACATCCTCAACTGCTCGTTCAAGGAGATAGGCGTCGGCCTGGCGCAGCCCAACAGCTACTGGACCCAGGACTTCGGGACCGCCCGCTAGCCGGCGGACGACAGGCCTTCGGCCGCCCCCTCACGCACCGCTCGGGCGGGTGCGGTGCCGGGGGCGGCCGGAGAGCTTTCGGTACCCGACACCGAGCACCACGGCCTGGAACAGGGCGCCCACGACGATCCCGGTCACCGGCAGGGGCTCGGGCAGCATCAGGAACAGCCAGGACGTGGGCGCCGTGACCAGGAACAGCAACAGACCGGCGAAGCTCGCGTCCTGGTGCTCGACGAAGTGCGCGTCCACCTCGACATAGGCCAGGACGCCGACCACCATCGCCAGATAGCCCAGTGCCGCCGGGTTGAGCAGACAGTGGCGCACCTTCGCGGTGAGGGAACGCGGCGAACCGTCCATGTCGAAGAACCTCCCGAGATCGTTTCCGGCTTTCAACGATCCCGGAGGACGGCGGCACAAGCCTGAGTAGCCGTACTCACGTTCGCACGCGCAGCTACCCAGGATGTCAGCGAGCGGCGGTCTCCTCGGCGACCGTGCGAGCTGCGGCCGCCTCGCCCGGGGCGGTCTGGACGCCCTTGGCGGCCTGCTGCTCGGGCGCGCCGTCGGCGGGGGCCGCGGACTGCGCGACGCCGTCGTCCTTCATGGCCTTGGCCTCGCTCTTGAGGATGCGCATCGACTTGCCGAGCCCGCGAGCCGCCTCCGGCAGCTTCTTCGAGCCGAACAGCACGATGACGACGATCGCCACGATCAGCAGGTGCCAGGGTTCCAGTCCGTTGCGCAGCATCCCACCCACCCCATCTCCACGCCGGGCAGCGGTGCGTGCCGGACGGCCGCACCTGTTGCCATGATTGCTACATTGCGCAACTGTACAACGGCTATATCCGTACCGGATCTTCAGGTCAGTCGTCGGAGTCGGGCTTGGTGCGTGCCGCCGTGTAGGCCTGGGCCGGTGTCATGGGGACGCCGCCCAGTTCGACCGTCTTGTAGGGGCT
>NZ_JBIWPG010000024.1:0-159637 GCF_044768135.1 Streptomyces sp. NPDC101165 | reverse complement strand
CGGCCGGGGTCTTCGCGGTCGCCGAGGCGGCAGCGGACTTCTTGCCCGAGCCGGTGGTCAGGGACTGGTCGTCGGCGATGGTCGCGAACAGCGTCCTGGCACCCGCGCCCACCACCACACGGTTGTTGTCGTTCGGGTCGCTGCCGGTCTGCATCGTGGTGAAGGTCATCCGCTTGGTGGGGACCTTGTTCAGGTCCGACGCCAGCGCGATCAGCTTCTTCACCGTGCCCAGCCCGTCGTCCACGGTCAGGGCCTTGGTGGCCGCGTCGGCCAGGTCGTAGACCGCGGCGGGATCGGTCAGCGTGCCCGCACTCTTGAACTTGCGGATCATCGCGCCGAGGAAGATGTGCTGCGAGACGGTGCGCCCCAGATCGCTGCCGTCACCGAACCCGTGCCGGGACCGCACGAACTCCAAAGCCGCCACCCCCTTGAGGGTGTGCGCGCCCTTGGACAGCTTCAGATGCGAGTAGGTGTCGTACACGTCGTCGCTGACACACACCGAGACACCGCCGACCGCGTCCGACATCTTCACCACACCCGAGAAGTCCAGCTTCACGAAGTGGTCGATCGGGATGCCGGTGAGCTGGTGGACGGTGGCCACCTGACAGGCCGGACCGTACTGCAGCGCACTGTTGATCTGCCCGTAGTAGCCCGCCGTCGACTGACCCGTCGCACCGTCCTTGCACGCCGGGACCCGGGTCATCGTGTCCCGCGGGATACTCATCACCGTCGCGTTCGAACGGTCGGCGGATATGTGCACCACCATCTGCACATCCGCGTTGCTGCCCGACTGCACCCCGGTCCGCGAACACCCACCACCCAGCTTGCAGTCCGCCTTGCTCGTCCGGCCGTCCGACCCCATCACCAGAATGTTGATCGGCGTACGGCCGAACGCATCCGCCTTCTCCGAACCACCCTTGCCGTCCAACGACACGCTCTGGATGTTGCCGTTCAGATGCTGGTAGAACCACCAACCCGCGCCGGCGGTGACCACGACGAGGACGGACAGGCATATCGCGAGGATCTTCAGCACTCGTTTGCCGCGCCCTGCCGGGCGGGTCCGGCGCCGCGAACGCCTGCTGCCGTGCGACCGTGAGCTGCCCTGCGAGCGGGATGCGGCTCGGGCCGCGGCCCGGCCGCCCGGTCGCGGTCCTTCGGGCTCGCCCGAGCGCTGTCCGGGCACCCGGGCGCTGCGGCTGCGCGTGGCCTGGCCACCCCGGCCGTCCCACGGCTCGCTCATCTACCCACTCCCACGACGGTCGGGCCCATCACCTTGGTTGCGTGATTGCGCAATCTAACAAACCCCTGGCCCGAGCAGCACAGATCCACACACAATTCACAGCTGAGGCACCCCGCGGGCCGGCTGGAGCCTGCGCGCGGCGCGGGAGCCGGCCGCCAGGAGACCGGCGGCGTACACGGCCAGGACGGCGACGAGCAGGACGTAGTACAGGACCGGAAGGCCGGTCAGACCGAGCACCGGGCCGAGCGGTGACGGCGGAAGCGCCAGGCCGATGCCGGCGAGGGCGAGCGCGGCCCAGGTGACGGGGCCCGGCCTGCGGCGGCCGGCGGTGTGCCGGCCGGCCCGGAGCAGCACCATGACGAGGGCCTGGGTGAGGAGGTTCTCGGTGAACCAGCCGGAGTGGAACACCGCCTCGTCGTCCCCGGTGCCCGGCCCGTGCAGGGCCAGCGCGAGGACGGCGAAGGTGGCGAGGTCGGCGACCGCGTTGAGCACTCCGAAGCCGGCGATGAAGCGCAGCAGGTCGCGCGGGCGCAGTTCCGTCGGCCGGCGCGGCACCGAGGGGTGCGGGCGGTCGTGGGCGAAGGCGAGCTGGGCGGCGTCGAAGCACAGGTTCTGGGTCAGGACCTGTGCCGGGAGCATCGGCAGGAAGGGCAGGAGCAGGCCGGCGGAGAGCATCGCGATCACGTTGCCGAGGTTGGAGGAGAGCGTGATGCGCAGGTAGGTGGCGATGTTGCCGCCGGCGTGCCGGCCCGCTGCGACGGCGTGGTCGAGCGCGGTGAGGTCCTTCTCGGCGAGCACGACGTCGGCGCCCTCGCGCGTCACGTCGGCGGCGTCGCGCGGGGCGATGCCGACATCGGCGGCGCGCAGCGCGGGGAGGTCGTTGACGCCGTCGCCGAGGAAGCCGACGGTGTGTCCGGCGGTGCGCAGGGCCCGGGTGATCCGGGCCTTGTGGTCCGGGGTGCAGCGGGCGAAGACGGTCGTACCGCGGGCGAGGGCGGAGAGCTCGGCGTCCGTGAGGGTGTCGATGCGGCCGGCGTCGAGCATCGCGTCCTCGGTGACGGGGATGCCGAGGTCGCGGCAGGCGCGGGCGGCGGTGCCGGGGTGGTCGCCGGTGAGGATCTTCACGGCGACACCGCGGTCGGTGAGGTTCTGCAGCGCGTCGGCGGCGGTGGGCGCGAGCGCGTCGCGCAGGGTGATCAGGCCGCGGAAGGTGAGGCCGCGTTCGTCGGCCGGGGTGTAGGCACGGGTGCGGGCCGGGCGTTCGGCGGTGGCGACCGCCAGGACGCGCAGGCCGTCGTCGGCCTGCGCGGCGGCACGGTCGGCCAGGCTCCGGCGCTCCTCGTCCGTCAGCGCGCAGCGCTCCAGGACGGCCTGGACGTCTCCCTTCACCACCAGGGTGTGCCGGCCGAGGCGGCCCGGGGCGCGGACGACGGCGGTGGCGAGCCGGCGCACCGGGTCGAACCCGACGGCCGCCACACCGTCGTACGCCATGAGGGCGTCCGCGTCGGCGGCCGCCAGGAGCGCCTCGTCCAGGGCGTCGGGTTCCGGCAGCTCGGCGAGGTGCAGGGTCCACCAGGCGTTGACGGCGGCCCAGCGCAGCACCTCGGGGTCGTCCCGGCCGTCGGGGCCGGTGGCGCGGTGCGTCACCGGCCGGTCCTGGGTGAGGGTGCCGGTCTTGTCCAGGCACAGCACGTCGACGGCGCCGAGGTCGTGCAGGGCGGGCAGCCGTCTGACGATCACCCCGTGCGTCCGGGCGAGCAGCGAGGCGCCGCGGGCCAGGCAGGTGGTGACGAGGACCGGCAGCATCTCGGGGGTGAGTCCGACGGCCACCGCGACGGCGAACGGAAGCGTCTCCAGGCCGCGTCCGCGCAGCGCCGCGTTGGCCATGAGAACCAGCGGCGGGGTCAGCAGCATGAACCGGATCAGGATCCAGGAGATGCCGTGGACGGTGCGGTCGAAGGCGCTCGCTTCCCGCTGCCCGGCCGAACGGCCGTGGGCGGCGGCGAACCGGGTCCGCGCACCGGTCGCGGTGACGACCGCGGTGGCGCTTCCGGAGACGACGCTGCTGCCCTGGAAGCAGCACTGTCGCTGTTCGAACTCCCCCGCTCCCGGCTCCGCCCGAGCGGAGGGACCTCCATCGTCGCCGGCGCGGTGCGGGGCGTCCGAGGCGGACTTGGCGACAGGCGCCGACTCCCCCGTCAGCGCGGACTGGTGCACCGTCAGGCCGTGGGCCCGCAGCAGTCGTACGTCCGCCGGTACCAGGTCGCCCGGTCCCAGCCGGACCACGTCCCCCGGGACCAGCTCGTCCGGCGGGAGTTCCCGGCTCGTGGGCGGCGCGTCCTCGTCGGCGCGGCGCACCACCGTGGCGGTGGTGGCGACCAGGTCCCGCAGGGCGGCCGTGGACCGGTCGGCCCGGTGTTCCCCGGTCGCCCGCAGCACGCAGCTCACCACGACCAGGAGGAGGATCACCGAGGCGGTCCCCCAGGCGAAGACGGCCGCCGATACCAGCCCGAGGCAGAGCAGGACCGCGGTGAACGGGTCCCGCAGGCTGCGGACGAACAGCTGCGGCCAGGTGGCTTCCCGCAGGGCCGGGAGCACGTTGTCGCCGAACCGGGCCAGCCGCTCCTGCGCCTCCGGCTCCGTCAGACCGCGGGGACTCGCGTCCAGTTTCCGCAGCACTTCGAGCACGGTCGGCGCAGAGCGCCCTGGACGGGACCGCGCGGCGGCCGCCCGGTCGCCGTCGAACGCCGTCGTGGCACCGGTGTCCGGCGCCCTCGCGTCCGGACCCGGGGGCGCGGTGCTCTCAGCCACCGATCCCGCGCAGCCGGTAGGCCGGCGCGGAGGCCTGCTGCGACCGCGCGGTCAGCTGACCGACCAGCACCCGCACGACGGTCACGATGTCGGGGTCGTCGATGTAGTAGACCTGCCGGCGGCCCTCACGGCGGGAGCTGACGAGCCCGGCGAGCTTCAGTTTGGCGAGGTGCTGGCTGACCGCGGGCAGCGCACCGCCCACCCGGTCGGCGAGGTGCGTCACATCGCTCTCGCCCTGCGCCAGCGCCCACATCAGGTGCAGCCGGGCCGACGAGGCGAGCAGCCCGAACGCGGCGGCCGCCGCCGCCAGCACCTCGGCGGGCGGGTCCTCGAAGCCACCGGCGCTCTGAGTCACAGCCCTCTCCCGTCCCGCCCTGTTCACAGCCGACGCACATACGCCCGCCCATGGTACGGGCGGGTCCGGGGCCGCCTTCTAACGTGTGGCCCGGTCTCCCCGTTCCCTCATGAGCAGTTCCTCCAGGCGGCCGAGGAGGAAGGGCACGACCGCCCGTTCCAGGAGCGCCAGTTCCCACGTCTCCCGCGCTCGCGTCACGTCCGGGACGTCGTCGCCCGGGGCATCGCTCGCGCCTGCGGCACGGTCACGCTTCGCCGCCACCCACCGCCAGGCCCCCTTCACGGCGGACAGGCCCGTCACGACCACGGCCGACGGGGACAGGGGCCCGCCCGCACCGCGTGCCACCGTCCCACCGCTCGCGCCTTCCGCCGCTGTCCGGGCGCGAAGGTATTCCTGGTACTCGACGGTCGCCGCCGCGGTGATGGCGGTACGCGCCCGCACCGCCCGGGTGCGCAGCTGCTCCCGGTCGGCCACTCCCTCCGCGCGGTCGAGGGCATCCAGCACCTGCGCGGAGTTCAGCGCCTGATCGAGCACACGCTCGAAGACGACGGCGGTCTCCGGCACCGACGGTCCAGCACGCGTCATGTGTCCCCCGATGAAGCTGAACTGCGGGTGAGGACTGGCGAGTCTAATAGTTCCCGGATTGCGCAACCATTAAAGACTCACCCTCGGCGGCGACCTGGACGATCTCGAAAGCACTCAAGTCGCCCGGTGAAGCGGCCTGTTCAGGGCCTCCTTGTGTCATGTCCCGGATATGCGCACTCGACCATTCGTTTACCTCCGCTTTGCGAACACCTGGTGGTCTGGCGTTCGTTGGTCAACGCATCCGCCCGTCGGACGCCACAAGGAGTCAGTCACATGCCCGGACCCACCCGTCGTCACCTCACGGTCGCCACCGCGCTGGTCGCCGCCACGGCCGCCGTCGCGGTCGCCACCTCCGCCGGCGCCTTCGACAACGAGAAGCAGGCGAAGGACGCGATCAAGGGCGGGAAGGCGAAGAACGTCATCCTGCTCATCGGTGACGGCATGGGCGACTCGGAGATCACGCTGGCCCGTGACTACACGGTCGGCGCGGCCGGCCGCCTGAACATGGACAAGTTCCCGCTCACCGGCGCCTACACCACGTACGCCGTGCACGCGGACGGCACGCCGGACTACGTCACCGACTCCGCCGCGAGCGGCACCGGCTGGGCCACCGGCATCAAGACGGTCAACGGGCGCATCTCCAAGACCCCGGGCACCGACAAGGCCGTCCCCACGCTGCTGGAGCTGGCGAAGAAGAACGGCTACGCCACCGGCAGCGTCACCACCGCCGAACTCACCGACGCCACCCCGGCCGTCCTCGCCTCGCACGCCACCGACCGCTCCTGCCAGGGCCCGGCCGACATGGCCAAGTGCCCCACGGACACCATCGCGGCCGGCGGTCCCGGCTCGATCGCGGAGCAGTCCGTCAACCACAAGGTCGACGTCCTCCTCGGCGGCGGCAAGCAGCGGTTCGACCAGAAGGTCACCGACGGCAGGTACAAGGGCCTCACCGTCACCGAGCAGGCGCAGAAGCTCGGCTACCAGGTCGTCACCGACCGGGCGGGCCTGAAGAGCGCGAAGGCGGGCAAGCCCGTCCTCGGTCTGTTCGCCACGGGCAACGTGCCCGTCGAGTGGACCGGCAAGGCGGCCGCCGTCGGCGGCACCGACGTGCAGCGCTGCGTGACCTCCAACCCGAACCGCCCGGCCACCACCCCGAGCCTCGCCGACTCCGCCACGAAGGCCATCCAGCTGCTGGCGGCCAAGCAGAAGACGAAGCGCTCGAACCAGGGCTTCTTCCTGCAGATCGAGGGTGCCTCGATCGACAAGCAGGACCACGCGGCCGACCCGTGCGGCCAGATCGGTGAGACCGCCGCCTTCGACCGCGCGGTCGAGGTGGCCCGCGCCTACGCCGCCAAGCACCCCGACACCCTGGTCGTCACCACCGCCGACCACGGCCACACCAGCCAGATCGTCCCGCTGGAGGCCACCCCGCCCGGCCTGTCCTCCACGCTCGTCACCAACGAGGGCCAGCAGCTGAAGGTCAACTACTCGACCAACACCCCGGGCCAGTCCCAGGAGCACACCGGCACCCAGGTCCGCATCGCCGCCCAGGGTCCGCAGGCGTTCCGCGTCCTCGGCGTCACCAACCAGACCGACCTGTTCACCACGATCCGCGAGGCCCTGCGCCTGCGCTGACCTCGGTGAGCCGCGGAAGGGGAGGCCGACACCCGGCCTCCCCTTCCGCCGTGTGCGTCAGAGGTCGGCCGACCGGTCCCCTGCCGGCCGGGCCGGCGCGAGGGGTGCGCCGGTTGCGGAGGCGGCTCTCGTGACTCGGGTGCGCCGCTGGATCCGGCCTGCGATCAAAGGGGAGAGCGCGAGCGCGGCGGACGCCGAGACGACGCCGCCCAGGACCAGCGTGGAGCGGGCGCCGAAGGCGTCCGACAACAGGCCCACCAGCGGCGCCCCCACGGGGGTACCGCCGAGGAGGACCAGGAAGTAGACGGACATGACGCGGCCCCGCACGTCCGGGCCGGCATGGAGCTGGGTGAGCGCGTTGGCGGTGGTGGTCACGGTCACCGCGGCGAAACCGGTGGGGATCAGCAGCGCCATGAACGCGCCGTAGCCGGGTATCAGGCCCAGCGTGGCTTCCAGCGCCCCGAAGACCACCGTGGTGGTGACCAGGCGTCGGATGCCGGGCGGCTTCCCGCGGCTCGCCCCGTGGATCGCGCCGATGAGGCTGCCCAGGGCGTAAGCGGCGGACAGGTAGCCGAAGGCGGCGGCGCCCGTGTGGAAGACCGTGACGGCCACCAGCGAGATGGTGACCTGGAAGTTGAGGCCGAAGGTGCCGACGAAGGCGATCAGGCTCATCGGCAGCAGCAGTTCCGGGGTGGAGGTGATGTCGCGGAAGGCGTCGCGCAGTCGGGTACGGCCGGGTCGGGTACGGCCGTGATCGCCCGACTCGTCCGTGCGGATGGTGACCAGGCCGTACAGGACGGCCAGGTACGAGGCGGCGTTCCCGAGGAACACCGGGCCTGTGCCGAAGGCGGCGACGGCCAGGCCTGCGAGGGCGGGGCCGAGGATGCGGGCCACGTTGAACTGGGCGGAGTTCAGGCTGACCGCCGTGGCCACGCGCTCCCGGGCGACCAGTTCACAGATGTACGCGTTACGGGCGGGGCTGTCCACGGCGGTGGCGGCGCCGAGGGCGAAGGCCAGCGCGTAGACGGCCGGCAGGTTCACCGCCCCGGTGACGGTCAGCAGTCCGAGCAGGAGCGACTGCACGCCCATGGCCGTCTGGGTGAGGAGCAGCAGCCGCCGCTTGGGGTACCGGTCGGCCAGGACGCCTCCGGTCAGGCCGAACAGGGTCTGGGGAAGGAACTGCAGTGCGGTCACGATGCCGACCGCACGGCCGCTGTTGCCGGTGAGGTGCAGGACGAGCAGGTCCTGGGCGGCACGCTGCATCCACGTGCCGATGTTGGAGACCAGCTGCCCGAGCAGGTAGCGACGGAAGTTCCGGAGGGTGAGCACGGCCGTCATCGGCACGGGGAAGCCCGCGCTCATGACGGCTGACGGGCGGAGGCGCCGGTGACCGACACCTCCACGTCGTCGACGTGGTGGAAGGTCGGGTGGGGGTGCATGAGGAACGCGTGGTGGGAGATGTTCCAGGCATAGGCGCCGGCCATGGCGAAGGCGACCCGGTCGCCGACGCGCAGCCGTTCGACCATGACCCGGCGGGCCAGGACGTCCTTGGGGGTGCACAGCTGTCCGACCAGCGTCACCGGCTCGTCACGGGCCTCCGGTCGCTCCCAGTGCCGTGGCCAGGCGTCGTCGGGAATCACCTCGAAGGGCTGGTCGTGCTGTTTCGCGGCCGGGGTGCGCAGATGGTGGGTGCCTCCGCGCAGCACGGCGAACGCCTGCCCGCGGCTGAACTTGATGTCCAGGACCTGGGTGACGTACCAGCCGCAGTAGGCGGTGACCGAGCGGCCGGGCTCGATCCGCAGGGTGAGGCGAGGGTGGCGAAACAGAAGCCGGCGCAGTCCCGCACCGAAGGCCGGCCAGTCGAACTTCCGTGACGGACGGTCGTAGTCGACACCCATCCCGCCTCCGACGTTGACCTCGGCCAGGTCGGTTCCGCGTCGGCGCGCCCAGTCCTCGGCCCAGGTCAGTACCTCGTCGATCAGGGCCAGTTGGGCCGCGGCCCGGAGGCCGCTGGCCAGGTGGACGTGGAGGCCGCGCAGGCGGATGCGCCGGTCGGAGGCGGTGATCTCCAGACAGCGGTCCAGCTGTGCGGGATCCATGCCGAAGGGGCTGGGGTGCCCGCCCATCGCGAGTGCGACCCGCCCGACGTCGACGGGCAGGTTGACGCGCAGCAGGGCGTCCACGGTCCGCTCGCCCAGCAGGGTGGTGACCAGGCGCAGTTCGTGTTCGCTCTCGATGTGCAGGCGCTCCACTCCGGCGTCCAGTGCCTGGGCCAGCTCCGTCTGTGTCTTGCCGGGGCCTCCGAACGCGATCGGCGCGTCGGGGGCGAGCCCGCGGACGTGGCTCAGTTCACCGCCGGAGGCCACCTCGAACCCGTCGACGTACCCGGCCAGTGTCCGCAGGATCCGGGGATCGGAGTTGGCCTTGGCCGCGTACAGCAGCTCGACACGCTCCGGCAGTGCGGTCCGGACGGCGTGGACGTGCCGGCGCAGGTCCGGCAGGTCGTAGAGATACGCGGGCAGGTCGCCGTCGGACAACCGGCCGACCTCGTCGAGCACTTCGGACCTCACCGGACCACCTCCCGGGGGAAGTCCGCGCCGAGCGGGCTGGTCAGGGGGACGTAGGTGGCGTGCCGGTCGGCCTTGCGGGCCCAGCGCAGCAGGAGGTTGGCCTTCGCGGGCAGCGGTACTCCGGACAGCAGAGCGCGCAGCCGCGGCGGTTCGGCGGCCGTGCGGGCGTAGGCGTCGAGATGGTCGCTCACCAGGCCCCAGAGGGCCGGTTCCAGCGTCGGGTCCAGGTCGGCCAGGGCGCCGAGCAGTTCGGCGGTGTGGTTGACCAGGAGGCAGTACGCGACCCGGTTCCACCCGTGTTCGGCGTCGTAGGTGAGGGGGCCGCGGACGTCCTCGGGCAGATCGCGGAGGGCGCCCCGGTGATACCCGGGCAGGAGCTTGGTGCCCTCCAGGTCGCGGAAGAGCATCTGCGCCGGGGTGCCGTCCGGGTGCACACCGACGACGACGTTCTGCAGATGGGGCTCCAGTACGACGCCGTGCTCGAAGTAGGCGGCCAGCACCGGTGGCAGCAGCAGCCGTAGGTACGCGTCCCACCAGGCCAGGACGTCCCCGTCGCCGCGGGCGAGGAGGTGGGAGACATGGGCTGTGCCGGTGGGGTACTCGTCCGCCACCGCGGCGGCGAGCAGGGGTGTCACTCCGGGACGCAGGTGGTGGCGCAGGCCGGAGCGGACGACGACGCCGAGACCCTCCAGGAGCGCGGTGTCGCCCTGCGCGTCGAGTGTGCGGTAGCCGGGCTCGGCCAGGAGCGCGCAGCCCGGGAAGCGGGCGGCCAGCCCGGCGAAGAGGGGCTGGAGCAGCCGGTTGAGGGCGACGCCGCCGCTCAGTTCGTAACGGGCGTGCCTGCGCACGCAGTTGGTGAGGCGGACGTTCAGGCTGAACTTCAGGAAGGTGTCGCTGCCGGGGTGGTAGAGCGTGCGCACCGATGCGGTCGGGACCAGCTCCGGGCCGCTCACTCCGGTGTCGACGACATCGCCGGAGGCCACCGCCTCGCGCAGCCGGTCGTGGCCCTCGAGCAGCCGGTACTGCCAGGGGTGCACCGGCAGTGTCGCGAAGCCCGGCTCAGGCGTCGGATGCAGCGCGTCCAGGTCGGACAGCTCGCCCTCCTCACGCACGAGACGGTCGCGTACGGCCAGGTAGCGCAGGCGGAAGCGGGCGCCTGTCTCGGGGCCGTACGCCAGCCAGTCCACCGGGTCGCCGGTGCGAGCCTTCGGCGTGGGATGGAAGCGATGGCCGAACACCAGGGACTGCTCGGACGCCACGTACGGGTCCGCGTGCGGTGTGCCGTTGGCCCGCTCCTCCAATGCGGTGCGGATCGTCTCGCGGCTGTCGGCGACCTGGGCCAGGAACTCCTCGTTGGCGACACCCGTACGCAGCTCCAGTTCGTCTCGGATGTAACCGGCCAGCTCCCGCCAGCCGACGGTCACCCAGGCGTCCCCGTCGAGCCGCTGCGCCGCGCCCTGGAAGCGGTGGGCTCCGATCAGCGAGACGCGGCGCAGCCGGGCGCGCAGCAGGAGGCCCCGACGGGGCAGACGCAGCAGGAGGTGGCCGCCGTCGACAGTCGCCTGATGCTCGGGGGCGGAGACCTCGCGGATCAGGCAGTTGAGCAGCGTGTGGGCGGTGACGGCATCGGCCCTCCGAGTCGGTTCGGCGGCCGGTTCCGTGACGATCGTGCTGGCGGTCCTGTTGTCGGGGGCAGTGCCGGTGGTCATACGGTCGCTCCAGTGGGTCAGCGGTCGGTGTCGGATGTCAACGGCACGGCGCGAGGGGGTTGGGAACGGACGTCCACTGCGCCTTGCCCGGGTTCTCGGCCAGGCGCATGGCGATGGTCGCCTTCAGCGGCATCGTGTCGCCGAAGAACGCTGCCGCGTCCTCGTGGTCCGGCAGGCCGGCGTACACCTGGCGGCCGACCTCGGCCACCGCGCCCCACAGCGCCCGGGGGTCGGCCGCCCGGGTCCGCGTGAGGACGTCGACCAGCTCGCTGAAGACTCCGCTGATCAGAGCGCCGAACAGCTTGGTGCGCAGCGCGTGTGTGTCGTCGCCCGCACGGGTGCCGAGCAGCGGCGGCAGCGCGAAGCCGCACCGGGCCAGGCGGCGGGGGCTGACGCGCACGCCGTCCAGATCCCGGTAGAGCACCCGCACCGGCCGCCCTTCTCGCAGCACGACCAGGGTGTTCTGGCCGTGCGCCTCCAGCGCCACCCCCATGGACAGCAGGGTCAGCGCGGGCGGCAGGACGAGCCCGGCGAGGTCCGTCAGCCAGCGCACCGGATCTCCCGACATCACGGTGGCTCCTGTCGCGTGGACGGCGGTGAGCGGCACCGCGATCTCCCCGGTGTCGAGGTGGCACTCGGCCGACTCCCGGATCATCGCCGCCAGGCTCGCCGAGGGCTGTCCGTCCACGCACACCGCGCCGCCGCCCAGCTCACGCAGGACGCGCAGGCTGCTGCCGTAGCCTGCCTTGTCGATGACGGCCGAGACGAGGTCGGACAGCGGGGGTCCGTCGGCCACCTCGGCCGGGGAGATGGTGCGCCGGTAGTTGGTGACCTGAACGTCGAGCGCCGTCTTGATGTGGCAGCCGGGCAGGACGCCCAGCGGTGCCAGGGTGCGCAACGACAGCAACGGCCGGGCCGGGATCGTCTCCTCCATGACGACCAGGTCGGCACGGCGCGACAGCACGTGGTCCCGCTGCCAGGGATGCAGCGGCATCAGGATCGTGTCGCCGTCGCGCAGGTGCTGTGGCCAGACACCGGCCCCCTGCAGGCGATCGGCCGGGACACGGAGCAGCGCCAGTGGGACGACGGGGTGGTGCTCGGGAGCGTAGGCGAGCACGTCTGCGATCGACATGCCGGTACGCGTCCGGCAGCAGGGATGCTGGGGATGCCCGTCGACCACCGCCTGCTCGGCGTCCGCCGAGTCGTCCAGGGGGGCGGCCCGGACCGCGTTCGCGGCCCTGGCCAGGGCAAGGTTGACCACGCTGTTGTCGAGTTCGGTCGCCAGTCGCTCCGCCGCGGGGGTCCCCAGGCCGAGCTGCGCCAGGAGCCGGGCCGGCTCGCTGATCGGCCCCTCCGGCCCGGACACGGCGAAGTCGTCGGGCACCTCGGCGAACGGACGCGCACCGGACTCGGCGGCCGAGAGTGAGCCGCCTCGTCGCAGTCCGACCACCAGGGCGCCGGATTCCCGGTGGTGTCCGGCCACGCCGGGCACGGGTTCTCGCGCGAAGGCCCCCCACAGCCGGCCGAGCACGGTTGCCCGTGCTCCCGGCAGCGCCGTCGTGAAGGGCTCCACCAGATCCGGTCGCGTGCGGCGCAGTTCGTCCATGGGCATGGGGTGTTCCCGGGTGCGTGTGGGGACGGGGTCAGCCCGAAAAACGCTACGGGAGCACAATCAAGCGAATTGCCAGAGAACATGCAGGGGGCGTCTCGAATTCCGTCGGACCATCGCGTTGTCCCGGTTTTTCCCAGCCAATTCCCCTGGGGTTGCTCCGACCGTTGCGAGCTGACCCTGGATCAGCTTTCGACCGGGTTCCAGGTGGCGTCAGCCTCGGAGAACCGCTGGATTCACCCGGCGTTCGAAGTCTTTACCCTCTCCTGACTTCTCGCTGGACAAGTGCTGGATGTCGTCATCGCGCCGCGTCCGGCAATTACGTCGTACGAGTGGCAAAAGGATCACCGGCTCGGGGGAGGTTACGGCGTTTGCGCCCCACACTCCGACCGGAGTCTGTGAGCCTTTCGGCATGCGTGTCTTGCTGATCGAGGACGACGACCGGGTGGCCGGACCGTTGGTGGAGGGACTGCGCCGTTTCGGGTTCACCGTGGAACACGCCAGAAAGGGTGCCGACGGCCTCGCCGCGCCGGAGGCGGCGATGGTGTTGCTGGACCTGGGGCTGCCGGACATGGACGGCATCGACGTCTGCCGGGCACTCCGGTCCCGCTCGTCCGTGCCGATCATCATGATCACTGCCCGGGACGACGAGGTGGACCGCGTGCTCGGTCTGGAGCTGGGCGCGGACGACTATGTCTCGAAGCCGTTCGGCGTGCGGGAGCTCGTCGCCCGGATCCGCGCCGTCACCCGCCGCACCCGCCCCGCGGTGCTGGACACGCGCCGCACGGAGCCGGATCCCTCGGATGCCCCGCGCCACCCCGGGACGCCCGACGTCCAGCGGATCGGCCCGCTGACCATCGACCGCCGCACCCGGCAGGTGCATCTGCGCCAGTCGCTGATCGCCCTGGCGCCCAAGGAGTTCGACCTGCTCGTCTGCCTCGCCGAAGACCCCGGAGCCGTCTGCTCCCGCAGACAGATCCTGGACACGGCCTGGGAACCGAACTACTTCGGCCCCACCAAGACCCTGGACGTCCACATCGCCGCACTGCGCCGCAAACTCGGTGACTCCTCCTGGATCGAGAACATCCGCGGAATCGGCTTCCGCCTGGTCCCGCCGGCACCCGTCGACGCCGCGTCCGCCGCAGGGTCGGTGCGCGGCGGAGCGCCCCGGTGACACGTCGCCTCCTGCTCAGCCATCTGAGCCTCATACTGCTCGTCCTGCTCGCGCTCGAAGTGCCGTTCGGCGTCTTCTACGCCCGCAGCGAGCTGTCCCGCTTCTCCCATGCGGCCCAACAGGGGGCGATGACGCTCGCCGAGGTCTGCGAGGACAAGATGGAGCACGGCCTGACGGCCGACCTGCCCGAACTGGCTCGCGCGTACGGGCGGCGCACCGGCAGCCGCGTGCTCGTCGCCGGCCGGAAGGGCGTGGTCCTCACCGACACCGCTGCCCTCGCTCCGGTCGGCAAGGACCTGTCCGCCGAACCGGACATCGCCGCCGCACTGCGCGATCGACCCGCCGTCGGTACCCGGAGCGACCCGTCCGCCGGTGGCGAAGTCCTCTTCGTCGCCGTGCCGGGTGGCTCCGGCGCCACCGTCCCCTGTGTGGTGCGGACCGTGTATGTGCTGGGCCCGCTCAGGGCCAGGGTCCATGCCACCTGGCTGGCTCTCGCCGTCGTCGGCCTGGGGGTGCTGGCCGCCGTTGCCCTGATCGGCTTCGTGCTCGCCCGCTCCATCACCCGCCCCGTCCGGGCCCTGGAACGCGCCACCGCACAACTCGCCGAAGGCCGGATCACCGATCCACCGGCCACCGATCACGGGCCGCCGGAACTGCGCCGGCTGGCCGCGTCGTTCACGAGGACCGCGACCCGGCTTCAGCATCTGCTCCAGGCCCAGGAGGCGTTCGCCTCCGAGGTGTCGCACCAGCTGAAGACCCCCCTGACCTCGCTGCGCCTGCGCCTGGAGAACTTCGAGCCGCATCTCGCCCCCTGCGCCCAGGACAGCCTCGACAAAGCGCTCGGGGAAATGGAACGGCTCAGTCGGATGGTGCAGGGGCTGCTCGCGCTCGCCAGGCTGGAGAATTCCGCCATCAGGCCGGAGGCGGTCGATCTCGACGCCGTCGTCGCCGATCGGGCGGGCATCTGGGCAGCCTTCGCCGACGAACAACACGTCGGCATCATCGTTCCCGGAGCCACCGGCGTTCGGGTGTGGGCGGTCCCGGGCGCGCTGGAGCAGATCATCGACAACCTGCTCTCCAACGCGCTGCGCGTGTCCCCGCCGGGAACCGCGATCACCCTGGCCACGGTCACCGTCCCGGGGGACGGCGGCCGTACGCCGCCGGTGGCCGAGCTGCATGTGCTCGACCAGGGGCCCGGCATGACCGAGACCGAACGGCAGAGAGCCTTCGACCGGTTCTGGCGAGCCGCTGACGCCGACCACGACGGCACGGGCCTCGGTCTGCCGATGGTCCAGCGGCTCACCCGCGCCAGCGGTGGCGAGGTCACCCTGGAGGCGGCCTCCGGAGGTGGGCTCGACGCCGTCGTCCGCCTCCTGCGCGCCGAGAGCCCGCCGCTCCGGGGACGCCTGGGCACCTCGGCGGACGGGCACTTCGCAGGCTGGGCTGTGGGCCCGCGGTCGACGGCCCGGGCCGGCCGGGGCGGTTGAGCACGGCGTGGTGGGCCGGACAGGCCGCCGGGCCCGGCTGCTCGGACCGACCCGCCGGACCACTGAATCACCGACCGCTCAGCCCATCGGCACGATCAGGCGGAAGTGGGCACCCTTCAGGACCGGGTGGCCGTGCGAGCGCGAGGCCAGCAGGACGTCTCCCTCCACCACCTCGGCGATGCGCCGGGCACGGTGGAGGCCGTCTCCCCGGTCCTCGCCCTTGGTCGAGCGGCCCGCGCGGAAGACCAGGTCCTCCCGGCCCTGCGGGTAGGTGATGCCGGGGCCGCTGTCCTTGACGTCCACCAGCCACTCGTCCCCGGACGGCTCGACCTGGATCGCGACCCGCCCGGTGTCCGAACCGGCCAGCGCCTCCCCCGCGTTCGCCAGCAGCTCGTACAACAGCACCTGCGCGGCACGCGTGCTGATCCGGGCCACGGCCGCGGCCGGAGCGCCGATCTCCACCTGCGGACCGGGGAACGCCTGCTGCCACATGCCGGCCATCTCGCGCAGCAGCGGGACCAGGTCCGTGGTGCCCTCGACACGCTGCCGGTCCACCGAGTTCTCGGCGGTCTGCGCCACCAGCTCGGCCAGCCGGATGTCCAGGTCGGCAGCGAGAGCGGAGTCGGACAGGGCCGCCATGTAGGCGTCGTACGCGGGGCTGAGGCCGTGCCGCCTGGCCTCCCACTGGCGTACGGCGTGACCGTCGTCCTCGGGCGCGGCGTCCTGCGGGAGAGCCGCCCAGTCCCGCAGGGCCGCCTCCAGCCGCTGCTGCGCCTGGTCGCCGAGGACGGCCAGGACTCCGCAGCGGCGGAACCGGACGCGGTCGGCGGAGGCCTCCTCGGCCGACCGGAGCCGGACGAGCCCGGCCATGGCGGCCCTGACCGCCCCTGCGTCGGGGATCGCGTCGGCCGCGTACTGCGCCTCCGTCAGAAGCTCCTCCGCCGTGACGTCCTCGCCGGGCGGTGCCGCCGCGAGCGCGGCCCAGAACGCGATCCGGGCGACGAGGGACGGGCCGAGCGGCCTGAGCACCGTGTCCTCGACGGCCGCCGCGAACGGGCGGTCCTGACGCCACTGGGGCAGCCATCGCCGGCCGCCGCCGGCCCGGCCCTGCCGCTCGGCCAGGGCCTGCAGGAAGAGGTGGAGCAGCGCGGGGTCCCAGCCGGTCGCGTACGCGAGCGCGTCGGCGACGGTGATGCCGCCGAGGCCGGTCAGGTCGAGGATCCAGCGGAGGGTCAGCCACCGCGTGGACTCGTCCGGTCCGAGCAGCTCGTCGAGTTCGTCCGGTGTACGGCCCGCGAACGCGGCCAGCGGCCACTGGGGTCCCAGCACCCGCAGCAGTGCCGTGGAGCGTCCCGTGCGCAGGGTGGCCAGCTGCAGCAGCGCCCGCAGACCGAGCACCGCGCACCCGCCGCGGCCCGCCGATGCCTGCAGCGCCGGGCCCACGGCCACGAACGGGGGAACCTTCTCCATCCCCTCGGGTTCCCGGGTCTCGGGCCCGCCGATGAACAGATCCAGGTTGCCGAGGGGCCGGAACCGCGCGATCTCCGGATCGGCGAACGCCCGCGACACGGTGGTGAGGTATCCGCCGGTGACCTCGTCGGGCCGGACGTCCTCGGCGTCGTCCCGGTTCAGGAAGCAGTTGAGTGCCGTGGCGAAGCGCTGGGCCGTGTCGAAGCCGCCGTCGGCCAGGGAGGCGTACGCCTCGATCAGCTGCCGGGCCGAGCCGTCGGCCGGTGCCCAGGCCGCATAGCGCGCCTGCCGCTGCTGCTGGACCGGATCGAGGTGCCATTCGAGGAGCTGTTCCGGGGACACCCCCGGCATCCAGGCGGGCAGGGCGGGCACCCGCTCCGGGCCGGAGCTGCGCGTGCCGTCGTCGATCTGCCGCGCCGCGGCCCGCAGCAGCCCCGCGTCGATCAGTGCGCGGCTCGACTCCGCCCCCGCGGCGTCGACCGTGCCCGCGGCCTGCCGTTCCTTCAGCCTCTTGTGGAGCTCCTCCTGCTCGTCCCGCAGCCTTTCCCCGAAGTCGGCCTCGGCCCGTTCGAGCAGCGGCAGCGTCTCGGGCCAGGAGACGACGCACCGGCTCTCCAGCTCCGCCAGGTCCAGGCCGGGCAGGGGCAGGTCCGCCTCCAGAGCCTGCTTCTGCAGGGCGGCCCAGCGGGAGTCGAGTTCCCCGAGCAGCTCCTGCCGGCGGGCCGTGACGGCCTGCAGACGGCGGGAGAGCCGGGCCTGGTCCGGCAGCGGGCCGTTCTCCAGGAGGTACTCGGCGGCCTCCACCTCCCCCTCCCTCAGCAGGCTCTCGAAGACCGCCTGCTCGTCCTCGTCCTCGGCGATGCCGCGCAGCACGGCATCGGTGAGGGTGTCGTCGTCCAGCCGATCCGTCCTGCGCAGTTCCACCGCCAGCCGGCCGAAGCGGAAGCGCCCCGGCCAGCGGCTCAGCAGTTCGATCACGGGGTCGTCGGTCATGCGTGCACCCTTGCCCACTTGGCCACCGGCTTCAGGCGCTCCAGCAGCGCCAGCGGAGGGTGGCGATACGGCGGTTGAAGGACGTCGGCCTCGCTGAACAGCCCGTCCCAGGCCTGGGCCGTCAGCACGGCGAACCTCCGGAAGGGGGCCAGGACCGGTTCACCGGCATCGGCCCGGCTCACGGCGCCGGCGGACAGCCGGCGCGCCTCCAGGACCAGCTGCTCTATTCGGTTGAGGTGCGACATCTGCTTGCGCCACTGGATGGGTTCCTGCCCGGCGGCGGCGACCAGCCGGTCGACGTACCGGCGGACGTCGGTGGGCAGGTCGGGGCCCAGCCCGGGGCGGAGCACGAGGTCCGTGGTCGCCGCCTCGATGCGGGTGAGGATGCCGTCCGCGGCGAACATGCCGTCGTGCCAGGCCTGTCCCGCGTCGAAGTTGAAGCGTCCGCGGCGCCGCCGGATCTCGTCGATCCTGCGGCCCAGCACGGCCCAGCGCTCCTCCGCCTCGGCGGCGGTCAGGGTCGTGGCCAGCTCCGCGGTGAACGCGTCCAGCGGCAGGCCGCGCCCTTCGGGCAGGCCCAGTTCGCTCACGGCGTCGGCCAGTTCGCGCCAGCGGGGCGACAGGGTCTCGCCGCACAGGTCGACCACCTGACCGCCCGAGGAGCCACCCCACAGCAGCGTCTCGGCGAGCCCGCCGACGGCCGCGACCGCCTGGTCGTCCTCGTTCTCGACCTCCAGGGCGGCGATCTCCAGCGCCTCGCCGACCGGGCCGAACTCCAGTGGCAGCGCCGCCGTGCACACGGCCGCCGTCAGCCGCTCGCCGTTGTTGGGCAGCAGACGCCCGACCAGCGCGGCCTCGAAGAAGGCGGACCGGCTCCAGGCGTCCCTGACCAGCCAGCGGCTCCAGCGCCGGCGGTCCGCGGCCGGCACCCGGTCGCCCAGGCGCAGCAGCGTGGCGGCGGCACGGCGCAGATCGGTGGCGGAGACCTTGCGCTCCTCCCAGACCTCCAGGACCCGCCAGGGGTCGTCGAGATCGCGCAGGATGTCCGTGAGCGCCTCGCCGTAGCGGCCCTCGGCGTCGGCCTGACGTGCCGTCACCAGGGCGCCGTACGCGGCGGTCGCACCGTCGGTGACCGGCGCGGCGGGTGCGTCGGGCTCCTGCTGCCGCGGTGCGGGGTCCGGGTCCTGCTCGACGCCCAGCCGGGACAGCAGGTCGGTCACCAGCCGGGAGCCGTGCACCCGTACCCCGAGCTGGCTGGGGGTGCCGGTGCCCTCGGCGCGGGGGGAGACCCGCCCCAGCGGGGCGAAGCTGCCGAGCTGGAGGGTGTCGTCGCGGGCCACCAGCCGCACACCGGAGCGCCGCCGGTGCACGGTGATGCCCCGGGTTCCCTCGACGACCTTGGTGAACGCCTTGACGGCGTCGGCGTCCCGGCCCGGGGACGGCTGCACCAGGTGCACCGCGACGCCCCGGTCGGCGCACTCCCGCAGGGCGCCGGCGACACGTTCGGTGGCGGCGCGGGCGCTGATGCGGTCGTCGGCGAGGACCAGCCGCTCGGTGGCGCCGTGCAGCGCCTGCCACAGGTAGTCCTGGTGGGCGCCGTCCTCCACCAGGTCCACGCTCGGCGCCTCGTCCGTGGCCTGCCGGACGGCGTCGGCGAGCGCGGCCTGGTGCTCGTGCCAGCTCGCCGCCCAGATGCGCATCATCTCGGGGGTGCCGTCGGCGGGCCCCGGCGGCAGCGGTGTCTCGGCGATCTCGGCGCCGAGCGGCTCGACGCCGTCGGCCGCCGGGAACTCGTCCTGGTGGGTGAGGACCTGCAGCCGCTCCTGGCCGGAGAACCCGGTCCGGCGGACCCACAGCAGCAGGTCCGCCACGCATGTGGGCAGTTCGGGACCGTACTTCGACGGCTCGATCAGCAGCCCCGTCATCTGGCCGTCGGAACCGCTCACCAGGTCGAGCGGGCTGTGGGCGCTGACGTAGGCGCGCACGTTGTCCTGGATCACGACGCAGGCCGCGGTGCGCACGCTCGCGGCGGACAGCAGCACCCGCCCCGGGTACTTGGCCGCCAGCTCGCTCAGCGCGGTGCGCACCTCGGGGGCGAGCGAGTCACCGATCGTGCGTCCCCAGGAGAAGACGAGCCGGACCCTGCGCTTGAGCGCGTCGTGCAGCTCGGGCAGCAGGCTTTTCAGGGTGGAGTAGCGGATCGACGGGGAGACGATGACGACCTGCTTGCCCGCCTTGGCCAGCAGTTCCTTCAGCGCCCACTCGTGGCCCTGGGCGTTCTCGATCGGCTCCAGATCCGCGCGTGCCTGGAGCAGTCCCCTGAGCCGCTGCTGGATCTGGCGGCCGACGTCCTCCAGCTTCTGCTGGGCCTGCCCGGTGTGCGGGGCCTCGACCCGTGGCAGCTTCTCGACCTGGGTCGCGAGCCGGGTCAGCAGCTGCGGCACGCCCTCGGGCTCGAGCAGGACCCGGCTCGCCCTCCCGCGCAGCGCCTGCACCAGGCCGCTGTCCGGCTGTTCGTCGCCGAGCCGGGCGAAGTACTCCTGGAAGCGGGCCTCGGCACGGGCGCTCCAGAACCGCTTGCCCGGGTCGGCGACGGACACCGTCAGCCGCCCGCTGTCGTCGTCGGCCCGGACCTGGACCCCGACGGTGTACCAGCGGATCTCCTGGGGCGGCTGCAGCAGCGGGTTGCCGAAGCTGACGTTGAGGATGCGGCGCCGGAAGCCGGCCCCGCCGCCGTACCGGGTGGCCGCGCGGACCGCGGCCAGCAGGTCGCGCTGCGGCAGGTCCGAGGCCTTCAGCCCGTGGTCCACGGGGGCGCGCAGGGCCGCCGGCGGCGACTTGGCCGTGCCCTCCCGCTCCGCGAAGAAGCTGCCGGTGATCGGTTCGAAGAGGTAGGACCGGCTCTCCTGCACCCCGTTCTCCTCGGCCGCCGCGGAGCCCGCGTCGATGCTGTCGCGGCCTCCGTCGCTGAGTTCGAGGTCGCCGCTCTGCAGGTCGATGGAGACCAGCCCGCGCGCCCACAGCGAGGTCACCACGTCGAGCACGACCCGGTACGGCAGGACGAACAGATCGGCCAGGTCCTGCACCGTGGTCAGCCCGGTACCGATGGCCTTGGTGACGAGGGTCTCCAGGGTGGTCTCGCCGTCCTCCGGGCCGACCTGCATCTTGAGGGTCAGCATGCGGCACGGCAGCGCCAGTTGGACCAGTTCGTTGATCACGGCCGCCCCACTTCGTCGGCGGAGACGACGGCGCCGTAGTGGCGCAGCACCTTGGTGACCGTCGCCCAGTGCTCACCGCCGTAGGTGGCGAAATGCTGCAGGTCGCCCACGACGACGAGCAGCCGCTTGGCCCGCGACATCAGCACGTTGATCAGCTCGCGCCGGCCCACATGGCCCACGTTTCGCTCGATGCCACCGCTCGGGTCGGCCGTGCTGCGCACCAGGGACACGATGACCCGGTCGGCCTCCCTGCCCTGGAAGGAGTGGACGGTGTACTCGCGGCCGCGCAGCGAGTCCCGGCCGCCGAGCAGGTCCAACTGGGCCTTGTAGGGCGTGAGTACGGCGAGACTGCCGTCGTCGTCGAGGCGGTCGGGAGGCGCGGAGGTCGGCTGCATCCACTGGGCGATCCGGTCCACCAGGTCCACCTCCCCCATGTTGCGCCAGCGGGGTTCGTCGCCGAATCCCTCGCAGCCGCTGGTGTCGACCCAGACGAGCGACCTGCCGCGCAGGAAGTTCGGGGCGGTCAGGTCGTGCGGCTTGTACCGATCGGTCTCCAGGAAGCTGACGGGCAGCCCGTTCTCCTCGCGCGGCGGCACGCGGGGGTAGAAGGCCCGGCTGACCGGTTCGGCGATGGTCTTGTCCATGCGGAACTGCTTCTCGATACGGCCCACGGCCGAGTCCATCTGCTGGTAGTCGCGTTCGGTCTTGTCCGCGAAGATCTGCTCGAACAGCCGCAGGGCGTTGAGGTGGTCGTCCTTCTGCTCGTACTCGAGGGCCACGAGGGGGTCCTTGTGGCCCCGCAGCGAGCCGAGGAAGGCCTCCAGCTCCTCCCCGCGGTGCGGTCCGAGCTGCAGGTGGTCGCCGATGAGGGTCCAGCGCACCCCGAGGACCAGCGGGACGATGATCTCGGTCGACCACGCCTTGGCGGCCTCCTCCACGATCACCCAGTCGAACAGGTCCCTCGGGTCCCAGCGGCCGTCGTTGATGGTCGCGGCGATGGAGCAGGTGGCGAGGACCACACTGGCCCCGCTGCGGATCCGCTCGCTCAGTTCGAGCTGGTTGGAGGTGATGTGCTGCAGCCACTGCTCCGCCAGGTCCCGGCGCGCCTCCTCCAGCGGGGGCAGGTTCGGCAGGTCGATCCACCAGCGGTTCCCCAGCTCGACCAGCTCGCGCTGGTACGGGGCGTCGGCGTAGGGCGGGTGCTCGTAGGACTGGCGGGCGAGCCTGGCCTTGAGCAGCCGGGTCGAGGCGTCCTGCACCGACCGGGTCAGGTGGGTGAGCGTGTGGGAGCGCACCAGCTCGTCCCGTACCTCGTCCTCCTTCTCCGCGGGCGTCTCGCGCAGGATGAGGGTGCGCGGGCCCTGCTGCTGGATGAGCTTGCGGGCCAGGCCGTCGAGGGTGTGGTTGGACTGCGAGGTGACCAGGATCCGGGCCCCCTGCTCCACGGCCAGGTTGCGGCGTACGGCGGCGGCCGTGAGGGTCGACTTGCCGGAGCCGGGCGGTCCCTGCAGGGCGAAGAGCGGGTGGGTGCCGAGCATCCGCTCGATGAGCTTGCGGGAGGTGGGGCCGAAGTCGACCTCGCCCTCCAGCGGATGGGGGTCGATCCAGCGGCCGCGCCCCAGGTCGAACGAGAACGGCGCGCGCAGTGACTCGATGAGCAGCGGCTGCGCCCTCAGCAGGGCCAGTCCGCGTTCCTGCCGGTCGAGTTGGGGGCCGCTGCCGCCGTCGTCCACGTGCCGGATCCAGCCCGTCTTGGGGATGGTGCCCCCGCCCTGCACGGTGACCCTGATCGTCTGGGGGTCGACGGACTCCCGGAAGACCGCGGTGACCCCCGAGCCGCCGAAGTACGGTTCGCGGGTGGAGCCGCGGTGCACCACGTTCAGCAGGGTGGCCCTGCCCTCGCGTTCGCCGTCGAGCCCGGTGAAGAAGTCCCCGAACCGCGGCCGGCGCCGCTCGTCGAGCGCGTAGGCGGCCAGCATCGGGCTGGCGTGCCGGCGTTCGGCGTCCGCTTCCTCGTCGAACTCGATGGTCACCGTGCCTTGTTGGTGGGCGGTCTCGACCTTGCGGAACGGGTAGGACCGGGCTTGGAGCACCACCCGCTGATAGTTGAGGAGGAACTGCAGGGAGCGCAGGTACATCTCGTTGAGCGTGTCGCTTCCGGCGTGCCCGTTCACCTCTTCCTGCAGGTCCGTCCACGAGCGCCTGCCCTCGACGACCTTCGTCATGTCCTGACCGGGCCGGAAGGGGATCAGTTCGAGCCGGCTCTCGATCTTGCGTCTGCGCTTGGCCGTCACCAGCTCCATGGTGATGTCCTTGTCACGCAGGTACTTGATGACCAGGACCTGTTCGAAGTGCTTGCGCGTGTTCGTCATGGGGACGGGGTCGTACAGGACGGCGCAGAACCAGACGGCGCGCTGCCCGATCAGCACCCACTGCGCCTCCTTGAGCCGGTCCTCCGGTCCGGTGGCGTATCCCAGGGCCCCGCGCTCCGAGTGGACCAGTTCGGCCTCTTCCAGTTCCCGCTCCAGGAAGAACCGCAGTTCCTCCCGGCCGGCCGGGGTGGCCGGGGAGTGCCGGATCCACTGCCGTTCCTCGTAGAGCATCTGCACGCTCTCGTCCGGCATGAAGGCGACGAGCCGGGGTGTCTTGTCCTCCGGCCCGTCCCAGTGGGCCTGGATCTGCTGCCAGTTCTCGTCCAGGTGCTTCGCCGCGGTGTACGCGGTCCAGCGGCTGTCCGGGTGGGGCTCCATCATGCGGCGCAGCGCCTGGGCCAGGGCCTGGGGCAGTCCGGCGATGGTGAGGTGGGAGACCATGGCCCGCTGCAGCCGGGCCAGCGCGGCCTTGCGCTCCGCCGGGCCGGCCTGCTTCACCTCCGCGTACGGCTCGGGCAGGACGTCGGGGATGCGGCCGCAGAACCACTCCCAGGCCGTGGCCCCCAGCCCGTAGACGTCGGTGCTCACCCAGTCCCGGCGCACGCTGGTGTGCTCGTCGAACAGGTAGGAGTGCAACTCCGGTGCGAGGAAGGCGAGATGGCGCTCGGCGTCGATGCCGGCGGGGGCCGTGTAGAACTGGCGGACCTCGGCCACCGTGTCGGGGCTGCTGCCCGCGCCCACGGTCCGGATGACGTTCCCCATCAGGGTGCTCATCTCGAACCGCGACAGGACGATCTCGACCTTGTCCGGGTCCCAGACGTCGATCACATGCGTGTTGAGCGAGGCCGCGGTGAGGTTGCGGTGGATGATGCCCGCCGAGTGCAGCTCGTTGAGGGCGTCCAGCAGCTTGCTGAAGTGCTCCAGCGCCCTGCGCGGGGCGCGCCGGGCCCATGCGACGGTGTGGTCGATGTTGATCGGTTTGCCGCGTTCCCGGGTGAGCGTGAAGGCGATGTCCTCGTTCGGGACGAACTTGCCCATGGCGATCTGCGGCAGTGCGGGGTGGTTGAGCGCTCCGACCCGGAGCAGGTTGCGGGCGGTGTGCTCCCATAACTCCCCGGCCAGGCCGGTGATCTGGAGAAAGATCGTGAGCTGGTAGGCGTCGTGCCCGTGGGTCTCGGTGCGGCGGTTCAGAGTCGCCCGCACCAGGCGCTCCGGTACCACGATCTCCGGATCCCCGACCAGCGTGTAGCCCGCGAACTGGGCCTCGTCACGGCAGAAGAGCCGGTCGATGAGTTCCTTGCACTCTGCGACGTTTTTCAATGCGCCCGTCCCCCTCGACGTACTTCGCACCATTCATTCTCAGGCGACACCCGACGGCCTGTCAGCTCGTTCGCCGAACCGCACACGGTTCGGTCCCGTGTCCTCCGCGCCGGGTTCGGCGGGTCCGCCGTCCTCGGCCCACGCGCTCGGGTCGAGGCCGAGGACGACGATCCCGTCCTGGGTCCCCACCGCCACCCCGCCCTCGCCCAGCGCGGTCAGGGCGTGGCAGCGCAGTCCCAGCCGTACGGTGTGCAGCAGCCGGGTGCCCGTGCCGTTCCACACCCGCAGCTCGCCCTCGCGGCTCACGGTGACCAGCGCCCGGTGCCCGGCCGTGGGGCCGCGGACCACCGCCGGCGCGGCCAGCCGCCCCGTGTGCCCCGGGAACAGCGGGTTCCAGTGTCCGTCCGGGCCGGCGGACCACCAGACGTGATGGCCGCCCTCACCGGTGACGGCCAGGGCGGTCGTCGCGCCGTACGGGATCGCGGTCAGCGCCGTGAACGGCCCGGGCAGCCCCGTGTCGGCGGATCCCAGCAGGGTGCTGGTGCGCGCGTCCCACCAGCACAGCCCGCCGGACTCGGTGAGCCCGGCGAAGGCCTGCTGTCCGTCGGCGAGCCGGAGCCCGGCCAGGAACTGCACCGGCCCGCCACCGGGCGCCGCCCCGGCCGGTACGGCCGCCTCGATCCGCTCCCCCGCAGCGGCGACACCGCCGATCCGGACGCTCCCGTCGGTGTGGGCCGTGGCCAGCAGCCAGCCGCTCGCGGTGTCCTCCAGGGACGCCATGGCGACGACGGGGCCGCCCGGGTCCGGCGCGGTGTAGCGCACGCCGTCGGCCGCACCGAAGCGGGCGACACCGCCGTCGGCGTACGCCACGCACAGCAGGCCGCCGTCGGCCGGGTCGACGGCCTCGGTCAGGGCGTGCACCGGGGACGGCGGTGCCGCCGGCTGCCCGGCCGCGCTCCTGGCCCGCGGGCCCCACAGCCGTACGGTCCCGTCCTGACCCGCCGTCGCCAGCACCACCCCGTCCTGCGGATCCGTGTACGCCGTCACCGCGTGCACCGGACCCTCGTGCCCCGTGAGCCGGCCCAACTCCCGCTCGCCCCGTGGGTCCCACAGCCGCACGGTCCCGTCCTGACCCGCCGTCGCCAAGACGACCCCGTCCTGCGGATCCGTGTACGCCGTCACCGCGTGCACCGGACTCTCGTGCCCCGTGAGCCGGCCCAACTCCCGCCCGTCGCCTGGGTCCCACAGCCGCACGGTCCCGTCCTGACCCGCCGTCGCCAAGACGACCCCGTCGTCCGGATCGATGTACGTCGTCACCGCGTGCACGCCGGTCTCGTGGGCCCGCCACTCGCGCTCGAAACGGCGGCGGTCCGGCCGCCACACCAGGACCCAGCCCTTGCCGTCGGCCGTGACGAGCCGCTCGCGCCGTGGGCCGGTGCCGGGCAGCGTGTAGACGGTCATGCCGTGCACCGGGCCGCGGTGACCGGTGCGGTGGTGCCGGTCCTCCCGGCCCTCGGCCGGGTCGAACAGCCGGAGCCGGCCCTGGAGATCGCCGATCGCCAGCTTTCCCGCGAACGGCGCCATGGCCCGTACGGCGTCCCCGAGCAGCGAGTACTCCGTGTTCGCCGGGCGTCCGGTCAGCACGTCCCAGAGCCGCAGCGTCCGGTCGTCCCCGGCGGCGGCGAGCCAGTCCTTGCCGCTCGGTCCGCACAGCGGGGCGAGCACCCACTGGGATCCGTCCCGGGGTCCGCCGCGCAGCGCGGGCGCCGTTTCGAGGCCGGTGCTCAGGTCCCAGGCCCGCACCACCCCGGCGTCCCCGGCGCCGACCAGCAGCTGCCGCCCGTCCGTGCGCCGGGCGAGCACCCGCAGGGACCGCATCGGGACGTGCAGGTCGGCGAGGGTCACGTGCGGGGCGTGCGGCTGCAGCGCGGCCCAGCGCACGGTCCAGGGCGCGGCGGGACCGTCGTACTCCTGGGCGGGCTCGGCCGGGGCGGCGCCCGTGGTCCGCCAGGTGCCGAGTTCGCGCAGTCCTCTGCGGTCGCCCGGGCCCGCGGTCACGGCCAGGTGCACCAGCGCCAGGGCCCCGGTGACCGCCGGGGGCAGCGCACCGAGCCCGGCGCCGGACCGCAGCGCGGCGCCGGCCAGCGCCGCCGGGTCGAGATGGTCGAGCACCCCGGGGTGGCCGGCCAGCACCCGCCATCCTCTCGGGCCCGCCTCGGCGGCGTGCGCGGCGAGATGGCGCAGCAGGTAGGGGTGCGGCCGGGGCAGGGCCGTCATCCGCTTGTCCTTCGTGGCGGCGAGACGGGTCAGGGCGGTGACGACGCGGAGCCGGTCGTCTCGTGCCCGGGCGGATTCCTGCGGGGCGCCCACGTCCTGCGGGGCGTCGGCCTGCATGTCGTCGCCGAGGAGGAAGTCGCGGAAGGTGCGGTGCGCCAGGCGGTAGACGGCCTGTCCGTCCTCGGCGTCGAGCATGATGTACGGCGCCGCCGCCTGCGACACGGCTTCCAGCAGCCCGGCGTCGACGGGAGTGTCGCTCAGCGCCGAGGCGACGGTGGCCCAGATCCGCTCGGCCCGGGGAAGCCCGTGGCCCTGTGCGAAGGCCAGCGCGCGCAGCACCGCCGTACTGCCGGGCAACGCGACCTGCAGGCGCCGGACGACGGCGGCGAACAGCCGTCGGTGGTCCTTGCCGAGCAGGTCGGCCAGGTCCGCCCGTCTGCTGTCCAGCAGCAGCGACGGGTCGGCGATGATCTCGTGCACGGCCAGCGTGGCGTAGAGGAAGTCGCGCTCCGCGCCCGCCTGCGGCGCCACGACGAGCACGCCGACGCGCTGCACGGCCGCCTCCAGGTCGATGTCCAGGTGCTGGAACGCGGCGCGTTCGGCGCGCAGGACCTCGCGCACGTAGATGGCGAGATCCTGCGGATCCGGGCGCAGGCGCAGGGTGTTCGCCGCGTCGCACCCCAGCCCGTCGAGCAGGTCCTCGGTGACGGCACGCGGTACGTCGAGGCTGTCCGCGGACGACGGCCGGGTGCCGGCCACCACCCGTACGTCGGGCAGCGTGCCGAGCAGGCGCAGCAGGTCGGCGAGCCGGTTCGGGTCGGCCGACGCGTCCAGCCCGTCGGCGAACAGGGTCCTGCGCCGCCGGCCGCCCGCCCGGACGGCGTCCAGGAGGGCCCGTATGCGTTCGTCGTCGCCCGCCGTGTCGGGCGGGGCCGGTACGGCGAACACCTGGGCCAGTTGACCGACGACCTGCCGGACCGAGGCGCCGGTGAGGTTGAGGAAGGTGTCCGCGCGGGGCAGCGGGACGTCCTCGGGCCACGGCTCGTGCCGGGGTGCCTCGCCGGCCGTGGCCCGCTCCGCCGACCGGCCGGTCCGTAACAGGATGTGGCCCAGCAGCGCGGACTTGCCGCAGCCGGGCGGTCCGGTGACCGCCAGCAGGCCGTGGTCTGCGGCCGCCAGCCAGTCGGCGATGCGGCTGCGTTCCTCGGTCCGGCCGACGAAGAACCACGACAGCTCGCCGGTGGGGGCGTCCGCCTCGACCGGGGTACGCGGCGGCGGCAGCACGGCCTCACCGCGGGCCGATCCGGCCGGCTCGGGCGACGACAGGAGTTCTCCGCGCGGCCGGGCGTAGTCCTCCAGCGTCATGATCACGGGCCGGCCCGCCGGGTTCCGGCGGGCCACCTGCTCGTCTCCGTCGAGCAGGCAGAGCACCCGGCCCGGCGACAGCAGGTCCTGGATGCGCTGCGCCAGGTCCCTGAGCCGGATGTGGCTGTAGTTGTCGGAGAACTCGGCCAGCACCCGGGTGAGCACCTCGCGGAAGGAGGCCACGTACCCGCTGCCCTGGTCCGCGCCCGAACCGATGAGCAGCAGGCGGACGGCGGCGCGCTGCCGGAGGACGAACGCCAGCAGCTCCTCGACGAACCGGGCGGCGCCGCAGGCCTCGACCACCACGACCGCCCAGTGGTCCTCGGCCGCCCGGCGCCGGAAGTTGTCCACGAGGTGCCTGCCCAGTTCCTCGGGCGTGACGGAGTCGTCCTCACCGTCGGTGCCGGCGCCGCGCACGGCGAGCAGGGCGTCGTCCTGGTTGGACTCGCCATGGCCGAACCACAGCAGCATGGAGTTGCGCGGCGGGCGCGCCCTGGCCCATTCCCGCAGCCGGACCTGGGTGGCGCCCAGGGTGCGGTCCTCGCCCTCCCAGGCCCGGAATTCGCCGCCCCACTCGGTCAACAGCCCGGCCACGCCGTCCGCTTCGGCCACGACCTCGTGGACCTCGGCGAACCGGTCGCCGTCGACGTAGCTGTCCATCGGCACCGTGACGACGACGAAGCCCTCGTCCTGTACGTCCCCGTCCATGCGGCCCCAGCCCCCCGTGCGTCGTCCCGTATCCGCGTCCTCGGACCGGTCAGGCCACCATGACCAGCCGGGTCACCGGGTCGCCGCCGCCTCCCACCTTCACGCGGTACAGCCCCGGCTCGTCGAGCCGGACGCGGGCGCCGAGCACGCCGTCCCGACCCGGTACGGACATCAGCACGGGCCTGCGGACCGGGTCCTGGAGCATCTCGGCGCCGGCGTCCTCCACCAGGCAGCTGACCCGGCCCGGGTCCTGCTCGGTGCGCACCACGACCTCGAACTCGGTGCCGACCGGGACCCGGTCCGGGAGGTCGAGGCCCACGTCGGTGCCGCCGAGCCGGGCGCCGCGCCGGCCTCCGGTGAGCAGGCCCTGGGTGTAGTCGATGACCGAGCCGGTGACCGGGAGGGCGGCGTGCTGCTGGGCCACGGCGTACGTGTCCACGTCGCCGTGCGTGGTCGAGTAGCGGTAGACGGTGCCGTCGCCGCCGTGGTCGAACTCGACCAGCCGGCCGATCTCGTCGCGCAGGAGTTCATCGTCGTCGTGCCGGTCGTAGCCGACGTGCCGGGCCTCGACCACCCCGTCACGGATGCGCAGGGACTGCGTGGTCGGCTGGGCCGTGCCCTCCACGATCCGGTGGCCCGGCAGCGCGGCCTTGTCCAGCCGGGCGTGCAACTCGAAGGCGTCGCGGGCCAGTTCACGGTCTCCGCCGATGCTCTCCACGTCGGACGGGGTCAGCGCCACGACGTCGTCCCCGGTGTCCAGGCAGCGATAGCTGGGCAGCAGGTCGTGCACACCGGGCAGGGTGCGGGACAGGCGGCCGAGGTTCTTCGCGGGCAGACCCAGCATGCCGCGGCCGCTGTTGAGGATCTCCGTGGCCTTGACGGCGCCGTGGAAGGGCGTGCCCAGGGTGAGGACGGCGCGCACCTCGTCGAAGGCGCCGGGTATCAGCGCGAGCGCCGCGGTCAGCAGGCCGCCCATGGAGTGCGCGACGAGGACGATCCGGGCGGGCCGTTGGTCGGGGGCGCGGTCACGGGTGGCCACGCAGGCGGGGTGGGCACGCCAGGCGGTGAGATGCCGGTCGACCGCGTCGGCCAGCAATCCGGCATTGTGTTCGACGGGGAGGCGCCAGTCGTAGCCGAACTCGGCGACCGCGTCGCGATGGGCGACCACCTTGCGCAGGCTCTTCACCAGCGGCGTGTACGGCTCGAACCCGTCGGTGAGCGGCATCCAGGCGGGCGTGCGCAGCAGGCGGCCGGGCACCACCCGGCCGAGGCGGCCCGCTCGCTCGTCCTCGGTCAGCGCGAGCGCGTCCATGCCCTTGTCGAGGTCCCAACGGGCGGCGTACTCGGCCACCTTGGTCATACCCCAGAGCATGCGCCCCGTGGCGGCCTCGTATAACTCCGTGCCCATGATCCCGGGTACGACCAGGACGGCGTCGTGCGTCGCCACCGGCCGGACCGGGGGCCTGTCCCGGGGAATCGTCGGATACATGAAGCAAAGCTACTAGAGGAACGTACGAGAAGATGCCGACTTGGCGGCACATTCTGTGCGCACGTGCCACGAGCGGGATGTGTGAGGTTCGACGGCGCGAAAGGCTGATTCGTCATAACCCGGACGGGTAAACCACCGTTTCCTCCTTTGCGGGCGAGTGCCCGCGACCATGTATGGAAGGCAGGGAACCTAAATGAATCGGGTTACCCGTAACAGCGTGATCGCTGTCGTGGCCGCCTCGGGCGCGATGGCCGTGGCAGGGTCGGCGTACGCGGACTCGTCGGCGAACGGCTCCACGGCCGGTTCGCCCGGTGTGCTCTCCGGCAACACCATCCAGCTCCCCGTGCACGTCCCGGTGAACGTCTGCGGGAACACCGTGAACGTCGTGGGGCTCCTGAACCCGGCCGCGGGCAACTCCTGTGCCAACACCGGCGGTACGGGCGGCGCGAACGGCACCGGCGCCCAGGCGGCGGCCGAGGGCAAGACCACGGGCTCCCCGGGCGTCATCAGCGGCAACGGCGTCCAGCTGCCCGTGCACCTCCCGGTGAACGTCAGCGGCAACACGGTGAACGCGGCCGGGGTCCTCAACCCGGTGTTCGGCAACACGTCCGTGAACGGCGGCTCCAGCGTCACCACTCCGCCCAAGACGGAGCAGCCCGGAACTCCCACCACGCCGCCGGTCAAGACTCCGCCGGTCAAGACCCCGCCGGTCAAGACCCCGCCGGTCAAGACCGTGCCTCCGGTGAAGAAGCCCCCCGTCCCGGTGAACCACCCGCAGCCGCGGCCGGGTCACACCATCACCGTGCACCCCGGTACGACCCCGCTCGCGCACACCGGTGCGGACGGCATGCTGCCCGTCGCCGGCGCGAGCGTGGCCCTGCTCCTCGGCGGGACCGTTCTCCGGCGGCGATTCCGCGCCACCGCAGCACGCTGACCCGACTCACGGCGTCCGCGCCCCGGCAATGACGCTCACCTGCGCATTGCCGGGCAAGCAGAAGCCGGAAATCTTGATCCACTCGAGACTGCCGGTTCCAGGCAATGTAAATCTTGGCCGGATACCGTCATCCTCCAGCCGGCACCGGGAACGGTGCCGTCGCCCAGGGGATCAGGAGTCGTAGTGGCAGTGAAGATACGGAGACCGGGAGCCGCCGCCGTCGTACTCGCGGCAGCAGCGGCGGCCGCGGTCGTATGGGGCCCCGCCCTGCCCGCCGCCGCTTCCGGGTACACGGCCTCGGCCGGTCCGTGGAACACCGCGGCCGGCGTCACCGGCTCGGACGGCCAGCAGAGTCTGGTCGACGTCAAGGTGGCCGGTGACGGCACCGCGTTCGCGCTGTGGCGCGACAAGCAGGCCGGGGCCTCCGACTGGGAGATCCGGGCCGCCGTCCGGGCCGCCGGCAGCGACACGTGGGGCGCGCCCAGGACGCTGGTCACGAACCAGGGCGCGAGCGCCAGGGCCGTGCTGGCGGTGACCGCCGACGGCGGTGCCGTGGTGACCTGGCTGACCGGCAACGGCGCCGACGGCTCGCTGGCCGCCCGCTTCACCGCCTGGGACGCGGTGGCGGGCGCCTGGTCGGACCCGGGCACCCTCGCGACCCACGACGGCCTGGACATGTCCACTCCGCGTCTCGCCGCTGCGGCCGACGGCACCGTCACCGCCGTGTGGGACCAGGGTGACGGCTCCCTGCACTACCAGGTGATGACCGCCACCCTCGCCCCCGGCGCGTCCGCCTGGTCCGCGGCAAAGCCGCTGGGCTCCTTCGACAAGGGCTCCTTCTGGAGCCTCGACCTCGCGGTGGCTCCCGACGGAGCGGCCACCACGGTGTGGGAGACCCGCGACAAGCTCGACGACGACAAGCACGTCGTCTCCACCGTCACCCGCTCCACCGCCACCGGCGACTGGAGCAGCCCCGCGGTCCTGCCCGGCACCACCGCCACCTCCGGCGACGCGCTGGTGTCGATGGACGCCCACGGCCGCACCACCGTGCTGTGGCACGACGCCAACGCCACCACGAACAAGACCGACCTGAAGTCCGCGACCCGGACGTCGCCCACCGGGGACTGGGGCTCCGCGCAGACCGCGGTCGGCTCGATCGACGACGGCGACGCCGGCGGCCCGCTGGCCGCCCCCGACGGGGACGTCACCTACGTGTGGGAGGGCTGGAGCAACAGCGCCGGCACCCCGGTCGTGCAGACCACCACCCGCAGCGCCGCCACCGGCACCTGGTCCGCGCCGAAGACGCTGTCCACCGGGTACGTCGACCACCAGATGTCCGCCGCCATCGGCGCCGACGGCACCGTCCAGGTGGTGTGGCCGCAGACGCCCTCCATCGACAACGGCGACGACCACTACCTGGAGTGGGCGGTCCGGGCCGACGGCACGTGGAGCAAGGCGACCGCCCTCAACAGCGCGCCCGTCGCCGACGTCCCCGACACGGAGGCGCTGTCCGGTGAGATCGCCGCCGGCCCCGACGGCCGGGCCACGCTGGTGTGGCGCAAGGCGGTCGACATCTCCCCCGGCAGCTACACCTCCCAGCTGTGGGCCCAGTCCCAGACGCTCCTGACCAAGCCGGAGATCACCTCCAAGGCCACCGTCAGCGGGACCGCCCGCACCGGCTCCAAGCTCACCTGCAACGCCGCCTGGACCGGCTCCAACGCCACGGCCGCCTGGTCCTGGCTGCGCGATGGCAAGGCGATCCCGGGCGCCACCGCCAAGACCCGCACCCTGACCTCCGACGACTACGCCCACAAGGTGTCCTGCAAAGTCACGGTCAGCAACGGTGCCGGGGCGACCGGTTCCACCTCGCCGGCCGTCGCGGTCGCCGTCGGCCCCACCCTGAAGGTCACCAAGGCCCCGGCCGTCAGCGGCACCGCCAAGGTCGGCGCCAAGCTGACCGCGGCCCACGGGACCTGGTCGCCGGCCGCCACTTCCTACAGCTACTCCTGGAAGCGCAACGGCCACACCCTCACCGGCGCCACCCGGTCCACCTATGTGCCGGTGAAGGCCGACCGGGGTCAGAAGATCACGGTCAAGGTCACCGCCCACCGCTACGGCTGGACCGCCGGATCGGCCACGACCGCGTCCGTGACCGTGCGCTGAGCCGGTCACGAACCGTCGTCAGGCCCTGGCCGGCTCCAGCGCGCGGATGATGCGCGTCAGGTCGGCCGGGGCCGCGGCCAGTCGGATCGGGGTGCCGGCGTCGTCGAGTTCGGCGATGTGCCAGCTGCTGGGGACGGTGTCGCCGTCGCTGTCCCGGGCCCGTCGTACGTTCCCGACGGTGAGCCGCTCGACCGGGATGCGCTTCGCCGCGAAGCGGCCCGGGCCGGGGGCCACCGCGGGTGCGCCGTCCCCGAGGGCGATGTGGGTGCCGAAGCCGTGCGGGTTGAAGTCGGTGGGCTCCAGGAACCGGGCCGGCAGGAACACCTCGCCCTCATCCGGCTGTCGGGCCGCTCCGGCCGCTTCCACGTCCCCGGGTGTGCGGATGCGGGTCGCGCGCCAGGCCCCGGCGAGCAGGGCCAGGGTGAACAGCGAGCCCGCGGCCGCCCAGGTGATCTGCGTGGGCGAGGTGAGCAGGTCGGTGGGGTGCAGGAAGCACAGGGGCAGCAGCCACAGGGCGGTGCCGGCCAGGGCGCCCGCGAACGGCACGGCCGAGGGCAGGACTTCGTCGTCGGGCAGCCGGCGTCCGCGCAGCCTCATCAACACCTTCGCCGCCGGGTAGCCCGCGGCCAGGGCCAGCAGCGCCGCCACGACGGCCAGCGAGCGGGCGGTGGTGATGTGCTCGTGCCAGCTGTTCCCCGCGCCGGTCACCTTCCTCACCTGCCCGCGCCAGACGGTCAGTTCCACGTGGTCGCCGGCCCGGAAGTCCTGGGCCGCGTCGGCCGAGACCTGAAGTCGGTGCAGCGGCCGGCTGTCCGTGAAGTACAGCCAGCTGGGCTGCTTGGGCTGGTTGACGTCGGTGCGCGCGATCACGGCCGGGACGGTGGTCAGGCAGTCGTCACGCCGGGCGGCGGGCGTCTCGGCCGTGCAGGGCGTGGCCCGGCGCCAGGCCTGCTCGTCCGACGCGGCGTTCGGGACGAACCACGCGGCCACGCCGGCGGCCACGAGCAGCAGCGCGCAGAGGGCCAGCGACCCCGCCGAGCCCCTGCCCGCGGTGCGGCGCGGATGCGGTTGAACATTGGTCATGGGTACAGCTTCCGTCCCTGCACGGCGCCGGTTCTTGTGCGGATCCCGGCAGTGTCCGGGCGGCCGACCTTGCCGGGTTGCCACCCGCTCCGACCTGCGGAGCAGGCGTTCAGGTGATCGCCGTCTCCCGTGGTCCCGGCGCCAGCCGTGCCGGGGCCGCCCCGGACCTCGGCAGGCTGAGGACCATCGTGAGCCCGCCTCCGGGGGTGTCCTCGGCGTTCAGCGTGCCGCCGATCGCCTCCGCGAAGCCGCGGGCCACCGCGAGGCCGAGACCCACTCCGGTGCCGCGGGGTGAGTCGCCGTAGCGCTGGAAGGGCTCGAAGATGCGGGACTTGGCCTCGTCGGGCACGCCCGGGCCGCGGTCGACGACCCGGACCTCCACCCGGTCGGCGAGGGCGCTGGCCGCGACCAGGACCGGCTCGCCCGGCGGGCTGTATTTGACCGCGTTCTCCACGACGTTGGCGACCGACCGCTCCAGCAGGCCCCGGTCCACGTCGACCATGGGCAGGCTCTCCGGGATGTCCAGCTCGACGCTGTCCTCGGGTACGCCGCCCAGCGCCATCGGGATCACCTCGTCCAGGTCCGTCTCGCGGAGGAGCGGGGTGACGGTGCCGGTCTGCAGGCGGGACATGTCGAGGAGGTTGCCGACGAGGTGGTCCAGGCGGTCGGCGCCCTCCTCGATGGCCGCGAGGAGTTCGGCCCGGTCGGCCTCCGACCATTCGATGTCGTCCGTGCGCAGGGACGTGACCGCCGCCTTGATGCCGGCGAGCGGGGTGCGCAGGTCGTGGCTGACGGCGGCCAGCAGGGCGGTGCGGATGCGGTTGCCCTCGGCCAGTTCCTTCGCCTGGTCGGCCTCCTCCTGGAGGCGCCGGCGGTCCAGCACCACGACGGCCTGCGCGGCGAAGGCGGCGAGCACCCGGCGGTCCTCGGCGGGCAGGACACGGCCGGAGAGCGCGAGGGACATGTGGTCGCCGGCCGGGACCTCGACGTCCGCGTTCTCGGGGGTGGCGCAGGGACGCGGGCCCACGCTGCCCGCGCAGGTCCAGGGCGCCACGTCGCTCTCGCGTTCCAGCAGGGCGGCGGACTCCATGCCGAACGTCTCGCGGACCCGCTCCAGCAGCTCCTCCAGGCCGGTCTCGCCACGCAGCACACTGCCCGCGAGGAAGGAGAGGATCTCCGACTCCGCACGCAGCCGCGCCGCCTGCTGCGTGCGTCGGGCCGCCAGGCCCACCACCGAGGCGACCGACGCGGCGACCCCGACGAAGATCGCGATGGCGACGATGTTCTCCGGGTCGGCGATCGTCAGGGTGTGGACGGGCGGGGTGAAGTACCAGTTCAGCAGGAGGGATCCGACCACCGCCGAGGCCAGGGCCGGGAAGAGGCCGCCCAGCAGGGCCGCCGCCACCGTCGCCGTCAGGAACAGCAGCATGTCGTTGGCGAGCCCGACGTCCGGGAAGACACCGCTCAGCAGCCAGGTCAGCAGGACGGGCCCGGCGATGCCGACCAGCCAGCCCCAGACGATCCGGGCCCGGCCGAGCCGCGCGCCCCGGGCCACGGGCAGCCCGCGGCCCTTGCCCGCCTCGTCGTGGGTGATGAGGTGGACGTCGAGGTCGGGTCCCGACTCCACGGCCACCGTGGCGCCGACGCCGGGCCCGAAGACGTACTGCCAGCCCTTGCGGCGGGAGACGCCGAGCACGATCTGGGTGGCGTTGACACCGCGCGCGAAGTCCAGCAGCGCGGCCGGTATGTCGTCGCCCACCACGTGGTGGAAGGTGCCGCCCAGATCCTCCACGAGGGTGCGCTGGACGGCCAGCTCCTTCGGGGAGGCCGAGGTCAGGCCGTCGCTGCGGGCTATGTAGACGGCCATGACCTCACCGCCGGCGCCCTTCTCGGCGAGCCGTGCGGCGCGCCGGATCAGGGTGCGCCCTTCGGGGCCGCCGGTCAGGCCGACCACGATCCGCTCGCGCGAACCCCAGATGGCCGAGACCCGGTGCTCGGTGCGGTACTCCTGCAGATAGGCGTCGACCCGGTCGGCGACCCACAGCAGCGCCAGCTCGCGCAGGGCGGTCAGGTTCCCGGGCCGGAAGTAGTTCGAGAGGGCCGCGTCGACCTTGTCGGGCTTGTAGATGTTGCCGTGCGCCATACGGCGGCGCAGCGCCTCCGGCGACATGTCGACCAGTTCGATCTGGCCGGCCCGCCGTACGACCTCGTCGGGCACCGTCTCCCGCTGCCGCACCCCGGTGATCGACTCCACGACGTCGCCGAGGGACTCCAGATGCTGGATGTTGACGGTCGAGATCACGTCGATCCCGGCCGCGAGCAGCTCCTCGACGTCCTGCCAGCGCTTGGCGTTGCGGGAGCCGGGGACGTTGGTGTGGGCGAGTTCGTCGACGAGGGCCACCTGGGGACGGCGGGCGAGGACCGCGTCGACGTCCATCTCGGTGAAGGAGCTGTCCCGGTACCCGATCTCCTTGCGCGGTATCTGTTCCAGGCCGTGCAGCATCACCTCGGTGCGCGGCCGGTGGTGGTGCTCGACGAACGCGACCACGCAGTCGGTGCCCCGCTCCACCCGGCGGTGCGCCTCGGACAGCATGGCGTAGGTCTTGCCGACGCCTGGAGCCGCGCCGAGGTAGATACGGAGCTTGCCGCGTGCCATGGTCACCCTTCGAAGCGGTAGCCCATGCCGGGCTCGGTGATGAGATAACGGGGGCTCGAGGGGTCGGACTCGAGTTTGCGTCGCAACTGGGCCATGTAGACCCGCAGATAGTTGGTCTTGTTGCTCTGGGAGACGCCCCAGACCTCGTGCAGCAGCTGCTTCTGGGTGATCAGGCGGCCGGGGTGGGTGACCAGGATCTCCAGCAGGTGCCATTCGGTCGGGGTGAGGCGTACGTCGACGCCGTCCCGTACGACCTTCTTCGCGAGCAGGTCGATGGTGAACCCGTCCGTCTGGACCAGCGTGGTCTCCGGGACCATCGGCAGGTCCTCGGTGCGGCGGACGGCGGCCCGCAGCCGGGCCAGCAGTTCGTCCATGCTGAACGGCTTGGTGATGTAGTCGTCGGCGCCGGCGTCGAGGGCCGAGACCTTCTCGTCGGAGGACTGCCGGGCGGACAGGACCATGATCGGTACCCGGGTCCAGCCGCGCACGGCCCTGATGACGTCGACGCCGTCCATGTCGGGCAGGCCGAGGTCGAGCAGCACCACGTCCGGCTGGCGGGTCGCCGCCAGCCGCAGCGCGGTGGCGCCGTCGGGGGCCGCGTCGACGCCGTACTTGCGGGCCTGCAGATTGATCACGAGGGCCCGTACGAGCTGCGGGTCGTCCTCCACCACGAGCACCCGGGTCATGGGTGTACGCCTCTCCTGTCATGGCTGCGGGAGCCGGCGGTGCCGGGATGTCTCCCGGTCCGCCGGCTCCCGTGCGGGTCGCGTAAGGCCGTCACTGCTTCGCCGCGAGATCCTTGAGCGCGATGTTGAGTTCAAGGACGTTCACCCGGGGCTCGCCGATGAAGCCCAGGGTGCGGCCCTCGGTGTGGTCCTTGACCAGCTTGTCGACCGCGGCGACGGACAGGCCGTTCCTCGCGGCGACCCGGTGCACCTGGAGTTCGGCGTACTCCGGGGAGATGGCCGGGTCCAGGCCGGAGCCGGAGGAGGTGACGGCGTCGGCGGGGACCTGCGCGGGGCGGACGGTGTAGCCCGGCACCGAGTTGTCCTTGACCACCTTGGCCTTGGCGTCCTCGACCTGCTTGAGCAGGACCTTGCTGTCGGCGGCGAGGTTGGTCGCGCCCGAAAGGATCAGCTTGTACCGGGTGTTGACCGAGTTCGTGCCCAGTCCGTTGGCAGGACGGGGCTGGAAGTACGTGAGGCTGTAGCCCTGTTGCCCGATCAGGGACGAGCCGACGACCTTGCCGTCCGCCTTGATCTCGGAACCGTTCGCCTTGTCGTGGAACAGCCCCTGGGCGATGCCGGTGACGACCAGCGGGTAGATGACACCGGTCACCAGGGTCAGCACGAGCAGCGCCCGCAGGCCCGCCCCGAGCAACCGGACGGTGTTCGTTACGGAGTTGTTCATGGCGATCAGCCGATCCCGGGGATGAAGGAGATGATCACGTCGATGATCTTGATGCCGATGAAGGGGGCGATCAGGCCGCCGATGCCGTAGATCCCGAGGTTGCGCCGCAGCATCTTGTCCGCGCTCACCGGCCGGTACTGCACGCCCTTGAGGGACAGCGGCACCAGCGCGATGATGATCAGCGCGTTGAAGACGACGGCCGACAGGATCGCGGAGTTGGGCGAGGACAGCTGCATGATGTTCAGCTTGTCCAGGCCCGGGTAGACCGCCGCGAACAGCGCCGGGATGATCGCGAAGTACTTCGCGACGTCGTTGGCGATGGAGAACGTGGTCAGCGCACCGCGGGTGATCAGCAGTTGCTTGCCGATCTCGACGATCTCGATGAGCTTCGTCGGGTTGGAGTCGAGGTCGACCATGTTGCCGGCCTCCTTGGCGGCCGACGTACCGGTGTTCATCGCCACGCCGACGTCCGCCTGGGCCAGCGCGGGCGCGTCGTTGGTGCCGTCACCGGTCATGGCGACCAGCTTGCCGCCGGCCTGCTCCCGCTTGATGAGGGCCATCTTGTCCTCGGGAGTGGCCTCCGCGAGGAAGTCGTCGACGCCCGCCTCCTCGGCGATCGCCTTGGCGGTCAGCGGGTTGTCACCCGTGATCATGACCGTCTTGATGCCCATGCGGCGCAGTTCCTCGAACCGCTCCCGCATGCCTTCCTTGACGACGTCCTTGAGGTGGATGACGCCCAGGACGCGGGCGCCCTGCTCGTCCTCGATCGCGACCAGCAGCGGCGTGCCGCCGGCCTCGGAGATACGGTTCGCGACGGTGTCCGCGTCCTTGGCGACCGTGCCGCCCCGCTCCTGAACCCACGCGATGACCGAGGCGGTGGCGCCCTTGCGGACCTCGCGGCCGTCGACGTCCACGCCGGACATACGGGTCTGGGCGGTGAAGGCGATCCACTCGGCGTGCGCCAGCTCGCCCTGGTGCCGCTCGCGCAGCCCGTACTTCTCCTTCGCCAGGACGACGATGGAGCGGCCCTCGGGCGTCTCGTCCGCGAGGGAGGACAGCTGGGCCGCGTCCGCGACCTCCGCCTCGGTGGTGCCCTTCACCGGCACGAACTCGGCGGCCTGGCGGTTGCCGAGGGTGATGGTGCCGGTCTTGTCGAGCAGCAGCGTCGAGACGTCACCGGCGGCCTCGACCGCACGGCCCGACATCGCCAGCACGTTGCGCTGCACCAGGCGGTCCATGCCCGCGATGCCGATCGCGGAGAGCAGGGCGCCGATGGTGGTCGGGATCAGGCAGACCAGCAGGGCGACCAGCACGACCATGGTCAGATGCGTGCCCGCGTAGTCGGCGAACGGCGGCAGGGTGGCCACCGCGAGCAGGAAGACGATGGTCAGCGAGGCGAGCAGGATGTTCAGCGCGATCTCGTTGGGCGTCTTCTGGCGCGCGGCGCCCTCGACCAGGTTGATCATCCGGTCGATGAAGGTCTCGCCGGGCTTCGTCGTGATCTTGATGACGATCCGGTCGGACAGCACCTTCGTGCCGCCGGTCACGGCCGAGCGGTCACCGCCGGACTCACGGATGACCGGAGCCGACTCACCGGTGATCGCCGACTCGTCTACCGAGGCGACTCCCTCGATGACGTCACCGTCACCGGGGATGATGTCGCCCGCCTCGCAGACCACCAGGTCACCGATCTTCAACTCGGTACCGGGCACCCGCTCTTCGGAATCGCCCACCAGCCGGCGGGCGACCGTGTCGGTCTTGGCCTTGCGCAGGGTGTCGGCCTGCGCCTTGCCGCGGCCCTCGGCGACGGCCTCCGCGAGGTTGGCGAAGAGCACGGTCAGCCACAGCCAGGCGCTGATCGTCCAGCCGAACCAGTCGGTCGGGTCCTTGAAGGAGAACACCGTGGTGAGCACGGAGCCGATCCACACCACGAACATCACGGGGGACTTGACCATCACCCGTGGGTCGAGCTTGCGGAACGCGTCCGGCAGCGACTTGATCAGTGCCTTGGGTTCGAACAGGCCCGCTCCGACACGGCTTTCGGCGGGCTTGTGCCCGGTCGGGGCGTCCTGGTGGGGCGCGAGAGTGGGAGTGGACATCGAGTCCTCGTGCTTCTGTACGTCGGTGCTCATCACGCCAGTCCTTCCGCGAGCGGACCCAGAGCGAGGGCCGGGAAGTACGTGAGACCGGTGATGATCAGGATCGCGCCCACCAGCAGGCCGGTGAACAGCGGCTTCTCCGTGCGCAGGGTGCCCGCGGTCACCGGGACGGGCTTCTGCTCGGCGAGCGAGCCGGCCAGCGCCAGAACGAAGATCATGGGCAGGAAGCGGCCGAACAGCATCGCGAGCCCGGTCATGGTGTTGTACCAGTCGGTGTTCGCGTTCAGACCCGCGAACGCCGAGCCGTTGTTGTTCGACGCCGACGTGAACGCGTACAGCACCTCGGAGAAGCCGTGCGCGCCCGAGTTGAGCATCGAGTTCGGCGGGGTCGGCAGCGCCATGGAGGCCGCGCTGAAGACCAGCACCAGCGCCGGGGTGATCAGGATGTACGCGGCCGCCAGCTTCATCTCGCGGGCGCCGATCTTCTTGCCCAGGTACTCGGGCGTACGGCCGACCATCAGACCGGCGATGAACACGGCGATCACCGCCATGATCAGCATGCCGTAGAGGCCGGAGCCGGTACCACCGGGCGCGATCTCGCCCAGCATCATGCTCAGCATCGTGATGCCGCCGCCGAGCCCGGTGAAGGAGGAGTGGAAGGAGTCCACCGCACCGGTCGAGGTGAGTGTGGTCGACACCGCGAAGATCGACGAGCCGCCGATCCCGAAGCGGACCTCCTTGCCCTCCATCGCCCCGCCGGCCGCCTGCAGCGCCGGGCCGTGGTGGGCGAACTCGGTCCACATCATCAGGGCGGTGAAGCCCAGCCAGATGGTGAACATCGTGGCGAGGATGGCGTAGCCCTGCTTCACGTTCCCGACCATCACACCGAAGGTGCGGGTCAGCGCGAACGGGATCACCAGGATCAGGAAGATCTCGAAGAGGTTGGTGAACGGAGTCGGGTTCTCGAACGGGTGGGCGGAGTTGGCGTTGAAGTAGCCGCCGCCGTTGGTGCCCAGCTCCTTGATGGCCTCCTGCGAGGCCACCGCGCCGCCGTTCCACTGCTGCGAGCCACCCATGAACTGGCCGACCTCGTGGATGCCGGAGAAGTTCTGGATCGCACCGCACGCCACCAGCACGACGGCGGCGATGACCGCACCCGGCACCAGGATCCGCAGCGTGCCGCGCACCAGGTCGGACCAGAAGTTGCCCAGCTCACCGGTGCGCGAACGCGCGAAACCGCGCACCAGGGCCACGGCGACGGCGATGCCGACGGCCGCGGACAGGAAGTTCTGCACGGCCAGACCAGCGGTCTGCACGACGTGCCCCATGGTCTGCTCGCCGTAGTACGACTGCCAGTTCGTGTTGGTCACGAACGACACGGCCGTGTTGAACGACTGCGCCGGGTTGACCGAGGAGAAGTGCAGCGATCCGGGCAGCACGCCCTGGAGCCGCTGCAGCAGGTAGAGGAACAGAACGCTCACGGCCGAGAAGGCGAGGACACCGCGCAGGTACGCGGGCCAGGTCATCTCGGCGTCGGGGTTGGCACCGATGCCCTTGTAGATCCACTTCTCGACCCGCAGGTGCTTGTCGGAGGAGTAGACCCGGGCCATGTAGGTGCCAACGGGGACGTAGACGAGCGCCAGCGCGCCTATGAGCGCGAGGAGCTGGAGCACGCCGGCCAGTACGGGACCCATGTCAGCTCTCAGAACCTCTCCGGGAAGATCAGGGCGAGGACGAGATAGCCCAGCAGGGCGACGGCCACGACGAGGCCGACGATGTTCTCGGCGGTCACAGCTTGGTCACCCCCTTGGCGACAAGAGCCACCAGCGCGAAACCCGCGATCACGGTGACGACGAAGGCCAGATCGGCCATCGCGAACTCCTGGAGTGAGGTTCGGTTGAAACGGACGGTTCGAGGAAAGCGCCTCCGTGGCCGGATCCGGTCACCCGTTGACGACCCTCTTACGGCGTCCCTCACGGCTTTGACGGGTCTCTTACGGACCCTGATCCGTACCGGCCGGTAAGCGGCCGTGACTGTCGGTGACCCGGCTCACATCAGCCGGAAGCGCAGCCGGCAGATCACCGCGTCCGTCTCCCGCCGCACGGCGTGCGCGACGACGGCGCCCCGCTGGTTCTGCAGCAGCCGCTGCCACAGCCGCTCGGGCTCCGCCTCCGGGATCAGGACGGTGACCCGTGTGGCCGGCTCGGCGGCGGCCACCTCACGGACGTACGCGGCGATGGGGCGGCCCAGGCTGCGCCGCTCGCAGGACAGCCGCACCAGCGGCACTCCCGGGTCCCACTCGGCCCAGGCGCGCTCCAGGGCGTGCAGCTGGGTGCGGTCCTCCCGATCCGGGTAGCAGACGGTGACCGCGCGGACCTCGTCGCCCAGGGAGGCGGCGGCCGTCAGGGCCTCGGAGGTGAGCCGGGACAGGGTCGACACCGGGACGATCACCAGCGAGCGGTCGCGATGCGGGGCCTCGGGTATGCGGCCGAGTCCGAGTCGCTCGCCGATCCGGCCGTAGGCGCGGTGCACGGCGCCGAAGGCGGCGACGAGCAGGGGCAGCGCCACCACGATCAGCCAGGCGCCCTCGGTGAACTTGCTCGCGGTGACGACGACCGTCGCGACACCGGTGAGCAGCGCGCCGAAGCCGTTCAGCAGCGCCTTGCCGCGCCAGCCCCTGCCGCGCTCCAGGCGCCAGTGCCGGACCATGCCCACCTGGGCGATGGTGAAGCCGACGAACACCCCGATGGCGAACAGGGGCACCAGGGTGTTGGTGTCGCCGCCCGAGAAGACCAGCAGGGCCGCGGAGACCAGAGCGAGCGCGAGCACACCGTGCCGGTGGACCTGGCGGTCGGCCTTCAGGGCGAAGACGTGCGGCAGGTAGTTGTCGCGGGCGAGCAGCTTCAGCAGGACCGGCAGGCCGCCGAAGGAGGTGTTCGCGGACAGCGCCAGCAGGATCATCGTGGCGAACTGGAGGACGTAGAACGCCCAGTTGTGGCCGAGCGAGGCGTCCGCGAGCTGGGCGAGGACGGTGACGCCCTCGACCGGCTGGAGGTGGAAGCGGGAGATCAGCACCGACAGGCCGATCAGCATCAGGCCGAGCACCGCGCCGAGCGCGACCTCCGCGCGCTGGGCCCGCCGGGCCCGCGGGACGCGGAAGGAGGGGACGGCGTTGGCGATGGCCTCGACACCGGTCAGCGCGCTGCACCCGGAGGCGAACGCCTTCAGCAGGAGCAGGGTGCCCATGGTGGTGGCGTTGTCCGCGACGACCGAGGCGTGCCCGGCCGCGGTGACCGTGCTCACGGGGTGGGAGCGGAAGAGGCCGACCGCGATGAGGACGAAGATCGAGCCGACGAACACGACGGTCGGCACGATGAACGCCTTCGCCGACTCCACGATGCCCCGCAGGTTGACGCCCGTGATCAGCACCAGCACCGCCAGGCACAGCCACAGCCGGTCGTCGTACAGGCCCGGGAAGGCGGAGGTCAGGGCGGCCACGCCCGCGGTGACCGCGACGGCGACGTTGAGGACGTAGTCCAGGATCAGCGAGGCCGCCGCCACCAGGCTCGTCCGCGCGCCCAGGTGCGTCCTGGCCACCGCGTAGGAGCCGCCGCCGTCCGGGAAGGCCGCGATGACCTGCCGGTACGACGCCACCAGCACCGCGAGCAGTCCGGCGATGGCCAGGGTGACCGGCAGCGTGAAGCCGAGGCCGTGGGCGCCCGCGGCGGCCAGGACCAGGACGATCGCCTCCGGGCCGTACGCCACCGACGCCATGGCGTCCAGCGACAGCGCGGCGAGGCCGGTGAGGGCGGTGAGGCGGTGCCGTTCCCCGGTATCAGGCGGTTCTTCGTCGGCGGGCGTCGCGCCCGGCTGGAGGGTCAGGACGGACATGGGTGCGTGCTCCTTCTTCGTTCAGCCGCGCACGAGGTCCGAACGGTGCGCGGGTGCACCCAGGTTGTGTCCGTTCGCGGCCGGGTCCGACTGCTCCTTGCGGCTTCTTCGCGCCCAACCGTGCGACTTTGACGGGATCTTGACGGGCCATCTCGGAATTCACCTGATATCCGTCAAGATCCCATCAAAATGGTTCTATCCGGCCGCTCGGCTCCCTACCGTCGCCGCCATGGAACAGGCAGCACATGACGGTCGCCGGCCCAAGGACGTGCGGAATGCCGTCCGTTGTGCCGGGGTCCTGCTCGCCCTGCTCGTGCTCGTCGACTGGGGCTCGGGGCGGTTGGTGCCCTGGCGTTGCGCGCTGTGGTTCGCCCTCGCCCTGCTGCTGTTCCTCGTGCTGTGCCCCGCCCGGGTCTCGGCCGGCGAGGACTGGCTGGCCTCGCGGCGGCTGCTGCGCGAACGCCGGGTCCGCACGGACCTGCTGGTGTCCGTCCGCTTCCTGGACGGCATCGCTCAGCGGCTCGTGCTGAAGGACGCGCTCGGCGGCCGGGTGGAGATCGATCCCGAAGTCCTCGTGAACAACCCGGAGTTGTGGCGCCTCCTGGACCAGGGCGCGCGCAGGGCGGCCGACGACGGCCTGCTGCTGTGCGGGGCGACCGCCCTGCGGCGCCTGGCCCGGCGTATCGACTCCGAGACGGCCCAGGCCGTGTTCAGGGCCTCCGGGCTCGACTGACTCAGGTGACCGGACCCGAGGTGTCCAGCGCGGCCCCTGTCTGGTCGGCCAGGGTCACCGCGACCAGCCGGGCCTGGAGCGGCGGTAGGGGCCCCGGGCCGGGGGTGAGCATGAACCGGCCGAGGTAGTGCCCGTTGCCGTACGCCCGTAGCTCGGTCTCGCCCTCGGGCCAGCCGGCGGTGTCGACGTCCCGGGTGTGCCGGCCGACCGTCACGGTGCCGTCCTTCTCCAGCCGCGGCGGCCGCCCGATGAGGGTGCCGTACTCGAAGCGGCAGGCACGCAGGCCCAGCAGCTCGGTCAACTCCCGGCGCACGTGGTCGACCACGATGTCCGCGGAGTTGGCCGCGTGGGCGAGAGCGGCCGTGCGGTGGATCCGGTCCAGGTGGGCCGCGTCGGTCACGGCGACGACCTCCAGACGGCGGGCACGGGCGGCGAGCTGGGAGACGATCAGACCGACGACGAGCAGCAGGATCGCCGTCGCCACGTCCCCGGACGCGGTGATGTCGAACGTCTCGTACGGCCGGGTGAAGAAGAAGTCGTACCAGGCCGCCGCAGACAGCGCCGCCACGACTCCCGCCGTACGGCTGCCCAGCGCCGCCACCGCGACGACCACGACCACGAGGATCAGCGCGGCGTTCGTCCGCGACAGCTCCGTGCGCAGCGGCACGAGAGCGGCCGCCACCACGAGCGGGGCCACCACGCCCGCCGCGAGGGCGAGCCGGTCCCGCAGCGGCCGCGCGGCCAGCGTCGGGCGTGCCCGGCCGGTGCGGTGCAGCCGGAATGTGCTGGTCTCGGTGCTCATCAGGCACCTCCTACGCTCTGCGCACCCTGAGGGTGCGCGTGCTGTTCCGCGAAGGGCAGCGATACGACCATGGTCAGACCGCCGCCCGGGGTGTCCTCGGGGGTGAGGGTGCCGCTCATGGCCTCGGTCAGGCCGCGGGCGAGGGCCAGCCCGAGGCCGAGGCCGGTGGTGTTGTCGGTGTCGCCGAGCCGCTGGAACGGCTCGAAGAGGCGCTCCCGGCCGGCCCGGGGAAGCCCGGGCCCCCGGTCCACGACCCGCAGCTCCACCCGGCCCGCCAGGGCGCTGGCGGTGACCAGCACGTTCCGGCCGGGCGGGGTGTGCCGGGCGGCGTTGCCGGCGAGGTTGGCGATCACCCGCTCCAGCAGGGGCGGATCGGCCAGCACCGCCGGGATCGCCTCGGTGTCCGCCACGTCGACTCCGGGGACGTCCGCCAGTGCCGTGGGCAGCACCTCCTCCAGGGAGGTCGCGCGCAGGTTCAGGGTGAGGGCGCCCGCCTCCAGGCGGCTGAGGTCGAGGAGGTTCTCCACCAGGCGGTTGAGTTTGGCCATGGACTCGTCGGCGGTGGTGAGGAGTTCCTCACGGTCGGCGACGGAGAACTCGACCTCGCGGCTGCGCAGGGAGGTGACGGCGGCCCAGCCCGCGGCGAGCGGGGTGCGCAGGTCGTGGCCGACGGCCCGCAGCAGTGCCGTACGCATCCGGTCGGCGGCCTTGACCGGCTCGACCTCGGCCGCCGCCTCGGCCAGCCGGGCCCGCTCCACCGCGGAGCCGACATGCGCGGCGAACGCGGCCAGCACCCGCCGTTCGGAGGAGGACAGGGTCCGCCCGCGCAGCACCAGATGGGCTCCGGGACCGGCCGGTACGGCCGTCACGTCCCCGGCGTCGGGCGGCTCGTCCACCAGCTCCGCCGACTCCATGCCGAAGGTCTCCCGGGTGCGTTCCAGCAGCGCCGGGATGGTCGCACCGCCGCGCACGATGGAGCCGGCCAGGGACGACATGGTCTCGGCCTCGGCGGTGGCCCGCGCCGAGCGCCGGGACAGCCTGAGGGAGCGGTCTACGACTCCGGCCACTATGGCCGCGACGACCATGAACACCGCGAGGGCGAGCAGCGCGTTCGGGTCGTTCAGCGTGAACTGTCCTATGGGCGGGATGAACCAATAGTTCAGCAGCAGCGACGCCGTGATCGACGCGATCACCGCCGAGGTGACCCCGCCTATGCAGGCCACGCCCACCACGGCGAGCAGGAACAGCAGCGCCTCGCTCGTCAGGTTCACCGTGCCCCGCACCTGGGCGAGGACGGCGGTCAGCAGCACCGGGAGCACGAGCCCCGCCACGGGTCCGGCGATCAGGCGCCGGGTGGACAGGGTACGGCGCCGGGAGGGCAGCAGGGTGCCGCGTCCGGCGCGCTCGTGGGTGACGCGGTGGACGTCGATGTCGCCGGACAGCTCGGTCACGGTCTCGCCCGTGCCGGGTCCGGTGACGAACCGTTCCAGCCGTCCCCGGCGGCTGGTGCCCAGGACCAGCTGGGTGGCGTTCTCCGCGCGGGCGAACTCCACCAGCGTCGTCGCGATGTCGTCGCCGACCACCGAGTGGTAGCTGCCGCCCAGGTCCTCCACCAGCCGGCGCTGCCGGGCCAGCGAGGCGTGCGAGACACCGGCGGCCAGGCCGTCGCTGCGGGCCACGTGCACGGCGAGCAGGTTGCCCCCGGCGATGGGGGTCCCCCCTGCTCGAACGGAGTTGAGAGCTTGGGGGAGGGCGGCGATCCGCGCGGCCCGCCGGACCATCGTGTCCCCCTCCGGCCCGCCGGTCAGCGCGACGACCACCCGCTCCCGTGTCTCCCACACCCGGCCTATGCCGTGCTCGGTGCGGTACGCCTGGAGCGCCTCGTCGACCCGGTCGGCCACCCACAGCAGCGCCAGCTGGCGCAGCGCGGTCAGGTTGCCGGGCCGGAAGTAGTTGGCGAGGGCCGCGTCGATCTTCTCGGGCGCGTAGATGTTGCCGTGCGCCATGCGGCGGCGCAGCCCCTCCGGGGGCATGTCGACCAGTTCCAGCTGGTGGGCGCGGCGGACGACGTCGTCCGGGACCGTCTCGTGCTGGGGTACGTGCGTGATCTTCTCGACCACGTCGTTGAGGGATTCGAGGTGCTGGATGTTCAGCGCGGTGATCACGTCGATGCCGGCCGCGAGGAGTTGCTCGATGTCCTGCCACCGCTTGGGGTTGCGGCCGCCGCCCGGGACGTTGCTGTGGGCGAACTCGTCCACGATCGCGAGCTGCGGGCGCCGGGCGAGCACCGCGGCCAGGTCCATCTCCTCGAACTCGCCGCCCCGGTAGCCGCACCGGGCCCGCGGGACGACCTCCAGGCCGTCCAGCATGGCCTCGGTGCGCGGCCGCCCGTGGCACTCGGCGAAACCCACCACCACGTCCGCCCCGCGGGCGGCACGGCGCCGCCCCTCGTCGAGCATCCGGTAGGTCTTGCCGACTCCCGGGGCCGCCCCGAGGTAGACCTTCAGTCGTCCGGGCCGTACGTCACTCATCGCCGTCGACGCGCTCCGATCACTGGCTCAACTCCCCGGCAAGGGAGGGTCACTGCTCCCAAGGAAGCGCTTCCGGGCTCCGCGGGGTGCCCGTGTTAGCGATTCCTTGGCACCGGCCCCGGGGACCTTGACACTGTCTTGACGTGCCGTGGCCGGATAGGGTGAAAGCGGTGTGCCGGGAAGTCTGGTCGGCTGGGAGCCAGGGTGGCTCCTGTGAAGCCCCAGGGGGACGGCATGCGCAGCGTCGGCACGGTTCTCGCACTGGTCGTACTGGCCACCGTCGTGGCGACCTTCGCGCGCCGCTGGCGCATCCCCGCGCCCTCCCTGCTCGTCGTCGCCGGTCTCGCCGTGGCCCTGCTGCCGGGCACCCCGCAGATCGAGATCAGCCCCGAGATCATCGGGCTCGTCGTGCTGCCGCCGCTGCTGTACGCGAGCGCCGAGGAGATGCCCTGGCGGGAGCTGCGGGCGGTGTGGAAGCCGGTCGGGATCCTCGCCATCGGCCTGGTCCTCGCCTCCGCCGCTGCCGTGGGCGCGGTGGCCGCCACGGTGACGCCGCTGTCCTGGCAGATGGCGCTGGTCCTGGGCGCGGTGCTGGCCAGCACCGACCCGGTGGCGGTGACCGCGCTCGGCCGCAGGCTCGCCCTGCCGCCGAGGGTGCAGGTCCTCGTCCAGGCGGAGAGCCTGTTCAACGACGCGACCTCCCTGGTGCTGGTCCGGGTGGCGGCGGGCATCGCGGTCGCGTCGGCGGCGGCGAACTGGGGCTCCGCGGGCGGCAGGTTCCTGGTGCTGGCCGGCGGCGGCACGGTGATCGGCGCCGCGGTGGCCGGGGTGGTGGCCCTGATCCGGCGGCGCACCGAGGAACCGGTCCTGGAGACCGTGATAGCCCTGGTCACCCCCTACGCCGCGTATCTCCTCGCGGAGGCCGCGCACACCTCCGGGGTGACGTCGTGCGTGGTGGCCGGGGTGGTCCTGGGCGGCCGCGGCGACCGGCTCACCAACGCGCGCATACGACTCCAGCTGCACGCCGTGTACGGCACGGTCGTGTTCCTGCTGGAGAGCGTGGTCTTCTCGCTGATCGGGCTGGCGCTGCCCGCGCAGGTGCGGGCGCTGGCCGACGGCGACCGGGCCTGGCCGCTGTACGCCCTCGCCGTCGCCGCCACACTCATCGCCGTACGCCTGCTGTGGCTCGCGCCGCTGTCGGCCGTCGTCCAGCGCAAGGGCGGGGTCGGCCGCATGAACTGGCGGGTGCCGATGGTCCTGACCTGGGCGGGCACCCGGGGTGTGATGCCGCTGGCCGCCGCCCTGTCCATCCCGGAGTTCGCGAAGGACGGCTCCGCGCTGACGGACCGTCCCCTGGTCCTGGTCCTCACCACCTCGGTCGTGGTGATCACCCTCGTGGTCCAGGGCTTCACCCTCGCTCCGGTCGTCCGGCGCTCCGGCATCGCCCTGGAGCCCGCCCACACCGAACGAGAGGAGGTCGAGGCCCGCTCCCGCCTCGCCCACGCCGGACTCGCCCGGCTGGAGGAACTGGCCGAGCTGGAGGCCGTACCGGACGTCGTCCTCGACCGGCTGCGCCGCGGCCTCAACGCCCGCTTGGAGGACGCCCGCGACCGCCTCGCCGAGAGCAACGGCACCGCGACGGCCACCGAGTCGGCCGACCTGGTCTACCGCCAGCTCCGCCGCGACCTGATCACCGTGGAGACGGCGGAACTCCAGCGCCTCTACGACGGCCACCGCATCAGCGACACCACCCGCCGCCGGCTCCAGCGCTCGCTGGACCTCGAGGAGGCACGGCTGTCGGACGGATGAGGTCCTCGCGGGATCAGCGGAACTCCGCCAGCCGTGGCCGCAGTCCGAGCGCGGTGAGCGCCATCGACGCGAGCAGCAGACCGGCCGCCCGGGGCAGGAGCGTGTCCACCGCCGAACGACCGTCGCGCACCGACGAGTCGAAGTGGGCCTGGTTGATGCCCTTCACCTGGTCCAGCGCCGCCATCCAGGCACCGAAGTGGGCGTTGGAAGAGCCGGGCTCCCAGTCCATGCAGAACTCGGTGGCCACCCGCTCCTGTCCGGTCGCCACCAGTGAGCGGATCTTGCGGTCGTCGTGCTCGTAGACGGCGTACGCCCGCACGGTCCGCTCGGCCGCGCCGCGCTCCCCGGGAAAGGTGACGTTGTCGAGCTCGCGCCGGAACTCACCGGTGAAGCGCAGGTCGTGGTGGTCGGTCTCGTAGGCCTGCCAGGTGTTGGCCAACGCGCCGTCGTAGGTGGCGAGGGTCGCGCCCCGGATGCCGTACAGCTTCTGGGACTTGGCGAGGAACGCCCGCTCGTACCGGTCGCGGCGCTGCGGGTCGAGCAGGTAGCGGCTCTCGTCGGCGTTGGCGTCGTAGGCGACGGCCCGGGCCCGGGAGAGCGCGACGACGGAGTCGAAGGCGTCGCGGCGGGCGGTGCGCAGGTTCGCGGACGACGAGGCGAGCAGCTGCGCGCCGAGGACGACCGCGAGCAGGGCGCACACGGTGGCGGCTAGGACGCCGGGGTTCAGGATCCGGTGGAAGCGGCTGGCCAGGTACCACTGCAGGAGGCCGAGCACGGCGAGCAGGAGGACACCGAGCACGACGACGGCGGCGAGCCGGCCGGCGAGGGCGGAGCGGGCGGCGCCGTACTCGCCGTCGAAGGCACGGTCGTTGGAGGAGACCAGCGTGCGGGACTCGGGGAGCAGCCTGCTCTGCAGCAGGTCGGTCGCCCGGCGGTAGTCGACCAGGGCGGACGCCTTGCCGCCGGCGTGCCCGTCGTTCTCCAGGGCGCGGCCGATCAGCTCCTGGTACTCGGCGAAGTCGTCGGTCAGCGACTCCACGGTCCTCTCGTCGGACCGGTCCCCCTGTGCCGCGACGGCGAGGGTGCGCAGGTCGTGCCCGATCTCGCGCCGGGCGTCGCCGTAGAAACCGACCGCCTTCTCGTACGGCGTCCGCAGGCGGCCCTTGCCCGCATCACCGTTGGACAGCAGCATGTTGGCGGCCTGGGCGTCCATGTCGTTCAGGGCGAGGTTGAGATCGGCGGCGCTGGTGGTGCGCGGCGCGTCACGTCCGGCCACGCTGTCCCAGGTGCCGTTCGCGGCCAGCCCGGCGACGGTCAGCAGGACGGCCAGGGCGGCGGCGAGCAGGAGCGTGGCCGCGCGCAGAAGACGCAGCCGTGCGGGCACGGTGGCCCGGAAACGGCGGCGCAGAGCGGCCCGCGCGGCCACGACCTGCGGCTGAGGGCGCGACCCCGGACCCGGCTCGCCCGTCCGCGAACCCCCTCGTCTCCGTGGTCCGGGGCTGCCCCCCGACGGTTCCCGTCCTGGCGGAGTACCCCCCTCGGTCCGAGGACCCTGCGCTGTTCCGGCCGTGAGAGTCACGGTCCCTCCAACATCACGCCATCGGACGGTCGCCCGTCCCCCGTTGTCGATCAGTCTGCGACCGGATCCGGCCATGGACGGCTGACGTTGACGCGTTCCTGATGGCTCCTCAGCTCGGTTTGACGGCACTTTGACGGCGGCTACGGAGCCGCCGTATGAGTGCCGCAAATTCCGTCCCCTTCGGGCGGGTTGGTGTCGCGAACGGCGTTAGATTCGCTGTCGGCCGCCACTGGGGCCGCGGGCGTCAGCGGCCCCACCCGACCGGTGGAGTCCCCACTCCGCAGTGGCGCGAGGGCGGTCCGGTGCGTGTCCCAGGGACAGGCATCGGCGCGCCGACGTCCCTTCATCCCATCGCTGACGTCGGTGCGCCCCCGTGCGGTGCCGGGGCCCCGGCACCGCACGGGCCGTGGCCACAGTCCCTGTCCGCCCTCAAGGCACGAAGGTGTCCATGCTTCCCGCTGCCCCCGAGCAGGCCCGACCGTCACATCCCCGGCGCGCCCTCCGGCCCTTACCGGAACGAAGGGCAGGACGCCGGGCCCCGAGCGGACTGTTCGAACCCGTCCAGCTCGTCCGCTCCTTCCCCGAGGCGCTGCGCAAACTGCACCCGCGCGCCCTGGTCCGGAACCCGGTGCTCTTCGTCGTCTCCGTCGGCGCGGCCCTGACCACCCTGTCCGCCCTCGTCCACCCCGCCGTCTTCACCTGGGTCATCAGCCTCTGGCTGTGGCTGACGGTGGTCTTCGCCAACCTCGCCGAGGCGGTCGCCGAGGGCCGCGGCAGGGCGCAGGCCGAGTCACTGCGCAGGGCCCGTACGGACACGGTGGCGCTGCGGCTCGAACACTGGAGCTACGGTACGGACCTCGCCACCGCCCGCACGGAGGCCGTCGCCGCCACCGATCTGAAACCGCTGGACGTCGTGGTGGTCGAGGCGGGCGAGATGATCCCGGCGGACGGTGACGTGGTCGACGGGGCCGCCGCTGTGGACGAGTCCGCCGTCACCGGTGAGTCGGCGCCGGTGATCCGGGAGTCGGGCGGCGACCGCAGCGGGGTCACGGGCGGTACGACGGTCCTGTCCGACCGGATCGTCGTCCGGGTCAGCGCCCGCCCGGGCCACAGCTTCCTGGACCGGATGATCGCCCTGGTCGAGGGCGCGTCCCGGCAGAAGACGCCGAACGAGATAGCGCTGAACATCCTGCTGGCCTCGCTCACGATCATCTTCCTGCTGGTCGTGGTCACCCTCCAGCCGATGGGCGAGTACGCCGAAGCCGCCCAGTCGACGGCCGTGCTGGTCGCGCTCCTCGTCACCCTCATCCCGACCACGATCGGCGCCCTGCTCTCCGCGATCGGCATCGCCGGCATGGACCGGCTGGTGCAGCGCAACGTCATCGCCCTGTCCGGGCGCGCGGTCGAGGCGGCGGGCGACGTGAACACCCTGCTGCTCGACAAGACCGGCACCATCACCCTCGGCAACCGCGAGGCCGCCGCCTTCGTCCCGCTGCCCGGCATCGACGAACGGCAGCTCGCCGACGCCGCCCAGCTCTCCTCACTGGCCGACGAGACCCCGGAGGGCCGCTCCGTCGTCGTCCTCGCCAAGGAGCGGTACGGACTGCGGGCGCCCGCCGAGGGCGAGTTGGCGAACGCCCGCTGGGTCGCCTTCAGCGCCCGCAGCCGGATGAGCGGCGTCGACCTGCGCTGGGACAACGGAGCGGTGTGCGCCATCCGCAAGGGCGCGGCCCAGCAGGTGATCGAGTGGGCGCAGATGTACGGCGGCCAAGTGCCGCCCGAGGCACGGATGTACGCCGACGCCGTGGCCGCGTCCGGCGGTACCCCGCTGCTGGTCGCCGTGCACGACTGGGACGGGCCGCGCGTCCTCGGCCTGATCCACCTCAAGGACGTCGTCAAGGACGGCATCCGCGAACGCTTCGCCGAACTGCGCCGGATGGGCATCCGCACGGTCATGGTCACCGGCGACAACCCGCTCACCGCCCGCGCCATCGCCGAGGAGGCGGGCCTGGACGACTACCTGGCCGAGGCGACCCCCGAGGACAAACTCGCGCTGATCCGGCGGGAGCAGGCCGGCGGCAAGCTGGTCGCGATGACCGGTGACGGCACCAACGACGCCCCGGCCCTCGCGCAGGCGGACGTCGGCGTGGCGATGAACACCGGTACGTCGGCCGCCAAGGAGGCCGGCAACATGGTCGACCTCGACTCCAACCCGACCAAGCTCATCGAGATCGTCGAGATCGGCAAGCAACTCCTCATCACCCGAGGCGCGTTGACGACGTTCTCCATCACGAACGACGTCGCGAAGTACTTCGCGATCATCCCGGCGATGTTCGCGGGCACATACCCCGGCCTGGAGTCGCTGAACGTCATGGGCCTGCACAGCCCGACCTCGGCCATCACCTCGGCGATCATCTTCAACGCGCTGATCATCGTCGCGCTGATCCCGCTGGCCCTGCGCGGAGTGCGCTACACCCCGTCCTCGGCCCACGATCTGCTGCGCCGCAATCTGCTCGTGTACGGGCTCGGCGGGCTCGTGCTGCCCTTCGTGGGCATCAAGCTGATCGACCTGCTCGTGTCGGGGGTGCCCGGCCTCGGCTGAAGCCCGCCAGGCTCCCCGTCAAGGACGCGTATGCGCACGTCAGAGCCCCGTCAGAGAGAGGTGTTCCGTCTTGCCCGGCGGATGCGGGACGGCTTCCATGGAGCCTGTGAACAGCGCCTGGCTTCTCTTCGACCGGCCGCCGAGTCCCGCTCGGCCGTCGCGTCGTCAGCCGCGCTGAACGGAAGCGCCCGCGTCCCGCCGACGCGCGTCCGCCGACGCCGCTTTCCGTGACCCGAGGGGCGCCGTGATCGGCTCCGGCGCCCCTCGCTCCTCCTTCTCCACCGCACGCCCACCGCCCCTCACCGGGCCGTGCCGGCGTGCCCGCGACCCCGGATGGGACATGTCCGACTCCACCCTTTCCTCTCGCACCGTCCTGATCACCGGCGCCACCTCCGGCATCGGTTACGCGACCGCCCGCCGGCTCGCCGAGCGCGGCGCCACCGTGCTGCTGCACGGCCGTACCGCCGAGGAGGCGCGGGCGGCGGCAGACCGCCTCATCGCCACGGCAGGAGCCCAGGCGACCCGACTGCACGCGTACGGCGCCGACTTCACCCACCTGGAAGAGGTGGAGACCCTCGCCGGCACGATCGTCTCCGCCCACCCGCACCTGGACGTCCTCGTCAACAACGCGGGCATGGCCGCCCCCGAGCGGCACACCGTCACCGCCGACGGCAACGAGATCGCCTTCCAGGTCAACTTCCTCGCCCACTACCTGCTCACGTGCCTGTTGGAGCCGGCTCTGACGACCGACCCGGGCGGCCGGGTCGTGAACGTCTCGTCCTCCCTGCACCGCACGGCCTCCATCCAGTGGGCCGACCCCAACCGCGCCCGCCGCTACTCCCGCCTCGCCGCCTACGCCCAGTCCCAGCTCGCCCTCACGGTCTTCGCGGCCGACCCGCGCGTCACCGCCGTGTCCGTCCACCCGGGCGTCTGCGACACCGCCCTGCTTCCGCTCTACGCCCACGAGGGCGTCTCCCCCGCCGAGGGAGCCGCGCACGTGGTCCGGCTGTGCGACCCGGCCGTCGAGATCGTCAACGGCGCCTACTACGACCGCGACGAGCGCGTCGCGCCGGCTCCGGCCGCGACCGAGGACCGCACCGTCAGGCGCCTCAGCAAGCTGGCCGACCTGCTGGTCGGCCGCACCGCTTGACCGCCGCCCTCCGCCCCGCCTCACATCCGCAGCCGGTACGGCAGCATGCACACCACCACGTCCGTGCGGGCCCGCAGCACGGTCGCCAGCAGCAGGCCCCGCTGGTTCTGCAGGATCTCGTAGCGGCGGTGCCGGGGTTCGACCTCGGGGATCAGCACCGCGATCTGCCGGCCGTCACGGGCCGCGTGCTGCACGTACTCGACCATCGGCCGGACCAGGGAGCGGTGCGGGCTGTCGATGACGTCGAGGCGTACCCCCGGGTTCCAGCGTGCCCACGCCTCCTGGAGGGCGCGGGTCTTGTCGGGGTCGTTGTGGACGGCGACGGCGACCACCTCGTCGCCCAGCGCGAGGGCGGCGCCGATGGCCTGCCGGGCGAGCTTGCTGACGTCGCCGAGCGGGACGATCACCAGGCTGCCGGGGCGCGGGGCGGGCGGGTCGGGGATGCGGCCGAGGCCGAGTTCCTCGCCGACCTCCGTGTAGTAGCGCTGGATGCGGGAGAACAGCAGCATCAGCAGCGGCACGGCGATCACGACCACCCAGGCGCCCTCCAGGAACTTGGTGAAGAGGAGGATCAGCCCGGCCAGGGTGGTGAGCACCGCCCCGGTGCCGTTGATGAGCGCACGGTGCTTCCAGCCCGGGGGTCGCTCGGTCGCCCAGTGCCGGACGAGGCCGAGCTGGCTGAGCGTGAAGCCGATGAACACCCCGATCGCGAACAGCGGGATCAGCCGGTGGGTGTCGGCGTCGGACGCGACGAGCAGCAGCGCGGCCAGCAGGGCCAGCGCCACCACGCCGTAGCGGTAGACGGGCCGTTCGGCGCGCAGCCCGAACAGGTGGGGCAGCCGGTGGTCGCGGGCCAGCAGGCTCATCAGCACCGGCAGCCCGCCGAAACTGGTGTTCGCCGCGAGCAGCAGGACCAGGGTGACGATCAGGTTGGTGGCGTAGTACGCCCAGCCGTCGCCGTAGACGCCCGCGGTGAGCTGGGCCAGGACGGTGACACCGCCGCGCGGGGCGACGTGGTCACGGCGGATCAGCACGGCGATGCCGATCAGCATCAGGCCCAGCAGCCCGCCCAGCATGAACTCGGTGCGCTGGGCGCGCCTGACCCGCGGGGTGCGGAACGTCGGCACGGCGTTGGCGATGGCCTCCACGCCCGTCAGCGCCGAGCAGCCGGACGAGAACGCCTTGAGGAGGAGCAGAAGACCCAGGGTTTCGTGCGCCTGGACGGGCTGCGCGGTGCCCACCACCGCCGCCGGATGGGAGCGGAGGAGGCCGCCGACGACGACCCCGAGGACGGCCACGACGAACAGCACGGTCGGCAGCATCAGCACCCGGGCGCTCTCGGTCACACCGCGCAGGTTCACGACCGTCAGCAGCGCGAGCCCCACCAGGCACACCAGCAGCTTGTCCCGGGCCAGGTCGGGGAACGCGGAGGCCAGGGCGTCCGCGCCCGCGGTCAGGCTGACGCAGACCGTGAGGACGTAGTCGACGACCAGACTGGCCGCGGCGAGCAGGCTGGCGGTCACGCCCAGGTCCTTCTTGGCCACCGCGTAGGCGCCTCCGCCGTCCGGGTGTACGGCGATGACCTGGGCGTACGACACGACGAGCGCCGCGAGCAGGAAGGTGATCGCCAGCGTGATCGGCAGGGTGGCGGCCAGCGCCGCGGTCCCGGCCGTGACCAGCACCAGCACGATGGCCTCGGGGCCGTACGCGACCGAGCTGAGCGCGTCAAGGGACAGCGCGGCCAGCCCTTCCAGGCTGGTGAGGTGGTGCTTCTCCCCCTCGCCCGGGCGCAGCGGGACCCGCGGTTCCAGCTCACGACGTGCCAGGCCATACGCCATCGGGACCTCACCACGGACGGCAGAACGGTCCGGACCAGTCTCCGCGCGCGACGGCCGTACGGCTCCTCGGGATCGGCCGTCCGCGTGCGTGCCCCCGTTTCACGAGGGGCACGAGTCACCCCATGAATCCCCTTTGAATCCTCCCCGCCCGGAAGGGAGGGGATTCCTGGCTCAGGCGGCCGCCAGGGGCAGCGCCCCAGGTGGTCTTACGCCCTCAGCACCAGCCGGGTTGAGACCAGCCCGGACGAGCATCACACGTGCGGAGTTCTTGTCCCGTGGGCTCACGGTTCCGCATGCGGTGCAGGTGTAGGTGCGCTCACCCAGCGGCAGTGCGTGCTTGGCTCTCGCTCCGCAGTGCGCGCAGTCCATCGTGGTGTGCGCCGGATGTACCAGGTGCACGGCACGGCCGTGCTTGCGTCCCATCTCGATCAGGGCCGCCTTGGTGGCGCCGATGGCAGCGTCAGCGGCCTTGCGGGCCATCGAAGTCCGGGCGAGGAACTTCGGCTTGAAGTCCTCGACGGCCAGAGCATCATGGTCGGTCACGACGGACTTGGCCCATTTGCGGCCGGCGTCCTGGCGTCGACGCGCGACCTTCTTGTGCAGCTTGGCGCGCAGTCGTTTCGCTTCGCGGTAGCCCTTCGATCCGGCCTGACCCTTCTTCGGCTTGCGGCGGGCCATCATCCGGTCATATCGGGTCAGCTTCTCCTTGACCTTCCTGCCGTGCTCGGCGTGCGGGAGATCATGGGTGTCGGATGTGGTGGTCGCAGTCACCTTCACACCCCAGTCGATGCCGATCACCGCACCGGTCTCCGGCAGCGACTCAACGGCGGCGGGGACGACAAAGCTGGCGTACCAGTGGCCGATGCTGTCCGTGTAGACGCGGACGCTGGAAGGGTCGGCTGGCAGGTCCCGCGACCACACCACGGTCAGAGCGATCCCGCCCGCCAGGTGCAGCTCTGCGCCCTTCAAACGGAAGCCGCGTCGGGTGTAGTTGAGGGTGGGCAGCGCCTCGCACTTCTTCTTCCACCTGGGCATCCCTGCCCGGCGTTGCATAGGCAGCCGGTCCTTGATGTCTTTCTGGGCCTTGGCGCGGGACTTGCCAAAGTCCCTGATGATCTGCTGCTGCGGCACCGAGGAGCCCTCGCGCAGCCATGGGGTCGCCTGGCGCGCCTCGGTTAGCATCTTGTCGAGCTGTGCTGGGCCACACGTCCGTTTGAGCCCGGTAGCCTTGTTGTCCTGGTGCACGGCCTTGGACTTGGCCACGCACTCGTTCCACACCCACCGGCACCGGTCCCACTCCGCCATCAAGGCTCCGCGGGCAGTGGACGACACGCGAAGCCGGAACGTGTACCGGGCATGCCCCACTCCGCCGGTCTCCGCCGCTGCTGCCATGCCATCACCCCGCCCACGTTCCGTGTCCCCCTGCCGGACGACCGTACGTGCGAGATCCGCACACCCGCACCCCTCTCCCGCCACGATCACCCCAATCGGCGAACACAGACACACGCGTTCCCCTTCACCCGGCTCCGCCTAGCAAGCCGCAGCGGCACTCCGCGCTCGGGAAGCCGGATGCTGCGACGCTCCGCGCCGATGTCACGGGTTGCGATTCCTCCCCGGCGTGAGGGCCTCCTCACAAGAGACCAGGTAAATGTGTGCAGGAGTGCCACAAGGGCCGCACACGGTCTTCCGAAAGCCTCGTTAGCGTTGCCGCTCGATCCCACGTGCGAACGCGTCGAATCGGAAAGACCTCACATGGACTACTGCTCCTCGTGCCGTCGGCATCTGAACGGCGCCCTGGTGTGTCCCGGCTGCGGCGCTTACGCCCCGGACATAGCCCCGCACACGCCGGCGGCCGTCCCCACGGCGCGAGCGGCCGCCCCCTCCGCCGCTTCCTCCGCCGCCTGGTACGACGACGATCTCGCGGTCGAGCCCACGCCGTCCGCGAGGGACGAGGCCACGTCCGACGACGTGGAGGACGCGCCCGCCGCCTCGCAGGGACGGGCCGCCCGGCGCCGCCAGCTGGCCCGGTGGAAGAAGAACAAGCGCCGGGCCGCGGTCGCGTCGGCCGTCGCGCTCGTCGGCGGCGGGCTCACCCTGGCCTCGATGGACCGCCAGTCCCCCGACCGGGCCCAGGCGGCCTCGGCCCCGGACAACCGGCCCATGGGCGCCACCGACGGAGAGACCGACGCCGGGACTCCTCCGGTGTCGACACCCCCCGGCCAGCACCGGTCCCCGCGCACCACGACCCCGGCCCACACCCAGCAGCCCGCGGCCGCCGGCCCGCACCGGCGGACCGTCGCCACCGCACCCCGGACCACCGTGGCGAACACCCACCCGGACGCCGCCGCCGCTCCGGTCCCGGCGCAGACGCCGACCGCATACCGGCAGGCCCCCGCCCCGGCCTCCGACGGCACCGGCACCGTTGCCCAGCAGCCGTCCACCCCCGCTCCCGCCCCCTCGACCAGTAGCGGCACAGACTCGGGCACGCCCCAGACGAGCCCCTCCCCGGCCGCGACCTCCCCGGCCCAGCTCTGCCTGCTCGTGGTGTGCCTGGGCTGACCGCCCGGCCCGTCAGTTGTTCCAGGTCTCGTCGTACGGATGGCTGCCGCTTCCTGGGTGCTGCGAGGCACAAGGGCAGCAACATGACCCGGGCCCCTGTGGGCAAGTGCCGATAGGGGCGGGCCGCAATGCGGCGCGGGGACCGATTCTCGGGCCGGGCGGAGCGGCCGAGGCATAAGGATTCCGTCCGGCTCGCTCTGGGCTGCGCCCTGACGTTCTGCGCCATGACCCTGCTCGTCGGCTGGGACGCGGAGAGCCTGACGCCGGTGCGCACGCTGCTCTGGGTCGCCCTGTCGGCCGCGGTGTGCGTCCTCCTGCTGCCGCAGCGGGTCGCGCGGGCCCCGGCCGGCTGGCCGTCCGCACCCCCTGGCGCCGCCTCGTGGTCCACACGGACGCGCTGGCGGCGGTACGGCAGTACGACGGCGTCTCCTCCCACCTCGTCCTACGGGACGTGCAAGGGCACCGCGTCCAGCTCGATCCCCGGATCCTCGCCGCGAACCCGCTGCTCTGGCACGAACTCGACACGGGCGTCCGCCGCTCCCTGGAACGCGGCACACTGCACCACGGCGCGCACGTCCTGGCCCGCCTCGGCCGCCACATCGACGACGAGGCCCAGCAGGTCCTGCGCGCATCGGGGCTCTTCTGACCCTCTTCCGGGCGCCGGTTCAGCGATCGTCGCCGCTCAGGCGGGCTCCGTTGACGGCGGTGTCGAAGACCGGCCGGTACGTGTGCCATTGCGCGTCCGGCGCGGACAGGTAGATCACATACTGGGTGCCGTCGGCGCCGGCGAATGCCAGCTCCGCCCCCCCGGTACTTGCGTGCCCTGCCGTCGAAGGTGAATTCCCAGTACCCGGCAGGCCGCCCCCGGAACTTGGTCGCGGCCATCCTCACCCGTTCATAGTTGGCATTGTCGCGACGGGTCTGGTCCTCTTCCGTCTCACGCCAGTGCTGCAGCGGATCGGTGCCCGCGAACTGGACGACGTTGACCCTCAGGCCCACCTTGCCGGAAGGGTCTATGTAGCCGACCTCGCCTCCGGGCAGCGTCTTTCTGGTCCAGCCGTCCTGGACAGGGACGGAGATGCCGGTGTCCGCCTTCTCCAGGTGGTATCCGGCGGGCAACGGCGGCACGGTGAAGCCGGAGGGGCTGGTACTCGGCGAGGAGGCGGAGGAGGCATCGGCCCGGTCGGTGTGCGGCGTATCGGCACCGCCCCTGAGCCACCACAGCGCACCGCCCGCCACGCAGGCGGCGAGTGCCACGGCCAGAACCGACCGCGTCACCGTTCGGCGGCGGTTGCCGCCGCCCTTGCGTCCGGGAGGCGCGAGGTCGTCGACACGGTCCGGGCGGGTGGGCGGATCGATGGGAGCGCTCCGTGTGCCGGTGCCGGTGCCGGTCGCATCGTCTAGGAGGCGTTCGACCTCGTGCACGTCCATCCGCTGTTCCGGTTCCTTGACGAGCAGACCCTCGATCACCGGGGCCAGGTCCCCGGCGTTGCGCAGAGGCTCGTAGGCGTCGGTGGCGATGGCGTACGCGGTCTCGATCGGGGTGTCGCGGTGGAACGGGAGCCGACCCTCGACCGCCTGGTACAGCGTTGCCCCGAGGGCCCACAGATCGCTGGCGGGACCGGGCTCCTTGTGCGCGTTCCTGAGGCGCTCGGGCGCCAGGTAGCGAATGGAGCCGATCAACTCGCCGGACTTGGTCAGCGAGGACGTTCCCGACTCCATGGCGATCCCGAAGTCGGTGAGGACGATCCGCCCGCCGTGCCCCAGCAGAACGTTGGCGGGTTTGACATCGCGGTGCAGGACCCCGGCGTCGTGGGCGGCGCGCAGGGCAGCGGCCGTGGCACGGCCGATCCGGGCGGCCTCCTCGGGCGGCAGCGCACCCTGACGCTTCAGGACGTCACTCAACGTGACCGAGGGGATGTACTCCATGACGATGCACGGCAGGCCCTCGTCATCGACGACGTCGTGCACCACGATCACGTTGGGGTGGGTGATCCGGGCGGCGCTGCGGGCCTCACGACGGGTGCGCTCGTAGAGCCGGTGGACCTCGTCGTCGTGCAGATGCGGCGGAATGTGCAGCTTCTTCACGGCGACGTGACGGCCGAGCAGCTTGTCCTCAGCCCGCCACACGGTGCCCATGCCACCACTGCCCACCCGCTCCACCAGCAGGTATCGGCCGGCTATGAGCCGCCCAAGATCGGACACCGTGAGATCGTCTCCTACTCCGCTTCCCATTCGCGAACAGTCGAGGTCGACGAGGAACGATAACTCATCCGACTCAACGGGCACGGCCACCGCAGCGCATCCGGGCGGCCTGCGGGCACGTCGCCTCAGTTGTTCCAGGTCTCGTCGTACGGATCCTGCGGCGTCGGTACCGGCTTCACCGAGGTGACCAACAGGTACGGGATCGGGCCGTTGTTGACGGGGTCGTGGGTCAGCTTGGCGGTGTAGGTGCCCGTGACCTCCAGCCAGGCGTCCGGCTGCAGGACCGGGGGGAGCTTGCCGGTGAGGGCGATCTTCACCGGCTGGGCGTCCGCCGCACAGCAGTTGAGGGCCATGCGGACGAGGTAGGGCGCGCCGCTGTGGTCCAGGGCCAGGAAGCCGGTGACGCGGACCGGGCGGCCGTTCAGGGAGCGGCCGTGGTCGTAGGCCGCGCGGGACGCGTAGTCGACCACGCTGAGCGGGACCGGGTCACCGGCGGGCAATTTGCCGTAGCCGTACGGCTGTTGCAGTGCGGTGCCGGTGCGCAGGGCGCTGTAGGAGCCCAGGGCCGGCGGGGCGACGAGGATGAGGGAGAGCAGGGGCAGCACGAGGAGCCAGGAGATGCGGGGCTCCGGGTGCGCGTGGTCGGCGTGGGCGGTGGCCTTCGCCGCCTTGTTCCGCTTGCGCTCGTACCACGCCGTCGCCAGGGCAGCCGCGATCAGGACCGCGCCGGAGGCCAGCAGCATCGGTTGCAGGCCCGCCTTGACGTAGCGCAGGTAGAGATCGGTGGCGCCCGCGTGCAGAAGGGCGGCGCCCAGCAGGAACATCACTGCCGCCTGGGCCTGGCGGTTCACAGGAGCACCGTCCCGGTCACCACGGCGCCCACGACCGCCAACGCGAACGTGGCGGGGGCGAAGCGCAGTGCGAAGGCGCGGCCGAAGGTGCCCGCCTGCATCGCGAAGAGCTTGAGGTCGATCATCGGTCCCACCACCAGGAACACCAGCTTGGCCGTCAGGGAGAACTGGGTGAGGGAGGCCGCGACGAACGCGTCCGCCTCCGAGCAGATGGACAGCAGTACGGCCAGTACGGCGAGGGCGAGAACGGAGACCAGGGGGTTGTCGGCCGCCGCGCGCAGCCAGGTCGCCGGGGTCGCCGCCTTCAGCGTGGCCGCGGCCATCGCGCCCAGGACCAGGAAGCCGCCCGCGTGCACGGTGTCGTGCCGGACCGAGTTCCAGAAGGTCTCGCCCTTGGTCGCGCCCTCGTGCGCGCCGTGGGCCGGCTGGCGCAGCCAGTCCGTGCGGCCCAGGCGCTGCCACAGCCAGCCCATCGCGCAGGCCACCAGAAGGCTGGCCACGAACCGGGCCAGGACCATCTCCGGATTGCGCGGGAAGGCGACGGCTGTGGCGGTCAGGACGATCGGGTTGATCGCGGGGGCCGAGAGCAGGAAGGCCAGGGCGGCCGCGGGGGTCACGCCACGGCGGACCAGCGCGCCCGCCACCGGGACCGAGGCGCACTCGCAGCCCGGCAGCACCGCGCCCGCCATCCCGGCGACCGGTACGGCCAGGGCGGGCCGGCTCGGCAGGGCGCGGGCGAAGAAGGACGGGGGTACGAAGACCGCGATCGCCGCCGAGAGGAGGACCCCGAGGACCAGGAAGGGCAGCGCCTGGACCGTCACGGCCACGAACACGGTCATCCAGCTCTGCATCAGCGGGGTGCCGAGGGCCCCGCGGATCGGGGACTGGGCGAGCACCGCCAGCAGCAGGGTCATGGTGAGGATCAGCGGGGAGCTGAGGCGCCGGCCCTCCTGGCCGTCCTGACCCTTCTGGCCTGCCCGGATTGCCTGACCCTCCTGACGTGCCCGGCCCGGCCGTTCGCCGGACGGGCGCGCCGGGTCGCGTTCGGTGGCGCCGGGCGGGGCGTCTTCGGTGATGGCCACGGGCGGGTACCTCCGGCTGTGCGCTGCCTCTCCCTCCCCATCAATACGCGATGGCGGGCACGGGTGTTCACTTCGTTGCTGGAACCACCTGTCTCCTTGGGGCAGTCTTTTCCCTCGTGGCGAGCGTTCCGTATCAAGGTGGGTCCGGCGCCCCGGCGGCGCACATGGTGGTCTGCGGTGACGACGGGCTCGCGCACCGGCTGGCGGCCGAGTTGCGCGGAGTCCACGGCGAGCAGGTCACCCTCGTGGTGCCGCCGAGCGAGCGCACGGCACGGCCCCCGGTGGTGGGGCGGGCCCGGGCCGCCTCGGCCGCGCTGCTCGACCGGGTGGTCAGCGCCGCCGTCGGACTGGGCGGTGGCAACGGAGGCAACGGGACGACGGGGAGCGGTGGCAACGGCGGTAACGGCGGCAATGCCCACCGGGCCGACGGCGAGCGGGTGTTGGAGGCCTACGAGCTGACGGAGGCCGTGCTCGCCGAGGCCGGTGTGGAGCGGGCCGCCGCGCTGGCGCTCGTCCATGACGACGACGAGATCAACATCCGGGCCGCCCTGACCGCCCGTCGGCTCAACCCGCGCCTGCGGCTCGTCCTGCGGCTGTACAACCGCCGGCTGGGCCAGCACATCGAGGAACTCCTCGACCAGGCGGCCGCGTTGGCGTCGGGCGCGGCGGGGGCCGATGACGTGGAGGCGTCCACGACCGTGCTGTCCGACGCCGACACCGCCGCGCCCGCGCTGGCCGCGGCCGCCGTCGCCGGCACGACCAAGGTCGTACAGACCGAGAGTCTGCTGCTGCGGGCCGTGGAGCGGGCGCCGTCCGGGGACGGGCAGACCGCCGCTCCGGGGCTGTGCACCCTGGCCCTGCTCTCGGCGCCCGGCGCGGATCCCGCCGGGGCGGACGGGTCCGACGGCGGCAGGGAGCAGGAACCCGTGCTGCTGCCGGACGACGAGGAGGTGCGGCAGGCCGCCGGGCGAGCCGCCGTGGTGCTGGAGCAGGTGTCCTCCTTCGGCGGTCCCGAGGCTGCCACGGCCGGGCGCGGGATGGGGGTCGTACCGCCGCTCGCCTCCCTCTTCTCCCGGCGGCTGCGATGGTCGCTGGCCGGGCTCGTGGCGTGTGTGGTCGCGCTCGCCGTCGCGCTGTGGGTGGTCACCGGGATCCATCCGCTGCGGGCCTTCTACCTGACGCTCCTGGACCTGTTCGCGATCGACGATCCGGCGCTCGGAGCACCCCTCGGGCGGCAGATCCTCCAACTCCTCTCCGGGCTGGTCGGGTTGCTGTTGCTGCCGGTGCTGCTGGCGGCGGTGCTCGAGGCACTGGGCACCTTCCGGACCGCGTCCGCGCTGCGCAAGCCGCCCCGCGGGCTCGGCGGGCATGTGGTGCTGCTGGGCCTCGGGAAGATCGGTACGCGGGTGCTGACCCGGCTGCGGGAGCTGCACATTCCCGTGGTGTGCGTGGAGTCCGACCCGGAGGCACGGGGGCTCGCGACCGCGCGGCGGCTGCGGGTGCCGGTGGTGCTGGGGGATGTCACCCAGGAGGGGGTGCTGGAGGCCGCGAAGATCCATCGGGCCCATGCGCTGCTCTCGGTGACCAGCGCGGACACGACGAATCTGGAGGCCGTGCTCTACGCGCGGTCCGTAAGGCCGGATCTGCGGGTGGTGCTGCGGCTGTACGACGACGACTTCGCGACCGCGGTGTACCGGACGTTGCGGGCCGCCCATCCGCAGGCGTCCACACGCAGCCGGAGCGTGTCGCATCTGGCCGCCCCCGCGTTCGCCGGGGCGATGCTCGGGCGGCAGGTGCTGGGGGCGATTCCGGTGGAGCGGCGGGTGCTGCTGCTCGCCGCGGTCGAGGTGGCCGGGCACCCGGAGCTGGAGGGACGGAGCATGGCGGAGGCGTTCCGGGCGGGGGCGTTCCGGGTGCTGGCGTTGGAGGGCCGCGCCGACGTTCCCGGCGACTACGTACTGCGCAAGGGGGACCGGGTCGTGGTCGCCGCCACCCGCCGGGGCCTGGCCGAGCTGGGCTGAGCGGGGCCGTACCCGGCTGCACGAACTGACCGGCCGACCGCCCCCTCCGGCGGGCGTCCCGCACTCGCGCGACGCCCGCCGGCTCGGCTCACTCCCCTGCCAGGTGCCTCCCCGCGAACTCCATCTCCAGTCTCAGCTGCTTGATCCGCTCGTCCACCACCAGTGAGCCGTGCCCGGCGTCGTAGCGATACACCTCGTGGACCGCGCCGCGGGCCTCCAGACGCTTGACGTAGTTGTCGATCTGACGGATCGGGCAACGGGGGTCGTTGACGCCCGCGGAGATGTAGACCGGGGCCTTGACCTGGTCGACGTAGGTCAGCGGGGAGGACGCCTCGAAGCGCTCCGGGACCTCCTCCGGGGTGCCGCCCAGCAGGGTGCGGTCCATGGCCTTCAGGGACTCCATCTCGTCGTGGTACGCGGTGACGTAGTCCGCGACCGGCACAACCGCGATGCCCACCGCCCACGCCTCCGGCCGGGTGCCGACGCCGAGGAGGGTGAGGTAGCCGCCCCAGGAGCCGCCGGTGAGGACCATCCGCTCGGGGTCGGCGAGGCCGGATCCGATCGCCCACTCGCGGACGGCGGCCACGTCCTCCAGCTCGATCAGGCCGACCCGGTGCTTCAGGGCGTCCGTCCAGGCCCGGCCGTATCCCGTGGAGCCGCGGTAGTTGATGCGGATCACCGCGTAGCCCCGGTCCACCCAGGCGGCCGGGCCGGCGGCGAAGGAGTCGCTGTCGTGCCAGGTCGGGCCGCCGTGCAGGTCGACGACCGTGGGGAGGGGGCCGGTGGCACCGGCGGGCTTCTGGATCAGGGCGTGGATGCGGCCGCCGGGGCCCTCCACCCACGCGTCCTCGACCGGCACGGACGGCGGGCACTTCATGCCCGGCGGGTCCAGGACGACTTCGCCGGTGGTGGAGCGGACCGCGGGCGGCTCGGCGGCCGACGACCACAGGTACTCCACGCTGCCGTCGGGGCGGGCGGTCGCCCCGGAGACCGTGCCGGGCGGGGTGGGGATGCGGGTCAGCTCGCGCGCCGCCGGGTCGTAGCGGAACAGCTCGCTGCGGGCCTCGAAGCTGTGGACGATGAGCAGGGCCCTGCCGTCCGGGTACCACTCGGCGGCGACGTCACCGGGCAGGTCGAGGGCGAGGTCGCTCTCCTCGCCCGTCGCCACGTTCCACACCAGCGGTTCCCAGCGGCCGCGGCGCTGGTGGCCGATGAGGAGGCGGGTGTCGCCGTCCACGGGTGCGAAGCCGAGGATCTCCAGGCCCAGTTCCTCGGCGCCGCCCTTGGTGTCGTCCAGCTCGGCGACCGTCGTGCCGTCCGGGCGCAGCACACGGAGGGCCGCATGCATGGCGTCGCCGTGCTCGGTGTGCTCGATCGCGATCAGGGAGCCGTCGTAGGAGAGGTCGCCGACGCCCGCCGACTCGCGGTGCCGGTAGATCTCGACCGGGTCCTCGCCCTCGCGCGCGAGGTGGATGGTCGTGCCGTCCTCGTCCGTCGAGCGGCCGACCACCGCCGTACGCCCGTCACGGGCGAGGCCCAGGCCGGCCGGGTAGGAGGGCTCCAGGCCCGGCACGGCGGTGCCGTCCGCCCCGCCGCCGAAGGGCTGGCGGCGCCAGATGCCGAACTCGTCGCCGTCCTTGTCGTCGAACCACCAGATCCACGCGCCGTCCGGGGAGAGCACGCCGTCCGTCGTGCCGTTCGGCCGGTCCGTCGCCTGCCGCTGCTCGCCCGTCGCCCGGTCCCAGGCGTACAGCTCGTACGTGCCCGTCGCGTTCGACACGAACAGGGAGCGGTCCGGCGCGTCCTCCGCCCAGTCGGGCAGCGAGACCCGCGGCGCCCGGAAGCGCTTCTCCCAGTCCGGCATGTCCGGTGTGTCCGGCGTCCTGCTCTCACTCATGGCCCCAGTCATGCGCCCATAGTGCCTGGCCCCACCCACAATGCGCTGGCCGGTGCACCCAGCCTGTGGACAACTTCCCGACCGCGACCACCGACTCCGCACCCCACGCCCACCGACTCCGCACACACGTCCGAGCGGAACCCCCCGCCCGGGCCCCCGGACACGGAGCCGTACCGTGGAGGGCGTGTACCGGTTTCTGCTGACACCCCGCTGGTGGGGCATCAACGTCTTCGTGCTGCTCGCCATCCCGTTCTGCGTCTTCATGGGGTCGTGGCAGCTGAGCCGGTTCGAGGGGCGGGTGCAGGACCACCGCGCCGCGACCGAGCAGGCCGCCTCCGACGGACAGGAGACGGCCCGTCCGCTGGCCGAGATGCTGCCCGTCGACAAGAGCACCTCGGGACGCCGGGTCACCGCGAGCGGCCGGTACGGCAAGCAGCTGCTCGTGCCGGGCCGGGAGGTCGACAACAAGCAGGGCTTCTACGTGCTGACGCTGCTGCGCACCGGCTCCGGCAGGACGCTGCCCGTGGTGCGGGGCTGGCTGCCCGGCAAGGCGGATCCGGCGAAGGCCCCCGCCGCGCCGGCCGGCGAGGTCACCGTCACCGGCGCGCTGCAGGCTTCCGAGACCCCGGGGGACAACGGGGTCAGTGCCCAGGGCGGGCTGCCCGCCGGGCAGACGGCGGCGATCAGCGCGGCCTCACTGGTGAACCTGGTGCCGGACAAGCTCTACGACGCCTGGATCACCCTCGACAAGGCCGACGCGGGGATGAAGGCCGTGCCCGCGACCGCGCCGGCCGGCACCGGTCTCGACCTGAAGGCGTTCCAGAACCTGGGCTACACCGGCGAGTGGTTCGTCTTCGCGGGCTTCGTGGTCTTCATGTGGTTCCGGCTGCTGCGCCGCGAGGTGGAGTTCCAGCGGGACGCGGCGCTCGGCCTGGTACAGGAGGAGCAGGAGGACACCTCCGCCCCGGCCGCCACCGTCTGACCACAGGTCCGGACCACGGCCTCGGACCACGCGGCTCCCGGCTACGCCCCTGCGAGCACCTCGGTGTAGTACACCGTCCCGGCGCACGCGTTCGGCACGGTCGCCGCGATGCTGGGCGAGCCCACCTGCGCGGTGTGGGTGACCAGGACACTGCCGTCGGCCGTCGCGCCGTCCTCGGTGACGAGCTGGGTGGTGGTGCCGGAGGACGTGGTGCCGGTGTCCGTGCTCCCGGTGGCGCCGGCGTCCTGGGAGGGCGTCGGGTCGGGCGAGGGACCGCCGGTGTCCGAGCCGCCGGTGGTGGTGGAGCCACCGGTGGTGGGGCAGGTCTCGGAGGGCACGAAGGCGAACTTCTCCTCGTAGGCCGCACCCGGCTGCAGGACCAGCCCCGCGACCTCCAGGGAGGGGTCGGGCAGGGAGGCCGCCGCGTCCCCGGCCACATGCCGAGCGCTGAGGACCTTGGCCGGATCCGCTGCCCCCTGCGCCGAGACACCGATCGTGCCCGGGCCGCCGACGGTGCAGCCGGCGGTGGAGATGTTGGTGACGCGGAAGGTGCCGTAGACGACACCCGCGGAGTCGGGGGCGTCCACGGTCTGGGTGGCGGAGCCGAGCTGGGCCGCCGTGCACACCGGGGTGCCCGTGGCGAGGGTGGCGGACGGGTTGGCGCCGGTGGTCGAGCCGGTGCCGTTGCCGCCGGTCCTGCCCGGCTCGCCGCCCTTGGAGCTGTCCTTGCCGTGCCCGGGGGGCTTGCCGTGGGAGCCGCCGACGCTGCTGGAGCCGCCGTCCGGGTCCTTGCCCTGGGTGGCGCCGCCCTGGGCCTCGGAGGTCTGCCCGGCCATGGCGGTGTTGGGGTCGGTGCCGGCGGAGTTCGAGACGTGGATCAGCGCGGGGATCGCCGTGCCCACGAACAGGGCGGCGGCCGCCATGCCGACGGCGGCCTGGCGCTTGCGGGCGCGCCGGGCGGGCACCGCCTTGCGCAGATGGTCCAGCGTGCCGGTGCGCGGTTCCAGGTCGTCGACCGCGGAGTGCAACAGCCGGCGCAGGTCCAGCTCGTCCGAGCCGAGCCCGTCCGGGCCCGGGCCGAGCCCCTCGGGGCCCTTTTCGTCGGGGCCGTGGTTCACAGTTCCGTTCCCAGCGTGCGATTGCGTGTGCTCTTGCTCGTGGTGCTTCGTCGGTTCGTGCCGGACGCAGGGCTCATGGCATCCCTCGGAGTGGCCTTCGCGGGAAGAACCATCATGGGAATCGCCCCCTTCGGCGTGCTCGCTCATGCCGGAGTCTCCATGGCCGTCCGCAGCGCGGCGATGCCCCGCGACCCGTACGCCTTCACCGAGCCCAGCGAGATGCCGAGCGTCTCGGCGACCTGGGCCTCCGTCATGTCCGCGAAGTAGCGCAGGACGAGGACCTCGCGCTGGCGGCGCTGCAGGCCCTTCATCGCCTTGATGAGGTCGCGCCGCTCCAGCGAGTCGTAGGCGCCCTCCTCCGCGCTCGCCATGTCCGGCATCGGCTTGGAGAGGAGCTTCAGGCCGAGGATGCGCCGGCGCAGGGCGGAGCGGGACAGGTTGACGACCGTCTGCCGCAGGTAGGCCAGGGTCTTCTCGGGGTCGCGGACGCGTTTGCGGGCCGAGTGGACGCGGATGAAGGCCTCCTGCACGACGTCCTCGCACGAGGCGGTGTCGTCGAGAAGGAGCGCGGCGAGGCCCAGCAGGGAGCGGTAGTGCGCCCGGTAGGTCTCGGTGAGGTGGTCGACGGTCGTGCCGGCGACCGCGGTGTCCGCGGTGGCGGTGTCGGCCGCCGTGTCGTCGGAGCCGTCACGCTGACTGGGTATGCGGGCGGGCCGCGCTGCGGGCATGGGCGCGATCACCGGCATGCCGCCGGGAATGCGCGGCCGGAGCGCCGCGCGGGGCGGCCGGAGCGCGGCGGTGCCGCGGGCCGCACTGAGTTCGAGTACCTCTGCCACGCCAGTTGGACACGTCTCCCCCCGCCAGGGTTGTACGTGCCGGGCGTCACATGTCCGACAACCGACGGTGTCCCAAGTGCCGTCATGCGTCCCGCTCTTCCCCTATATCCCATTTGAACGGGCGTCCCCACGCCCCGATCGCGGCGTCCCCACGCCAGGATCCTCACGTCTCACGCCCCGCAAAGGTGACCGCAAAGACGCTCCCCGCCCTTCGCGTGGTTGCGAGGAGCGGGGAGGAAAATCCTCTGTCGCCGGAGAGCGTGGTTCAAGCGTTTTGGACCATGCTCCCGGCCACATTCTTACTTGGATCCTACAAACGTCTTATCCGGGGGTGGGTGCCTCTCCCCTGAATTCCGCGGCGACCAGCTCGGCGATCTGCGCGGTGTTGAGCGCGGCGCCCTTGCGGAGGTTGTCGCCGCAGACGAAGAGTTCGAGCGCGGTCGGGTCGTCCAGGGCCCGGCGCACCCGCCCGACCCAGGTCGGGTCGGTGCCCACCACGTCGGCGGGGGTGGGGAACTCACCGGCGGCGGGGTCGTCGTAGAGCACGACGCCGGGCGCGGTGGCGAGGATCTCGCGGGCGCCGTCGACGGTCACCTCGCCCTGGAAGCGGGCGTGGACGGTGAGCGAGTGCGTGGTGACCACCGGCACCCGGACACAGGTCACGGCGACCGGCAGCTGCGGCAGTCCGAGGATCTTGCGGGACTCGTCCCGCACCTTCATCTCCTCCGACGACCAGCCGTCCTCCCTGAGCGAGCCGGCCCACGGGACGACGTTCAGCGCGACCGGCTCCGGGAAGGGCCCGGTGTCGTCCCCGACGGCCCGCCGTACGTCACCGGGCTTGGTCCCCAGCTCGGTCCCGGCGACCAGGGACAGCTGGGCCCGCAGCGTCTCGACCCCGACCCGGCCCGCCCCGCTCACCGCCTGGTACGACGACACCACCAGCTCGCGCAGCCCGAACTCGGCGTGCAGCGCGCCCAGGGCGACGATCATCGACAGGGTCGTGCAGTTGGGGTTGGCGACGATCCCGCGCGGCCGGCTCCGCACCGCGTGCGGATTGACCTCGGGGACGACGAGGGGCACGTCCGGGTCCATCCGGAAGGCGCCCGAGTTGTCGACGACGACCGCACCGCGCGCGGCGGCGATCGGCGCCCACTCGGCGGAGACCTCGTCGGGCACGTCGAACATGGCGATGTCGACCCCGTCGAAGGCGTCCTCCGTCAGGGCCACCACCTCGACCTCCGTCCCGCGCACGGCCAGCTTGCGGCCGGCCGAGCGCGGGGAGGCGATCAGACGGATCTCGCCCCAGACGTCCGCGCGCTGGGACAGGATCTGGAGCATGACCGCGCCGACGGCCCCGGTCGCACCCACGACCGCGAGCGTCGGCTTCCCGGTCGGCGCCATTACCGGCCCGTGCCTCCGTAGACGACGGCCTCGTCGGTGTCGGAGTCGAGCCCGAAGGCGGTGTGCACGGCGCGCACGGCCTCCGGCACGTCGTCGGCACGGGTGACGACCGAGATACGGATCTCCGAGGTCGAGATCAGCTCGATGTTCACGCCCGCGTTGCTCAGCGCCTCGAAGAAGGAGGCCGTGACGCCCGGGTTGGTCTTCATGCCGGCGCCGACGAGAGAGATCTTGCCGATCTGGTCGTCGTAGCGCAGCGAGTCGAAACCGATGCCCGCGCGGTTGCGCTCCAGCGCGTCGATGGCCTTGCGGCCCTCGGTCTTCGGCAGCGTGAAGGAGATGTCGGTCAGCCCCGTGGAGGCCGCCGACACGTTCTGCACGACCATGTCGATGTTGATCTCGGCATCGGCGATGGTCCGGAAGATCGCGGCAGCCTCACCCGGCTTGTCCGGTACACCGACGACCGTGATCTTGGCCTCGGAGGTGTCGTGCGCGACACCGGAGATGATGGCCTGCTCCACCTTCTTGTCCCCAATCGGCTCACTGCTGACCCACGTGCCCTGCAACCCGCTGAAGGAGGAGCGGACGTGGATCGGGATGTTGTAGCGGCGGGCGTACTCCACACAGCGGTGGAGCAGCACCTTGGAGCCGGAGGCCGCGAGCTCCAGCATGTCCTCGAAGGAGATCCAGTCGATCTTCTTCGCCTTCTTCACCACACGGGGGTCGGCGGTGAACACGCCGTCGACGTCGGTGTAGATCTCGCAGACCTCGGCGTCGAGCGCGGCGGCCAGCGCCACGGCCGTGGTGTCGGACCCACCGCGCCCCAGCGTGGTGATGTCCTTCTTGTCCTGGCTGACGCCCTGGAAGCCGGCGACGATCGCGATGTTGCCCTTGTCCAGGGAGTCCCGGATGCGGCCGGGCGTGACGTCGATGATCCGGGCTTTGTTGTGGACCGAGTCGGTGATGACGCCTGCCTGGCTGCCGGTGAACGACTGGGCCTCGTGGCCCAGGTTTTTGATCGCCATGGCCAGCAGGGCCATGGAGATACGCTCTCCGGCGGTCAGCAGCATGTCGAATTCGCGTCCGGCAGGCATGGGAGAAACCTGCTCGGCGAGATCGATCAGCTCGTCCGTCGTGTCGCCCATCGCGGAAACGACGACAACCACCTGGTTGCCGTTCTTCTTCGCTTCCACGATCCGCTTGGCGACGCGCTTGATGCCTTCGGCATCGGCTACGGAGGAGCCTCCGTACTTCTGCACGACAAGGCCCACGTGCGCTCCTCGCTCGGTTCGTTTGTGTCGGCTCAGTCTAACGAGCGTCCGAAATCCACCGTCCTGCTCCCGCATGGTGAGACGTCGGACGGTGGGAGATCGACGCGCTCGCGACCGGAACCTGCCCAGCCCACGGCACACCACGCGAAACGTGCCCCGGCTCACAGTGGCTCCCGACCTCGGCTCCCGGTCCTGCGGCTTCCGCGGGGTCATCGCCGGGACACGGGCCGTGACGCGCCGTGGGTCGCTACTCCGGGAACGGGGTGCAGTGGGCCGGCGGGTGGTCGATCGGCAGGTCGGGGCGCCAGGCGGTGAGGATCTGGGCGCTGCATTCGAAGAGGTCCGGTGGCAGACTGCCGAACCGTGACAAGCGACCTGTTGCTCGCCGCGATCGTGCTGCTCGGCTCGACCGTGCAGTGGATCACCGGGATGGGGTTCGCGCTGGTCGCCGTCCCCGGGCTCGTGCTGTTGCTCGGGGCGGGCGACGGGGTCACGCTCGCCAACTGCGCCGCCGGTGCCATCAGCGTGGTGGGCCTCGCCGGAGGGTGGCGGCAGGTGCGGCCGCGGGCGATGGTGCCGTTGTGCGTCGCCGCGGCGTGCACGGTTCCGGCGGGGGTCTGGCTGACCCGCCAACTGCCCGAGCCGGTACTTCTGTTGGTCATGGGCGGCCTGGTCACCTGTGCCGTCCTGCTGGTCATGCGGGGCGCGCGGGTACCGATGCTGCGGGGCACGCGGGGCGCGGTCGCGGCCGGTGCGGTGGGCGGCTTCATGAACTCCGCGGCCGGCGTCGGCGGGCCGCCCGTCTCCCTCTACGCGGTCAACGCCGGCTGGACCGTACGGGAGTTCGTGCCCAACGCGCAGTTCTACGGCGTCCTGGTCAACGCCTTCTCCGTGGCCGCGAACGGGACGCCCCGGCTCGGGACGGCCCAGTGGGCCTCGGCCGTCGCCGCGATGACCGCGGGGGCGCTGCTCGGCCGGGCACTCGCCGGGCGGGTCCCCGAACCGCGGGCGCGGCTGCTGGTGCTGCTGCTGGCGCTCGCGGGCGGGGCGACGACGCTGACGAAGGGCCTGTGGGGGCTGTGAGCGGGCCCGGGCGCGCTACGTGGCCGGGCGCATCCCCAGGGGACCGCCGATCTCCTCCGCCATGACCCGGCCCGCCTCGAACTCCAGGGTCTCGTCGCCCAGGGTCGCCTGGTCGGTGTCGAGGCCGTCGAGCTCTTCCAGGGGCTGGTTGAGGCGGACGTGCGCCACCAGGGACTGGAGGGCGCGGAGGGTGGCGGAGGCGGTGCCGCCCCAGTTGGAGAAGTAGGAGAACTGCCACCACCACAGGGCCTCCGTGGTGCGGCCCGAACGGTAGTGGGCCATGCCGTGGCGGAGGTCCGTGACGACGTCGGCGAGGTCGTCGGAGATACGGGCCGGGACGGGGGCCGTCCGGGGCTCGTAGGGGTCGAAGACCTCGGAGTAGACGTCGATGGGGTCGAGGAGCCGGGCCAGGTTCTCGCGGAGTGCGTCCACGTCCTGCTCGGGGCCGAGGTCGGGCTCGTAGCGCTCGTCGGGGACGATGTCCTCGTGCGCGCCGAGGCGGCCGCCGGCCAGGAGGAGCTGGGAGACCTCCAGAAGCAGGAAGGGGACGGCCGAGTCGGGTTCGTCGCCCTTCGCCACCTCCGTGACGGCCACCAGGAAGCTCTCGATCTGGTCCGCGATCTGGACCGCGAAGTCGTCCGGGTTGCGGCCGGTCGCGTGCAGCGTGGCGTCAGACATCTAGGAGTCGTCTCCCCTCGAAGGCGCGGCCGAGAGTGACCTCGTCCGCGTATTCCAGGTCGCCACCCACCGGGAGGCCGCTGGCCAGGCGGGTGACCTTGAGGCCCATGGGCTTGATCATGCGGGCGAGGTACGTGGCCGTGGCCTCGCCTTCCAGATTCGGGTCCGTGGCCAGGATCAGCTCCGTGACCGTCCCGTCGGCCAACCGCGCGAGAAGTTCTCGTATACGCAGGTCGTCGGGGCCGACGCCCTCGATCGGGCTGATCGCGCCGCCGAGCACGTGGTAACGGCCGCGGAACTCGCGGGTGCGCTCGATGGCGACGACGTCCTTGGGCTCCTCCACGACACAGATGACCGAGAGGTCGCGGCGCGGGTCGCGGCAGATGTTGCACAGCTCCTCCTGTGCCACGTTGCCGCAGGTCGCGCAGAAGCGGACCTTCGCCTTCACCTCCAGGAGGGCCTGGGCGAGCCGCCGGACGTCCGTCGGCTCCGCCTGCAGGATGTGGAAGGCGATCCGCTGCGCGCTCTTGGGACCGACGCCGGGCAGCCGTCCCAGCTCGTCGATGAGGTCCTGAACCACGCCTTCGTACAACGGACTGCCCTTCCTGGAGTCTTTCAGTACGTACGGTAGTTGGCCGCGGCCCGTCTTAGAAAGGCAGGCCGGGAATGCCGCTGCCGCCGCCCAGGCCCTGCGCCAGGGGGCCCAGCTTCTGCTGCTGGAGCGTCTGCGCGTTCTCGTTGGCCGCCTGGACGGCCGCCACGATCAGGTCGGCGAGGGTCTCCGTGTCCTCCGGGTCCACCGCCTTCGGGTCGATCTTCAGACCGCGCAGCTCGCCGGAACCGGTGACGGTGGCCCGCACCAGTCCGCCGCCCGCCTGCCCGTCAACCTCCGTGTTCGCCAGTTCCTCCTGTGCCCGCTGCAGGTCCTGCTGCATCTTCTGGGCCTGCTGGAGCAACTGCTGCATGTTGGGCTGGCCACCACCGGGGATCACGATCAGCTCCTGGTTCCTCGTCTTCGCCTGCGGCGTCGATTCTCCGTTGTGCACGAGCCTACGTGGTCTACGCGGCCATCGCCCCGCCACTCTTTCGAGTGAGAGCAGCGGCAGGCCTATACCTGATCAAGGCCCTCTTCCGGGCGGAAAAGAGAGGAAAGCTACGACCCCGCCACCCATTGGGCGGTAGGAAGGGTGACGCGCGTCGGCATGCAATGTCACGCAGTGTGACGGGCCGTGTTCAGTGTCGTGTTCAGTAGGGAGTGCCGGGTGGCTCAGCCGGAGATGCAGCCCGAGGGTCCGCCTCAGGACGGGTGGGGCGAGGGGGCGGCCGGGCTGCGGCCGGGCGATCTGACCGGGCGGTCGTTCCCGCTCGGGGACTGGGGGGAGCCCGCCGAGCGGCTCGACGAGCTGTACCGGTGGGTGGAGCGGGGAGCACTGCAGACGGCGTCCTGGTATCTCACGGACCGGGTGTGGAAGCGGCGCGGGGCGCGGGCGCTGCGGGCCGGGGCGGCGGCCGGGGCGGTGTGCGGGGCCGCGCTGCCGATGCTGGACCTGACCGGGGTGGTCGGCGGGGTGGCGCCCTGGGGGTATCTGGCGCTGATGCTCGCGGTGGCGTGCGTCGCGGTCGACCGGTTCTTCGGGGTCACGTCCGGCTGGATAAGGGACGTGGCGACCGCACAGGCTGTGCAGCGGCGGTTGCAGGCGTTGCAGTTCGACTGGGCGTCGGAGAGCGTGCGGGAGGTTCTGGGGCCGGCGGAGGGGACGGCCGGCGAGGCGGCCGACCGGTGCCTGGCGGTTCTGCGGCGGTTCTCCGAGGACGTGATGGAGCTGGTGCGCACGGAGACGACCGACTGGATGGTGGAGTTCCGCACGGGTACGGCACCGCTGGGCATCCAGGCGGCGGTGGCGTCCGGGGCACGGGTGGACCCGGGCAGCCCCGTGGGACGGTTTCCGCTGCCGCCGGCGAACGGGACGCGCCCGAACATGCCGCGGCAACGTCCGCCGGAGCCGCGCTAGGCACCCGGCGCTTCAACCGGCTACGCGCACAGCTTCATGCCCTCCGGGGTCCAGCACGGGACGTGGCCGTGCGTGCGGATGATGTTCTGGCCGTTGCCCCTGGACAGGTACGTCAGGAAGCTGGACGCCAGGGAGTCCGCGGGCGGCCGGCCGTAGGTGTAGGCGTACTCGATCTCGCGGTACGGGTAGGGGCTGTGGCCGTGCTCGATGGCGTCCACCGAGGGGGCATTGCCGTCCAGGGAGAGGACGTGGAGGCCCTTCGCCCGGGTGGCCAGGTTGAGTTCGCTGTAGCCGATCGCGCCGGGAAGCCGGGCCACCCGGGTCAGCACCTGGTCCGTGGAGTCGAGTTCGCCCAACGTTCAACAGCCGTGGCAGGAAGGCGAGTTCGCCTCACTGCTTGGTGTACGTCAGGCTCTCCCCGCCGCTCCTCTTCACCCGCTTCAGCCGCCCGTCCGACAGCAGCGTGACCTCGGTGGCCTCGCCCGGCGAGCAGGAGGACAGCGGCTCACCGGAGCTGACGTTCGACGGCCCGATCTCCAACGGCCCGTTGCTGCCGGGCTGTTCGGTGAGCTCCGCCTCGAACACGCAGTGGTACGTCCCCCCGCCCGCGGTGGGCCCGTCCGCGACGAGCGTGAGGACGGTGTCCCCCACCTTCCCCTGCTGGATGGTGAGTTGACGGGTGTTGGTGCCGCTGGAGTTGTCGATCGTGGTCTGCCAGGTGCCGAGGTACCCGGCCGGGATCGCCCCGTCCGCGGGCGCGGAGGAGGACGGCGCCGAGGTCGTGGGCGTGGGCGCGGGCGAGGTACCGCCCGGTGCGGTGGTGGTGACGGTGGGCGCAGGACTGACCGTCCCTCCGGCCTTGCCGTCGTCCCCACCATGGTTCATCAGCGCGTACACCGACCCGCCCGCGCCCAGCGCAACCACCAACGCGATCACGACGAGCAACGCGGTGGACCGCCCGTTGCGCCGCTCGGGCTCCTGCGGAACCCCGACCGGCGGCGGCCCGTAGGGCGGGGTGGAACCGAGCCCACCACCGCCGTAGGGGTGGTACGACTGCTGTGGGTAGCCGTAGACGGGGGCATGGGGCTGAGGATGCTGCTGGGGCTGCTGCGGATACCCGTACTGCCCCGGCGAGGCATACGGCCCGGCCGCCGCACCGTACCCGGGAGCGGCGGGAGGCGGCCCGGGCGGCGGGGTCTGCCCGGAAACCACGGTCGGCAGATGATTGACGGCCGCACCGCTCCCCTTGGACGGCGGCGCCGCAGGAACATCATCAGCAACAGAAGCATGCTCAGGCGACCCACCACCCCCTTGCTGATGCACCCAAGCAGGAGCAGGCACCCCTGCAGCAGGACCGCCAGGCGCCCCCGGCGCACCCGCACCCGCACCCGCCGACGGCGAGTCCGCCCCACCAGGGCCACCCGCACCCGACGACGACTGCTGCACGGGTGGTGCGGGTGGGGACACAGACCCGTCCGAAGGCCGGGTGCTCGGCGACGGATCCTCCGCATCCAACAGCTGCACCGCATGCCGCCCCAACTGCGCCACCAACGCCCCCGGCAGCCAGGGATCCCGGGACCGCCCCCCGGACACCGTGTCCTCCGCCCCCGTCCGCTCCAGAATCCGATCCAGCGAAGGCCGAGCAGCGGGATCCTTCTTCAGGCAGTCCCGCACCAGATCCGCGATCCCCTCCGGCACCCCCTCCAGATCCGGCTCCTCCTGAGCGATCCGGAACATCAGGGCATGCACCCCACTGTTGGCGCCGCCGAAGGGCAGCACACCGGTGGAGGCATAGGCGAGCACGGACCCCAGGCAGAAGACGTCGCACGCGGGCGTGATCCGGTCCCCCCGCACCTGCTCGGGCGCCATGAACCCGGGCGACCCCACCAGCGACCCGGTACGGGTCAGCCCGTCCCCCGCCATGGTCTCCATCGCCCGCGCGATCCCGAAGTCGATCACCCGCGGCCCGTCGATGGTGACGAGCACGTTGGACGGCTTCAGATCCCGGTGCACGATCCCCGCCGCGTGGATGTCCTCGAGCGCGTGCGCGAGCCCCGCCGCGAGGATCCGTACCGACCGCTCGGGCAGTGCCCCGTGATCGCGTGAGACGACCTGCTGCAGGCTGGGCCCGGCCACGTACCCGGTGGCCACCCAGGGCACCGCGGCCTCGGTGTCCGCGTCCAGCACGGGCGCGGTCCAGTGCCCGCCGACCCGCTGTGCGGCCGTCACCTCCTGCCGGAACCGCGCCCGGAACTCCTCCTGCTCGGCCAGCTCCTCGCGGACCAGCTTCACGGCCACCGTGCGGCCCCGGTCCGACCGGGCCAGGTACACATGCCCCATACCGCCCGCGCCGAGCCGCGCGAGCAGCCGGTACGCCCCGATCCGCTGCGGATCCCCCGGTCCCAGCTTGTCCATCCCCGCGCCGCCTTCCCCCCATAGGTCTGCAACGGACCGAGAATAGTGCGGACGTACAGGGGGCCGCGCGGACCTGGGTCTACGGTTCCGTAACGGCGGTGCCGTCCCACGTCGACAATCTGTCGCGGAAAAGCCCCGCCCACGGAACAAGACGCCGATGTCGCGTCCGCATCCCGGACATTTACGCTCGCCCGCATGACCCCTCAGCTCAGCCCCGAAGCCGGCGCCGCGGTGAAGGCCGCGGACCGTGCGCATGTCTTCCACTCCTGGTCCGCCCAGGACCTCATCGACCCGCTCGCCGTCGCCGGCGCCGAGGGGTCGTACTTCTGGGACTACGACGGCAGGCGGTACCTGGACTTCACCAGCGGACTCGTCTTCACCAACATCGGCTACCAGCACCCCAAGGTCGTCGCCGCGATCCAGGAGCAGGCGGCGAAGATGACGACGTTCGCGCCCGCGTTCGCCGTCGAGGCGCGCTCGGAGGCGGCCCGGCTGATCGCCGAGCGGACCCCCGGCGACCTGGACAAGATCTTCTTCACCAACGGCGGCGCGGACGCCGTCGAGCACGCCATTCGCATGGCCCGGCTGCACACGGGCCGCGCGAAGGTGCTCTCGGCGTACCGCTCGTACCACGGCGGCACCCAGCAGGCGGTCAACGTCACCGGTGACCCGCGCCGCTGGCCCTCGGACAGCGGCACCGCCGGTGTCGTCCACTTCTGGGGCCCCTACCCCTACCGCTCCCGCTTCTACTCCGAGACCGAGGAGCAGGAGACCGCGCGGGCGCTGGAGCACCTGGAGACGACGATCGCCTTCGAGGGGCCGGGGACGGTCGCGGCGATCATCCTGGAGACCGTGCCCGGCACCGCCGGGATCATGGTCCCGCCGCCGGGCTACCTGGCCGGGGTCCGGGAGATCTGTGACAAGTACGGGATCGTGTTCATCCTGGACGAGGTCATGGCCGGGTTCGGGCGGACCGGTGAGTGGTTCGCGGCCGACCTGTTCGGTGTCGTGCCGGACCTGATGACCTTCGCCAAGGGTGTGAACTCGGGTTACGTCCCCCTCGGCGGTGTGGCCATCTCCGCGAAGATCGCCGAGACCTTCGGCAAGCGGCCCTACCCGGGCGGTCTCACCTACTCCGGGCACCCGCTGGCCTGCGCCGCCGCCGTCGCCACGATCAACGTGATGGCGGAGGAGGGCGTCGTCGAGAACGCCAAGCGGCTCGGCGAGAGCGTCGTCGGTCCCGCCCTGGCCGAGCTGGCCGAGCGGCACCCGAGCGTCGGCGAGGTCCGTGGCGTCGGCATGTTCTGGGCGCTGGACCTGGTGAAGAACCGGGAGACCCGGGAGCCGCTGGTGCCCTACAACGCGGCCGGCGACGCGAACGCCCCCATGGCCGCGTTCGGTGCCGCCGCCAAGCAGCACGGACTGTGGCCCTTCATCAACATGAACCGGACCCACGTCGTCCCGCCCTGCAACGTCTCCGAGGCCGAGCTGAAGGAGGGCCTGGCGGCCCTGGACGCGGCGCTGGGCGTCGCCGACGAGTACACCGCGTAACCGAACGGCAGCTGCCGCCGGGGGGACCCGAACGCGTAAGGTGACGTGCTCGTAAGAGATGACGAGCACCTACGAGTACGTCACCCATACGTGTGAGGAGAGGCCCGGACGATGCCCGGCAACGGCGCCGTGACGCGCAGCACCCTGCGCCAGCAGATCGCGGACGCGCTGCGTGACGAGGTGCTGGCGGGGCGGCTGCAGCCGGGCCGGGCGTTCACGGTCAAGGAGATCGCCGACCAGTACGGCGTCTCGGCGACCCCGGTCCGCGAGGCGCTGGTCGACCTGTCCGCGCAGGGCATCCTGGAGGCCGACCAGCACCGCGGCTTCCGCGTCCCCGAGTACTCGGTGGCCGACTACCGGGGCATGATCGAGGCCCGCAGTCTGGTCACCGACGGCATGTTCCAGGCCCTCACCACCCACCACCCGGCCTTCGCCGCCATGGACGACCCGCGGACGGCGGCGGCCCTGGCGACGGTGCGCCGGCGCGGCGAGGAGGCCCAGCGGGCCGCGGCCGCCGGTGATCTCACCGTGCTGATCGGCTACGACCTGCGCTTCTGGCGCGAGCTGAGCGGCCTGTTCGGCAACCCCTACCTGGCCGACTTCCTGCATCGCCTGCGGGTCCAGTCCTGGGTCTGCGCGGTCCAGCACCTGCGCCGCCTCCCCGACGTGCGCCACCACCTGTGGGCCGGTCACACCGAACTGGTCGACGCCCTGGCCCGCCGCGACGCCGAGGCGGCCCGCGCCATCGTGGCCGCGGCCAACACCCACTCCCTCGCGCTCATCGAGCGCCTGGCCGAACAGCCCTGATCAGCTGCGTCACGTGCCGTGCGAACAAGCCGGACAGCGGGTAGAAGTCGCACCAGGGGGGCCTCGACATGCCCCGTAGCGATTACCCTTCCTGAACGCCCTGCCCGCGGAGTGCGGCCTCTGAATCGACCCACACTAGGAGCTGTCCTTTGGCCTGTGACCTGTGGCTGGTCCCGCTCGTCGACGTGTTGTGCCACACCCCGGACAACCCGTTCGCCGAGGAACTCTCGCACTACAACGACGCGCTGGCCGCGGCCGGTCTCCCACCGGTGCCGGTGTACCAGTACATGCCGGGCCTGTCCGGTGAGGTCGCCCCGGTGGCCGGCTTCGACTACGACGCGCTGCATTTCCTGCGCCGGGTCTACCTGCTCCAGGTGTGCGGGCTGCCGGTGACCCCGGTGGGCGAACTGGGCGGTGACTACGAGCAGTTGCTGGAGATGTTCGAGTCGACGGCCCAGCAGTCCCATCTGGTGTGGCACTACGACCACGCGGGCGCCTACGTCCCGGTCGACTTCCCGCACCCGCTGTCCAGCGACGAACTCCTCGCCGGCGGCGGCCCCCTGGGCTCCTCCCAGTCCCTGCTCAGGGAACTGGAACTCGTGGCGCCGTCGATCGGCATCGACCCGGCCAACCCGCCGGCGGCGCCGGCACCGCCGGCGACCCCCACCGAACTGGAGGAGCCCGCGGTCCCGGCGCCCTACGACCCCAGCCCCTTCGCCCGCGAGCGCCACGTGTGGCTCGGCCTGCACGCGGCGGCGACGCGGTCCCTGGCACAGGGGTCGATGATCGTCTTCAGCTGACGAGGCCGACGTCGACCGAGTCCTGGAGAGCCGTGCGCAGCAACAGGGTGTGCACGAGTCGGTCGGGCGCGGTGGGCGGATAGCGCCAGACCAGCGGCCAGGTCATGCCCTCCAGCGCGGGCACCGGGATGTAGCAGATCCGGTACGGGCCACTCGTCAGCCGGGTCACCTCATCCGGCCAGCTGTGGTGGGCGGTGCTTCCGGCGGCGACGAGGAAGTAGACGCAGCGCCGCCCGCTTCCGGACTCCACCACCGGTCCTGGATCACCCCCGGTCATCCGCGCGAGCCGGTCGGCGACCGCCCGCCCGTGGTCCCCGTCGAGCCGGACGGCGTCGAATTGGACCCCTGCTTTGCGGAGTTGAATGCCGGTGGCCGGAATCCAATCGAGGCTCAGGTGACTTTCCGTATTCATGGGACCAGTGTCAGTGGGGGTCGCTACCTTCTTCCATAACTCTCCGTCGACCCTTCCGAACGGTCAGGAGTCGACTCGGAGTGTCGATGACCGGTTGAGTTCGGTTGAGTCCGGGGGTGACCGCACATGGCGCGGGCGGAGAACAAGGTGGAGGCGGGCGGCACGGCACATCTCGTGGCCGCCCTGGCGAAAGCACTGCGTGAGCAACAGAAGCTCACACAGGACGAATTGGGCAAGCGGATCGGCTACACCGGCTCCGCAATCAGCGCGATGGAGACTTGTGCGCAGCCCGCGAGCGACAAGATGCTGGTGGCCTTGGAGGAGCAGATCGGGGGTGGGCTCGGGATCTTCGAGAAGGCGCGGAGGTTCATGCTGCTGGACAAGTACCCGCCGCAGTTCAAGAACTTCGCGTTGGTGGAGGCGGAGGCGGTGACGTTGTCGTCGTACCAGACGTACCAGGTCGCGGGCCTTTTCCAGACGCCGGAGTACGCGAGGGCGCTGATCGGCGGAGGGTTCCCCAAGCTCCCCGACTCGAAGGTGGACGAGTTGGTGGAGGCACGGATCGCCCGGCGGGACCTGTTCGACAGGGACCCTCAGGCCATGATCGAGCTGATCCTCGACGAGTCTGCGCTGCGGCGGCCGTTCGGCAGCCAGGAGGTGCTGCAGGGGCAATTGCAGTCGCTGGCCGAGGATGCGGAGAGGGACAATGTCAGCATCCAAGTCGTCACGCTGGAACGGGGGTTGAGGGGCGGACACGCCGGAGCCCACGGCGACATGGTGATCGTGGAGACCAAGGAACACCATCGCGTCGTGTACCTGGAAGTCGAGGAAGAAAGTCTCCTGATCAGCGACCCCGCAAAGGTCGCGCTCCTCAATCACCGGTATGCGAAGATCCGCACACAGGCGCTGAGCCGGGACGACTCCCTGAGCCTCATCCGGAAGTTGGCAGGAGAAGAGCGGACATGACGAGCACCTTGCAGTGGTTCAAGTCGAGCTACAGCAATGCCAGTGGCGGCGACTGTGTCGAAATAGCCCCCTGCCCCCACACCATCCACGTCCGGGACTCCAAGAACCCGGATGGCCCCCAGCTCGCCGTCTCGCCGGGGGCCTGGGCGGAATTCCTTAGAACACCGGCGTTCCGGCCTGCGTCAGCTTCCAGTTGGTGACCGCGAAGTCCGCCGGGTCGAGCGCCTTCTTCGCCGTCACGTAGTCGATCATCAGCTGACGGATCTCGTTGGTGGAGCTGTAGGCGATGGGCGCCGAGGCGATGTGCGGGTAGCCGGAACCGCCGTTCGCCCGGTAGTTGTTGACCGCGACGACGAAGACCTGGTCGTCGGCGACCGGGGCCCCGTTGTAGGTGAGGTTCTTGATCCGGGAGCCCTCGGCCTGCGCGATGTCGATGTCGTAGTCGACGCCCGCCGCCGTGTCGTACATGTAGTCCCAGAACTTGTTGGCGTTGGTGAGGGTCGCGGTGTCGACCTTCGTGCCGGCCGGGACCTGGTAGTAGTACTTCGCCCCGAACTCCAGGTAGTCCTTGAGCTGGGCGCCCGTCAGCTTCTTGCCGTACAGGGTGTTGTCGTAGATGTAGAGCCCGGCGATGTCCTTGATGGTGACGTTGCCCTGGGGGATGTCGGCCGTGCGGCTGAAGGGCGCGGCGACCGAGATCAGCGGGAGCGCCGCGTCCGACGCCGAGAGCCCGGCCTTCACCGTCTCCATCTGGACCTTGTGGATGAAGTCCATGATCGGCACGTCCTTCCAGCAGGACTCCGCCGCGGAGAGGTCCTGCGTGCAGGTGCCGACCGCCGTGTTCACGTACTTCACGACCAGCTCGTGGTCGGCCTCCAGGAGCTCCTTGATCTCCGGGTCCTCGTCCACGTCCTTGGGGTTGAGGGTCTGCGCCGTCTTGCTCGTCACCTTCCACTGGCCGTGGTGGAGTTCGAGTTCGAAGTCGAAGACGCTCAGGCGGTAGCCCCAGCAGTACGGCTCGGAGAGGAGGACCTCCTCGCCGGTCTCCGCGTTCTTCACCGTGTACGAGGGCACCTCGACGTGCGTGTGGCCCACCAGGATCGCGTCGATGCCCGGCACCTGCTCGGCCACCAGGTTCGAGGCGTTCTCGACGTACGGGAGCGAGTCGCCCCAGGACGAGGAGCCGTCCAGGCCCGAGTGGTCCGTCAGGAACACCACGTCACAGCCGAGCGCGCGCATCCGCGGCACGTACTTCTTCGCCTGCTCGACCAGGCCCGGGAAGACCATCCTGCCGCTGACGTTGTCCTTGTCCCACAGCGCGATGCCGGGGTTGGTGAGGCCCAGGATGCCGACCTTGATGTCCGGGGCGCCCGGCACGCAGATCCGCTTCACGGTGTACGGCTGGAAGGCGGGGCGCAGCGTCTTCGCGTCCAGCGCGTTGGCGCCGAGCAGCGGGAAGTGACACTGGCTCTCGAACTTGCGCAGCGTGTCGATGCCGTAGTTGAACTCGTGGTTGCCGAGGGCGGCCGCGTCGTAGCGCATGTGGTTCATGGCGACGGCCATCGGGTGCTTGGGGCCGCGCTTGCCGTCGGTGCCGGTGATCGGGTCGACACGGGCGAAGTAGTAGGCCAGGGAGGTGCCCTGGATGATGTCGCCGGCGTCGACCAGGAGGGTGCGGTGCTCGCCCTTCGCCTCGCGCTGCTGCTTGATGAGGGTGGCCACCCGGGCCACACCCACGGAGTTGCCCGCCTTGTCGGTGTAGGCGGCGTCCTTGTAGTAGTCCCAGTCGAAGACGTGGCTGTGCAGGTCGGTGGTGCCCAGGATGGAGAACGACCAGGTGCGCGGCGCCTTTTCGGGCCTGTGTCCGGCTTCCGCGGCCTCTGCGGTGCCGCTGGCGACCGCTCCCGCGGCGGCGACGGCGGCGCCGGTGACGGCCGACTTCTTCACGAACTCCCGGCGGTTCATGGGGTTGACGGGCATTCGGGGCTCCTGGGAGGGCTGAGTGATGCGAGCAACTGGGCGATCCGTGCGGGGACTACACGCGTAGATCGTGACGCCAGTCCAGCGCCCCGGAAACCAGGAATGAGCCATGTCCAGGTCAAGGATGTGCCAGCAGGGCCGGGCCCGCCGGTGGGACAGATCGAGCAGGAACTGCAACACGCACCACGCGCAGGGGCGCTTGCTCGTGCCCCTGCGCGTGGTGGTGGTCGACGGGCTGGTGTCGCTGCCGTCAGATCTGGATGTGAAGCGTGCGCGAGATCGGGTCGGGCGTGGCCCCCAGCGAGTTACCGGCCGCATCGCTGACGCGGGTGTTGGAGTAGGACACACTCTCCAGGAACAGCCGCTGCCCCGAAGGACACTTGAAGTCACCAGGGCCGAGCGGACCCACCGTCAAGGTCCCGGTGGTCTGCCCGTTGCGCACGGCGAAGTTGCCGGAGGCGATCACGTCGCTCTGCAGAGTCTCCTTGTTGCCCGCCTTGGGGTGCTTGCCGCCGTTGTTGAAGCACTGATAGACAGCGGTCGCGCTCGCCGTGAGCGTGATGTGGACGCTGGTCGTACCGGTACCCAGGCCGACCTCCTTGAACGAGGTCGAGAGGGTCCCGTTGCTGTTCACCGAGTTGTTGGCGAACAGGAAGTGTGGGTTCTGGGCGAATGCAGGTGCGGCCGCCAGCACGGTGGTGCATGCAGCCGAGACGATTCCGAGCGCGATGCGTCGCATGTGTTCTTCCTCTTGTCCGTCGGCTTCCTCGCATGGCGCGAGAAAGCCATTCCTGGCGAGAGGAGTCCTACCGTGCATCACAGATAAATCACGAAATATGCCTTAAATACCCCATTAGCCACCCCATCAAATAAGCCATGTTCAGGTCAATTGCTGGAGTGATCGCGAACCTTGCAGTCTCTGGCTGTACGCGGCGACTTCGGCGCGCTGCCCTCGGCCTCCGCGCACGTCCTGGCGCACCGGCCGGCACAGGCCTGGACGCCATCCACGACGCCGCGGTCAGGGGCGGCCGATGAGCCGGATCTCCGGTGGCCACAGGACCCTGCTCGCCACCAGCAGCGAGGGACCGAGGTGGATCGGGCACACCGGGAGCGCCGGCAGGTCGTAGCGGGCGACCTCGAAGACGGCGGGGTCGGAGCAGTCCGTACCGGCAGCCCGGTCGCCCTCACCGCCGTACGGCCCCCGGCACCGTACCGTCCGGTGGATGCTCATAGTCCGATTGCACCGCGCGGAACGCGGGACCGCCCGCCGATCACACCCGAGGGCGGATCGGCGGGCGGTCCTGTGTCGGTCCGCGCCCGCGGTCTACAGGAACGAGTTGATCTCGATCGTCTCGTCCCGGCCCGGGCCCACGCCGATCGCGGAGATCGGGGCGCCGGACATCTCCTCCAGCGCCTTCACGTAGTTCTGGGCGTTCTTCGGGAGGTCGGAGAAGGACTTCGCCTTGGTGATGTCCTCGGACCAGCCCGGCAGGGTCTCGTAGACCGGCTTCGCGTGGTGGAAGTCGGTCTGCGAGTACGGGAGCTCCTCGACGCGCTTGCCGTCGATCTCGTACGCCACGCAGACCGGGATCTCCTCCCAGCCGGTCAGGACGTCCAGCTTGGTGAGGAAGAAGTCGGTTAGGCCGTTCACGCGGGTCGCGTAGCGGGCGATGACCGCGTCGAACCAGCCGCAGCGACGGTCACGGCCGGTCGTCACGCCCCGCTCGCCGCCGATGCGGCGCAGCGCCTCGCCGTCCTCGTCGAACAGCTCGGTCGGGAAGGGACCGGCGCCGACGCGGGTCGTGTAGGCCTTGAGGATGCCGATCACGCGACTGATCTTCGTCGGACCCACGCCGGCGCCGGTGCAGGCACCGCCCGCGGTCGGGTTCGAGGAGGTGACGAAGGGGTACGTGCCGTGGTCGATGTCGAGCAGGGTGCCCTGACCGCCCTCGAACAGGACGACCTTGTCCTCCTCCAGCGCCTGGTTGAGGACCAGCACGGTGTCGGTGACGTACGGCTTGATCTGCTCGGCGTAGCCCAGCAGCTCCTCGACGACCTGGTCGGCGGAGATGACCCGCCGGTTGTACAGCTTGGTGAGCAGCTGGTTCTTGACGTCGAGGGCCGCCTCGACCTTCTGCTGCAGGATCGACTCGTCGTACAGGTCCTGAACCCGGATGCCGACGCGGTTGATCTTGTCGGCGTAGGTCGGGCCGATGCCGCGGCCGGTCGTACCGATCTTGCGCTTGCCGAGGAAGCGTTCCGTCACCTTGTCGACGGTCACGTTGTACGGCGTGATGATGTGCGCGTTACCGCTGATCAGGAGCTTGGACGTGTCGACGCCACGCTCGTTCAGACCGCTCAGCTCGGAGAGCAGGACCGACGGGTCGACGACGACACCGTTACCGATGACCGGCGTACAACCGGGAGAGAGGATTCCGGAAGGGAGGAGGTGGAGTGCATACTTCTGGTCGCCGACGACCACCGTGTGGCCGGCGTTGTTGCCACCCTGGTAGCGCACTACATAGTCCACCGAGCCACCGAGCAGGTCGGTGGCCTTTCCCTTGCCTTCGTCACCCCACTGAGCACCGAGCAGCACAAGTGCGGGCACGCGCGTACACCCCTTCCGGGCGGGGCATGTCCAAGGTCGGGGGCAGGGGCGTAAGGTTCACCGCCGCGTACCACCGCGACCGCCTTTGGTCGCACAACCGTCGGACCGGATGCCCCGGAATAGACGAAGCCCCTGGCGCAATAGCGCAAGGGGCTCTTGCACAAAGATGCTACCCGAGGAAGCGAGGCAGGACCGAGGTGGCGACCTTCGCGACGTCCGATCAGCTGCTGGTGATCATCGATCCCGCGGCCCGGCAGACGGACGGGGAGTCCGTCCGGATCGCGAAAGACGTGCTCAGCGCGGGTGCGACCACCAAGGTGTGTCTGCCGGACGGCCCCGAGGAATTCGCCCGGGCGCTCGGCCGGCGAGGGTCCCGGCGCCCGGTCGTGGTCGGCGACGACCGGGCGCTGGTCCGCACGGTGACCCTGCTGCACCGCCATCGCGAGCTGGCCGGATGTGCACTGTCGGTGGTCCCGGTCGGGGGGACGACGGCCCTGGCGGAGTCCCTCGGCGTGCCCGCCGGTGCGGTGGCGGCCGCGCGGGCCGTGCTGGACGGCGCGGAGCGCCGCCTCGACCTGCTCGTGGACGACAGTGACGGGGTGGTCCTGAGCGCGCTGGGCATCCCCTCGGCGCCGGTGCGGGCGGCCTCCGCCGAGCCGGTCGGCGTCCCCTCCGGGCACCCCTGGCTGCGCACGACGTACCGCTCCCTGGTGCGCACCCTGGCCCCGCGTCCGCCCCGTCTGCCGGCCGTACCGGCCCCGGGCCCCTCCCGGCTCCGGGTGGAGCTGGACGGCGAGACGCTCGTGGACCTGGACCAGCCCGTGGAGGCGGTGTCGGTGACGCCGGGTTCCTGCGGCATGGCCGAGGTGGAGGTCCGGCCGCTGTCGGTGGGCGCCGAGGCGACCCCGCTGCGGGGCCGTGGCCGCGCGGTGACGGTGATCGGGTCGGACTTCCGCTACCGGGCCGACGCGCAGGTCTCGGGGCCCGTACGACGCCGGACATGGACCGTGCGTGAGGCGGCCTGGGCGCTGACGCTGCCCACCCATCACTGACCCCCGAGCCCGTCCATCACTGACCCCCCGGCCCGTCCATCGGTGACCTCCGGGCCCGCCCACCGACGCCCTCCGGCGGGCCCCTCACACCGACTCTAAAGGTCTGGTGACAAATATTTAACCGTGCCGACCCCTTGAGGGACCGGTTCTCTCTCCACCATCCTGCCCTATCTAGGCGCGGTGCGTCCGCGCGTGGCGATCAGGAGAGGGGCCACCCGATGGCAGTGGACGAGGGCATCGCCCCGGCGGCGAAGACGGACGACGACGGAGTGGTTCATCGGCTGAAACCCAACGCCGTCGGCCTGCTCGGCGTGGTGTTCATGGCCGTCGCCACGGCCGCGCCGATCACCGCGATGACTGGCAACGTGCCCTTCATGGTGTCCGCCGGAAACGGCATCGGAGCACCCGCGAGCTATCTCGTCGCAATGGTCGTCCTGGCAATCTTTTCCGTGGGTTTCACATCCATGGCGAAGCACATCACATCCACGGGCGCCTTCTACGGCTTCATCTCCTACGGCCTCGGCCGCACCGTCGGCCTCGCCTCGGGACTGCTCGCGACCTTCGCGTACGTCGTCTTCGAGCCCGCCCTGATCGGGATCTTCTCCACCTTCGCCACGACCACCCTCAAGGACCAGTCGGGGCTCGACGTCCCGTGGTGGGTCTTCGCGATCCTGATGCTGGCGATCAACGCCACCGGCACCTGGTTCGGCGTGAGCGTGGCCGAGAAGCTGCTGGTGGTACTGCTGGCGACCGAGGTGACCGTGCTGGCCGCGATGGCCGTCTCGGTCGCCTTCCACGGCGGCGGACCGCACGGCTTCACGTTCGCGCCGGTCAACCCGGTCAACGCCTTCAAGGGCACGTCCGCCGGGCTCGGACTCTTCTTCGCCTTCTGGTCCTGGGTCGGCTTCGAGTCGACGGCGATGTACGGCGAGGAGTCCCGCGACCCGAAGAAGATCATCCCCAAGGCGACGATGATCAGTGTCCTGGGCGTCGGCGTCTTCTACGTCTTCGTCTCCTGGATGGCCATCTCGGGCACCGGCGCGGGAAGCGCCGTGGAGGTGGCGACCAAGGACCCGATGGGCCTCTTCTTCAATCCCACCGAGCGCTACGTGGGCCACTGGGCGGTCGACGTCATGCAGTGGCTGATGATCACCGGCTCGCTGGCCTGCGGCATGGCCTTCCACAACTGCGCCGCCCGCTACATGTACGCGCTGGGCCGCGAGGGCGTCCTGCCCTCCCTGAAGAACACCGTCGGCCGCACCCACGCCCGGCACGGCTCCCCGCACATCGCGGGCCTGGTGCAGACGGTGGTGAGCGGGCTGCTGGTGGGCGCGTTCTGGGCCGCGGGCAAGGACCCGTACAGCGGCACGTACGTCCTGCTCGCCATCCTCGGCACCATGGCGATCCTGGTCGTCCAGGCCGTGTGCTCGTTCGCGGTGCTGGTCTACTTCCGCGGCCACCACCCGGAGAGCCGGCACTGGTTCCGGACCACCGCCGCCCCGCTGATCGGCGGGATCGCGATGCTCGCGGTGGTCGTGCTGCTGGTGTCCAACATGGGCGCGGCGGCCGGCTCGGAGTCCGGCTCGCTGGTCCTGAAGGCGACACCGTGGCTGGTCGCGCTGATCGCGGCCGCCGGGATCGGCTACGCGCAGTACCTCAAGCGGCGCTCGCCGGAGCGGTACGCGCTGCTGGGGCGGACGGTACTGGAGGAGACGAAGGAGCGGTAACGCTCCGCCGGGCGTCGGCCTCAGTCCCCGAACCTCTCCTCGCGATACGCCCGCCAGCGTTCCATCATCTCGGCGACGTCCCGCTCGATGAACTCGAAGAAGGCGAGCGTCTCGGCCAGCCTGCGCCCGGCCGGTGTGTCGGGGCCCAGGCCGGCCACGCCGTCCCTGAGGGCGTCCTCCCAGCGTTTGATGATCGCCTCGCGGTTGGTGAGCGCCTCGTACCACTGGTCGCTGTGCACCCGGTACCGCTCCCGGCGGGAGCCGGGCTCCCGCTCGCGGGACACCATGTGCACCTGGGCGAGGTAGCGCACGGCGCCGGAGACGGCCGCGGGGCTGATCCGCAGCTGTTCGCCCAGCTCGGCCGAGGTCAGGGTGCCGGTGTCGGAGGCGAGCAGCGCGGCGAAGACCCGGGAGGGCATGCGCGGCATCCCCGCCTCGACCAGCTGCGCCGCGAAGTGCTCCACGAACCTCGACACCGACTCCGGGTCCCGCTCACTACTCGGCTCCGTCATGCCCCTCACTCTATCCGGGGTTCATGCACTTCCTTAACTTCACAAACTTCTGAAGGAAGCGTACGTTCGGAGGCATGACCAAGGCAATCACGGTCTCCGGACTCCACAAGTCCTTCGGCCGTACCCACGCGCTGGCCGGTCTCGACCTCGACGTCGAGACCGGCGAGGTCCACGGCTTCCTCGGCCCCAACGGCGCCGGCAAGTCGACCACGATCAGGGTCCTGCTCGGCCTGCTGCGCGCGGACTCGGGCGCGGCGCAGGTGCTGGGCCGCGACCCGTGGAAGGACGCGGTGGAGGTGCACCGCCGGATCGCCTACGTCCCCGGCGACGTGACCCTGTGGCGCAACCTCTCCGGCGGCGAGGTCATCGACCTGTACGGCAGGCTGCGCGGGGGGCTGGACGCGCGGCGCCGCGCTGACCTGATCGACCGCTTCGAGCTGGACCCCACCAAGAAGGGACGCACCTACTCCAAGGGCAACCGGCAGAAGGTCGCCCTGGTCGCCGCCTTCGCCTCGGACGTGGACCTGCTGATCCTGGACGAGCCGACCGCGGGTCTGGACCCGCTGATGGAGGAGGTCTTCCAGCGCTGCGTGGAGGAGGAGCGGGAGCGCGGCCGGACGATCCTGCTGTCCTCCCACATCCTCAGCGAGGTCGAGGAACTCTGCGACCGCGTCAGCATCATCCGCAAGGGCCGGACCGTGGAGACCGGCTCCCTGGCCGACCTGCGCCATCTGACGAGGACGAGCGTGAGCGCCGAACTCGCGGGCCCGCCCAACGGGTTGGCGCACCTGCCCGGCGTCCACGACCTGGACGTCCAGGGCCACCGGGTGCGCCTCCAGGTGGACGCCGAGCAACTGGACGCGGTCCTGCGCCGGTTGAGCGAGTCGGGCGTACGGTCCCTGACCTCGACCCCGCCGACGCTGGAGGAGCTGTTCCTGCGCCACTACCAGGATCTCGACGAGGCGGCTGCGCGATGACGACCTTCACGGGCACGGGAGTGCTGCTGCGTTTCTCGCTGCGCCGCGACCGACTGCTGATCCCGGTGTGGATCGCGGTGAACGCGCTGATGGTCCTCTCCATGCCGAACACCCTGAAGACCCTGTACGGCACCGCGGCCGAACGCGCCGACCTGGTCGGCCAGTTGCAGACCAACGCGTCCTTCCGCGCCCTGATCGGCCCGGTCTTCGACACCTCGATCGGCGCGCTGACGGCCTGGCGCGTGGGGGTGTACGCCGCCGCGCTCGCGGCCGCGATGAGCCTGCTGATCGTCGTACGGCACACCCGGGACGAGGAGGAGAGCGGCCGCCAGGAGCTGGTGGCGTCCGGGATGGTGGGCCGCCGGGCCTCCCTCACGGCGGCCCTGCTGGCGGCGGCGACGGCCAACGCCGTACTGGCCCTGCTGATCACGGCGGGCCTGTCCGCGCAGGGCGCCACGGGCGCACTGTCCTTCGGCCTCGGCCTCGCCGGGGTCGGCATGGTCTTCGCCACGACGGCGGCGATCGTCGCCCAGCTGACGGAGAGCGCACGCCTCGCCCGCGGCCTGACGGCGGCCGTCCTCGGCGCGGCCTTCGTCCTCCGCGCGGCGGGCGACTCGACAACGACCGACGGCTCGTCCCTCCTGACCTGGCTGTCCCCTCTGGGCTGGCTGGAGAACCAGCGCTCCTTCGCCGCCGAACGCTGGTGGGTGCTGCTGCTGTTCGTGGCGGCGGTGGCCGTGCAGGCCCTGATCGCCTACGAGCTGGCGGGCCGCCGCGACATCGGCATGAGCTTCCTGCCCACCAGGCCCGGTCCCCCCACCGGCCGCCTCGGCACGGCAGCCGCGCTGGCCTGGCGCCTGCAACGCGGCAGCGTCCTCGGCTGGTCCCTCGGCTTCTTCCTCGCCGGGGTCGTCTACGGCGGTCTCACGGACGGCGCGGCCGACCTGGTCCGCGACAACGACCGGGCCCGGCAGATCTTCGAGCGGATGGGCGGCCAGAGCGGTCTCACGGACGCGTTCCTGGCGGCGATGGTCGGCATGCTCGGCCTGATCGCGGCGCTCTACGTCGTCGGATCGGTCCTGCGCCTGCACGGCGAGGAGACCTCCGGCCGCGCCGAACCGGTCCTGGCCTGCGCCGTCGGCCGGCTCCGCTGGGCCGCGAGCCACCTCACGATCGCCTTCGCCGGCTCGGCCCTGATCATGCTCCTGGCGGGCCTGGGCTTCGCGGTCGGCTACGGCAAGCAGATCGGCCCGATCCTGGGCGCCTGCCTGGTCCAACTCCCGGCGGTCTGGCTGATCGGCGCGCTGGCCCTCCTGCTCTACGGCCTGGCCCCGCGCCTGGCCCCGGCCGCCTGGGGCATCGCCGTGGCGGCGCTCCTGATCGGCTGGGTGGGCCCGGCCCTGAACGCCCCCCGGATCGTCCTGGACCTGTCCCCGTTCGGCCACCTGCCGAAGCTGCCGGGCGGGAGGATGGAGTGGGGGCCGGTGCTGGTCCTGACGGGGCTGGTGGTGGCGCTCGTGGGAGCGGGACTGGCGGGGCTGCGCAGGCGTGACCTGACCTCGTGAGCCCCGCCGGGCCGGCGGTCAGGCGATCAGTACGTCCAGTCCTTCCAACCCCCGGATCACGAAGTTCGGCTTGCGCTCCGGGTCCGCCGCCAGGGTCAGGGCCGGGGCCTTCTCCAGCAGGGCGGTCATCGATGCCGCCAGTTCGATGCGGGCCAGGGGGGCGCCGATGCAGTAGTGGATGCCCGCGCTGAAGGAGATGTGGGGGTTGTCCTTGCGGGTGAGGTCGAGGTTCTCGGGGTTCCGGAAGACCTCGGGGTCGTGGTTGGCGGAGCCGAAGAGCATGGCGATCTCGGCGCCCCTCGGGATCGTCGTGCCGTCGATCTCGATGTCGTCCAGGACCCAGCGCTCGAAGAGCTGGAGCGGGGTGTCGTAGCGCATCAGCTCCTCGATCGCCGAGGGGACCAGGGAATGGTCGGCGCGGAGGGCGGCCAGCTGGTCCGGGTTGCGGAACAGGGCGTACCAGCCGTTGACCGTGGCGTTGACGGTCGCCTCGTGCCCCGCGTTGAGGAGGAGGACGGCCGTCGAGATCATCTCCTGCTCGGTCAGCCGGTCGCCCTCGTCGTGCGCGGCGATGAGCCCGGAGATCAGGTCGTCGCCGGGCTTCTTGCGGCGCTCGGCGATCAGCTCGCGGAGGTAGTCCGAGAACTCGACCGATGCCTGGACGGCCCGCGCCGCCGTCTCCTGGGACGGGTTCAGCTCGTACATCCCGCAGATGTCCGCCGACCAGGGGCGCAGCGGGGCCCGGTCGGACTCCGGGATGCCCAGCATCTCGGCGATGACGGCCACGGGGAGCGGCTCGGCTACGTCCGTGAGCAGATCCCCGCCGCCCGCCTCGACCAGCCGGTCCACCAGCTCGCCGGCGAGGTTCGCCACATACGGCTTCAGCTGCTCGACCGTACGCGGGGTGAACGCCTTCGACACCAGCCGCCGGATGCGGGTGTGGTCCGGCGGTTCGAGGTCGAGCATGCCGTGGTCGTTGAGCGTGTGGAAGGGCTCGTGCTCGGGCGCGGGCGCCGTACGCCCGAAGTCCTCGTGCGTGAACCTGTGCTGGTAGGTCCGGCCGAGGCGCCGGTCCCGCAGCAGCGCCGAGACGTCGGCGTGGTGCGGGATCAGCCACTGGTCGGTCGGCTCGTACCGCATCACCCGGCCGCGGGCGCGCAGCTCGGCGTAGGCCGGGTACGGGTCGGCCAGGAACGCGGGGTCCCAGGGAGCGAACACGAGGTCGGTAGGGCCTGCCATGCGGGGACGCTAACCCGTCGGCCTGGTGCGTGACCAGGGTTTACACCCTTCAGGTGTCCGCTCAGATCTGGTTGGCGACCAGGACGTAGTCGTAGTAGATCGGGTCGCCCTCTTCGTCCATCGGGTACTCGTAGCTGCTCTGGTTCGCGAGGATCACCTTCAGCTCCGGCAGGGCGTCGAAGCCCAGGTCGTTCTCCTCGACGGTGTGGCCCCGTTCCGCGAGCTGTTCGAAGAGGTCCTCGCTCGGGGTGCGGAAGACGTCGAACCCGTCGAGCAGCACCCGCACGTCGGCGTCCTCGTTCCGGAACCGGAACAGCTCCACACCGCTCAGCGCGCCCTTGGTGAACCCGAGCACGATGCCCAGCTGGGACACGTCGTGCGTGAGCGTGATCTGTCCCGGGTCCGCGTCACTCGCGACGACCCGGAAAAGTCCCCACTCCTGCACCGCGCCGCGCGCTTCCTCGACCGACATGCCGAGCCGGAAACGTGCGACGCCGACATGCGGCAGCAGTTCCAGTTCCATGCTCACTCCCTCGGTTACGTGCCCCGGACCCTCACGCCAGCAGGGCGTTCTCGTCGATGCTCCATCCTCGTTTCTTGAGCATCGCCTGGAGGGGCTTGTTGTGCTTCAGGCTGGCCACCATGTCCTTGATGTGCTGATCGTACTTGTCGGGGAATCGCCGCTTGATGTCGTCGATGTCCATGCGCATGGCTTCGGTGATGCGCCCCTGATTGATCAGCTCGCGCTGCCACTGCTGCCAGGCCTGCGACTCGTGCGAGTACCCCGTGCTGTAGAGCTGCTCGTGGTCGGCCTGCTCCATGCGAATGGCCGGGCCGTTGTTGACCTTCTGCTTCTTGTGGGGCTTGTTCGCGATGTAGAACCCGGGCTCGATGACGTCCTTGTACGCCGACTTGGCCGGGATGTGGTTGACCTCCATCGCCTGCGGATACCGCCTCCCGTCCGCCTGCCGGTTCGAGGGCAGCAGTCCGCCGTACCAGCCGCCGATCTGCGTGCACCCCTTGGCGACCAGGCCCTCGGGGTCCATCCACGTGAAGGGGTTGACGACGTACGCGGCGGCGTTGGGTGCGGGCACCAGTCCCAGCGGGTCCGACGACACGTAGCGGGCCGTCTCGGGGTCGTAGTGCCGGTTCAGGTTGTAGTGCAGGCCCGTCTCCGGGTCCGCGTACTGGCCGGGGAAGCGCAGCGGCGTGTGGGCCCCGGCGCCACGGTTGCGGGTGGTGATGCCCCAGACCGTGGAACGCTTGTACCAGGCGATGTCGCCCTGTTCGTCGACGAGTTCGGTCGGGGTGCCGATGACGTCGGTGACGATGGCGAAGAACCGGCTGTCCACCTCGCGCTGAACGGCGTCGGGCGGCAGTCTGCGTTCCAGCTGGGCCATCGGCTGCGAGCCCTCGTACTCCCAGGTCAGCGTGACACCCGTGGCGGTGTCGGTCTCCTCGGCCAGCTGGGTGCCGTCCCAGGCGAAGCGGACCGTGGCCGCCGCGCCGTGCCCGTCGGCACGCATGCGGTGCTTGGCGGTACGGCGGCCCAGTGCGTCGTAGGTGTAGCGCCACACGGTGCCGTCGGGGGTGGTGCAGGAGACCAGACGGTCCTCGGCGTCCCACGTGTAGCGCCAGGTGTCGGGCCTGCGGGACAGACGTCGCTTCTGGCGCAGCACGACCCGCCCGGCGTCGTCGTACTCGTAGCGCACGCCGTCCGCGCCGAGTAGCCGGCTTCCGTCGTAGGCCCGCTCGCCACGGCTCTCGGTGTGCCGGGCCTGGTCGGGCCAGTGGGCGTCGGTCTGGTTCCCGGTGGCGTCGTAGGCGTAGCGCTCCGACCAGTCGCCGGCGCTGACGCCGAGCGGGCGGCCCACCGCGTCGAGCTCGAACTGCCAGTCCGTTCCGGCCTGTCGGTCCGTGATCCGGGTCAGGAAGCCGTCGGCGCGGTAGCCGTAGGAGCGGTCCCGAACGGTACCGCGTGGCGTGGTCAGCGACCGGGCCGAAAGGCGGCCGATCGTGTCCCACTGCGAGTCGAGCGTCACCGGCGCGTGGGCGGGGCCCAGGGTGCGCCGTGTCTCGCGCCCCAGCTCGTCGTGGGCGAACCCGAGCGCGTGACCGGCGCAGTCGACGCGCACCCGGTTGCCCGCGGTGTCATAGGCGTACGAGGTGGTGGCGCCGGTCGGTGTCGTGCGCGAGACCAGCTCACCGTGCGGGTCGTAGCCGTAGCGCATGCTGCGTCCGTCGACCGTCTCCGCGATCAGCCGCCCCATGGCGTCGCGTTCCAGGGCGAGCGAGGAAGTCGGCGAGACGGCCGCGACGAGCCGGTCGTCGCTGTCGTACGTGTAGCGGGTGAGCACGCCGTCGGCGTCCTTCTCCAGCACGTTGCCCACCGCGTCGAACGTGAAGGCGATGCGCTGCCCGAGCGGGGTCGTCCGGGCGACGAGGCGGCCGGCGGCGTCGTACTCGTAGCGCGTGGTGCGTCCGTCGAAGTCGGTCTCGGAGTCGGTCAGGCCGGACGGGCCGTACCGGTAACTCCACGTCTTACCCTGCGGGTTGAGCACGGCGCTGATCCGGAGTTCGGTGTCGTACGCGAACTCGTGGCGAGCCCCGTCCTTGCCCGTGCGGGCGGCGAGCAGGTCGAACCACGTGTACTCGAAACGGGTCACACCACCCAGCGGGCCGGTGTGGGTCAGGCAGTTGCCCTCCTCGTCGTACGTCCACCGCTCGCTCGCCCCGTCGGGTGCGGTACGCCGGGTGAGCCAGCCGTCCGCCGTCCACTCCAGACGGGTCACGGATCCGGCGGGGTCGACGGACTCGCAGGGCCGTCCGAAGGCGTCGCGGCGCACCGTGTACGTGGCACCGTGCCCGTCCGAGACCGAAAGAACCAGGCCTGCCTGGTCGTTGGTGCGCGTCTCCGTCTCGCCGGCCGGGAACGTGACCGTGGCCGGGGCGCCCGTCGCGTCGTAGGTGAACGTGGTCGAGGTGCCGTCCGGCGCGACCATCCCGGTGCGGTTGCCCCGCTCGTCGAAGGTCTGCCGCCACACCGTGCCGTCCGGGCCGGTCATCGCCACCGGCAGGTGCAGCGCGTTGTACGTGGTCGAGGCCTGCCGCCCGTCCGGGTAGTGCACGGTCACGAGGTTGCCCGCGTCGTCGTACGTGAACCGGGAGGTGTGCCCCAACTCGTCGGTACGGGACAGCAGGTTGTCGTAGCGGTCCCACTCGAAGCGCACGGTGTTGCCGAGCGGGTCGGTCTCGCCGATCGTCTGGCCGAGCTGGTTGAAGCGGGTGACGGTGACCGCGCCGGTGGAGTCCGTGAAGCGGGTCTCGCGGGCGGCGGTGTCGTAGGCGAAGCGCGAGGAGAGCGCACCGTCGGGGCCGGTCGTCTCCACGACCCGGCCGGCCGCGTCGTACCCGTAGCCGTAGGTGTGGCCGTTGCGGTCGGTCCATGAGGTGACGCGGTGCTCGTCGTCGTAGCTGAACCGCAGAGGTACCCCACGCGCGCCCGACACTCCCACCAGGTCGTGCCTCTCGTCGTACGCGAACGAGGCGACCCGGACCGGGCCTTCGGGGGTCTCCAGGTCGAGGGCCGTGACCCGGCCGAGGTCGGTGTCCCGGGTGACGCGCACGCGGTAACCGCCCTCGTGCAGGAGCGCCGAAGGGATGCCCTCGTCATCGCGTGCGATCTGTATGGCGTTGCCGTTGCGGTCCTCCAGGTCGTCCAGCCAGTACAGGCTGCCGGAGGTGTACGGGTTGCCGGTGAACCGCCGGGTCAGGCCGGAGCGGACGTCGAACGTGGCGTACGTGACCTCGCCGAGGGCCGACCGGTCGACGTACGTGAGGGGAACGCGCTCGCCTTCCAGGGGCAGTACCTCCTGGCCCGCCTCGCGCGGCAGGTGCGGATACTGGAGCAGGGATCCGTCCTCGCGCGCCCAGATCGCGCCGCTGCCCGTCATTTCCAGGCGTTCGTCGAGCGTGGACGCCCAACTCGTCCCGAAACAGTGGCCGTAGCGGTAGCCGGATATGTGGGTGCGCCGCAGCACCAGCGGGAGAACGCCCGGCAGGGCCAGGTCCGTCTGGGACAGCACCATCTCGCCGCTCGCCACGTCGACCGGGTCGGTCTTGCAACGGCGCTGCGTCAGGGCCACGGCCTTCTCGCGGACGCTGTCCAGAGTCGTACGCAGCGACTCGGGAATCCTTCGCCGCGCCCCGCCGTCACCGCCCTTCTTGCCGCCGGTGATGGCGTTGACCCGGTCGCGGACGTCGAGGTCGTTGCCCTTGTGCAGGCGGGAAGTGGCCTTCACCCGGTCCGGGATGGTCTCGGTGACATGCTTGGCGATCTTGCCCAGGGCTTTCTCGGAGCCCTTCAGAGCGCCTTCGAGGACGGAGTCGAAAGCCTGGGTGAAGGGGTCCCTGCCGCGGGTGCGGCCGAAGGCACCCTTCGCCTTCGACAGCGAGCCCGTGCCGGACAGGTGCAGTTCCCCGCCGTGGGCGGAGACCTTGCCGGCGCCGTCCTCGAACTCGATGTGGTCGATGACGGTCCGCTTGCCCCCGCCGTCGGCGGAGGCCAACTGCATCCCGTCGCCGCCTCCACCGCCGGCGGAGGCCAGGTGCATCCCTCCACCGTGCTTGCCACCCGGGGCGCCCGAACCGCCCGAGCCCCCCGTACCTCCCGACTGTCCGTCGCCCGGAGCGGGGGGCAGGTGGAAGGCCCCCTCCACCAGGTCGAAGACCATGTCTTCGACCATGGACTCGAGCTTCGCGGTGACAGGAGCCGTCACCCGTGCCATCAACTCGTCCACGATCCGGTCGACGGCCTCGTCGATGACCCGCTTGACCGCCTGCCGCATCGCCGCGGTCTCCGCCGCCCCGATGACCGCCGACAGACCACCGGTGACGAAGGCCAGTCCCACCGATATGCCCAACGAGGCGGCCATCGCCCCGAGTTCGATCTCGGCCTTGGTCTTCATCCCGAAGATGACGTCCGCGACCACGTCGCACGCATCCGCGAACAGCCGGGCTATCTCCGGGACCTTCTCCAGATGCCCCGCCTTGACGTGGGACCAGTGTTTCTCCATCGCATCGACGGCCCACCCCTGCGAGGAGGACAGGATGCGGGACACCGCCTTGTGCGCATCGGCGCCATGGCCTTCGAACTTGTCGGCGAAGTCCCGCATGGCGTCGGCCATGTCGCGGTAGTCGTCCTCGTCGACATTCGGCCAGTTGATCCCGATGAAGTCCAGAATCTCATCGGCCCATCCGGGCAGAACGTAGCCCATCCCCCGTGTAACCCCCCGTCATCCGAAGCCTTCGCACATGCGCATCCGCAGACCCGCAATGTCGAACACTAGTTGGCAACAGGGATGTTCGTGCAAGATGGCACGCGCCGTCAGCCCGGTGTCACCAGCCGCGCCTCGTACGCGAACACCGCCGCCTGGGTGCGGTCACGCAGGCCCAGTTTCACCAGGATCCGGCTCACGTGGGTCTTGATCGTCGACTCCGCCACCACCAGCCGCTCGGCGATCTCCGCGTTCGACAGGCCCTGTGCGATCAGGACCAGCACCTCCGTCTCCCGCTCCGTCAGCTCGCCGTACGCCGCCTGTGCCGACGGCATCATGCGCGGTGTCTCCGACAGCCGGGAGAACTCGGTTATCAGCCGCCTGGTCACCGAGGGGGCGAGCAGCGCCTCGCCGGATGCCACCACCCGTACGCCGTCGGCGAGCTGGCGGGCCGAGGCATCCTTCAGCAGGAAGCCGGAGGCTCCCGCACGCAGCGCCTGGTACACGTACTCGTCCAGGTCGAACGTGGTCAGTACCAGCACCTTCGCCGTGTCGTCCGCCGCGACGATCTCCCGCGTCGCCTCGATGCCGTTCAGCTCCGGCATGCGGATGTCCATCAGCACCACGTCCGGCGCGAGTTCCCGCACCCGCTCGACCGCCTGGCGGCCGTTGACGGCCTCGCCGACGACCTCGATGTCCGGCATCGCGTTCAGCAGGACCGAGAAGCCCTCGCGCACCATCATCTGGTCGTCCGCGATCAGTACGCGGATCGTCATGCCCCACCCTCGCTCGCGGTGTCCGCCGCCGGCACCGGCAGGAACACGGTCACCTCATGTCCTCCGTCGGGCGTCGGGCCCGTCGTCATCTCCCCGTTCAGCATCGAGACGCGCTCCCGCATCCCCGTGATGCCGTGCCCGGCGCCCGGCGAGGGCTTCCGCTCGGCCGAAGCGGGCGGCGGGCCGTTCACTATGCGCAGGCCCAGGCCACCGAGCACGTACCCGATCTCGACCCGTGCCCCCGCCCCAGGAGCGTGCCGCAGCGTGTTGCTCAGCGCCTCCTGCACGATCCGGTATGCCGACAGCTCGACGCCCTGCGGCATTTCACGCACCGCGCCGGTCACCACCTTCTCCACCTCCAGCCCGGCCTCCCGCACATTGGCGAGCAGCCCGTCCAGGTCGCCGAGGGTGGGCTGCGGGGCGTCCGGCGCCTCGTAGTCCTCCGCGCGGACCACGCCCAGGACCCGGCGCAGCTCGGTCAGGGCCGCCACCGCGTTCTCCCGGATGGTGGCGAACGCCTTCTCCAGCTCCGGCGGCGGGTTCTCGACCCGGTAGGGCGCCGCCTCCGCCTGGATGGCGACCACCGACATGTGGTGGGCGACCACGTCGTGCAGCTCGCGGGCGATGGTCGTGCGCTCCTCCAGCAGCGTGCGCCGCGACCGCTCCACGGCGGTCACCGACTGCTGGGCGGTCACCTCCTGCTGGGCCTCCCTGCGTATCTGCCGGACGGAGACGGCCAGCAGGATCAGCGCGGAGAGGATCAGCATCGGGCCGACGTTGGTGTCGTAGTGGCTCCAGCCGAAGGCGCTCTCGGCGACGAAGCCGTAGGCCGCGGTCAGCGCCCACATCCACGCCGCCGTGCGCGGGCGGGTGCGCAGCGCGACGACCGTGAGCACGATCAGGTGGGACAGGAAGCTGCCCGGCAGCCAGGGCCAGTCGCTCCAGCCGCCGCCTATCAGGGCGGCGGTGACCGTGGTCGCGGCGAGCGAGAACCAGAACGCTCCCACCGGACGCGCCAGGGTCAGCAGGACCGGCCCCAGGGCCAGCAGCCCGCACAGCAGCGGCAGCAGTCCGGAGTCGTCCGTGCTCGCCACGGCGAGGAGCCCTGCCAGCGTGCCGAGGACGACCACGACCGTGTGCCGTGACCAGGCCGCGTACTCCCTCATCCGGCCGCCGCGGCGGGCGAGCCGGCCCTCGGCGACCCTGCGGGGCAGCGGGCGGTAGGCGAAGGCGTCGTGGAACAGGTCCTGCCGCAGCCCGCGCAGGGCGTCCGCGGCGAGCCGGAACTCCGGGCTGCGCGGCCTCGCGGCTCCGCCCGGCGGTGTCGGCTCGGTGTGCGTCGTCTCGGTCACGTGGAAAACGGTAGGCCCCGGGCGGGGTGGTGGTCGTCCCCTCGGAGAGGGGTCCTCGGGGATCCTTCTCAGGTACTACAGGTAGGGGGCGGGACGGTACCTACGGGTGCCGGTCGGACGGGGGTCAGCGGCCGCCGGGGCGGACCAGGCCGGACTCGTAGGCGAAGATCGCCGCCTGGGTGCGGTCGCGCAGGCCCAGTTTCACCAGGATGCGGCCCACATGGGTCTTCACGGTCTGCTCGGCGACGACCAGGTGCTCGGCGATCTCGGCGTTCGACAGGCCCTGCGCGATGAGTGCGAGCACCTCCGTCTCGCGCTCCGTCAGGTCGCCCACGCGCTGTTTGAGCGGCGCCCGGGGTGAGCCGTCCATGCGCGCGAACTCGGCGATCAGACGGCGGGTGATGCCCGGGGCGAGCAGCGCGTCCCCGGCCGCCACCACGCGCACCGCCTCGGCGAGCTGGTCGGCGGAGGCGTCCTTGAGCAGGAACCCGGAGGCCCCGGCGCGCAGCGCGTCGTACACGTACTCGTCCAGGTCGAAGGTGGTGAGGACCAGGACCTTGACGCCCGGGTGGTCGGCGGTGATGCGGTCGGTCGCCTCGATACCGCCCAGCTCGGGCATCCGGATGTCCATCAGGACCACGTCCGGGATCAGTTCGGCAACCTTGGCAATCGCGTCGCGTCCGTGCACCGCCTGTCCGATCACCTCGATGTCGGGCTTGGTGTTGAGCAGCACGGTGAAGCCCTGGCGGACCATCTGCTGGTCGTCGGCGATGAGTACGCGGATGGTGCCGGCGCCGCTCGTCATGGGGTCGGTTCTCCTGTCGGGGGCTGGGGGTGGTGCGGGTCGTCGTCGGACAGGGGCGGGAAGTAGATCTCGGGGCGGGGCAGGTCCGGGCGCAGCGGCCGGGGCGGACGGCGGGTGCCCGTCTTGGGGAGGAACGCCGTCACCATGAAGCCGCCGTGCAGGTTCGGGGTCGCGGTGAGGTGCCCGCCGAGCATCGCCGCACGCTCCCGCATGCCCAGCAGGCCGTGACCGGAGCCCGGGGAGGGCTGGACCGGGTGGCGGGGGCGGGAGTTGGTCACGCACAGGAAGATGCCGTCGGACTGATGGTCGACCTCCACCCGGACCCGCGCACCCGGGGCATGCCGCAGGGCATTGCTGAGCGCCTCCTGGACGATCCTGTACGCCGACAGTTCCACACCCTGTGGATAGGCGCGGGACGTTCCGCGGTAGTCGATGACGACGTCCAGACCGGCCGCCCTGGTGTTCTCGATCAGGGCACCCAGACGGGCGAGGTTCGGCTGCGGGGCGTCGGGGGCCGGGCCGGTGCCGGGTGCCGTCAGCCGGTACGGGTCCTCGGTCGCCCCGGGGTCGTCGGGGGACTCGGAGCGCAGGACGCCGAGGACACGGCGCAGCTCGGTGAGGGCCTCCAGGGCGTTGTTGCGGATCCCGGCGAGGTTCTCCTTCAGCTCCTCCGAAGGGTTCTCCACCAGGTGGGGGGCCACCTGGGCCTGGATGGAGATCACCGACATGTGGTGGGCGACCACGTCATGCAGCTCGCGGGCGATACGGCTGCGCTCCTCCAGGAGCGTGCGGCGGGCGCGTTCCTCCGCGGTGATCGTCGTCTGCTCGATCAGCTGGGTGCGGGCCTCGCTGCGGCCGCGCAGGGCGGTGCCGATGAGGACGGAGACGGCGAAGAGGGCTACCGCCGTGACGCCTGTCGAGGAGTAGTTCTGGGCGCCGATCGGGCCCTGCAGGACGTAGGTCGCCAGGGTCGTGACCGCCAGGGCGGCGAGGGTGACGCGTATGCGGACGCGCAGGGCGAGGAGGAGGAGCACGGCCATGTGGGCGAGCAGAGTGGGCGTGGTCCAGGGCCAGTTGGGGCCGGGGGTGGGGGACGGCTCCAGGTGGGGGCGGGCCAGGAGTGCGGTGAGGATGGCGGCGGTGAGGGAGAGGGCCCAGGCGGGGGTGGGGCGCCACAGGGCCAGCAAGACGGCGGTGGCCTGGAGGGAGGCGGCGAGGAAGGCTACGGCTGTGGTGAGGCCGTAGGAGGTGTGCAGTTCGTCTCCGCCGGCCAGGGCGATGCCGAGGGCTGTGTAGGCGGTGAGGAGGTAGGTGAGGAGGCGGAGCCAGCGGTACTTGGAGAAGGGGGGTGAGTGGGGGGAGGGGGCTTCTCCCAGCCAGGTGCGTAGGCGGGACTTGGCGGGTGCGGATTCGGGGGCGGGTGTGGTTCTGGGTGCGAGTGCGGGTGCGGTTGCGTTGGGGGGCACCCGGCCTTCGGCCGGGTCCGGGTTCCCACCCGCACCACCCGTACTGCTTTCGTCGTCGTGTGCGGGTGGCCCCTGTGGGGCGAAAACGCCGTCGGCGGCCTCGGGTTGGCCCTGGGGGAATGAGTTGCCGTCGGCGGGTGCGGGCTGGCCCTGGCCCTGGCCCTGGCCCTGGCCCTGGCCCTGGCCCTGGCCCTGGCCCTGGGGGACGAAATCGCCGTCGGTGGACTCGGGTTGGCCCTGGGGGGCTGCGTTGCCGTTGGGGGCCTCTGGGGTCACTTGGTCAACTTTAGGCATTGTGTGGGGTCTTTGCTCGGGGGGTGTGGTGGCGGATGAGGCGGGAGGGGCGGTTTCGGGGGCGGCGGGGGCCCTGTTCGTGGTGGCGGAAGGTCAGCCAGAAGAGAGCCAGGGTCAGGGCGAAGAGGGGGAGGTAGGCGAGGCGGGACGCCACCCAGGTCAGGGAGTCGGGGCGGGTGTGGAGGCCGGGGAGGCGGCCGGCCAGGAGGGCAGCGGCCGTGGTGGTCATCAGGGCCGTCTGGTGCCACAGGAAGATCGTCATCGCCGAGAGGTTGGTCAGGGTGACCGCCGACCAGGCGAGGGGGCGGGTCATGGCCCGGTGCAGGCGGTCTCGGAGGAGCAACGCCAGGCCGCACTGGGCCAGGCCGAAGGTGACGGCCGCCAGGGTCGGGGGGTTGAGGTTGGAGGTCGGGGTGCCGGGGACGCCGACCATCGAGGCCGGGTAGCCCGCCCAGAGGATCAGGGCCGCCGTCGCCGTCGTACCGGACATGACCAGGACCCAGGCTGCTCGGCGGCTTTCCAGTTCGCCTCGGGTCCAGGCCGCGCCCAGGGTGTACGGGACCAGCCAGCCCGCCGCCAGGTTCACCCAGCCGAGCCAGGACGGACCGGTGTGCAGGCCGAAGCGCAGGACGTCCACGTGCAGGACGACGGCCAGGGGCCAGAGGGGGTTGAGGCGGGTGAGGAGCGGGGTCGCGGCCGTCAGGGCCGCGAAGACCAGGAGGAACCAGAGGGGGGACAGGGCGAGTTTGAGGAGCGTGTGGAGGGTGGTGAGCTGGGCGCCGGTGAGGAGGAGGGAGAGTGCGGCCACCGTCCACAGGGCCAGTAGGGCTGCCACCGGCCGTAGGAGGCGGGCGAGGCGGGTGCGGAGCCAGTCGCGGTACGTCGTGCCTCGGGCCTGCGCCGAGGCCAGGCTGCGGGTCGCCACATGGCCGCCCACCAGGAAGAACACCGCCAGTGTCTGGAAGACCCAGGAGACCGGGGCCAGCCAGGGCATGTGCTGCAGCGGGCTCGCCGTGTGCAGGCCGCCGTCCTGCGCGACCAGTGCAGTGACCAGCCAGTGGCCGAGGACGACACCGAGTATCGCGAAGGCGCGCAGGGCGTCCACCGCTCGGTCCCGGGAGACGGGTGTGGCGGCGTCCACGCGGTGGGCGCCCTGACGGATCGCGTGCAGTGCGCGGCGGGCGGCGTGCGGGGTCGGCTCAGCCACGGGTCACCTCCGAGGTCTCGCCGAGGGCGATGCGGGCCAGGTTGGCGAGGGATACCGAGCCCGGGGTGAAGTAACCGCTGTGGTCGGCGTCGGCCGCGTCGAAGACCCGGGCGCCGAAGGCGCGGGAGACGGGGTCGGTGCCGAAGCCGAGGGTGGCGAGGAGGAGGTCGGCGCGGACGTGCGGTACGTGCGCGACCCAGTCCCTGCTGCCGCGGGCCGCCCAGACTCGGGCGGGGGTGTGCAGCCCGGCAACGGTGTCCGCGGCGGTGCCGGGGCTGCCGAACAGGACCACGTCGTCCACGGGCAGGGCGGGGGCGGAACGGGCGCAGACGACGGAGCCGTAGGAGTGGCAGAGGAGGGAGATCTGGGCGGCCGTGGTGGGCGTCAGGGTGCGCAACTCCCTTATGAACGCGCGGAGACGGGGGGCCGCTTCGTCGGCTCGGGTGGTGGTCGTGACCGTGGTGCTGATCGTGGCGGGGGTCTTGTAGCCGAGCCAGGCGATGACGGCCGTGCGCGGGTCGGTGCGGTGCGCTTCCCGGTAGAGGGCCGCTGCGGTTCTGTGGAAGCGGGCGTAGGTGTCGAGGGTGGTGTCGGAGCCGGGGACCAGAACGGCGATGTGGTCTGCGCGGGTCGGATCGCCGAGGACCTCTACGGCCTGGCCCGAGCCTCTGCCGTCGAAGGTGAGGAGGTTGCGGGTGGCGAGGGTTCGGTCGGCTGCGGCTCGGTGGAGGTCGCCGTGGGCGGCGGCCATGTCGGCCGCGTGGGTGGCGTTCTCGCGGTTCGCCTCGTAGGTCGACCGGAGGGTGGCTGCGGTGGGGGCAGGGAGCGTGGGCGGGCCGGGGGCCGGGATCCCGGGGTGGGCGGCTGCGGTGAGGGCTGCGACTGTGGTGGCCGTGAGGAGGGCCTGGCGCCAGATGCGGCGGGATTTCGGGTGCGGGTGCGTGGGTGGGCACCCGGCCTTCGGCCGGGTCCGGGTTCCCACCCGCACCACCGGTACTGCTTTCGTCGTCGGGTGCGGGTGGCCCTCGTGGGGCGGATTCGCCGTCGGCGGCTGCGCGTTGCCGGTCCGGAGCGGCTGCGGCGGGTTGTGCCCCATGATTCGGTTCCTCCCGGAGCGCCCGGCCATCGGGCTTGTCCGAGAAGGAAGTTAGGAATCGGGGGGTGTCGTCGGCGTCCCGCCAGGGAGCCGTTCTGCGAGGTAGCTCTCAGGTACTACGGGTATGACGGGGGCGGAGGGCAGGCGTCACCACGCCAGTTGGGCGATCTCCTCCGCCACCACCGCGCACGCGTCCGCCGCCGGGTCGATCAGCGGGAAGTGGCCGACGTCCTCCAGCAGCGTCAGACCCACCACCTCGCCCGCCTTCGCCGCCGCGTCCGCGTACGACTCGGCGACCGCCTGCGGTACGACGAGGTCGGCGCGGCCCTGGACCAGGGTCGTCGCGATGCCCGTCGGGAGCAGGAGCGCGGGGTCGGCGTACGGCCTGCGCTCGGCGAAGTCGTCCTGGCCGCCGAGGAGTTGCAGGGCGGCGTTGCCGCAGACGTCCAGCTTCTCCGACACCGCGAAGTCCGCGATCGGGGCGAGCGCCACCACGCCCCGCAGCGGGGCCGGGCGGTCCGTGCGCCAGGGGGCGTCGGCGGGCAGGACGTGGCGGGCGGCTGCCCACAGGGCGAGGTGGCCGCCCGCCGAGTGGCCGGTGAGGACCATGCGGCGGGGGTCGGCCAGCGGGAGTGCCCCGTGGACCAGGGAGGGGAGGACGTCCATGGCGGCGGCCACGTCGTCGAAGGTGTCGGGCCAGCGGCCTGCCAGGGGCGTGGGCGGGGCTCCGGCGCCAGGTCCGGATCCCGTGTTCTGCGCCGGGATCTGCGGGTCGCCGCCGCGCCGGTACTCCACGTTCGCCACGGCGAAACCCTTACGGGCCAGGTAGTCCACGAAGGGGGTGATGTGGCGGCGGTCGTAGGGGGCGCGCCAGGCCCCGCCGTGCAGGACGACGACCAGGGGGGCGAGGGTCGTGTCGGTCCGCGGGGCGTAGAAGTCGATCACCTGGTCGGGGTGGTCGCCGTACACGGCGGTGACGTCGGGGTCGACCGCGGGGTGCGAGAAGGCCGACTCCTCTTCGGCGGCGGCGCGGGCTGCGGCGGCGTCGTCCGGCATGCTCCAACCTCTCAGCGACGATGCGGGTGCCTCCCAGCCTTTCGGCACCGGGGGAAGGCTTGGCGGACCAGGCGGCGATTCTTCGTCGACCGTTGGCGGGGACGGTATCAGGCCGGTGACGTGCGCGGACATGGGGTTGTCACACACGGTGAGGGCGGGGCGCAAGCGCACCCCGCCCCAGCTGCCGCGACTCGCCTAGCCGAGCACCTCCGCCAGCACCCGTGCGGCCCGCTCCGCATCGGCGAAGCTCACGTACAGCGGGCTGAAGCCGAAGCGGAGGACGTCGGGGTTGCGGAAGTCGCCGACCACGCCCCGGTCGATGAGCTGCTTCATCACGTCACCCGCGTCGGGGCAGCGCAGGGCGATCTGGCTGCCGCGCTCCTCGTGGCGGTCCGGGGTCACGGAGGTGACCCGGCCCGGCTCGGTGTACGCCGCGACGCACTCCAGGAAGAAGTCCGTCAGGGCCAGGGACTTGGCGCGGACCGCGGCGACGGAGACGTCGTCCCAGATCTCCAGGGCCGCCTCCAGGGCCAGCATGGACAGGATGTCCGGGGTCCCGACGCGGCCGCGCAGGGCACCCGGTGCCGGGTCGTAGGACTGACTCATACCGAACGGCTCGGCGTGCGAGTTCCAGCCGGGCAGCGGGGAGTCGAAGCGGTCCTGCAGGTCACGGCGGACGTAGAGGAACGCGGGCGCACCCGGGCCGCCGTTCAGGTACTTGTAGGTGCAGCCGACCGCCAGGTCGACCCCGTGCTCGTCCAGGCCCACCGGCAGCGCGCCCGCGCTGTGGCACAGGTCCCAGACCGCGAGCGCGCCGGACGCGTGGATCGCGGTGGTCAGCGCGGGCAGGTCGTGCAGCCGGCCGCTGCGGTAGTCGACGTGGTTCAGCAGCACCACCGCCGTGCGGTCGCCCAGCGCCGCGGGGACCTCCCCGGGGGTCACCGGGCGCAGGGTGCGGCCGGTCAGGCGGGCCGCCGACTCGGCGATGTAGCCGTCCGTGGGGAACGTCGTCGCGTCGACCAGGATCTCGTCGCGGGCCGGGTCCACCATGCGGACCGCCGCCACCAGTGCCTTGAAGACGTTGACGCTGGTGGAGTCGCCCACCACGATCTGGCCCGGCGCCGCGCCGACCAGCGGGGCGATGCGGTCACCGATCCGCTCGGGGGCCGTCCACCAGCCGCTCTCGTCCCAGGAGCGGATGCGCAGCTCGCCCCACTGCCGGCGGACGACGTCCTCGATCCGGCCCGGCACGTTCGCCGGCAGGGCGCCGAGGGAGTTGCCGTCCAGGTAGACGCCCGCGGCGTCAGCCGCATGATCGGATGCAGTGTCGAGGACGAAACGGGAGCGCAGCGGGGCCAGTTCGTCGGCCGCGTCCAGCTTCTTCGCGCGCAGGCTCAGCTCAGACATGGGACCTCGCCGTCCACAGCTCCGGGAACACGTTCTTGCCGGCGCGCTTCTCCAGCCAGGCCACACCGGCGGAGCCGCCCGTGCCGGCCTTGGCGCCCATCGCGCGGCGGGTGGCGACCAGGTGGTCGTTGCGCCAGCGCCAGACCAGTTCGGCGACGTCGGACAGTGCCTCGCCGAGGCGGGCGAGTTCGGCGTTCTGGTCGCCGGAGTAGATCTCCGTCCAGGCCGCCTCGACGGCGTCGGAGGTCTCGTAGCGCAGGGCGACGTCCCGGCGCAGGACGGACTCGGGGATCGCGTGGCCGCGGCGCGCGAGCAGCCGGACGACCTCGTCGTACAGGCTCGGCTCGTGCAGCGCCTTCTCCAGTTCCGCGTGGACGCGCGGGGCGCCGCGGTGCGGGACGAGCATGGACGCGGACTTCTCGCCGAGCAGGAACTCCATGCGGCGGTACATCGCCGACTGGAAACCGGATCCCTCGCCGAGGGCGGAGCGGTACGAGTTGAACTGGGCCGGGGTCAGCTGGCCGAGCGGCTTCCAGGAGGCGTTCAGGGCCTCCAGCTCCCGCACGGAACGCTTCAGCGCGGCGACGGCGGTCGGGACGTCGTCCGAGCGGAGGGCCTTCGCGGCGGTCTCCCACTCGTGCACGATCACGGTGAACCACAGCTCCATGACCTGGGTGGTGACCAGGAAGACCATCTCTCCGGGGTCGTCGGAGAGGGTGTGCTGGAGGTGGGTGAGCACGTCCGCCCTGACGTAGTCCTCGTACGGCGTCGTACCGGCGAAGTCGAGATGCGGGGTCTCGGGCTCAGCGGCCTCACGAGGGGGGCGAGCCGGTTGGGACATCGCTGTCTCCTGTTGTTGCTCCGGGTAGCGGTCCGCCCCTGCCGATGCCGGCACGGGGGCCCCGGTCCCCAAGCGGAATCCTCCGCAATCCCATCGGATACGGCAAGGCCCGTCTGCTGCCAGACGGGCCACACCGGGCACTCCCGTACCGGTCAGCCCAGGGTCTGGGCGCGGCGGTTTGGCTCGTGATCCCAAGAGAAGGGTGAATTATGTAACCGTAGACAAGGAGGGGATTGCGATATGACCGAACAGGAGTGGCTGGACAGCCTCGCTGCCCAGCTGCCGGAGCGGGACCTCACGTGGGTGTTGGACCTTGCCAGGATCTGTTCCACCCGGCAGGTGGGCAACAAGCCCCCGACGGGCGATATCGGCGAATCCGGCGCGACCGACAGTCACTTTGTGTGACGTCGACTGCGGCGGGGGATCGACGGGTGAGCCGTTCGCACTCACGCGCGTGCCGCACCACTGCAGCCTCTTGCCTGCGAGAACGTGGCGCCATGGTGATGTGGATCCGCACGTATGACGAGTCTTTGGACCTGTGGCAGTACTTCGAGGGTGATGAGGAGGGGTGGGTTCTTCGGCAAGTGGACTTGCGAGGCGAAGACGGCACCCCGGTGACCGCAGCCTCCTTGGAGGAGGTTCTCCGGTATCAGGAGCGCGCGGAGATCGCCGTGATGAGCCGGTACGAGCAGCGGTACGGTCTCGTCGCCGAGGGAAGGCTCACCGGATGGGAAGCAGCACCACGTGCCGGCACGATCTCGGCCGAGGAGTTCGAGAGGGTATGGCTGGAGGCCCGGCGGACTCTGGGTGGTGCCGAACCGCCCCCGAACCCGGACGAGTGACTGCCGCCTCGGCCTAGCCTCGAAGAGCAGGAACCGAACCGTGTCGGCATGCCGAGGTCGGTTCGTCAGTGTGCGTAGGGCGGTGCGACCGGGCCGGCGGAGGGCCTGGCCCTGCTCCCTCGGCTCACCCAGGTCGCGGGAAGAGTCCTGTCGGCCGAGATGCGTCGCATCTGCCATCCCCTCACGATGGAAAAGAGCCGTGCTTTGCCCAGACAGCAGGAGAAGACGGTGAATGCTGAACAACTCCCGCCGTCGTGGCTCTTTCCCCAGGGCCAGGTACATGCGCCGCCGAACATGGGGACCGACCCCTTCATACCGCTGGTCGACGGTACTCAGACCTCCTGTGAGTGCGGATTACTGCGTGGGATCGTCGAGGGCACTTCCGCCCCCGTGGTCATCCTGGACCGCCATCTGCGCTACCTCTACGTGAACCCGGCGTGGACACGCGTCACCGGCATTCCCGCCGCCACCTTCCTCGGCAGGACGCTCGGCGAGGTACTGCCGGACATGCAGGCATCCGACGACGTGCTGATCGAGGTGTTCGCCGACGGCCAGCCCCGAGAAGTGACGCTCAACGGCACCACGCGTGTCCCGTCCCCGGTCGGGCGCAGACTCTGGCGCGCGGTCTTTCACCGTCTTGAGGTGCAAGGGCATGTTGCCGGTGTGTGCGGTATCGGGGTGGAAGTCAGCAACCTGCGCCAGTACCTGGACGACCTTGAGAACGCCCACCAGCGGCTCGCCCTCCTGGACGCCGTGGCCACCCGGGTCGGCACCACCCTCGACGTCGAGGCCACCTGCGCCGAACTGGCCGACTTCCTCGCACCCTCCCTTGCGGATGTCGCCGCGGTCGGGATCGTCGAGGAGGAGTTCTTCGGCGTGCCACCGCCGGCTCCTGGACTGCTTCGGCTGAGAAAGATGAAGCTGACGGCACCATCTGAACTGCAACGGCACCTTCGCGAGTTCGGTGGGCCGGAACCTTACGTTGATCTTCCGCGCGGTTCGGTGACCCGGCGCTGTATCGAAAGCGGACGTCCGTGGCTTGGCAACCTGGCTCCCGACGAGCTTTTCCAGAAAGTCACCGTGGATCCCGAACGCGTGAGGATATTCCGCTCGGCCGGCGTCCACTCGGTGCTCATCGTTCCGCTGCCCATGGCCGGGCGCTGCGTCGGCATCGTCCTTCTGATGCGGGTCGGAGTATCACCGCCGTTCAACGACGACGACGTCCTGACCGTGCAAGGCGTCGTCGCGCGGGCCGGTGCCGCCATCGACAGCGCCCACCGCTACAGCCACGAGCACACCATGACGCTGGAACTCCAGCGCGCCCTGTTGTCGGAGCCCGACAGCACACATCCCACCGTCGAGGTGGCCACGCGCTACCTGCCCTCGGGCCGCAGTGCCCTGGTCGGCGGGGACTGGTACGACTCCATCGCTCTCCCGGACCACCGCACGCTGCTGGTCATGGGCGATGTGATGGGACACGGCTTCCAAGCCGCGGTCGCCATGAGCCAATACCGCTCCGTCCTGCGCACCGTCGCCACCGCCGGACTGCCCGTGGACGCCATGCTCAGCGAAGCCGATCGCAGATCCGCACGCATCGGCCTCGACCGCGCCGCCACCTGTCTGCTTGTCCTCGTCGACCCCGAGGCCGGCACCTGCTCCGCGGCCACGGCCGGACACCTGCCGCCCCTGGTCATCCGCCCGAACGGCAGCACCGGCTTGCTGCACCTCCCGGCCGGCCCTCCCATCAGCACGGAACTCGGCGACTACGAGATGACAACGTTCGCATTCGAGCCGGGCTCCGTACTGCTGCTCTACACGGACGGTCTCGTCGAACAGCGCGGCGTAGACATAGACGACTCCGTACGGTCCCTCGCCGAGATGGGACTGTCGGCAGACGATCCGCTGGACCACCTGCTCGACACGCTCCTGACCCAGCTGACCAGCGGCATCTGTGACGACGACATCGCGCTCCTCGCGGCACGACGACGGCAGGGTCCAGGGTGAGCGGGCCGGCGAACCCGCCTGCCCTGTACAGGGGATCGAGAAGTGCTGCCGGTCCTGTGACCACGTCAAGGAACGAAGCCGGGCCCCATCCACAACGGGCTCGGCTTCTCCACCGTCACCTGAGCACTGGCTCAATGTCCGCCGGGTCGAAGATCGGCCCGTTCGAAGCGGGTTTGACGATGACGGCACGGAAGACCTTGAGGACAGCAGCGCGCTGCTGCTCGATCGTCAGTTTCTCCCACCGGTCCCGTATGTCGATGGGGTCGACTTCGAAGGTCGCGACCTCGGCCCGGTGCAGGGCACGCTCTCGATGTAGCTCCGCGATCTGCTTCTCCAAGTCCTCGGTGAGCGCGATGTAGCGAGCGGCCGACATGCGCTTTTCCTCCCACGCCTGCTTGAACTCGGCCATGTCCCGCTCCAGGGCGATCAGTTGCTCCTCCTTGGTCCATTCCGGCGCACGCTCGCGCACATGCGCCGACGCCTTGTCCGAACTGAGGAACACGGCGTTCCTGATGAGGCGGTCGACCGGTTCGCCGGCCCTGGCCACTCCCCCGCATCCCCCGTCGTTCTTGCCCGGGCACGCGTACCGGAACTGGGATGACGTCTTCGACTTCCGGTACGACGGGAAGGCCCGCATCTTCGCGCCGCATCGTCCGCACCGAGCGATGCCGGAGAGCAGGTACTTGGTGGCGTAGTCCCGTGCGGTGCGCCCCTCCGACTCCTTCCGGACCTTCTCCATGAGCAGGTACCACTCGTCGGGGGTGACGATCGGTTCCCAGTCGCCGACGACAGGGGCACCGTGCTCGTCCAGGAACAACTCCCCCTGGTGCATCCGGTAACCACAGATCCGTGGGTTCATGAGCATCCGCTTGATCTTGGAGTCGTCGAAGACGCCACCGCTGTGCGACCTGACCCCCTTGTCACGCCACTCTCGCGCGATGGACGCCCAGCGGACGCCGCCCAGGAAGTCCCTCACGGCCTTACGGAGGTTCTCCGCCTCTTCCGGTACCAGCGTCCTGCGATCCTCGCGGTTCCAGCCGTACGGTGCCCGGCCCCCCGGGAGCCTGCCCTGCGTCGCGAGTTCCAGGTGCTTGCGTTTCGTACGCCGCGACGTGTCCGCGGATGACTTGTTGGCGATGGTGACCTTGATCCGCGCGATGAACCGGCCGTTCTCCGTGGAGAGGTCGATGTCCGACGCCGACACCGAGTCGAAGACGAGGCGGCGCTTGCGGCGCTCGGCGTCCTCGTACTCGTCGATCCACGCCTCCAGTTCGCGCGGCTGGCGCGTGAAGCGGTCGATGTCCCAGGCGACGACTCCGTCGATCCGCCCGGCCTTGAGGTCCTCCAGCATCTGACGGAACTCCGGGCGCACGGTCTTGCGCTTGTACGCCGAGAGGTCGTTGTCCTCGTAGACCCTGGCCACCTCCCAGCCCCTGGCAGCACAGTGCAGTCGGCAGTCCTCCTCCTGACGCGCGACGCCCAGCCCTTCGGCCTCGTCGTCCTTGCTGATCCGGGTGTAGATGCCGACCTGCACGGACCCGGAGGATCCCCGTCGTGCTGCCATGCGCCGGATCGTCGCACATCGCGATCAGTTACATCAACCGCCGTTCTCATTCACCCTCGTACCGCGGCCGATTCTCCGTGTGGGCGCCCCGAACGCCTGGCCACAGGTGGCAGACTGGCGACATGACGACGCACAAGAACCTGCTCGGCGGCCCTGAGCCGACGCACCTGCCGGAGAACGAAGAGGCGTACCGCCTTCTGGGCGAGGAGTCCCTGTCGCCGACCGAGGTCGCGGCGAAGCACCCCACGTTCTCGCTCGCCTGGGCCCTGCTCGCCGATGACGCCTTCGAGGCGGGGCGAGTGGTCGAGTCGTACGCGTACGCGCGCACTGGCTATCACCGCGGTCTGGACGCCCTGCGCCGGGCCGGATGGAAGGGGCATGGCCCCATCCCCTGGGACCACCGGGCCAATCGCGGGTTCCTGCGCTGCCTCGCCGCACTCGCCCGCGCCGCCGGCGCGATCAACGAGAAGGACGAGACGGAGCGTTGCTGGCAGTTCCTTCAGGACAGCAGCGCCGAGGCCTACGCCGAGCTGAAGCGGTAGTCACCACGGCGAAGACGAACTGTGCCGCCGTCCCTCAGCAGGAGGCGGCGGCACGCAGCGCATGATCACATGTAGCACTCTTCCCGCGCCACGCTCGAACGCCTCGTCGGCCGGCTGGGCCAAGGCGAGGGGGAGCGCACCGTGACCGGGACGGCTCAGCCGACCGTGCCGCAGCCCCCTAGGGGCGCCCGGGCTCGTGGTCCGGTTCCAGCGGTGGGGACATGACGGAGCCGTGTCGCGTGCATTCGGGGTGGAGGCAGTTCGGAGGGGGACGGCGGATCAGGGTGAAGGCCAGGATCGCGCCCAGGACCAGCACACCCGCGCAGATCGGCATCGCCCGGTCGAACGCCGCGTCGAACGCGGCGGCGGACCGGTACGCCTCCGGACCCATGCCCGCCAGCAGAGGGAGCCCGGCCACGGCCATCAGGCCCGCCGCCCGCGCCGCCGCGTTGTTGATGCCGCTGGCCAGGCCGGCGCGGGCGGTGTCGACGGAGGCGAGGACCGTGGCGGTCAGCGGGGCGACCAGGACGACCATGCCCGTGCCCATCACGAGGAGGGGCGGGAGGACGTCCGTGAGGTAGTTCGCGTCGGGCCCCACCCGGAGCATCAGCAGCAGCGCCGCAGCGCACAGCAGAGGACCGACGGTGAGCGGCAGGCGTGGGCCGGTGCGGTCGGCCAGCGCGCCTGAGCGGGCCGAGAACAGCAGCATCATGGCCGTCGTGGGCAGCAGGGCCGTACCGGCCTGCAGGGCGGAGTAGCCGACCACCACCTGCAGCTGGAGTGCGGTGAGGAAGAAGAACCCGCCGAAGGCCGCGTAGACGCACAGCGTGACCAGGTTGACCGCCGTGAACTGGCGCGAGGCGAAGATGTCCGGCGGCAGCATGGGGTCGGGGCGGTGCTTCTCGACGTAACCGAAGGCGACGGCCGTGGCCACGCCCGCGACCGCGCTCAGCAGCACGCCCGGGGAGCCGGTGGGGGCCTCGATGAGCGCGTACGTGAGCAGGGCGAGCGCCAGGGCACCCAGGGTCGCGCCGAGGACGTCGAAGCGGCCGTGGGCGCGTGCGTCGGTCGACTCGGGGACATGGCGTACGGCGACCGGGACGCACAGGAGGGCCAGCGGCACGTTGAGGAGGAACACCCAGCGCCAGCCGGGGCCGTCCACCAGCCAGCCGCCCAGGAACGGCCCTACGGCCGCGCCGATGCCGCCGAAGCCGGACCACAGGCCGACCGCCCGGCTCCGGTCGTCCGGGTGGAAGGAGGCCTGGATGAGGGCGAGGGAGCCGGGGGTGAGGAGCGCGCCGCCGACGCCCTGGAGGGCCCGGGCGGCGATGAGGACTTCGGACGTGGGGGCCAGGCCGCACAGCAGGGACGCCGAAGCGAACCAGACGACCCCGAGGACGAAGATCTTCCGGCGGCCGTAGCGGTCCCCGAGCGAGCCGCCCAGCAGGATCAGGCCGGCCAGCGTGACCATGTACGCGTTCACCGTCCACTGCAGGGCGGCGAGGCTCGCGCCGAGGTCACGGCCGATGGTCGGGAGCGCCACGTTGACGACGGTGGAGTCCAGCATGGCCATGCTGGAGCCGAGGACCGTGGTGAAGAGGATCCACTTGCCCTGGGACGAGGCGATCCGGACGGCGGGCATGCCTCCAGATATACAGCGGACCCGGTGCCGAGGCACCGGGTCCGCCGCAGGCGTCGTCGGACGCGCTTACTTGATCTTGTTGCCCGCGGAGCGCAGGTGCTGCGTGGCCTCCAGGACGCGGGCCGCCATCGACGCCTCGGCCAGCTTGCCCCAGGTGCGCGGGTCGTAGGCCTTCTTGTTGCCGACCTCGCCGTCGACCTTCAGGACGCCGTCGTAGTTCTGGAACATGTGAGCGGCGACCGGACGGGTGAAGGCGTACTGGGTGTCCGTGTCCAGGTTCATCTTCACGACGCCGTTCTCCAGCGCGGTCTGGATCTCCTGCTCGGTGGAGCCGGAGCCGCCGTGGAAGACGAAGTCGAACGGGGACTGCTTGCCGTACTTGGCGGCGACGCCCTCGTTCAGCTCCTTCAGCAGCTCGGGACGGAGCACGACGTTGCCCGGCTTGTACACGCCGTGCACGTTGCCGAAGGAGGCGGCCAGCAGGTAGCGGCCCTTCTCGCCCAGGCCCAGGGCCTCGGCGGTGCGGATCGCGTCCTCGACCGTGGTGTACAGGGAGTCGTTGATCTCGTGGGAGACGCCGTCCTCCTCGCCACCGGTCGGGGTGATCTCGACCTCGAGGATGATGTTGGCGCGGCGGGCCTGCTCCAGCAGCTCCTGGGCGATGGCCAGGTTGTCGGCCAGGGTCTCGGCGGAGCCGTCCCACATGTGGGACTGGAACAGCGGGTTGCGGCCGGCCTTGACGCGCTCCTCGGAGATCGCGAGCAGCGGACGTACGTACCCGTCGAGCTTGTCCTTCGGGCAGTGGTCGGTGTGCAGCGCGATGTTGACCGGGTACTTCTCGGCGACGATGTGCGCGAACTCGGCGAGCGCGACCGCGCCGCTCACCATGTCCTTGCTGTACTGGCCGCCCAGGAACTCGGCACCACCCGTGGAGATCTGGACGATGCCGTCGCTCTCCGCCTCCGCGAAGCCGCGCAGCGCCGCGTGCAGGGTCTGGGTCGAGGTGACGTTGATGGCCGGGTAGGCGAACTTGCCTGCCTTCGCCCGGTCGAGCATCTCGTTGTAGACCTCGGGGGTTGCGATGGGCATCTGTCCGCTCCTTGGGTGTGCGGGTTGGCGATCTGCGTACTACGGCCCTGACCTAGACCTTGGGGGCGACGTCATCGTCGTCCCCATCTTTCCAGACATGACGTGATGGTCGGCGCCCCGGTCAAGTCCAAGTCAAACCGGCGCGTCAGTCCAGACCCAGTTCATCCTTCGAGAAGGCGAAGACGTACGGAACCCCGGCCTGCTCGGCGACCGCCTCGGCCGCGCCGGTCGCCCGGTCCACGATCGTGGCGACGGCGACGACCTCCGCGCCGGCCTCGCGCAGCGCCTCCACGGCGGTCAGCACGGAGCCACCGGTGGTGGAGGTGTCCTCGACGGCGAGGACACGGCGGCCCTTGACCTCGGCGCCCTCGATACGGCGCTGCAGGCCGTGCGCCTTGCCCGCCTTGCGGACCACGAAGGCGTCCAGGACCTTCCCGCGCGCGGCGGAGGCGTGCAGCATCGCGGTGGCCACCGGGTCGGCGCCCAGGGTCAGGCCGCCGACGGCCTCGAAGTCCAGCTCGGCGGTCAGGTCGAGCATGACCTGACCGACCAGCGGCGCGGCCTCGCCGTCCAGCGTGATCCGGCGAAGGTCGATGTAGTAGTCGGCTTCCTTGCCCGACGACAGGGTCACCTTGCCGTGCACCACGGCCTTGTCCTTGATCTGCTGCAGCAGCGCGCCACGTACGTCCGTCATGGCGAACAGCTTAGAGCCGCCGCCAGCTCCAGGTGGTCGTCGCCTCCAGCGGCTCCAGCGGCGTGACCAGGCGGGGCAGCGTGTTCAGGCCGTTGGGCGGACCGGTCTGCGGCTCCACGCAGACGGCCTCCGCCTGCTCGTCGTAGACGACGACCCACTCCTCGCGGCTGGTCACCTTCAGCTCCAGCTGTCCGGGCCAGGTGAGGGTGACGTCGACGCCGCCGGGCATGCCGAAGCAGTCGTCCCAGGGGCCGGGCTTGCGGTCGATGCGGTTGCCGGTGGGCAGGTGGTCGGCGCCCCGCTCCTCCTGCCAGGCGGGGGTGAAGTCCAGCCGGGCGTCCTCGCCACCCAGGTTCCTGTGGAACCAGGGGTGCCAGCCGATCTGCGCCGGGAAGGAGTCGTCGGACGCCTCCACGGACATCGTCAGCGTCAGGCTGTCCTCGGCCAGCGTGACGACGTGGGTGACGCGGCCGCGGTGCGGCCAGGGGTCGGTCAGGTCGTGCGTGATGACGGCTTCGTGGGCGTCGACGCGGGCCGTGCGCCAGGCGCCGTCGCGCGCGGTGCCGTGGATGGCGTGCGGCGGCGAGTTCAGGGGCATCTGGCGGACGGTGGCGCCGTCCAGGAAGCGGCCCTCACGGATCCGGCCGCACCAGGGCACCATCGGGAAGCAGCCGAAGCGCTCGCCCTGGCGCAGCAGCTCCACGCCGCCGATCCGGAGCCCACCGATACGGCCGCCGTTGCCGGGCCGCACGACCACTTCCGCGTCGCCCGCGGTCAGCGTGATGTCTTCGTTACTCACGGGACGACCCTACTGGGGCGATCAAGAGGGCGTGCGCCGTCCGCGCGGTGCCAGGGTGGGGGCATGAAGTACATGGTGCTGATGTACGCCGACCCGGCGGCGACCGAGGCCATGACCGCCGAGCAGCGCGCCGAGGTGTTCCGCAGGCACGAAGCGCTCCACGCGGACCTGGCGGACACCGGCGAGATGCTGAACGGCGCCGGGCTGGGCTACCCGAGCGACACGGCCACCCTCCGCTGGGCCGGGCAGGGGTCGGTCTCGGCGGACGGGCCGCTCACGGACGCGACCGAGCAGCTCACCGCCTACTACGTCATCGAATGCGCGAGCCCGGAACGGGCGCGCGAGATCGCCGAGCGCGTCCTCGACTTCCATGTCGTGGCGGTCGAGGTGCGGCCGGTCCACGACTGGTTCGGCATGGGCGAGGCCCCGGATCGCTAGGGCCTACGGGCGCCAGGGCCGGCCGGCGCTAGCGGCGCTTGCGCAGGGCGCGGCCCAGGACGATCGCCGAGGCCAGGGCCACGGCCGCCGCGGGGGCCGCCCAGCGCAGGACCGGGTTCCCGGCGCCGGTCTGGGGGGCCGGTACGGGGGCGTAGCGGCCGCGCGGCGGGGCGTGGTCGACCTCCTCCGCGCTGCGGCCGATCATCGTGCGGCGCGCGTGCGCGGCCTCGGCGGGGGGCTCGCCCAGGTCGGTGAAGTCCTCGGTGAGGCGGTCCTCGGAGGCCGGGGCCTCGGATGCGTCCGTGTCGGTGTCCTCGGTGTCCTCGGTGTCCAACGAGGGCGGGGGGACCTCGGTGTCGAAGATCGCGGTGCGGTCCGGCTCGGCCTCCCGCTCCGGCTCCTTCTCCTCCGGGGTCTGCGCCAGGCTTTCCACGAAACGGTTCAGCAGCCGGGTCACCGCCGAGGCCACCGCGTCCGCGGGCAGCTCCGCGATACGGCCGTCCGCGTTCGCCGTGCCCTCGACCGTGACGGTGGTGCCGTCCTCGGTGCCGGTGAGGCGCAGGGTGAGGGCGAGTTTGACGGTGCCGGTGCCGCGGGCCTCGGTGGCGTCGCCCTCGACGGCGTACGTGCCGTTCTCGCGGGGCGTGACACGGAGTGCTCCGCGATAGGTGACGGAGTGCCCGCCCACGCGCAACTTCAGTCGTCCTACGACGGGTTCGGCGCCGGCGTCCTGCTGGAGTCCGGGGACCGCCCGCGCCACCCGTGCGGGGTCGGCAAGGGCTTCTCCGAGCCGCTCGGCCGGAACCGGGACGAAGACCTGGTGCTCCATGTCGGACGAGCCTACCCAGGAGCGAGCGGAACGTACCCTCCTGTGAACAGGTGCCTCGTCAATAACGCGGATGCACCAGCGTCGACGCCGGCAGTCCTTCGATCCTCGTGCGGGCCACCGCCCGCGCATCGGCCATCAGCTCGGTCCGAGACAGGGTCCGCGCGTTCGGGCCTCCCGGGCCCAAGGTCAGCCGAGGAGCCGAGCCTCCCGGCGCCGCCAGCAGGAACCCCCAGTCGTGCGGTGCCCGCGACGCCCCCGCCGAGCGATCCGGACCCGCCGGGAAGCCGGAGTCGTGGCCCAGGACCCGGTACGGGGAGATGCCGAAGCCGGCTGCGCGGAGGGTCGACGCCACCGTCCAGAAGACACGGGGGCGAGCCGTGACGGGGCCGGCGTGCACCATCAGGCGGCCGCCGGGAGCCAGCACGCGGCGGGTCAGGCCGTAGAACTCCTGGGAGTACAGCTTGGTGCTGGCCGTGATGCCGGGGTCGGGCAGGTCCGCGATCACGACGTCGTACGCCGGCCGCCGCGCCCCGCGCAGCCAGTTGAGCGCGTCCGCGGTCGTGACGCGGACGCGGGGGTCGCCGAAGGCGTGGCCGTTGAGGGCGGACAGACCGGGGTCGCTGCGGGCCAGCCCGATCAGGCCGGAGTCGAGTTCGACGATGTCGACGCGGCGCACGCCGCCGTACCGCAGGACCTCGCGGGCGGCCAGGCCGTCGCCGCCGCCGAGGATCAGCACGCGCGCGTGCGGGCCGCTCATCGCCGGGTGGACCAGCGCCTCGTGGTAGCGGCGTTCGTCGCGGCCGCCGACCCGCAGCCGGCCGTCCAGGAAGAGGTCGAGGGGATGGCCGTGGGTGCCGCCGGCGAGAACGACCTCCTGGACGTTCGTCTGCAGGGCGACCCGGACGTCCTTGCCGTACACCGCGTGCCGGGCGGCGCGTTCGAACTCGTCGGCGAGGGCGGCGGCGGAGGCGAGCACGGCGAGGACGGCGAGGCCGACGAGCAGCAGGGTCCAGCGGGCGCGGCGGGTCAGGTCGCGGCGGAACAGTCCGAGGACCAGGGCGCCGCCCGCGACGACGTTGACGGTGCCGGTGAGCAGGGCACCGGTCAACTGGCCCAGGAAGGGCAGGAGCAGGAAAGGGAAGGCGAGGCCGCCGACCAGTGCGCCGACGTAGTCCGCCGCGAACAGGTCGGCCACCGCACCGCCCGCGTCCTGGCGGCGGATGCGCTGGATCAGCTCCATCAACAAGGGGACTTCGGCGCCGACGAGCAGGCCGATGGCGAGGGAGAAGGCGACCAGGAGACAGCGCGGTCCGTCGGCCCATACCCCGCCCCAGCCGCCGGTCCAGGCGAAGACGGCGTACAACGCCATCGCGCTGCAGCCGCCGACCAGGGCGAGGGCGGTCTCGATCGCGCCGAAGCCGACGGCCGCGTGCCAGCGCAGCCGCTTGGCGGCGAGGGAGCCGATGCCCATCGCGAAGACCATCACGGACAGCACGACGGACGCCTGGGTGACCGTGTCGCCGATCAAGTACGAGGCGAAGGCGACGAGTTCGAGTTCGTACACCAGTCCGCAGGCCGCGCAGACGAAGACGCACACGAGGACCAGGAACCGCCCGGTGCCGGGCCGGACGGGCAGCCGTGCGGGGCCGGGCTGCCAGAGCGAAGTGCCCGGGCGCGCGGGTGCGTGCGGTTCGATCACGTTGCGACGTTACGTCACATGCTCGGTACGCTTCGTCACCCACACGTGTGGAACTCGGGGCAGTTGACGCATTGCCGGTTTATGTCGGCCGAGAGTGTGTCCGACGAGATCTAGCTCGACCGGGCCACCGGCTCCCGTGACCCGACCCGGGTCCGCGTCGCCACCAACTGCCCGTCCTGCGGGTAGGCGTGCCAGGTGCGCCAGTGCACCTGTCCCCCGTGGCGCTGGGCCAGCATCGCGGTGAAGGCGTGCGGGCTGCCGGGGAAGACACCGGCGAGGCCGTGCGGGTGCTCGGAGACGAGGGCCAGCAACTCCTGGGCGCGGCCCGCGAACGAGCCCGGCGTGAGCACCTCGACGCGCGCCGCGAACTCGTACTCCCAGTCGCCGACCCGCTTGGCGACGCCCAGCGGCAGCGGGGTGCTGGACCCGGGGATGCACGCGACCGTCTCCGAGCACCTGCCCCGCTCCTCCTCCAGAAGTACCTGGTGGGACGCTCCGAGCAGTCTCAACTGCAGCTTCGCCCCGGTCAGTTCCAGATCGAGGGTGGCCAGGGCGGGCAGCGGCTCGCGCCCCAGGGCCCAGGCCAGGTCGGCAGCGCGGGTATCGGTGTAGGAGGTGTTGAGGGTCGTGAGCATGGATCGGCTCCGCTAACGCGCAAAGAAGAGGGGGGAGATCGGCCATGTCAGCCCGGTCAGCCCGGCCGACCCGGCCGGGGAGGGGAGTCTGCGGGACGTCCGCGGGGCTGCGCTGGTGATTTAGAGGGAATCATGAAGAGTGGCTCCGCCACAGCGTTTTTACCCAACTTCGTGGGGTTTCCATCCCTCAGAGGGCCCCACAGTTCAACTGTTCAACTACGGCGCACGCCGGGCGCGTGGGCAAAACGGTCGGGCGCCCGCGGAATGCCTTCGTCCGACGGGCGCCCGGGGGCGGGGAAGCTCGGCTGCCCCGTGTCAGCCGCCTCCCCCGCAACCACCCCCGCCGCAGGAGGAACCGCCACCGCAGGACGAGCCCCCGCCGCAGGACGAGTGGCCACCCCCGCAGGAGTGGTGGCCCCCGGAGTGGTGGCCGGACGACGAGCCGCCGTCTCCCCCGCCGGCCCACCAGCTGCCGCTGCTGTCCCCCGACGCCGAGGACGACGAGCCGCCGCCGCTCCAGCCGCTCTTGCGGACCGCGGACGCGACGACCCCGATGCAGATGAGCGCGACCACCAAGACGATGAAGACGGTGCCCATGGCGTCACCTTCTTTCCGTTCCCCCGAAGCGGCCCCCGTGGACGCCTCGGCCTTGCCGCCCGTAGTGCGGTGACGAGGGGATGCCCGACCCCCTTGCGCCTCAAAGCAGAGTTGAGGAAGTTCAGAGGCTTCTCTCCGGGCAACGGCCCCTGACCTGCGCAAAAGGGCACTGCGACTCTCCCGGCTACGCTCGCGCGGGAGCGCCCCGCGGCGCGTGGCTGCGGGGCGCCTTGTGGGGTTCAGTCGATCTTCTCCCCGTCGTACATGCCGCCCTTGCAGGTGTTGTCCGTCAGATCGGCCGTTCCGCCGCCCTGCTTGCACTGAGAAGGGGTGACGTAGGAATGGGCACCCTGTGCGGTGGCGGCGGTTGCGGTGGCGGCGCCTGTGAGGCCGAGTCCGGCGAGGGCTGCCGTGGCGATGACGGCGGCGAGGATTCGTCGAATGCGCATGTGGTTTCCCTTTCACGGATTGCCTCGACTGGGGCACTAGTCAGCTTGATCTTCACCCATGTGGGTGGCACGTCACGTTGCTCCATTCGGGTGACGGTGCCGGGCCGGACGGGTGGTCTCTTCGTTGTTCCGGAAGGGGCAGCTTCCGCAGGAAAAGTGCAGGTGAGAGGGGGCGAGCGATCCCCGGCGGGCGCTGCGGACGCTACTTTCCCTTTAACTCTCAGGTTTCAGGCGGGGGGGGATCGCGGGCCCGGACGGCCGCCCGCCTTCGGAGGGCCCGCAGGACGGCAGTCCAGGGGCGGCCCCTGGCAGGTACAGGCGCCCCCTAGTCGAAGAGGTCGAGTTCGTGGAACTCCAGTCCGTCCGGGCCGAGTCCGGTGTTCTCCGCGTGCTCGGCCATCCGCGCGGCGTACTCGGGATCCGCGGCGAGCGAGGTGTAGGTGTCGAAGTCCAGGTCCAGGACGTCGGCGAGGTCCGCGAGGTACACGTCGAGACCGGGGTACATCACGGCCACGTACGGCAGGTCGTCGATATCGGTCACCAGCACCGGGTACTCGCCCGTGGAGTCCGGCGAGCCCAGGTAGAGCAGGCGGCGCGAGTCGCTGCCGCCGACAAGCGGCAGGCACACGGCGGGCAGCAGTTCCTCGAAGTCGCCGAACATCGCGGGCATGCCGCCGCAGGAGCCGTACATCCACTCCGCCGTCGCCCCCAGCCCCCGGTCGCCGAGGACGGGGTCGGCCGGGTCCTCGTACCAGCCGACGTCGGCGAGCCAGGAGCCGTCGAAGGCCAGCCAGCGGCGCAGGCTGGGCGGCAGCGGCCGGCCGCCGGGCAGCCTCAGCCGGTCGAGCACCTCGGGGGCCAGCGGCACCGGTTCATCGAGGTCCGGGGCGTCGCAGGTGGGCCAGCCCTGCTCCCGGACGCGTTCGATCACCCGGTCGATCAGCGCGACGCCGTGCATGTCCTCGTCCATGCGGTGCACTGTGCCACGGGCCACCGACAACGCAGGCCCCAGGCCGTTGGTGCTCCGCCGACGCGGCGAGGTGCGGTGCCGGGCGGCGCGGGTCAGGCAGGACCCGGAAGAGACGACCTGGATGCCTCCGAAGGCGTCCAACGACGACAGACGACGACAGCTGAGGACCGTTCTCCCCCGGGTCGGAGATGGCGCATCAGGCATCCGTGCAGGCTTCCCACCGCGAAGCCATGTTGAGGAACTCCAGACCTTGGGCGCAGGATGGCCGGCATGACGTCCAGCGCGCGCCCGCACCTCAACCGCCGTCTCGCCGAGTTCGGGACGACGATCTTCGCGGAGATGTCCGCCCTCGCCGTGGCGACCGGGTCGATCAACCTGGGCCAGGGCTTTCCCGACACCGACGGCCCCGAGGAGGTCCGGGAGGCCGCCGTACGCGCACTGCGCGACGGACGTGGCAACCAGTACCCGCCGGGCCCGGGCATCCCCGAGCTGCGCACCGCGATCGCCGCGCACCAGCAGCGCCGCTACGGGCTGTCGTACGACCCCGACACCGAGGTACTGGTCACGGCGGGCGCGACGGAGGCGATCGCGGCCTCGCTGCTGGCGCTGCTGGAGCCGGGCGACGAGGTCGTGGCCCTGGAGCCGTACTACGACTCCTACGCGGCGAGCATCGCGATGGCGGGCGGCCGGCGGGTGCCGGTGACGCTGCGGCCGTCCTTCGACGAGGGGGCGCGTTTCCGGCTGGACCTGGACGAGTTGCGCGCGGCGGTCACGGACCGCACCCGGCTGCTGCTGATCAACACCCCGCACAACCCGACGGGTACGGTCCTCACGCGCGCGGAGCTGGCCGCGGTCGCCGAGCTGGCGGTGGAGCGGGACCTGCTGGTGGTGACGGACGAGGTCTACGAGCACCTGGTCTTCGACGACGCCGAGCACCTGCCGCTGGCCGGGTTCCCCGGGATGCGCGAGCGGACGGTGACGATCGGCTCGGCGGGCAAGACCTTCTCCTTCACCGGCTGGAAGGTCGGCTGGGTGACGGCGGTACCGGAGCTGGTGACCGCGGTCCGCTCGGCGAAGCAGTTCCTGACGTACGTCTCCTCGGGCCCCTTCCAGTACGCCGTGGCGGAGGCCCTGGCTCTCCCGGACACGTACTTCGAGGCGTTCCGCGCCGGCATGCTGGCCAAGCGGGACATCCTGGCGGCCGGCCTGACGGAGGCCGGCTTCGAGGTCTTCAAGCCCGCCGGCACCTACTTCATCACGACCGACATCCGCGCCCTCGGCGAGAAGGACGGCTTCGCCTTCTGCCGCGCCCTGCCGGAGCGGGCGGGCGTGGTGGCCATCCCCAACGCGGTCTTCTACGACGACCGCGAGGCGGGGGCGCCGTTCGTGCGGTTCGCGTTCTGCAAGCGCGAGGAGGTCCTGCGGGAGGCGGCGGAGCGACTGCGGCGTATGTGAGCCCTGTCCGGGGGCTGTCGCCCCCGGACCCGGCCGACTTGGTTACTCCCCGTCTTCCTCGGGCTCCTCCGCGTCGTCGACCTCCTGCTCCAGACCCAGCTGCTCGACCAGCCACTTGTCGAACTCGATCGCGGCCCGCACCCAGCTGACCGTGGACGAGACCCAGTGGTTGATGTCGACGCCGGTGCCGATCAGCATCTGGGCCTCACCGATGAGGCGGACGGTGCCGTCGTCGTGGGTGTGGGTGTACACCTTGGGCCACAGCGTGCGGCGGTTCCAGTCGTCGATGGACTCCAGCAGCTGCGGCTTCTCGTCGATCTTGTGCGGGCGGTCGTAGAAGGTCCGCACCGAGAAGACCGCCTGTTCGGCCTCCCCGCGGAACATGAAGTACGTGCGGAACAGCTCCCACGGCGCCGCGAGGTCTCCCTCCTCGTCGACGACGTACTTCAGCTCCATCTGGTCCAGGAGCTGCTTCACGAGGTCCTGATCCGGGACGACGGGGCCGGCCGGTCCCTGGGACTGGGGTTCGGGCTGGCCCCCGAAGTTCGGAATCGAGGACGGGTCGATGGTCACCGTGTTTTTCCCTTCATGCGGATTCCGTCATCCTCCCTCATGCGGGGAGGGGGGTGGCAAGCCCCGACGGGGCCTGTCAGCCGACGGCTGACATGATCCGTCTGGTCGGGTGGAGGGGCGGTGGGAGACGGAGGGCCGGTGTGGCGGCAGGAGGGGGGACCAGATGGGGTCTTTTCGCGCTGATCATGGCGCTTCCCGCCCTGGTCGTGGTGTGGCTGACCGTGGTGGTGGTGCGGTTCGCGACCTCGGATTATCCGCTGGGCGGGGGCCCGGAGAAGGTGCCGTGCGCCGAGGCGCTGGACTTCGGCGGGGCGAAGCTGCCGAAGGGGGCGTACGACACCGAGTGCACCGTGCAGGCCTGGCTGGACACCGACTACTACGCCCGCTTCCGGATGCCGCGGGCGGGCGTGCGTGACTGGCTGAAGGACACCTACCCGAACGGGCCGGCGCCCGGCACGGAGTACTGCGACGAGGGGGCGGACCTGTGTCTGAACCTGGACTCCGAGGAGCACGGGCCCCCGGCCGGCGTCGACGCGAACGCGGTCGTCGTGAACGTGACCTACGAGGGCCCGGACACCGCGCGGGTGACCTTCTCCGCGTTCACCGTGTGACGCCCACCGGCCGACTGCCGTGAGCGATGATGCAGTCATGCACATACCAAGACCGGCGCGATGGCTGCTGTGGGCCCTGTGGCTGGGGTGCCTGGGGTTCTCGATCTGGTTCTTCTGGACGCTGTACGTCGCCATGAGCAGCGTCTGAGCCGGCCGCGAAGACGCGTCGGCCCCTTCCTCCGTCCCATCGGAAGGTGAGCGGAAGAAGGGGCCGCACGCGCCCTACAGCGTCTTGCCCGTCACCGGGCCCACGATCAGCCCCTCGCCGAAGCGGTCCACGCGGACCGTGTCGCCGTCCTTGACCTCGCCGGAGAGGATCTCCCTGGCGAGGCGGTCGCCGATGGCGGTCTGGACGAGCCGGCGCAGCGGGCGGGCGCCGTAGGCCGGGTCGTTGCCCTCGTCCGCCAGCCAGGCCAGGGCCTCGGGGGTGACGTCCAGGATGAGCCGGCGTTCGGCCAGCCGCTTGGCCAGGCGGTCGATCTGCAGCCGGGCGATCCGGGCCAGCTCGTCCTTGTCCAGGGCCGAGAAGACCACCAGGTCGTCGAGCCGGTTGAGGAACTCCGGCTTGAAGGAGGTGCGTACGACCTCCAGGACCTGCTCCTTCTTCTCCGCCTCGCCGAGCACCGGGTCGACCAGGTACTGGCTGCCCAGGTTGGAGGTGAGCACCAGGATGGTGTTGCGGAAGTCGACCGTGCGGCCCTGACCGTCCGTCAGGCGGCCGTCGTCCAGCACCTGCAGAAGGATGTCGAAGACCTCGGGGTGGGCCTTCTCCACCTCGTCCAGCAGTACGACGGTGTAGGGGCGGCGGCGGACGGCCTCGGTGAGCTGGCCGCCCTCCTCGTAGCCGACGTACCCGGGAGGCGCGCCGACCAGGCGGGCCACGCTGTGCTTCTCGCCGTACTCCGACATGTCGATGCGGACCATGGCCCGCTCGTCGTCGAAGAGGAAGTCGGCGAGCGCCTTGGCGAGTTCGGTCTTGCCGACGCCGGTCGGGCCGAGGAAGAGGAAGGAACCGGTGGGCCTGTCGGGGTCGGCGATGCCGGCGCGGGAGCGTCGTACCGCGTCCGACACCGCTCGTACGGCCTCGGTCTGGCCGATGAGGCGCTTGCCCAGCTCGTCCTCCATGCGCAGCAGCTTCTGCGTCTCGCCCTCCATCAGGCGGCCGGCCGGGATGCCGGTCCAGGCGGCGACGACGTCGGCGATGTCGTCGGAGCCGACCTCCTCCTTGACCATCGTGCCCTTGGCGACCTCCTCCTCGGCCTCCGAAGCCTCCTCCAGCTCCTTCTCCAGCTGCGGGATCTCGCCGTACAGCAGCTTGGCCGCGGTGTCGAAGTCGCCGTCGCGCTGGGCGCGTTCGGCCTGGCCGCGCAGGTTGTCGAGGCGCTCCTTCAGCTCACCGACCCGGTTGAGGGACTGCTTCTCCTTCTCCCAGCGGGCGGTGAGGCCGCGCAGCTCCTCCTCCTTGTCGGCGAGGTCGCGGCGCAGCTTCTCCAGGCGTTCGCGGGAGGCCGGGTCGGTCTCCTTGGCGATGGCCAGCTCCTCCATCTTCAACCGGTCGACGGAGCGCTGGAGTTCGTCGATCTCGACGGGGGACGAGTCGATCTCCATGCGCAGCCGGGAGGCCGCCTCGTCGACCAGGTCGATGGCCTTGTCGGGGAGGAAGCGGGAGGTGATGTAGCGGTCGGAGAGAGTGGCCGCGGCCACCAGTGCGCTGTCCGCGATCTGCACCTTGTGGTGGGCCTCGTACCGGCCCTTCAGGCCGCGGAGGATGGCGATGGTGTCCTCGACGGTCGGCTCCGCCACCAGCACCTGCTGGAAGCGGCGCTCCAGGGCGGGGTCCTTCTCGATCCGCTCCCGGTACTCGTCGAGGGTGGTCGCGCCGACCATGCGCAGCTCGCCGCGGGCCAGCATCGGCTTGAGCATGTTGCCCGCGTCCATGGCGGAGTCCCCGCCCGCGCCGGCGCCCACGACGGTGTGCAGCTCGTCGATGAACGTGATGATCTGGCCGTCGGAGTCCTTGATCTCGGCGAGCACGGACTTCAGCCGCTCCTCGAACTCACCGCGGTACTTGGCGCCTGCCACCATCGCGCCGAGGTCGAGGGAGACCAGCCGCTTGTCCTTCAGCGACTCGGGGACGTCCCCCTTCACGATCCGCTGGGCGAGGCCCTCGACCACGGCGGTCTTGCCGACGCCGGGCTCGCCGATGAGGACGGGGTTGTTCTTCGTACGACGCGACAGCACCTGCACGACCCGGCGGATCTCCTGGTCCCGCCCGATGACCGGGTCGAGCCGGCCCTCGCGGGCGGCGGCGGTGAAGTCGGTGCCGAACTTCTCCAGGGCCTTGTACTGACCCTCGGGGTCGGCAGTGGTCACGCGGCGTCCTCCCCTGGCCTTCTGAAAGGCCTCCTGCAGCTTCTTCGCATCGGCCCCCTGCCCCCGGAGCACCTCACCGGTCGCGCCGCCCTTCGCGGCGATGCCGATCAGCAGGTGCTCGGTGGACAGGTACTCGTCACCCAGTGCCTTCGCCCGCTCCGCGGCGTCCGCGAGGACCGCGAGCAGCTCACGGTTGGGCTCCGGAGGTGCCACGGTGGAGCCGGTCACGCTGGGCAGCGAGGCGAGCACGCGCTCGGCCCCGGAGCGTACCGCCACCTGGTCGGCCTCCACGGCGGCCAGCAGGTCGGTGATGTTCGCGTTGTCCTGCCCCGCGAGCAACGCGAGGAGCAGGTGGGCGGGCGTGAGATCCGGGTGCCCCTCGGTCACGGCCCGGTTGCCGGCCGCCTTGATCGCGTCCCGGCTCCTGTTGGTCAGCTCGGCGTCCACGTTCGCGTTCTCCTCCTCGGCGTCGGCTCGCAGGCCGTGTCTCCGCTGTCACTCTCCCACTGCTGACTTAACCAGCGTACACAAAGTTGAGTCTATTCCACTCAAGGTGCGGAGGATGTGGCTCCTTGGGGATTGCAGCTTCCTGCAATTAGGTTTCGACCCATGCCCACCTACTCCCAGGACCCGGCCACGCCGGACGAGCCGTACCTCGCCTTCTGGCGGGAACGGCACCTGTGCACCCTGACCACGCTGCGCCCCGACGGCAGCCCGCACGTGGTGCCGGTCGGGGTGACCTACGACCCCGCGGCGCGGCTGGCCAGGGTGATCACGAACAAGACGAGCGCCAAGGTGTCCCATGTCCTCGCGGCCGGCCCCGAGGGCGCCCGCGTCGCTGTGTGCCAGGTGGACGGCCGGCGCTGGGCCACGCTGGAGGGCCGGGCACACGTGCGCTCCGAGCCGGAGCGGGTGGCCGAGGCGGAGCGGCGGTACGCCGAGCGGTACCACCGGGAGCCCGGGGAGAACCCCTCCCGGGTGGTGATCGAGATCGAGTTGGAGCGGGCGCTCGGGAGGGGCTGAGGCGAGGCGGTCAACCGGTCGGTTTCAGCCACCTGGGATCGCTCCCATACCCCGAAATGTCGCCACAAACTGCAGCGGCGTCACCGTGTTCAGGTCACGGTGACGCCGCTGCGGGGGGAAGCACCTGAGCGATCTTTTTACGACGGGGGAATCGCGTCAGGCACTGCGGGGGGTGGCCGAAATAGTCCTCAAGTCCGCGACCTCCGGTTCTGCCAGCCGGTGGTCACGTTGGTCCAGGTTCACAAAGATCATGCCGTACCGGATGGCACACCGGACCGGCTGCGGCGCCCCGCGGGGCTTGCGCAGACACCGGTACGCCCGTACGTCCTCTTCCTCGTCACGGGTGACGACGACCGGCTCTCCGAACACGGTCACCATCAGCGAGTCACCGCTGTGGGGGATGGCGGTGATCAGGTCGATGAAGTGCCAGCCCGAACGGTAGGCGGTGGCCATTTCGCGTCGGAAGGAGCGGTCGTCCGGAGGCGTCGTCATGTCAGCCCCATTGCGTGTCGTCCGGGGTGACCGCAACGTCATTGTCGACGACCCCGTCGGCCTTCACCACGCCCCACTGGGTGTCGCCCGCCCGTGCGTCGTCCTTCGCAGTGGAGAGGCCATTCAGCGTTCCGAAGGCCACAACGGCTGAGAAGGCGGCGACAAGCACCGAGCGAAGCATTCTCTTACGCATAGTCGGCTTCGTCCTCACTTGAAGGTCCCCTCTTCCCCCGTCGGATAAGACGATGGCTCATTCAGGCACGTCATGACCACACAATCAGTGCATCATGTTCCTGCATGTTCAGGACCCTGGGGGGTGGAGATTTGATAAGAAATCCGGCAGAAGCGACACATCCCCATACCATCACTGAACTGTGTGAGGGGGGACGGCGTCTCTACGCCGACGCGCTGCGCACGGGGCGTGTCGCCCGCGCGGACGTGGAGGCCGCTCCCTGTCTGATGGAGTTCGCCCTCCTGTACGTCGATCCCGACGACGCGAACTGGCTCCGCCCGGTGCCCCCGTCGGTGGCCCTGGCCCAGCGGCTGAGCCCGCTCGAGCGCGAGATCTCCGAGCGCAGGCGCACGTCCCTGGAGATCGCCGAGATCTTCGAACCCTTCATGAATCTCACCCCCGAGGGCGCGGCCCCCACCCACGCGATCACCGTGCTGGAGGGCCTGGACCGCATCAACGCAGCCCTCGACCTGGCCACTGCGCAGTGCCAAAACGAGGTGCTGACCATCCAGCCGAGCCACCGCCACGCCCAACGCAGGGTCATCGAAGGCCTGGAGCGCGACAGGACCCTGATCGAGCGTGGCGTCCGGATCCGAACGCTGTACCAGCACACGGCCAGGTACATCCCCGAGCGGTTGGCCTACGTGGATCAGTTTGCCAATGGCAAGGCGGAGTACCGCACCATCGACGAACTCGTCGAGCGCCTCATCATCTGCGACGAGGTCGTCGCCTTCATCCCCATACGGGATGATCGGCAGGTCGCTCTGGAGATTCGCCACCAGGGCCTCGTGCGCTACCTGATCAAGGTCTTCGAGTTCATGTGGAGCCGCGCCGTCCCGCTGAGTGCTGGCACCCCCTACGAGACCGCCCCCGACGGAATCACCGACATCCAGCACTCCATCGCCAAGCTCCTGGTCGAGGGTCATGTCGACGAGGCCATCGCCCGCCGCCTGGGCATGAACGTCCGCACCTGCCGCGCCCACATCGCCAAGCTCGCCCAGGCCCTGGGCAGCGGCAGCCGGGCCCAGCTCGGATTCCTCATCGCCCAGTCCGGAATCCTGAAGCAGGAGCCCTGAACCACAGGGGGAAAGCCGTCCTTGACCGCAAGAGCGCACGACCACGGACCGGAGGAACTGTGCGAAGCGGGTCTGGAGCTCTACACCCGCGCGCTGCGTGAGGGCCGGGTCCCGGCCCCGGACGCCGACGCGCTGCCCTGCCTCCTCGACGCCGGACTCCTGCAGCCGGACGTGACGGACCCGCGGCACCTGCGGCCCATGGCACCCGCCGTCGCCCTCCCCCGGCTGCTGCGCACCGTGGACGAGGACATCGCCCACCGGCGCCGGCAGGGCGACCGCCTCGCCGAGGCGTTCGAACCGCTCCTCGCCCTCACGGACCCGGCCCCGGCGGACGCCGCCGGCATCGGGATGCTGAGCGGACTCGACCGGATCAACGTCGCCATCTCCGAGGCGATGGGGCAGGCCCGCGGGGAGATCCTCGCCATCCAGCCGCACAGCCGCGGCAACGAAGCCGCGCGCAGCGCCTCCCTGATCCGCGACCAGGCGCTGCTCGACCGCGGCGGCCGTATCCGCACCCTCTACCAGCACACCCAGCGCCACGTGCACCGGGTCGCCTCCCGCTACGAGGAGCTGCGCGGCGACGTGGAGGTCCGCACCCTGGACGAGGTCACCGAGCGGCTGCTCGTCATCGACCACCAAGTGGCCTTCATCCCCGCGAACAAGGACCGCACCCTCGCCCTGGAGATCCGCAACCCGGCGCTGCTCGACTACTTCGCGATCATCTTCGACCGCCTCTGGCACCTGGCCAGCCCCATGTTCCCGGAGGTCGCCCAGCGCCCGCCCCTGAACGGCGTCACCCCGCGCCAGCGCGCCATCGCCCGGCTGCTGACCGAGGGCCACACCGACACCGTCATCGCCGACCGTCTCGGCATGAACGTCCGCACCGCCCGCCTCCACATCGCCAAGCTCGCCGCCACCCTCAGCAGCGAGAGCCGGGCCCAACTCGGCTACCTCATCGGGCAGTCGGGAATACTCGACCTGGAGGAGGAACACGAGTGAGCGCGGCCCCGCACCCTGAGCACGGCCCGGAGGAGCTGTGCCGGGCGGGGAAAACGCTGTACGAACGCGCCCTGCGCGAGGGGCGGATCAGCGGCGCGGAGGCCGCGGCGGCGCCCTGCCTGCTGCGGTTCGGGCTGCTGCAGCCGACCGTCACGGACATGGACGTGCTGGAGCCCGTCGCCGCGGCCGTCGCCCTGCAGCAGCTGCTGCGCACCTCAGCCGAGCGGGTCGCCGAGGAACGGCGGCACGAAGCCCGCCTCGCCCAGGCCTTCGAGCCGCTGCTGTGGGCGAGCGCCGGCCTCGCCGAGACCTCCGGCGAGACGCCGACGCTGCGGGTGCACAGCGGCAACGACCGGATCAACGAGGCCATCTCCCACGTCATGGCGGACGCCATGACCGAGTGCCTCGCGATCCACCCCCACCACACCCACACCCGTACGCCGCCCGAGATCCACCAGCTCGCCTACGACCGCGACCAGGCACTGCTGGACCGCGGCGGCCGTATCCGCACCCTCTACCAGCACACGCTGCGGCACGCCCCCACCGTGCAGTCCCGCTACGAACGCCTGCACGGCGACGTGGAGGCGCGCACGCTGAACGAGGTCACCGAGCGGCTGCTCGTCTTCGACCGGGCCGTGGCCTTCATCCCGGCGAACAAGGAGCGCACGCTCGCCCTGGAGATCCGCCAACCCGCCATGGTCGACTACCTCGTGACGGTCTTCGACCGGCTCTGGCACCTGGCCACGCCCATGTACCCCGAGGTCGCCCAGCCGCCGGCGCCGGGCGGCATCACCCCGCGCCAGCGCGCCATCGCCGCGCTCCTCGTCGAGGGCCACACCGACACCGCCGTCGCCGACCGTCTCGGCATGAACGTCCGTACCGCCCGCCTCCACATCGCCAAGCTCGCCGCCGCCCTCGGCAGCGAGAGCCGGGCCCAACTGGGCTATCTGATCGGCGAGTCGGGGATCCTGAAGCAGGAGGAGATATCGGAGTGACCGCGGCACCACACCGGGACCACGTCGCCGAAGAGCTGTGCGCCGCCGGGGTGAAGCTGTACGAACAGGCCCTGCGTGACGGCTGGTTGTGCGCGGAGGAGGCCGTCGAGGCGCCCTGCCTCACCCGCTTCGGGCTGCTGCACCCGGCCCACGACGACCCCGCCCGCCTCGAACCCGTCGCACCCGCCGTCGCCCTCCCCCGGCTGCTGCGCGGCTCCCGGGCCCGGATCGCGGACGAGTACCGGCGCGAGGACCGGCTGGTGGAGCAGTTCGAGCCGCTGATGCGGACGGACGGGCCGCAGGCCGCCGACACCGGAGCCGAATCCCCGCTGCTGCGCCTGCACAGCGGCACCCAGCGGATCAACCAGGCCCTCACCGAGGCCATGGAGCAGGCGCGCAAGGAGGTCCTGTGCATCCAGCCGCACACCGGCCTCGCCGGTCCGCGCGGCGAGGCCGCCCATGACGTCGCCTACCACCGCGACCAGCGGCTGCTCGACCGCGGCGGCCGTATCCGCACCCTCTTCCAGCACACCGTGGTCCATCTGCCGGCCGTGCACGCCTACAACGAGCGGCTCGTCGGCGACAACGAGGGCCGCTGCCTGGACGAGCTGACCGACCGGCTCATCGTCATGGACCGCCAGGTGGCCTTCCTCCCCGCGGACGACGACGGCACCCTCGCGCTGGAGGTCCGCCACCCCGCGCTGGTCGCGTACTTCGTGACCACCTTCGAGCGGCTGTGGCGGCTGGCCACGCCCATGTACCCACAACCGGTCCGGCGCCCCACCCTGGGCGGCGTCACCCCGCGCCGGCGCGCCATCGCCCGGCTGCTGACCGAGGGCCACACCGACGCCGTGATCGCCGAGCGGCTCGGCATGAACGTCCGCACCACCCGGGACCACATCGCCAAGCTCGCCGCCACCCTCGGCAGCGACAGCCGGGCCCAACTCGGCTACCTGATAGCGACGTCCGGGATACTCGAGCTGGAGGAGGCGGTCCGGTGACCCACCTTGAGCACGGGATCGACGAGCTGTGCGACGCGGGAGCCGACCTGTACGAGCGGGCCCTGCGAGCCGGCCACATCCGCACCGTGGACGCGGCGGACGCCCCCTGTCTGACGGACCTCGGACTGCTGCACCCGTCCGTCGACGACCTCGGCCGGCTCGAACCCGTCGCACCCGCCGCCCTGCTGAACCACCTGCTGCGCGGCTCCCGCGCCCGGATCGCCGAGGAACGCCGCCGCGAGGAGCGGCTGACGAAGCTGTTCGAGCCGCTGATGCGCGGTGAGCCCCGGCACGGGACGCACACCGACACCCCCACCCTGCGCATCCTGAGCGGCACGGAACGCATCAACGGCGCCATCAGCGACGCCATGGCCCAGGCGGCCGACGAAATGCTCTGCATCCAGCCCAACGTGCACTACAACACCGACCGCGGCCGGGTCGCGCAGACGGTGGCCATGGACCGCGACCAGGCACTGCTCGACCGGGGCGGCCGTATCCGCACCCTCTACCAGCACACCCAGCGCCATGTGCCGCTCGTCCTCGCCCGCTACGAGGAGCTGCGCGGGGAGACGGAGGCGCGCACGCTGGACGAGCTGCCGGACCGGCTCATCGTCGTCGACCGCACGGTGGCGTTCATCCCGGCCGGCGACGACGGTCTGCTCGCCCTGGAGGTGCGCCACCCGGCCCTGCTCCGCTTCTTCGTGACCGCCTTCGACCGCCTGTGGCGGCTGGCCACCCCCATGTACCCCGAGGCCGTCCAACGCCCCACGCTGAACGGCGTCACGCCGCGCCAGCGGGCCATCGCGGCCCTGCTCGTGGAAGGCCACACCGACACCGTCATCGCCGACCGCCTCGGCATGAACGTCCGCACCGCACGCGTCCACATCGCCAAACTCGCCACCACCCTCGGCAGCGACAGCCGCGCCCAGCTCGGCTACCTCATCGCACGCTCGGGGATCCTGGAGCGGGAGGAGGCGGTCCGATGACCCACCTGGAGCACGGGATAGGGGAGCTGTGCGCCGTCGGTGCCAAGCTGTACGAGCAGGCCCTGCTGGACGGCCATGTACGGGCCGTGGACGCGGCGGACGCCCCCTGCCTGACCGACCTCGGGCTGCTGCACCCGCTCCTGGACGACCCGGAGCTGCTGGAGCCGGTCTCCCCGGCCGCGGCCCTGCACCGGCTGCTGAGCACCTCGGCGGCGCGCGTCGTCGACGAACGGCGGCGGGAGGAACGGCTGGTGGAGCAGTTCGCGTCGCTGATGCGGATCGACACCCCGCACGCCACCGGCCCCGGCACCCCCCTGCTGCGGCTGCACAGCGGCACCGCGCTGATCAACCGGGCCATCACCGAGACGATGGCCGAGGCCACCGAGGAGGTGCTCTGCATCCAGTCGCACGCCGGGCTCAGCGGCCCGCGCGGCGAGGCCGCCAGCGTGGCCGCCTACTCCCGCGACCAGGCGCTGCTCGACCGGGGCGGCCGTATCCGCGCCCTCTACCAGCACACCATGCGTCATCTGCCCAGCGTGCACGCCGGTTTCGAGCGGCTGCGGGGCGACACCATGGCGCGCGGTCTCGACGAGCTGCCGGACCGGCTCATCGTCGTCGACCGCACGGTGGCGTTCATCCCGGCCGGCGACGACGGCCGGCTCGCACTGGAGGTGCGCCACCCGGCCCTGCTGGCGTACTTCGTCACGACCTTCGAGCGGCTGTGGCGGCTGGCCACCCCCATGTACCCCGAGACCGTCCAGCGCCCCTCCCTCAACGGCGTCACGCCGCGCCAGCGGGCCATCGCGGCCCTCCTCGTGGAAGGCCACACCGACACCGTCATCGCCGACCGCCTCGGCATGAACGTCCGCACCGCACGCGTCCACATCGCCAAACTCGCCACCACCCTCGGCAGCGACAGCCGCGCCCAGCTCGGCTACCTCATCGCACGCTCGGGGATCCTTGATCAGGAACCCTGAGCGCGGGCGGCGGCCCGGCGTGCGGGGGGCCGTTGAGGCCGACCTGGGCGATGCGCACGCCCAGTTGGGTACGGCTCGCCGCGCCGAGGGTGTCCGACAGGCGGGCAATGTGGGCCCGGCAGGTGCGGACGCTTATGCCGAGCCGCTCGGCGATCACCGCGTCCTGGTGGCCCTCGGCGAGCAGTGCGGCGATGGAGCGCTCGCGGTGCGAGATGCCCTCGATGCCGGTGTCGGGCAGGGGAGCCGTCAGCGGCAGGGCGAGCCGCCACAGCCGCTCGAAGACGGTGACGAAGTACGCGACCAGCGCCGGGTGGCGCAGCTCCAGGGCCATCGTGCGCTCGGCGTTGGCGGGGATGAAGGCGACCGTGCGGTCGAAGAGGATCAGCCGGTCGATGACCTCGTCCAGGGTGCGGGCCTCCACCGTGTCACCCATCAGCTCCAGGTAGTTGAGCAGCCCCTGCCCGTGCCGGGCCACATGCGTGTACAGGTCGCGCATGCGCACGCCGCGGCCGCGCAGCGCCAGCGCCCGGTGGAGCCCCTCGGTCAGCTCGGCCTCGCGCCGGATGCCGCCGGGCTGCACGGTCAGCACCTCGGTGGTGCACGCCTCGGTCGCCTCGTCCATCGCGGCCTGGATGCGGGACAGCCCGTCCAGCACACGGATGGCGGTGCCCTCGCCCGGTGCCGCCGGCGCCTGCAGCTGCCGGCCCAGACCGGCGTACCGCTCGACCGCGGCCACCGCCGAACCCACCCGCTGCTGGCTCTCCCTGACCTCGTCGTAGACCCCGCGCAGCAGCCGGGTCATGACCTCCTGCGGGGAGGTCGGCACCAGCCAGTCCATGTCGTCCGGATCAGGGTGCAGCAGGGCCAGTTCCAGCAGGCAGGGCACCTGTTCCGCGTCCGTGCGCGGCACCCGTCCCCGACGTACGGCCCGGGAATACACGCGATCCCCGGCCTCGCACAGTCGGTCGGCACCGTGTGGATGCTTCTCCGTCCCGTGCCTGGCCATCGCCCATTCCACCCCCGGCTTGCTGCCTCTTCCGCAGCGCAACTATGCGCGGCCCGGACCGGGTCCGCAACACGGCTCCACGCACCACGGGCGACGAAAACCGACGTTACGACCCGTTTTCAACCGGCCTCCGCCCGTCGCATTGCAACAAGATGATGGTGGTGGGGCGCACGCCACCGGGGCATCGTTGATCTCGCTTCCCCCGGGTGCAGCAGCACCCGGAGCGGTCCCGGTCGGACTCCCCCCGTTCGGCCGGGACCGTCGTATCGCGCCCACGGGGGTGGCGCGATACGGGAGGGCCGCTCAGCACGTGACGCGGCGGGCACCGAGACCTTCCGGCACCCGCCGCGTCATGTGCGAGCCCACTGCCCCGGCCCCGCTCCGGGCCGACGGGCCACCGCCCAGGGCCTACTTCAGGCCGATGGCCGCGCAGGCCGCCTTGTACTTCGGGGTGCAGATCTCGTCGATCGTGTAGATCCCGTCGGCGATGACCGTGTCCTTGATGCTGCTCTTGATCAGCGGGCTCACCTGGACCAGCTTGGACGGGATGGCCTTGGTGGTGGGGCTGTCCACCTTGTCCTGGGTGAGGGCGTCGAACTGGATGTCCTTGCCCTGCACCTTGGTGACGGCCATCTGGGCCGCGGCCTCGGCCTCGTCCGGGTAGGACTTGTAGACGCTCATGTACTGCTCGCCGGCGACGACCCGCTGCACCGCGTCCAGTTCGGCGTCCTGGCCGGTGATCGGGGGCAGGCTGGTCACACCGGCCGCCTTCAGCGCCTTGATGACACCGCCCGCCATGCCGTCGTTGGCGGCGTAGACCCCGGCGATGTTGTTCTTGCCGATCTGGGCGATCGCCTCGGTCATCTCGGCCTGGGCGTTCTCCGGCTTCCAGTCCGTGGTGTCGTAGGTCTTCGCGATCGTCACCTTGCCGTTCAGCTCGGACAGCGCGCCCTGCTTGAACTGCTTGGCGTTCGGGTCGGTGAGCGAGCCGTTCACCATGACGACCTTGTCGGAGGTGTCGACGTTCGAGCCCAGGGCCTCCAGCAGCGTGCGGCCCTGCACCTCGCCGACCAGCTCGTTGTCGAAGGAGATGTAGGCGTCGATCGGGCCCTCGGCCAGCCGGTCGTAGGCGATGACCGGGATGCCCGCGTCCTTGGCCTTCTTCACCTGGCCCGCGATGGCGTGCGAGTCGACCGCGTCGACCAGGATGACGTCGACCTTGTCGTCGATCATCGTCTGCATCTGGCCGGCCTGCCGGGCGGCGTCCGCGTCGGCGTTGGCGTACTCGACCTTGCCCTTCTTGTCGGTCAGCTCCTCGACCTTGCTCTTGATGATGGGGTAGTCGAACTTGTCGTAGCGGCTGTTCGCCTTCTCCGGCAGCAGCAGCCCGATGGTGACGTCGTCGCCCTTCGTCGGGCTCGCGCTCGCTCCGTCCCCCGTCGCGTCCAGCACGCCGCAGCCGGCGAGCGAAAGGGTCATCGTGGATGCAGCCACGGCTATGGCGATACGACGCATTCGAGGGCTCACTTCAGGTGCGTTCCGGACGTGGGTGCTGCTTTACGACCCAGGTGTCTGAAAAGCCAACGCGGAGCCACTACCCGGCGTCAAGCGGAACTACTTAACGAGTCCGCAACACCACGCTCCGCTGCACCTGTGAAGGAGGAGCGGAATCATCTCCAAACACCCTTTACGGACCCTCCATCCAAACGGAGTCCATGGGGAGGTAAAGATCCGCACAACCAATGGCAATCCTCGCGAGTCGTGATCACCGGCGGCCGCGCGCCGTCTCTCCGACTCGAGCAGAGGACCGAATGAACCCAGCCAGACGTACGACGAACACGGCCGTCGTGCTCTCCGCCACCGGCGCTCTGCTGAGCACGGTCACCTCCGCCGCCTCCGCCGCCCCGAGTTGCGCATCACCTTCGTACACCCGGACGTTCTACGCGAACACCACCTTCTCCGGCACCCCGAAGAAGACGGACTGCGACTCCGGGATCTCCGAGAACTGGGGCACGGGCGCCCCGGCCACAGGCCTGCCCAAGGACAACTTCGGCGTGCGCTGGAGCGTGACGCGGGACTTCGGTTCCGGTGGCCCGTTCTCGCTGCCGGTCAGCACCCAGGACGGGGTGCGGGTGTACCTGGACGGCGTGCGCAAGGTGGACATCTGGAAGAACGTCTCGACCAACCAGAGCAAGTCCGCCGACGTGACGATCCCGTCCGGCAAGCACACCTTGCGCGTCGACTACGTCAACTGGACCGGCACCGCCAACGTCGCCTTCTCGTACCTGCCCCGGCTCTCGGCCGACGCCGACAAGGTCAAGCCCCTTGTCCCGACGGGGACTTCGGTGTCGTACGACGCGGCGACCGGCAAGGCGAAGCTGAGCTGGAGCAAGAACAAGGAGATGGACCTCGCGGGGTACCGCGTCTACCGGCGGCTGAAGGGCACGTCGTTCGGCAGCAAGCCGCTCGCGACGACGAGCTCCACCTCGTACACCGACGCCACCCTCCCGAAGACGGGCGAGACCTACTCTTACGAGGTCCGCGCCTACGACCGGGTCGGCAACGAGTCGACGGGCACCGCGGACCAGGCGGTGACCACCGTCGACCGGGTGGCGCCCGACGCACCGTCCAACGTGAGCGCGGGGGGCCATTTCGGTCCGACCGACAGCACGGGCGGGCTGAAGGTCGCCTGGGACAAGGTCACGGGCGCGGTGTCGTACCGCGTCTTCCGGGCCGCGAGCGCGAACGGCACGTTCACCGCGCTCGGCACCACGGACCAGCTCTCCTACCTGGACACCTCTGCCGCCGAGAAGGTCGTCTACTACTACCGCGTCTCGGCGGTCGACACGGCGGGCAACGAGTCCGCCCAGTCCGAGACCCAGTACGGCAAGATCTGGGACAACGACCCGCCCGCCCTCGTCACCGGGCTGAGCGTCACCCCGACCGAGTACGGCTTCCATCTGAACTGGGACAAGAACCCGGCCACGGACCTGAAGTACTACGAGATCCACCGGGGCGAGGTGATGGGCGACCCGGGCGACCAGATCTGCTGGGGCGGCACGGCGGACTACGTCTCGCCCGACAGGACGTCCTACGACTACACCACGCTCCCGGACGGCGACGAGGTCTGCTTCTTCGTCGACGCCGTGGACGACCAGGGCAACTCCGCGATCAAGTGGAACGGCCCGACCGAGGCCGTGCCCGTCACCGAGCTGGACATGACGCCGAGCGAGCCGACGCCCGAGGGCTCGCCGGTCCGGCTGTCGGCGACCGCAGCGGGGACGGGCGTCGCGCTGTCCTGGTACAGCGTGCCCGACGCCACCGGCTATCAGATCTACCGCTGGAACCCGGACACCAAGGCGTACGAGAAGCTGGCGGCCACGACGGACACCTCCTACCAGGACACCGGCGCCGCCAGGGGCACCACCCACTTCTACCGGGTGACCGCCCTGCAGCCCGGCGGCACCGAGTCCGCACCCGGCGCCGACTGGGCCTCCCTCGCGCCCTGAACGACCTGAACACCCGGAGCACGTGAGAGGGGCCCGGAATCCGGGCCCCTCTCAGCTGTCACAGACGCTCAGTCGTTCTGCTGCCGCTTCGGCCGCCACACCACCAGCGCGCTGGTCTGCTGGACCTCCTGGTACGGGACCAGGTCGCGGCGGTAGGAGGCGTGGACGGCGGCCTCGCGCTGCTGCATCGCGGCCGCCGCGCCGTCCAGGGCCGACTGCAGCTCCACGACGCGGGACTGGAGCGCGGCGACCTGGTTCTCCAGTTCGATGATCCGCTTGATGCCGGCCAGGTTGATGCCCTCGTCCTGCGACAGCGCCTGCACCTGGCGAAGCAGCTCGATGTCACGGGCCGAGTAGCGGCGGCCCCGGCCGGCGGTGCGGTCGGGGGAGACCAGGCCCAGGCGGTCGTACTGACGCAGCGTCTGCGGGTGGAGTCCGGAGAGCTGGGCCGCGACCGAAATGACGTAGACCGGGGTCTCCTCGGTCAGTTCGTACGGATTGCGCCGACGGCCGTCCATCACTCTCATTCTCCCTTCGCGGCCTCGAACAGCTCCGCCCGCGGGTCCTCACCCGCGGTCGCCTCGCGATACGCCTCCAGTGCGTCACGAGCCTTCCCCGAGACGTCCTTCGGGACACTCACCTCGACGGTGACCAAGAGGTCGCCACGGCTGCCGTCCTTGCGGACCGCGCCCTTGCCCCGGGCGCGCATGGTGCGGCCGTTGGGGGTGCCGGGCGGCAGCTTCAGGGTGACGGTGGGGCCGCCGAGGGTGGGAACCCGCACCTCGCCGCCGAGGGCCGCCTCGGCGAACGTGACCGGCACGGTGACGGTGAGGTTGTCGCCCTTGCGCCCGAACACCGGGTGCTCGCCGACATGGACCATCACGTACAGGTCGCCCGCCGGTCCGCCCCGCTCGCCGGGCGCACCCTTGCCGCGCAGCCGGATCCGCTGCCCGTCGGTGACGCCCGCCGGGATGCGGACCTGCATCGTGCGCGACGACTTGGCGCGGCCGCTGCCCTTGCACTCCAGGCAGGGGTGCTCGGCGATCAGACCGCGGCCCTTGCAGTCGGGGCAGGGGTCGGTCAGCGAGAAGCCGCCGCCCGAGCCCCGGGCGACCTGCCCGGTGCCGACGCAGGTCGGGCACACGCGCGGTGTGCCGTTCTTGTCGCCGGTGCCCGAGCAGGCCTTGCACGGTGCCTGGGAGGACATCCGCAGGGGCACCGTGGCGCCCTCGATGGCCTCCGTGAAGCTCAGCGTGACCTCGGACTCGATGTCCTGGCCGCGCCGCGGCTGGGTACGGGTGCCCGTGGTCCCGCCGCGGTTGAACAGGCCCCCGAAGACGTCACCGATGCCGCCGCCGAAGCCGCCCCCGCTCTGCGCGTTGCCCCCGAAGAGGTCGCCCAGATCGAAGTTGAAGGAGCCGCCGGCGCCCGGTCCGGGGCGGAAGCCGCCGTTGCCGAACAGGGCGCGTGCCTCGTCGTACTCCTTGCGCTTCTTGGCGTCACCGAGGACGTCGTTCGCCTCGGAGATCTCCTTGAAGCGCTCCTCGGCCTTGGCGTTGCCCTTGTTGGCGTCCGGGTGGAACTCGCGGGCGAGCTTCCGGTACGCCTTCTTGATCTCGGCCTCGGTGGCGTCCTTGGGGACGCCGAGGACCTTGTAGAAGTCCTTCTCGATGAAGTCCTTGGTGCTCATCCCCGACGTCCCTCCTTCCTGTCTTCGGTGATTACGTCAGCCCTCGTCCGGGCCACCGTTCTCCTTGTCGTCGGCCGCGGGCGCCTCGGTGGTCTCCTCGGTGCCCTCCGCCTTGACGGCCTGCGCGCCGGGCTGCGGCTCGGCGACGGCCACCCGCGCGGGGCGGATGGTGCGCTCGCCGATGCGGTAGCCGGGCTGCAGGATGGCCACGCACGTCGTCTCGGTGACGTCCGGTGCGTAGCTGTGCATCAGGGCCTCGTGGATCGTCGGGTCGAAGGGCTCGCCCTCCTTGCCGAACTGCTGCAGGCCCATCTTGGCCGCGACGGTCTCCAGCGACTCGGCCACCGACTTGAAGCCGCCGACCAGTTCGCCGTGTTCCCGCGCGCGGCCGATGTCGTCGAGCACGGGCAGGAGTTCGGTCAGGAGGTTCGCGATGGCGACCTCCCGGACCGCGATCCGGTCGCGCTCCACTCGGCGGCGGTAGTTCTGGTACTCGGCCTGGAGCCGCTGGAGGTCCAGCGTGCGCTCGTGCAGAGCCATGCGCACCTGGTCCAGCTGGGCCACCAGACCCGCGTCTGCTGCTACGTCCCCGGCCGGGGCCGCCCCCTCCTCGGGAGCGGCCTTCGACTCGGCGTCTTCGGGGGTCGCGCCGGAGGGGACGTCGGGCTTCTCCTCGAAGCCCGGGGTCTCCTCCGTCACGCGGCACCGTCCTTGCGCTCGTCGTCGACGATCTCGGCGTCCACGACGTCGTCGTCGGCCTTGGCGCCACCGGCGGCGGCACCCTCGGGGCCGCCCGCGGCCTGCGCGCCCTGGGCGTCGGCGTACATGGCCTGGCCCAGCTTCTGCGAGACGGCCGCGACCTTCTCCGTGGCGGTGCGGATCTCGGCGGTGTCCTCGCCCTTGAGCGCGGCCTTCAGCTCCTCGACGGAGGCCTCGACCTCGGTCTTGATCTCGCCCGGGACCTTGTCCTCGTTGTCCTTGAGGAACTTCTCGGTCTGGTAGACGAGCTGCTCGCCCTGGTTGCGGGTCTCGGCGGCCTCGCGGCGGCGGTGGTCCTCCTCCGCGTACTGCTCGGCCTCCTGGCGCATGCGGTCGACCTCGTCCTTCGGCAGCGAGGAGCCGCCGGTGACGGTCATCTTCTGCTCCTTGCCCGTGCCCAGGTCCTTGGCGGTCACGTGCATGATGCCGTTGGCGTCGATGTCGAAGGCGACCTCGATCTGCGGGACACCACGCGGGGCCGGCGGCAGACCGGTCAGCTCGAACATGCCGAGCTTCTTGTTGTACGCCGCGATCTCGCGCTCGCCCTGGTAGACCTGGATCTGCACGGACGGCTGGTTGTCCTCGGCCGTGGTGAAGATCTCGGAGCGCTTGGTCGGGATCGTGGTGTTGCGCTCGATCAGCTTGGTCATGATGCCGCCCTTGGTCTCGATACCGAGGGACAGCGGGGTGACGTCGAGGAGCAGGACGTCCTTGACCTCGCCCTTGAGGACACCGGCCTGGAGCGCGGCGCCGATGGCGACGACCTCGTCCGGGTTCACGCCCTTGTTGGCGTCCTTGCCGCCGGTCAGCTCCTTGACGAGCTCGGCGACGGCGGGCATACGGGTCGAGCCACCGACGAGGACCACGTGGTCGATCTCGCCGAGGGAGATGCCGGCGTCCTTGATGACGTTGTGGAACGGCGTCTTGCAGCGCTCCAGCAGGTCGGCCGTCAGCTGCTGGAACTGAGCCCGGGTGAGCTTCTCGTCCAGGTGCAGCGGGCCCTCGGCGGACGCGGTGATGTAGGGCAGGTTGATCGAGGTCTCGGTGGAGGAGGACAGCTCGATCTTGGCCTTCTCGGCGGCCTCACGGAGGCGCTGGAGGGCCATCTTGTCCTTGGACAGGTCCACGCCGTGGCCGGCCATGAACTGCTTGACCAGGTAGTCGACGACGCGCTGGTCCCAGTCGTCACCACCGAGGTGGTTGTCACCGTTGGTGGCCTTCACCTCGACGACACCGTCGCCGATCTCCAGGAGCGAGACGTCGAACGTGCCGCCACCGAGGTCGAAGACCAGGATGATCTGCTCGTCCTTGTCGAGGCCGTACGCGAGCGCGGCCGCGGTGGGCTCGTTGACGATACGGAGGACGTTCAGACCGGCGATCTCGCCGGCCTCCTTCGTCGCCTGGCGCTCGGAGTCGTTGAAGTAGGCCGGGACGGTGATGACCGCGTCGGTCACCTTCTCGCCCAGGTACGCCTCGGCGTCCCGCTTCAGCTTCTGCAGGATGAAAGCGGAGATCTGCTGCGGGTTGAAGTCCTTCCCGTCCAGCTGGATCTTCCAGTCGGTGCCCATGTGACGCTTCACGGACCGGATGGTCCGGTCCACGTTGGTGACCGCCTGACGCTTGGCGACCTCGCCGACGAGCACCTCGCCGTTCTTGGCGAAGGCGACGACGGACGGCGTGGTCCTGGCGCCCTCTGCGTTGGCGATGACGGTGGGCTCGCCGCCTTCAAGAACGCTGACGACGGAGTTAGTCGTGCCCAGGTCGATGCCGACCGCACGTGCCATGGTTGATTCCTCCAGCTGACTTGAGTGGAACAGGCTCAAGTGTGCACGAGCGGATCCTTCGGGTCAACAGACCTGAGCCAGTCAGGCTCAACTCTTATCCGTTCCTTACACGCAACTGCCCTCTGACCTGCGTCGATTCCGTCCGCCGGGATTGCTGGACAGGGATACGAAGGAGGACGAGAACGGCGAGGACCACCCCACCGGCCACCCACAGCACGGCTCCCTCCCCCGTCCACCCGGCATGCACGAGCACCCCCACGAGCACCGTGGAGAAGGATCCGGCGCCGAGCAGCACGACGGCCCCCGGCGGAGTGAGCCCGAGCCGCCGCAGCCGGTGCGCGAGATGGTCCGGGCCGCGCCTGAGCAGCGACCGGCGACTCGTCCCGCGCGCGAGGACCACGAGCAGGACGTCGGCCGCGGCCACGGCACCGAGGCAGAACAGCACGCCCGCCGTCGGCCCGATCCCGTAGCCCGCGCGCGTGAAGACGGCGGCCGAGGAGAGCAGGAACCCGGTGAACAGCGAGCCGCAGGCTCCCATTCCCACCCGCGCGGGATGCCAGTTGTGCATCAGGAAGCCGGTGAGGGCGGCCGCGAAGACGCTCAGCAGCACCGCGAGCCCGTCCATCACCTCGGCGGCGGCGCAGGCGCCCGCCCCGAAGGCGGTGACCACCCCGATGGTGCCCGCGAGCCCGTCGGTGTGGTCGAGCCCCTTGAAGGCGAGGGAGGCCAAGACGATCCAGCCCACGGCCAGGATCCCGCCCCACGGGCCCGTCTCGTCGTAGGGCACCACGCAGGCCGCCGCCACGGCCGTACCGGCGACCAGCACCCGCGGGCGCAGCCGCCACACGTCGGCGACCAGCCCCAGCACGGCGACCCCGGCGCCGGCGACGAGCAGCCGGCCGACCCCCTGCCCCAGCGGGGCGACCTTGGTCCACACCCCCGCCCATGCCACCAGACAGGTGACGACCACGACGGCCACCCCTCCGGGCACCGGCAGGGGCCGCTGCCGCCGCCGGTCGACGATGCCCGCACGCAGGGCGGGCACCCGGAGCAGCGCCGCGAGCACGGCGGTGAGGAGTAGGGCGGCGGAGGCCGCGGCGATCCCATATAGCACGGATCTAAGTTAGGCGCGAATGTAGCAATTCGGTACGAATAACACGATCCGATTGCCTCGCCTGCTCAGGCTCCCCTCAGCGACCCAGATCACCTCGCCCCTGGCTACAGTGCGAGTAGGGATGCGGGTAGTCTCGAACGGACTGCATAAGTTACCGCTTAGTAATGTCCCTCGCAGGCCCGAGGAGCCCCGAAATGCAACTCGCCGCGATCATCGTGTCGCTGGTTCTGATCGTGGTCGGCGTGGCCCTCTTCGCCCGCGCCCTCCTGCAGATCTACAACTTCATGCGGCTCGGCCAGAACGTGCCCGCGGGCACGCGCACCGACGAGCCCGTCCAGCGCACCCTCACTGTGGTCAGGGAGTTCCTCGGCCACACCCGGATGAACCGCTGGGGCATCGTCGGTGTCGCGCACTGGTTCGTGGCGGTGGGCTTCTTCTCGCTGCTGCTGACGATCGTCAACGCCATCGGCCAGCTGTTCCAGGCCGACTGGATCCTGCCGATCATCGGCGACTGGGCGCCGTACAACGTCTTCGTCGAGTTCATCGGCACGATGACGGTGCTCGGCATCCTGGCCCTGATCGTCATCCGCCAGCTGAGCCACCCGCGCAGCCCGGGCCGCAAGTCCCGCTTCGCCGGCTCCAACTTCGGCCAGGCGTACTTCGTCGAGGCCGTCATCCTCATCGTCGGCGTCTGCATCTTCATGCTGCACGCGCTCGAGGGCGCACAGCACCACGTCGACAGCTACGAGGCGTCCTTCTTCATCTCGTACCCCGTGGTGTCGTGGCTGAAGGGCATGGACGTCTCCACGCTCCAGAACCTCACCTACTTCTTCGCCGGCCTGAAGATCGCGACCTCCTTCATCTGGATGATCACGGTCGCCCTGAAGACCGACATGGGTGTCGCCTGGCACCGCTTCCTGGCCTTCCCGAACATCTGGTTCAAGCGGAACGCCACCGGTGAGACCTCCCTGGGCGCCCTGCTCCCGATGACCTCCGGCGGCAAGCCGATCGACTTCACCGATCCCGGTGACGACGACGTCTTCGGTGTCTCCCAGGTCGAGCAGTTCTCCTGGAAGGGTCTGCTGGACTTCTCCACCTGCACCGAGTGCGGCCGCTGCCAGTCGCAGTGCCCGGCCTGGAACACCGGCAAGCCGCTGTCCCCGAAGCTCCTGATCATGTCGCTGCGCGACAACGCCCACGCCAAGGCGCCCTATCTGCTCGCGGGTGGCGGCAAGACCGTGGAGGGCGAGGAGAAGGCGTCCGAGGAGCAGCTGGCCGGTGTGCCCGCCGCGGCCCTGGCCGAGGCCGAGCGCCCGCTGATCGGCACCGCCGAGGAGAACGGCGTCATCGACCCGGACGTCCTGTGGTCCTGCACCACCTGCGGCGCCTGCGTCGAGCAGTGCCCGGTGGACATCGAGCACGTCGACCACATCGTCGACATGCGCCGCTACCAGGTGATGATCGAGTCCGCGTTCCCGTCCGAGGCGGGCACGATGCTCAAGAACCTGGAGAAGAAGGGCAACCCCTGGGGCCTGGCCAAGAAGCAGCGCCTCGAGTGGACCAAGGAGGTCGACTTCGAGGTCCCGGTCGTCGGCAAGGACATCGAGGACCTCACCGAGGTCGAGTACCTGTACTGGGTCGGCTGCGCCGGTGCCCTGGAGGACCGCGCCAAGAAGACCACGAAGGCCTTCGCCGAGCTGCTGCACATCGCGGGCGTGAAGTTCGCGATCATGGGCGGCGACGAGAAGTGCACCGGTGACTCCGCCCGCCGCCTCGGCAACGAGCCCCTGTTCCAGGAGCTCGGCATGGAGAACGTGGCCGCTCTGAACATGGCCTTCGGCGAGTCCCTCAACGAGGAGGGAGAGGTGGACGAGTCGACCAAGAAGCCGAAGTCCGCGAAGAAGATCGTCGCGACCTGCCCGCACTGCCTCAACACGATCGGCAACGAGTACCCGCAGCTCGGCGGCGACTACGAGGTCATCCACCACACCCAGCTGCTGCAGCACCTGGTGGACGAGGGCAAGCTGATCCCGGTGACCCCGGTCGAGGGCATCATCACGTACCACGACCCGTGCTACCTGGGCCGCCACAACAAGATCTACACGCCCCCGCGCGAGATCATCGGCAAGGTCCCGGGCCTGCGCAACGAGGAGATGCACCGCCACAAGGAGCGCGGCTTCTGCTGTGGCGCCGGTGGCGCGCGGATGTGGATGGAGGAGCGGATCGGCAAGCGCATCAACAACGAGCGCGTCGACGAGGCCCTCTCCCTCAACCCCGACATCGTCTCGACCGCCTGCCCGTTCTGCCTCGTCATGCTGACCGACTCGGTCAACGGCAAGAAGAACGAGGGCAAGGCCAAGGAGTCCATCCAGGTCGTGGACGTGGCCCAGCTGCTCCTGGAGTCCGTCAGGACGCCGGTCGACCCGGCGGGCGAGCCGGAGACCGAGAGCGAGCCGGAGCCGGAGCCGGTGAAGTAACCGGCCGACGCCGCGCGACACGGACGATGCCCCCATGCCCGTTCCGGGTGTGGGGGCATCGTCGTCCCTTCGCGCTACACCATCCGGTGCCTTGTGCGCGCCATAGCGTTATTCATCCGCTGGATTTCCTATTTATTCCACTATCCAGGTCTTGAGCAGTGCCGCACCGCAGCCAGGCCCTACGCAAGTCGAGGAGAGTGGAAATGACGACATCGCCGAGACGGCGATCTGCCCTGGCCTCCGCCGCCACGGCTGCTGCGCTCCTCGCAGCAGCCGTGGCAGGCGTAACGTCCGCCCACGCCCAGGACGACCCCTATCCGCCGCATCCGACCCACACGACGTGCCCGCCGTACCCGCCGAAGCCACCGAAACCGCACGACGAGCACGGAGACCACGACAACTCGTCGCACGACGGGTACGGGAGCTACGGCGACCCGTGCGACGGGTACGGGGGCTACGGCGACCAGTCGCACGACGACAACGGGAGCTACGGCAACCAGTCGAACCACGACAACAACGAGAGCTACGGCAACCAGTCGAACCACGACGACAACGGGAGCTACGGCAACCAGTCACACGACGACAACGGGAGCTACGGCAACCAGTCACACGACGACAACAACGCGGACCAGAACGACTCTGCGCACCTCGCGCACACCGGTGACGACGCCAAGAAGGAACTGGTCCTGGGCGGCGTGGCGGCCGCTCTGGTCGCAGCGGGTGTCGGCGCCCTGGCCGTCGCACGCCGTCGCCGCAACTCATGACGTTGCCGAGAGCACGTATGGCCTTCCCCTGGCGTCCCGGGCGTGCCCGGGACGCCGGCCGGGCACGCCGGAACATCCACGGCCGTGCGGCCAGGAACGTGCTGGTGGCCGCCGCTGTTCTTCCCCCAGCGGCGGCCGCCTGGATCGGCGTCACCGGCTGGCTCGCCCACAACGAACTCCTTGCCGCCCAGCACGACCTGAACGCACTCCGGGGATCGGTCGCGACCGCGGCCGATCCCCGCCCCACTGCGGCGGTCGCCGCGGGGGCCCCGGCGGAGTCCCGGCAGGAGCGACTGCTGCGTTCCGCGGCCGCACACACCGCCTGCGCACACCACCTCACCACCGGCCCCGCCTGGTACACAGCCGCCCGGCTGCCCTTCGTCGGCGGCCCCTTCGAGACCGTGCGGGGCATCGCACAGGCCTCGGACAGCCTCACCGAAGACGTGCTGCAGCCGCTCGTACGAGCCGTCCCCCAACTCTCGGCGGGCGCTCACGCAGGCGGCGTCCCTCACGTTCTCAGCGAGCTGGAGAGCGAGGCTCCGGCGTTCACCCGAGCCGCGCGTGTCGCGGCCGGAGTGCGGGACGACACCCACCGGCTGCCCCGCTCCACCTGGCTGCCGGCGGCCGATCGCGGCCGTGCCCAACTGCTCCATCAGCTCGACCGGCTCGTCCCGCAGACACAGGACGCCGCCGTCGCATCGCGTGTGGTGCCGTCCATGCTCGGGGCGCACGGCCCACGCCGCTATCTCCTCTCCTTCCAGAACACAGCCGAATCGCGGGGCACTGGCGGCCTCCCAGGAGCCTTCGCCGTGCTGCGGGCCGACCGGGGCCGCCTGTCCTTCGAGCGCTTCGGCAACGACAACGAGATGGACGGCGTCCACGCGGACGTGAACCTCGGAGCCGAGTTCGTGGACCGATACGGGAACAACGAACCGGCCGCCGTCTGGCAGAACTCCAACATGAGCCCGTACTTCCCGTACGCGGCCCGCCTCTGGACCGCGTACTGGCGTGCGCACACCGGCCAGCGCCTGGACGGCGCGATCGCCATCGACCCCGGCACGCTGGGTCTTCTTCTGCGTGCCACCGGGCCGGCCCGGATGCCCGACGGCACCGCACTCACCGCCGAGAACGCCGTGGACCTCACCGAGCGGGCCGCCTACGCGAAGTACGCTGATCTCGCCGAGCGCAAGGCGTTCTTCGTCCAGGCCGCTCGCGCCGCCGCCGGACAGCTGATGAGCGCGGCCGACGACCCGCACCTGCTTCCCGCGCTTCTGAGCGCCGTGCACGACGTGCAGCGGGAAGACCGCATGCAGCTGTGGAGCGCACACACCGCCGAGGAACGGCTACTGGTGTCACGGGCGTTCGGAGGTGCGATCCTCGATGCGCCCGGCCCTCTCGCGGGGCTCGTGGTGAACAACGCGGCCGGCTCCAAGCTGGACTACTACCTCGACCGGAGCCTGGTCTGGGCACCCGGTGCCTGCACGAACACCACCCGATCGGTCACCGCGACCGTGACGCTCACCAACCGGGCACCGGCCTCGGGCCTCCCCTACTACGTCACCCAACGGGGCGACGTCCCGCCCTACCGCACGCTCCCCGGCGACAACCGGCTGCTGGTGTCCTACTACGCCAGCGAGGGGGCGACGCTGACGCGGGCCACTTTGGACGACCACCAGGCCGACCTGATCCCCGGCGTCGAACGCGGCCACCCGGTGTACACCCTCGATCTGGAGCTGCCCCGGCAGTCCAGCCGCACGCTGGTGCTGCACCTGCGCGAGCCCCGGGCCGACCACGCCCCGGCAATTCTCCGGCAGGCCCTGGTGACGCCGCTGCAGGCCACGGTGAAGCCCGCGGGTCCCTGCCGCGCCTGAGCCGGCGCGGCCACGGCCTCACGGAGCCGTCATCCGTCTTCGGCGGGCTTCCGGTCCCGGGCGACGATGCCGAAACTGGTGGAGGGACCGTACCGCTCGCCGACTGCCTGGAGCGTGGGGGACTGGGTCGACCAGTACTGTTCCGTCTCCACGCGCGCGAAGGGCCCCAGCAGCAGCGTCCGCAAGGCCTCTTCGTCCACGCCCTTGCGCACGATGTGGTACTCGGACATGTCGGCCGGATTGGACGGGTCATGGATGCCGCGCAACCGCCGCATCCGGGTCGCCACGCCCCGCCGCAGTTCGCCCTGGCCGACCCGCCACCAGAAGTAGGCGGCCCGGTCGGCCCCGAGGGAGAGCGCCGAGCGGCGCGGGTACCAGAGCGGATCCTGGAAGCTGAAGAAGAACCCACCCGGCGTGATGCGCCCCGTCAACCTGGCGACGCTGTCGAGGTAGTCGGGGATGTGGTGAAGGACCGAGATGCACACCACCGCGTCCACCGGACCTCCCTGGTGAGCGGCTTCGCCCGTCAGGTCATGCACGACCTGTACGCGTGGGCTGTGCCGGTAACGGTGAGCGAGGAACTCGGCGCTCGGCGCACTCATCTCCGTGACCTCGACCTCGGCTCCGGCCGCCAGCAGATGGTCGGTGAACGCGCCGTGACCGGCACCGACTTCGACGACCCGGCACGCGCCCTGCCGGTCGATGACCTCGCCGACGAGCCCGTGGATGCGGCGCACGATGCGGTCCCTGATCCCGTGGTGCAACAGATGCGGCGAGCCCTTGGCGTAGTCGTGCCCTGTTCCGTGTTCAGCCTCCTGCAGTGAGGCCATGCCAGGAGTGGTGTCGGTGCTCATGCGGTTTCTCCGTGGATACGACTGTGGACGGTGTTCGTTGAGAGACGGGTCACTTCTTGTCGGCGAAGGACCGCGGAGCGAGTGCGGCGGGGCTCCCGGAGCCGACCGGCGGACGGGGCCCCGGCAATTCCGCCGCGCCGTAGCCGTAGCCGTAGCCCCTGCTCTTGAAGGCGGAGGACATGCTGAGAACGGTGCCGAGGACACGGACACCCATCCGGTTCAACGACTCGGCAGCGCTGCAGATCTGGTCACGGCCGGTCCTGGAGGCGCGTACGACGAGCAGCACGCCCTGGGCGAGCGGGGCCAGGCCGAGGGTGTCGGCGACGGGGAGCAGCGGCGCACTGTCCACGATGACCACGTCGTAGGCGTCCGCGAGTTCACGCAACAGCCGGCTCATCCGGCCCGAGGAGAGAAGCTCGGTCGGGTTGGGCGGCACAGCACCACTGGTGAGCACGGCGAGCCGGCCCGCGGCCCGCTGCATCACGTCCTCGACACGGACCTGGCCGATCAGCACGGTGGTCAGTCCCGCGTCCTGGACGAGGCCGAAGGTACGTGCCACGCACGGGCGGCGCAGGTCGGCGTCGACCAGACAGGTCCGAAGACCGGCATCGGCGAGCGAGAGGGCCAGGTTGGCGGCGGTACTGGTCTTTCCCTCGCCGGGCACCGGGCTGGTCACGACGATGACCCGCGGACGATCGTCGACCTGCGCGAACTGGAGGTTGGCGCGTAGCTTGCGAAATGCCTCCCCGCGCGCGAAGTTGCCGGCGGTGCCCATCACGACCCGCTGCTGGGTCGCTCTCTTGTCGTACGGGATGGAACCGAGAACCGGCAGCGCGGTCAGGTCGCCGAGCGCCTCGCTGGTCTTGATGGTGGTGTCGAGCGCCTCGCGCAGGGCGATGGCTGCCCCGCCCAGCAGGAGGCCGCCGAGCACTCCGGCCACGAAGTCGAGCAGGCGGTCCGGTGACACGGGGCTCGCGGGGACGCCGGCCTCCTGGGTGATACCGAGCGAGACCGGGGAAGCGAGGGGGACGGGGCTGCGCTCCCTGGCGGGTGCGGCTGCCCGCTTCAGCGTCTCCAGTCGCTCGACGACGGTGACGAAGTGCTTCGCGACGGCGTCGGCGATGCGTGCCACGCGTGCCGGAACCGTGTCGCGCACCCTGATGTTGATGAGCACGGTGTTGAGCGGAGCGTCGGCGCTGATGCGGGACGCGAGTTCTTCCGGTGTGTCGCTCAGCCCCAGCTCGCGTACGACGGGCTGGGTGACCCGGCGGGTGGCGACGATCGCCGCGTAGGACTGGACCCGTGCCTGCGAGAAGGTCTGCCCCTGGTTCAGGTCGGCGGAGTCCGCGCCGTCAGTTCGGGTGGCGACGAAGAGCTGAGTGCGGGCTTCGTAGACCGGCGTGGTCAGCGCGGTTACGGCCTGGCTCGTACCGATACCGAGCAGCAGACAGATCAGGGCTGTCGGCCAGCGTCTGAAAAGTACTTTGAGATATCCGTGACGTTCCAACGCCTACCCCTCACAGGGCCGATCGGGTCCGTTTTGCCCAGTTCTTTCCCGTATGACCCGCTCAGAATAGGCACAATGGGCCGACACATCCGGCAGCCATGACCGCAACGACACGTCACCGGCCGCGCGGTCCGCCGCAGCGGGGCGCCGATCGGGGGAACGGTCAGCGAAACGCGCAATAAACGATATTCCACTGATGAGCCGGACTTTACTCTCAGGCAGATCGGGTCTTGGGATTCCGTCGCAGGCGGAGAGGACTTCATGCGCCACAAGAGGATGAAAAAAACGGGATCCCTTTACGTCTCCTCGGTGGCAGGCGAAGTCGAGAAGCGCTCCACCAGTAACAGCCCGGCCGAGTCCGGACCACATACCACCTCACGCGGACTGCGTATCGTCCTGGTCGCGTTCGGCTGCGATCCGACCCGTGGCAGTGAACCCGCCGTCGGGTGGGGCTGGGCCGAAACACTCGCGAGACGCGGACACACCGTAGACGTGCTGACTTACCCCTACTCCGACAACGCCGAGCATATTATGCGTCGAGTAGCGGAAATGGGGGATGCGGGAAAGCGGATCAACCTGCACGTCATCGCGGCACCGCCCACCCCCGCATGGACTCGAATGCTGCCCGGATGGCTGAGGGGCATGGCTGCAGATTTCCTGCGCTACGACGGTTGGCAGCGCCGGGCATTGGCTTATGCCCGCAGCCACGGACTCGATGAAGCCGACCTCGTACATCACGTCTCGTACGGATCCCTGCAAGGCGGATGTGCCCTGCATCGCCTGGGACCGCCGTTGGTGTTCGGCCCCGTCGGCGGCGGCCAGACCGCACCGCGCAGTCACCGGCGTTACCTGGGCGCCGCGTACTGGCAGGAAGCGGTGCGGACGCTGCGGATTCGACGCCTCAGCCGCCGGCCGTTGTGCCGTGCGACACTCGGCGAGGCGGCGGTCGTACTGGCCACCAACCGGGACACACAACGAGTGACTCGCCGCCTGGGCCGTACCGATACCCGTCTGATGCTCGCCGACGGCATCCATGAGTCGCTGCTCCGGGAGTCGGCGGAGGGCGAACGGGTCCGGCCCCCCGGCCCTCCTACCGTTCTGTGGGTGGGGGGTCTGATCCCGATCAAGGCCCCCGAGCTGGCGCTGCGCACCATCGCCCATCTGCGGTCAGAAATTCCTGATGTGCGCCTCGTGATCCTCGGCGACGGCCCTCTGCGACACGCCCTGGAACAACTCGCGCTACACCTGGGAGTAGACGAGTCCGTCGAATTCCGTGGCCGATTGCCCTGGAGCCAGGTTTTCACGGTCTACGATCAGGCCGACGCGTTTCTGATGACCAGCCTGCGGGACTCCTCCAGCATGCAGTCATTGGAGGCGTGCGCCAGAGGTGTACCCGTGGTTCATCTCGGCCACCAGGGCATCGGTGATTTCTCGGCACCGGGCGGGGCGGTCTCCGTACCGCTCGGCAGTTCAGCCGATCTGCCACAACGTCTCGCGTCGGCACTCGGCGGTGTGCTCAATGACGAGCAAACACACCGCTGCATGGAACACGCAGCGCTGGCGTGGGCACGGAAACACACATGGACAGCAAAAGCGGAGATCGCCGAAAAAATCTATCGCGCCATTCTTCCCGTCGACAGGCCGTCTGCTGCCACTTCGGCTGCGGAACTCCGCGAACAAGGCGTAGCAGAGGCCACCGTCCCCTCAATGCCCAACTGAAAGAGTGCGGTGAAATATGACCCTTCTCGGCAAGGCTCTGTGGGCGCTGCGTCATCCCGCGCCCCACACGTCCGCGGCAACCATGATCACCCGACTGGCGGTCTGGCGGGCGCGCACAGCCCTGCACATGGGCGCCACCGTGTCGCTCCCCGGGCCGCGCATGGCGTTCTGGTGCCCTCCCGAGTGGCGCGGCAACGCCAAGATCGCGTATGTGTGGCGCGACGACTACGAAATCGAAGTGTCCCAACTCCACCGCTGGGTCCGGCCCGGGGACGTGGTCATGGACGTGGGCGCTCATTACGGCAGCTACACCCTGCCTCTCGCCGGCCTGGTCGGTCCTCAGGGGCTGGTGCTGGCAATGGATCCGTTCGGCCACGCGCGTTCCGTTCTACAGCGGAACCTCGAGATCAACGATCTGCACAACGTGCAGATCCTCCCTGTGGCCGCCGGCGCTCAAGCCGGACACGCCACCCTCCACATGCACGACGACCGGTCACGTGCTTCGCTGCACGCGTCTTGCGGAAACAGGCCGGAGACCGAGCAGGCCGTGATGGTCCGGCTCGACGACGTGGTACCGCCGGGGCGCCGCATCGCCCTCATCAAGATGGACATCGAGGGCTATGAGGCTCAAGCCCTGCAGGGCGCCGAGCAGATCCTCGAGCGGGACCGCCCTGTCGTGATCTTCGAACTCGTGTGGCGGAAGCCCGGAGCCGCCGCGCCGGATCGAACCGCGTGGGATCTTCTGGCAGCCTGCGGCTACCGAATGCACCGCTTCACGGACCAGGGAGAGTTGCGCCGCGTGGAAGGCCCCGAGCAGCACTGCGGCTCGACCTGCAACGTCGTCGCCGTGCATCCGGACAGTCGATCAGACATCGGCGTGGTGCCGGCACAGACGGAGGCTCGCGCCGAGCTCCAGGGTCACACGCCCACACAGCGGGGGTGAGATCCCGGCGTTCCCCAGGGCCGAAAGAAACTCAAGAGTCGTAGCGTGGTGTTCAGGATGTGCCTGGGCCGGAGCAGCTGAAGGCGTGGTTCGCCGAGGCTGCCCGGCCCTTGGGTCTGCTGCACGATCGGGTGACATCTGAACTGGCTTGCCCTGTGGGGCGGGTGGGAAGGATGTCGCTGTGCCCAAGCCTTATCCGCAAGA